>NZ_JAWRWY010000001.1:0-689969 GCF_046535315.1 Paraburkholderia sp. SIMBA_027
TTGATGTCGCTGCCGAAGCTCGTGTTTCCGGGCGGCGCGCTCGTCGGCGACGACGCGGGCTTTTTGAACGCGGCGCGCATCAAGGGCAGTCACGCGGCGATCAAGACCGGCATGCTCGCGGCGGAAGCGGCGTTCGACGCGGTGCAGGCCGGTCGCACGAGCGATGAACTGACGGCGTATCCGGAAGCGTTCAAGCAGTCGTGGCTCTACACGGAACTGTACAAGGCGCGCAATTTCAAGCAGTGGATGAGCAAGGGTCTGTACCTCGGCACGCTGATGGTCGGGCTCGAGCAGAAGCTGATGGGCGGCAATGTGCCGTGGACGCTGCATCATCAGCATCGCGACAACGAGATGCTGCGTCCGGCGTCGCAGTGCAAGCCGATCGAGTATCCGAAACCTGACGGCAAGCTCACGTTCGATCGTCTTTCTTCTGTGTTTATTTCGAACACGAATCACGAAGAGAATCAGCCCGCGCATCTGACGCTCAAAGATGCGAAGGTGCCGGTCGATGTGAATCTGCGCACGTATGCGGGTCCGGAAGCGCGCTTCTGTCCGGCGGCGGTCTACGAGTTCGTGAAGAACGACGACGGCAGCGACCGTCTGCAGATCAACGCGCAGAACTGCGTGCACTGCAAGACCTGCGATATCAAGGACCCGACGCAGAATATCGTCTGGGTCACGCCGGAAGGTGGCGGCGGGCCGAATTATCCGAATATGTAACGCGTGCGCAGCGCTGTTGCGCAGACCAGCAAACGAGGAAGAGACATGAGCAAAGAAGTCGTCGTAGTGGGCGGTGTACGCACCGCAATCGGCAAGTTCGGCGGCAGCCTGAAAGACGTGGCGCCGACCGAACTCGGGACGATCGTGCTGCGCGAACTGCTGGCGCGCAGCAACGTGAAGGCCGACGACGTGGGGCACGTCGTGTTCGGCAACGTCATCGCCACCGAGCCGAAGGACCTGTATCTCTCGCGCGTGGCCGCGATCAACGCGGGCATTCCGGAATCGACGCCCGCGTTCAACGTCAATCGTCTGTGCGGATCGGGCTTGCAGGCGATTGTTTCGGCGGCGCAAACCATTCTGCTCGGCGACGCCGACGTGGCGATCGGCGCAGGCGCGGAAAACATGAGCCGCGCGCCCTATATCGCGCCCGACGCGCGTTTTGGCGCGCGCATGGGCGACGCGCGTCTGATCGACATGATGCTCGGCGCGCTCAACGATCCGTTCGATACGGTGCCGATGGGCGTGACCGCCGAGAATGTCGCGCGCCGCTTTGAGATTTCGCGCGAGCGTCAGGACGCGCTGGCGCTCGAATCGCATCGCCGCGCCGCGCAGGCGATCGCCGAAGGCCGTTTCGCGGGCCAGATCGTGCCGGTCACGCGCACCGTGAAGGGCCGCGAAGTCGTGTTCAACACCGACGAACATCTGCGCACCGACGCCACGCTCGAAGACTTCACGAAACTCAAGCCGGTGTTCGCGAAGGAAAACGGCACGGTGACGGCGGGCAACGCCTCGGGTATCAACGACGCGGCGGCCGCCGTGCTGCTGATGTCGCGCGAAGCTGCCGAACAGCGCGGCCTCGCACCGATGGCGCGCCTCGTCGCCTACGCGCATGCGGGCGTCGAACCGCTCTACATGGGCATCGGACCGGTGCCGGCCACGCGTCTCGCGCTGCAGCGCGCGGGCCTGCGCGTCGAGGATCTCGACGTGATCGAATCGAACGAAGCATTCGCGGCGCAAGCGTGTGCGGTGACGCAGGAACTCGGCCTCGATCCGGCCAAGGTGAACCCGAACGGTTCGGGCATTTCGCTCGGCCATCCGATCGGCGCGACCGGCGCGCTCATCACGGTGAAGGCGCTGCACGAACTGCAACGCATCGGCGGCCGTTATGCGCTGGTGACGATGTGCATCGGCGGCGGCCAGGGCATCGCGGCGATCTTCGAGAACGCGGCTTAAACGCGGCGTATTTCGCGTTTTTCGTCGATCCCGCTAAACCGGCCATATCGACATGCCGCAGCGCGCGCTGCGGCATGTCTGCATTGAACACCGCAATTGAACTATCCCAAGATGGAGACAGCGATGCACGACCATTCCAGCGAAACGATGGCATCGGCGTATTCGTACCCCTTGCTGATCAAACGCTTGCTGCTCACGCCGTTGCAGCAAACGCCGAATCAGGAAATCGTCTATCGCGGCACGACGCGCATTACGTATGCGCAATTCGGTCAGCGTGTGGGCAAGCTGGCGAACGCATTGAAAAACGTGGGCACGCAATTTGGCACCACGGTTGCAGTGATGGATTGGGATAGCCATCGTTATCTGGAAGCGTATTTTGCCGTGCCGATGATGGGCGCGGTGCTGCAAACGGTGAATATCCGTCTGTCGCAAAGCGAGATCGCCTACACGATCAATCACGCGGGCGCCGAAGTGCTGCTCGTCCATGCGGATTTTCTGCCCGTGCTCGCGGCGATTCGGGACAAGCTGGAGAAGGTCCGCACGCTGATTCTGATCGACGACGACGGCAACGTCAGCGATACGCACGGTCTGGAATTCGCCGGCGAATACGAGCAATTGCTCGCATCGTGCAGCGAGCACTACGACTTCCCCGACTTCGACGAAAACACGCGCGCCACCACGTTCTATACAACGGGCACGACGGGTTTGCCCAAGGGCGTCTATTTCTCGCATCGGCAACTGGTGCTGCATACGATTACGGTGATGGCGGCGCTGACGAGTCCCGAATCGGGCCAGCGTTTTCATCGCGGCGACGTGTATATGCCGATCACGCCGATGTTCCATGTGCACGCGTGGGGCATGCCGTATATCGCCACGGTGCTGGGTGTGAAGCAGGTGTATCCGGGACGCTATGTGCCTGACCGTTTGGTCGAATTGCTGCGCGACGAAGGCGTGACGTTCTCGCATTGTGTGGGCACGATTCTGCACATGCTGCTGAATTGCCCGCAGGCCAGATCCGCCGACTTCAGCAAATGGAAAGTCGTGATCGGCGGCGGCGCGCTGCCGCAGGGTCTCGCGCGCGCGGCGCTCGAACGCGGCATCGATATTTTCACGGGCTACGGCATGTCGGAAACGTGTCCGGTGCTCACGCTCGCGCAATTGAAGCCGCAGAAGGAAGCGCTTTCGTTCGACGAGGAAGTGAGTTTGCGTTGCCGCACGGGCTTGCCGATTCCGCTCGTCGATCTGCGGATTGTCGATACGGAAATGCGCGATCTGCCGCACGACGGCAGCGCGAGCGGCGAAGTGGTCGTGCGTGCGCCGTGGCTCACGCAAGGCTATCTGCACAATCCGGAAGCGTCGGCCACGCTATGGGAAGGCGGTTATCTGCATACGCAGGACGTGGCGCGCATCGACGCGGACGGCTATTTGCAGATCACCGACCGCATCAAGGACGTGATCAAGTCGGGCGGCGAATGGGTCTCGTCGCTGGAAGTGGAAAGCCTGATTTCGCAGCATCCCGCCGTGGCGGAAGTGGCGGTCATCGGCATCAAGAGCGACAAATGGGGTGAGCGCCCGGCCGCGCTCGTCGTGCTGCGCGCCGATCACAATCCCGTCACGGCCGATGAACTCAAACAGCACGTGCTCAAGTTCAGCGAGAACGGGACGATTTCGAAATACGCGGTGCCGGAGGTCGTGAAGTTTGTCGAGGCGCTGGAGAAAACCAGCGTCGGCAAACTGAACAAGAAATGGTTGCGCGAGCATTTCGAATAAGCGCTTTAAACGGGGAGAAAAGCCGGGTAGCGATACCCGGCTTTTTTTATGACGTCGCGCCTGGCGAACGCGCCCACGGCAAACGCTTTTTCGGCGTCGAATTCAGGCGCGGCCACTGCACGTTTTCCACGGCGATGCTTCGGCGCGGCGCGTCGGCGATAAAGCGTTCGAGCGTGTCGCGGATATCGCGGTCGACGAAATCGGCGCGTTCCGTGTCGATCAACACCGTCGCGTGGTCGGGAATGCGCGCGAGGCAGCGCATCAGCATCGGCTTGGCGAGAAACGACGCGTCCTTGCGAAACGACAGCAGATAATGGTCGTCGTGCTCGGCGAGCGCGAAGGTGTCGTCGAGATTGGCGCGCATGGCCAGCAGCATGCTCACCGCAATGCCGATACCGATGCCGATCAGCAAGTCCGTCGCGAGCACGCCCACGATCGTGGCCACGAACGGCACGATGCGGTCGGTGCCTTCGCGCATCATCGAGACGAAGAGTGCGGGTTTGGCGAGCTTGTAGCCGGTCTGGATCAGAATCGCGGCGAGGCAGGCGAGCGGAATCAGGTTGAGCACGGCGGTCAGCGCGAACACGCTCGCAAGCAGCAGCGCGCCATGCACGAAGGCCGCAAGACGCGTGCGTGCGCCTGCGTTCAGATTCGCGGAGCTGCGCACGATCACGGCGGTGATCGGCAAGCCGCCGAGCGCGCCCGCCACGATGTTGCCCACGCCTTGCGCCTTCAATTCGCGATCGGGCGAGGCGCGGCGGCGTTGCGGGTCCATCTGCTCGACGGCTTCGAGACTCAGCAGCGTTTCGAGGCTCGCGACCACGGCGAGCGTGAGCGCGACGCGCCAGACGTCCGCATCGACGAGTTGCGTGAAGTCCGGAAACGCCAGCGCGCCCGCGAGCGTGTCGAACGATTGCAGCGCGTCGAGCGCCACGCGCTGCTCGCCCGGCAAGGCGAATGCAGGCGCGAAGGCGTCGAGCGCGAGCGTCGCCGCGATGCCCAGCGCCACGACCGCTAGCGGTCCCGGCACGATGCGCACGAGCGCGTAGCGTTTCGCGCGCGGCGTTTCCCAGACGAACAGCAGGATCACGCAGACCACGGCCAGCACGAGCGCGGGCACGAGCACCGCACCGAAGGGCGTGGCGAGCGACGCGGCGGAAGCGGACAAACCCTCTGACAAACCGGCGGCGAGCGGCACCTGCTTGACGATCAGCAGCAGACCGATCGACGCGAGCATGCCTTTGATGACCGGCACCGGGACGAAGCTCGCGAGTTGCCCCGCGCGCAGCATGCCGAACACGCACTGCAAGACGCCCGCGATCAGCACGGCGGCGAGAAACGCCGAAAAGCTGCCGAGCGAGGCGATCGCGGAAACGACGATCACTACGAGCCCGGCGGCAGGGCCGCTCACGCTCAGATGCGAGCCGCTGAGCAGGGCGACGACGAGTCCGCCGACAATGCCGGAGAGCAGTCCCGCGAACGGCTCGACGCCGGATGCGGTGGCGATGCCGAGGCACAAAGGCAGCGCGACGAGAAAGACGACGATGCCCGCGAATAAATCGCTGCGCAGGCTTGCGAGGTCGATGTGACGGGAGTTCGGCATGTGAAGGGTCCGCTAAGGTGACGTGAAAGGCGTGAATGAGCGGGCGTTGGCGCTCAGGATCGATGGGAATGTCTGCTCAGACTGCCGCGCTGGCTTCGGTCAATTGCAGCAGGCGGCCTTCGCGCAGACCGAACACCCAGCCGTGAATCTGCGGCGGACGCCGCGCCGCGCGCACGATCGGCGAGGCTTCGAGGCGCTGCACCTGCTCGATCACGTTGAGTTCCGCGAGACGGTCGACGCGGGCATCGAGATCGGCGATGGCGTCGAGTTCGGGGCGGTGACGCCCGGCCAGTTCGCGCAGTCCGGCGATGCGCCGGTTCACGTTCGGCAGCGCGTCCAGCGGCGCGGAAAGCGCCGCGCGCACGCCGCCGCAATGGTGATGTCCGCAGACGATGATGTGCTCGACTTCGAGCGCATGCACGGCGTACTCGACCACGCTCGACGCGTTGGCGTCGTCGGCGGTGAACAGGTTCGCGATGTTGCGATGGACGAACAGTTCGCCCGGCTGCGCATTCACGATGCGCTCGGCGGGCACGCGGCTGTCCGAGCAACCGATCCAGAGCGCGCGCGGGCGCTGGCCTTGCGCGAGCTGCGTGAAGAATTCGGGCTCGCGCGCGGCGACCTCCGAAGACCACGCGAGATTGGCAAGCAGAAAGCGTTTCGGATGATTCATCGATCGAGGCTCCAGAATGATTAGCCGGCGGGTGGGGATGCGACGACGCCGGCGTGGCGATCGATGTTTACGAAATGCTTTCGATGGCTTGGTTCCAAAAATAAATCGGTGTTTCGCTAAAAAAATTCGAAAATAATTCCGCTTGCAGGTTTTATGACGAATGCATGAATACCGATGATGCGGAACCTTTCACTTGTGCGATGCAAGACGCAACGTTATAGTTTTTGGAATAAAAAAACCTGAGAGCAGCAGCAGGGCAGGAGGCGCCGTTTTCATGATGCACGCCTCGCGGTCCCGCGCCGGAGTCATGCATGTCCGAAATCGATCATTGGTTGGGCCGTTATCCCCTGTTCAGAGAGGCGCTCCGGCACGGCGCCACGTCATTGAATGCATTGCCGCTTCAGGCGCGAACGGTCGTGTTTAAACGACTGTGCATGAATGAATTAACTGAAGCATCGTCGAAATCGACACAATGCACACTGGGCGAAGTACGCGCCGCCTATGTTGAATTGCCAATGGCAATTGTCGATACGGCGGTTCAAAAGTTCGTATCCGATCACGGAACGCGTGGCGCCGATACCCCGGCATTGCGCGCCGCGCTCGACGAAAGCGCCGTGCGCTATCCCGCGATGGCGAGGCCGCCTTGTTTGCTGATGCCCGGTGCCGGCGTGTTTCTCGACGGCTGGATGCGGTTTCTCGCCTATCGCGCGCGCGGCGATTTGACGGCGCCGCTGCTCGCAGTCGACTGGGACGATCTTTACGCACGCATCGCGCTGATGGACGGCGAATCGGACGCCTTGCCGCTGGGCGCGCCGGTCGCCGAACTGGATAGTGCCTTACTCGATTAAGCGCTTGCCGCGCATTGCATCCGTATGTCTCACAAGATTCTGGTCAGCGCCTGTTTGCTGGGCCGTCCCGTGCGTTACAACGGTTCGGCGAAAACGCTGGCGCATGCCGCGCTCGATGCGTGGCAGCGTGAAGGCCGCGTCGTGGCGATTTGTCCGGAATTGAGCGGCGGATTTTCCGTGCCGCGTCCGGCTGCGGAAATCGCGCAGTCGCAATCGGGCGATGCCGTGCTCGCAGGCGCGGCGCATGTGATCGACGAGTATGGCGCCGATGTGAGCGCGCTCTTTATCGCGGGCGCGCAAGCGGCGCTCGATCTCGCACGCGAACACGACTGTCGTTTTGCGCTGCTGATCGACGGCAGTCCCTCATGCGGGAGCCGCTTCATATACGACGGCACATTCAGCGGACACAAGTTCGCAGGCGAAGGCGTCACGGCGGCGTTATTGCGCGCGAATGGCATCGAAGTGTTCGCCGATTGGGAAATCGACGTGCTCGCAGCGCGTCTTGCGCAAATCGATTCGCCGTATTGAACCGTAAAGCGTTCGGCGATCACGCGGGCGTACAATGGCGCGGTTCAATCACAGCACGCGGCGAATGGCGCGCCGGTCTTGCGCATGGAAATCAAATGGATCGAAGACTTCATCGCGCTCGCGCAATATCAGAGTTTTTCGCGCGCGGCTGAGTTTCGCAACGTCACGCAATCCGGATTCAGCCGACGCATTCAATCGCTCGAACAATGGGTGGGCGCGGAACTGATTGATCGCAGCAGTTTTCCGCCTGTTTTAACGCCCGCCGGGCAACTCTTTCGCGAAGCGGCGGACGACGTGCTCAGCAAACTCTACGATACGCGCGCGATCATCCGTACCGAGCAGCGGATTGGCGGAAAGAGCCTGCAAATCGCGGCGGGTCATACGATCGCCCTGAATTTTCTGCCGGCGTGGCTCAAACAGCTCGCGAAACATGTTGGCGAGATTCCCGCGCGCGTGGTGCCGACCAACGTGCACGATTCGATCTTGATGCTCGTGAATGGCAATTGCGAACTCATGTTCGCGTATCACCATCCCGAACTGCCGTTGCATCTCGATCCCGCCCGATACGAGCACGTGACTGTGGGCCTCGACACCTTGCTGCCTGCCAGTCGCCCGAATGCGCGATCCGCGCCCGCTTACCGTTTGCCCGGCACCGCGAAACAGCCTTTACCGCATATCGCCTATACGGAGACGAGTTATTTCGGCCGCTGCGTGGCGCTGCTGCTCGGGCGCGCGGCCACGAAACCGCTCTTGCGCCTGCACTACGAATCGGACATGGCGGCGGTGCTCAAGGAACTCGTGATGCAAGGCGAAGGCGTTGCATGGCTGCCGAAAAGCGCGATCGCGCGTGAACTGGCCGACGGCGAACTGGTGCCGGCAGGGCCGTCCGCGTGGCATCTCGACGTGGAATTGCGCGTGTACCGCGACGCCTCGAATCGCAGCGAATTCATCGATACGCTCTGGCAGCATTTGCGCGCGGTCGCACAAGACAGTCGCTGATCCATTCGGAAAAATCACGCGTTATGCGAGTTTCGCATACGCATATGCCAGACCGGCATCGACCTCTTTTTTCTCCTCCTTACCATCCGTTCTGATTGCGCGGCCTTCGTCGCGCGCCATTCAAGGACGGATATGAAGAATCGCCTCACTCTGAATATTGGCATCGGCATGCTGCTGGGCGTGGCGGCAGGCTATGTCTGCCATACGCATGCCGTCGACGCCGCGAGCGCCAAAACCATTGCCGGTTATTTCTCGATCGTCACTGACATCTTTCTGCGGCTCATCAAAATGATTATCGCGCCGCTGGTGTTCGTCACGCTCGTTTCCGGGCTGGCGGGCATGGAGAGCGGGCAGGACGTCGGACGGATCGGGCTGCGTTCGGTGGGTTGGTTCGTGTGCGCGTCGCTCATTTCGCTGGCGCTGGGCCTCGTGCTCGCCAATGCGCTGCAACCTGGCGCGGGGTTGCATATGACGGCCGGTACGGGCGAAGTCGATACCGGGCTCAACACGGCGGCGCTCAACGTGAAGGACGTGCTCACGCACGCGTTTCCGACCAGTCTGCTCGATGCGATGGCGCGCAACGACATCCTGCAGATTCTGGTGTTCTCGGTGTTTCTCGGGCTCGCGCTCGGCGCGCTTAAACGGCAGTCGCGTGTAGCCGTCGTGATCGACTGTATCGATGGCATGGTGCCGGTCATGCTGCGCGTGACGAATTACGTGATGCGCGCCGCGCCGTTCGGTGTTTTCGGCGCGATTGCTTCGGCGGTGACGCTGCGCGGCCTCGACGTGCTTTACACGTACGGCAAATTGATCGGCTCGTTTTATCTGGGCTTGCTGGTGCTGTGGGCGATGCTTGTCGGTATCGGTTATCTGTTTCTGGGCAGACGTGTCGGCCCCTTGCTCAAGGCGATTCGCGAGCCCGCAATGATTGCGTTCTCGACGGCGAGCAGCGAAGCGGCCTATCCGCGCCTCACGGAGCAACTCGAACGATTCGGCGTGGAAAAGAAAGTGGTGGGTTTTACGCTGCCGCTCGGCTATGCGTTCAATCTTGACGGATCGATGATGTATCAGGCGTTCGCCGCGATTTTCATTGCACAGGCTTTTGGCGTGGATATGCCGGTTTCGCAGCAGATTTTCATGCTGCTCGTGCTGATGTTGAGCAGTAAGGGCATGGCGAGCGTGCCGCGTGGATCGGTGGTCGTGGTGGCCGCCGTGGCGCCGATGTTTCATCTGCCCGCTGCGGGCGTGGCGATGGTGCTCGCCATCGACCAGATTCTCGATATGGGTCGCACGATGACCAACGTGATCGGCAACAGCGTGGCGACCGCCGTGATCGCAAAGTGGGAAGCCGCGCGTGAGCCGCAGCGCGATGCATCGGTGCAAGGACTGTTTCCGCAGGCGCAGGGAGACGCGAAGTGACGCAATGCGCTGGCCTGAAGGGGCGGAAGTTTGGTGTGATTGGCGGGGTCGTGCCGCTGGCGGGCGCGGAGTTGGTCCGGCTGCTGGCGAAGTTGGCATCGGCGCGCGCGGACGCTGCGGATTTCGATGCGATCTATCGGCAATTGCCGTGGCGTGGCGAGGCGCTCGATTCATCCGCATGGAAACTGCGGATATT
Organism: Paraburkholderia sp. SIMBA_027; assembly: GCF_046535315.1. Taxonomy (NCBI): domain Bacteria; kingdom Pseudomonadati; phylum Pseudomonadota; class Betaproteobacteria; order Burkholderiales; family Burkholderiaceae; genus Paraburkholderia; species Paraburkholderia sp. SIMBA_027. The sequence goes on from NZ_JAWRWY010000001.1 coordinate 9,990, forward strand.
CGACACGATTCGCGAATTCGAAAAAAGCGGCGTGACGACGGTGTTGTTGCCGTCTCTCACGAGCGCTGCGTTCATCGACGAATTGAGGGCGAATGCGCGTGTGCAGATTCTCGACCGGGGCGACGCGGTGCAGCGTGTCGTGGTGGAATCGTTTCCTGACGCACGGTGCGTGGGCTTTCTGAATGCCGATGATACGCACGCGAGGTTGCCGTTGACTTGTGTTTATCCGCGTGAGCAAGGCATCGAACGCGGCGATGTTCAGGCGGCGTGCGAAAGCCTGATCGAGCAAGGCGCGCAAATCATCGTGCACGATCTGGACGATGACGCGCGTGGCGCCGTCGAAAGCGCCGCGCGCGGCGTGCCGGTTATCGACGCGAATCTCGCTTACGCACTGTATGCAATTGAGGGCCGCTGTGCCGTGCCGGTACAGCCCATCAAAGTGGGCGTGGTGGGCGGCATCGGTCCGGCCGCTACGGTCGATTTTCTGCACAAGGTCGTGCGCAATACGCCCGCTGCGCGCGATCAGGACCACATCAAAATGCTGGTCGAGCAAAATCCGCAAATTCCCGATCGCACGGAAAACCTGATCGGTGACGGCGTCGATCCCACGCTCTCGCTCTATGCCGCGTGCAAGCGGCTGGAGGAGGGCGGCGCGGATGTGATCGCCATGCCGTGCAACACGGCGCATGCGTTCGTCGAACGCATCCAGCCTCATCTGGGCGTGCCCATCGTCAATATGCTGACCGAAACGGCGCGCTATCTGCGGACGGCGTTTCCGGCGCTGCGCGAGGTGGGCGTGCTCGCGACGTCGGGGACGATTGAAAGCGGGGTCTATCGCCAGGCGCTCGAATCGCAGGGATTGCGCGAGATGGCGCCCGATGCCGCCTTGCAGGCGCGTGTGATGGCGGCGATCTACGGCAAGCAGGGCGTGAAGGCGGGTTTCACGAGCGGGCCGTGTTTCGACGATATCGCGGCCGCGCTGGATGGTTTGATTGCCGAAGGCGTGGAGGTGGTCATTCTGGGCTGCACCGAGTTGCCGCTGCTGCTCGCCGGTGGGGCGTATCAATCGGCCAGCGGCGCGCGCGTGACGCTGATCGACCCGACCGATGTGCTGGCAAAACGCTGCGTGGCATTTGCACGGGGTGAGACGGCTGAAGTAGCGACATTATACGGTTAATGTCAAATTTATAGGTATGAAAAGTAGAAAGTTGACGGTTTACGTAGTATTATTTTAGAAATTACTGCCGTCAAAGTTCGCCATGTCCGATATTGCCCCCGACGAAGTCCGCATCGCCGCGGAAATCGAGCGTCTCAAAGCCGACTTTCCCAAGACGCGCGAGTTGTATCGCGAAGTGTGCGCGCTGCTGTTCTTTCGCTTCGGCGTAACGCCTACGGCGAACCGGCTGTACCAGCTCGTGCGCCGCGGCAGCATGGGCACGCCCACGGCGGTGCTGTCCGAGTTCTGGGCGGAGTTGCGCGAGAAGAGCCGTGTGCGCATCGAGCACGCGGACTTGCCCGAGGAGTTGCAGGGCGCGGCGGGCGAACTCATCGGGGCGCTCTGGCAGCGCGCAACGGCCTCGGCCCAGGCGTCGCTCGACGCGCTGCGCGAGGAGGTCGAGGCGGCGCGCCAGGAAGCCGAAGTTGCCGTCACCGGTTTGCAGAGCGATCTCGCGCGCACGGAAACCGCCTTGGAGCAGCGCACGTCTGCCCTGCTGGCGGCGCAGGTGCGTATTCAGGAACTGGAGCAGGCCCAGGCTGCGGCGGTGGCTACGCGCGAGGCGCTCGAAGGCGAGGCCGAGCGCCTCCAGCAGGGAAATCGCGAGCGCGACACCGCGTTGGCGCAGGCGCGTGCGGACTTCGCTGCTGAACTCGAAAAACAGCGCGCCAGCGCCGAGCTTGCCGAAACGCGACTGCAAGCCGCCGAGAAACGCGCGCTGCTGGAGATTGAGCGCGAGCGCACGTCCGCTGCGCGTTTGCAGCGCGATAGCGAAGCCGCCGCGAAGCGCGCGGCGCGCGCGGAGGAAAGTGCGCGTGCCGAAATTCAGTCGCTGCAAGGGCAGCTTGGCGATTTGCGCCATCAGGCCGGTGTGCTGGAAGGTCGGCTCGAAGCGCTGCGCGCCACGCATGCGGCGCAAGCCAAAGAGCTCGATGCGGCCCGTGGCAAATCGGGCTCGGCCAGTGCGCAGGCGCCGGCCCGCCGTGCGCCGCGTCGCGCGGGGCGGCCTGCCGAAGCGGCCGCCAAACCGCTGCGGCCCGCGCGCAAAACCGCCACAAAGTCATAATCCCGCGGAAGTTCGCGGTTCGGCGTGGCTCTACGCAAGTTGCATATGCTGGGTCTAGCGCTGGAGCCACCGCTTCGCTAGTCTGATCGGCATTTCATCCAGCCAGGAGATGCCGAGGATGTCCGAGACCGATACCGTCGCCAGCAAGGGCACGCCGCCGTCGCCCCGCACGCGCGTGCGTCGCATGGCGGAACGCGCCGACTACGAGACCGCCACGCTGCACGCGATTCTCGACGATGCCTATGTATGCCACGTCGCATTCGCCGACGAGCGCGGCGTGCACTGCATTCCCACAGCGTGCTGGCGCGAGGGCGATCATCTCTACATTCATGGTTCGAATGGCAGCCGCATGCTCAAGCTCGCCGCCGAGGGCGCGCAGTGCTGCGTGACGGTCATGCATCTCGACGGCCTCGTGCTCGCGCGCTCCGCATTCCACCATTCGATGAACTATCGCTCGGCGATGATCTACGGCGCGTTCGAAGTCGTCCCCGCCGAGCAGAAGGCTGCCGCACTCGACGCCTTTCTCAATCACATCGCGCGCGGACGCGTGAATGAAGTGCGTCGCGGCGACCGCAACGAACTCGCCGCGACGACGATCCTGCGTCTGCCGCTTGACGAAGCGGTGTCGAAGATTCGCACCGGCGGTCCGAGCGACGACGAAGCGGATCTCGCGTTGCCCGTCTGGGCCGGCGTGCTGCCGCTGGCGCTCAAGCCCTTGCCGCCCGAGCGCGTCGCCGCGCAGGCGGGCGAGTGCCCCGACGACGCGCCGGATTATGTGAAAGCGTGGGCGCAGCAGGCGTCGTCGCTGTCACGTTAATCAATCGTATGCGGTAAATGCGCGCATGCGTGATTCGCGAAAGGGCAGTGAATCGCGCATCGACGTCATTCAACCGCTTATAGACACGCGAATTCACCCATTTAGCGCGCGTGCGCACTGTGGCGTCTTTCGGATCACGATTCGGCCATTCAAGCTAGAGTCGCTTGAGTCAGCCAATTCTGTTTGATTTTCCGAAAGGATTCGCGCCATGTACTACAGCAGCGGCAATTACGAAGCATTCGCCCGTCCTCGCAAGCCAGCCGGTGTCGATGGCAAGCGCGCCTGGTTCGTCGGTTCGGGACTGGCGTCGCTGGCAGGTGCGGCGTTCCTGATTCGCGATGCGCAGATGGCGGGCGAGCGCATCACCATTCTCGAACAGCAGCACCTTCCCGGCGGCGCGCTCGACGGCATCAAGGAGCCGGAAAAAGGTTTCGTGATTCGCGGCGGTCGCGAAATGGAAGATCACTTCGAATGCCTGTGGGATCTGTTTCGATCCATTCCGTCGCTGGACGTGCCGAATGCGAGCGTGCTCGACGAGTTCTACTGGCTCAACAAGGACGATCCCAATTACTCCTTGCAGCGCGCCACCGTGAACCAGGGGCAGGACGCTCATACCGACAATCAGTTCAGTTTGAGCGAGCAGGCGCAGAAAGACATCGTGCGATTATTTCTCGCCACGCGCGAGGAAATGGAAGGCAAGCGCATCAACGAGGTATTCGGCGACGATTTTTTCGCCAGCCATTTCTGGCTGTACTGGCGCACGATGTTTGCATTCGAAGCCTGGCATTCGGCGCTGGAAATGAAGCTCTATTTGCATCGCTTCATTCATCATATTGGCGGCTTGCCCGATTTTTCTGCGCTTAAGTTTACGCGCTATAACCAGTACGAGTCGCTGGTGCTGCCGCTCGTGAAGTATTTGCAGGATCACGGCGTGACGTTCCAGTACGGCACCGAGGTCGTCGACGTCGATTTCCGCATCGAGCCGGGCCGCAAGCAGGCCACGCGTATTCACTGGTTGCGTGACGGCGCCGCGGGCGGCGTCGATCTCGGCGCGGACGATCTCGTGTTCATGACCATCGGCTCGCTGACCGAAAACTCCCGCAACGGTGATCACCACACTGCGGCTGAACTCGACGCGGGCCCGGCGCCCGCCTGGGAACTGTGGAAACGCATCGCGGCGCGCGACGCGGCGTTCGGCCGCCCCGAGGTCTTTGGCTCGCATATTGCCGAAACCAAATGGGAATCGGCGACGATCACCACGCTCGACGTGCGCATCCCTCAGTACATCCAGAAGATCGCGAAGCGCGATCCGTTCAGCGGCAAGGTCGTGACCGGCGGCATCGTCACGGCAAAGGATTCGAGCTGGCTGCTGAGCTGGACAGTCAATCGCCAGCCGCATTTTAAACAGCAGCCGAAAGACCAGATCGTGGTGTGGTTCTACGCGCTGTTCGTCGATACGCCCGGCGATTACGTCAAGAAGCCCATGCAGGATTGCACCGGCGAGGAGATCACGCGCGAGTGGCTCTATCACCTCGGCGTGCCGCGCGAACAGATCGACGAACTGGCCGCGAGCGGCGCGAAAACCGTGCCGGTCATGATGCCGTATGTGACCGCGTTCTTCATGCCGCGCCGTGCGGGCGATCGCCCCGATGTCGTGCCCAAGGGCGCGGTCAACTTCGCGTTTATCGGCCAGTTCGCCGAATCGCGGCAGCGCGACTGCATCTTCACCACCGAGTATTCGGTGCGCACGCCGATGGAAGCCGTCTACACGCTGCTCGGCGTCGAGCGCGGCGTGCCGGAGGTGTTCAATTCCACCTACGATGTGCGCAGCCTGCTGGCCGCGACGGGGCGACTGCGCGACGGCAAGCCGCTCGATATTCCCGGCCCCGCGTTCCTGCGCAATCTGCTGCTGAAGAAGCTCGACGCGACGCAGATCGGCACGCTGTTGCAGGAATACGGGCTCGTGCCGCACGATGGGCCACCCGACGGGCCACGCTAGCGCGACGCGATAGCCGCGCGGCGTCGCAATTGTTTTCTTCCGGGCAGGCGCGTTTGATAAGCTTTCCGACCATGCCCGACATCAAGCTGAACCTCTCGCTCCACGACAGCCCGCCGTCCGCGCCGATCGCAGCGGACGCCGCGCTGACGCGGGCGGACCGCGTCTATTACACGCTGCGCAACGAAATTTTCGATATGCACCTGCTGCCGGGCGACCGGCTCACCGAGGGCGCGATCGCCGAGCGTTTCGCGGTCTCGCGCACGCCCGCGCGCGAAGCGCTGCAACGTCTGCAAAGCGACGGCTTGATGCAGGGCTATGTGCGCGGCGGCTGGGAAGTCGTGCCGATCGACAACAAGCGTTTCGACGATCTCTACGAAATGCGCCAGATGATCGAAACCTTCGCGGTGCGCAAGCTGTGCAGCGGCGAAGCGCCGCAAGCCGAACTGCATCTGCTGCTCGACGCGCTCGATCGCACGTGGAAAGTGGGGCGCGCCCAGCGTATCGCCGATGGTCACCGGCTCGTCGAACTCGACGAGGCGCTGCATCACGCGCTGGTCGCGGCGGCGGGCAACGACGAACTCACGGCGACGATGCAGCGCGTGACCGACCGCATCCGCGTGGTTCGGCGGCTCGATCTCGTGCACGGCGACGGCATCGCCGAAACCTACGACGAACACGCCGCGATCCTCGACGCCATTCGCCGTGGCGACAGCGCGCTGAGCGTCGAACTCGTCTCGCGTCATATCGGCGGCAGTCAGGCGAGCGTCAACGGTCTCACGCTGCAACGCCTGCGCGCCGTGCGCACCGACACGGGGCGCGATGCCGTTGCGCACGCACCAGCGCGGCCTCGGCGCACCACCTGACGGCACGGCGCGGCCACCGGCGAAGCGCAGCGTAGGCAGGCTGAAAGCCTTATCCAATCGGCATTCTCAGGGTTTTTACCAAGGTCTGGCACGAATCTCGCATTAACGTTTTCGTTGTATACAAGGAAACGTCGATGCCTCTCGAACACACTGCTGCACCCATCCTGAATCCCACGCGCGGCTCGCGCGGCATGGCGGTCGCGCCGCACGCGCTCGCGTCGCAGAGCGCGCTCGCCGTCCTGCGCGAAGGCGGCAACGCGGTCGAGGCAATGATCGCCGCCGCCGCGACCATTGCCGTGGTGTATCCGCATATGAACAGCATCGGCGGGGACGGCTTCTGGCTGATCTCGCGTCCCGGTCACGCGCCCATCGGCATCGAGGCGTGCGGCGCGGCGGCGATGCGCGCGGACATCGCCACGTATCGCGCGTTCGGGCTGGACGCCGTGCCGGCGCGCGGCCCGCTCGCCGCGAATACGGTGGCGGGCACCGTGTCCGGCTGGGACTTCGCGCAGCGCCATTCGCAAGCCGCGCTCGGCGGTCGGCTGCCCGTCGCGCGCCTGCTCGAAGACGCGATTCACTACGCGAAACACGGCGCGCCGGTCACGCGCAGTCACGCCGATTGCGTCGCGCGCAAGGGCGTCGAACTGCAGCACGTGCCGGGCTTCGCGCAGACCTTCATGACCGATGGCCGCGCACCGCAGACCGGCGAGCGCTTCACGAACGCGCGGCTCGCGGCGACGCTGCAACAACTCGCCGACGCAGGCCTCGACGACTTCTATCGCGGCGATCTCGCGCGCAGCATCGCGCGCGATCTCTCGTCGCTGGAAACGCTCATCACGCTCGACGATCTCGAACGCCATCGTGCACGCGAACGCACGCCGCTCGCGCTCGACCACACGCTCGGCACGGTCTACAACATGCCGCCGCCGACGCAGGGCCTCGTGTCGCTGCTGATTCTCGGCGTGCTCGATCGCGTGCTGACCGACGGCATGGACCCGCTCGGCCCCGACTTCGTGCACGCCTGCGTGGAAGCGACCAAGCTCGCATTCAAGGTGCGCGACGAGCACGTGACCGATCCCGACCATATGCGCATCGATCCGGACGCGCTGCTCGCGCCCGAGGCACTCGATGCGATGGCGCGCCAGGTGTCGATGTCGCGCGCGATGCCGTGGGGCAACGGCCGCGGGCCCGGCGACACGGTCTGGATGGGCGTCGTCGACAACGACGGCGTAGCCGTGAGCTTTATCCAGAGCATCTATCACGAGTTCGGCAGCGGCATCGTGCTGCCGGATTCGGGCATCAACTGGCAGAACCGCGGCTGCAGTTTCTCGCTCGATCCCGCTTCGCTGAATCCGCTGATGCCGGGGCGCCGTCCGTTCCACACGCTCAATCCGGCGCTCGCGCAGTTCACCGATGGCCGCACGATGGTCTACGGCAACATGGGCGGCGACGGCCAGCCGCAATCGCAAAGCGCGGTGTTCTCGCGCATCGCGCGTTACGGCTGGAATCCGCAGACCGCGATCGACGCGCCGCGCTGGCTGCTCGGGCGCACGTGGGGTCAATCGACCGATTCGCTGAAACTCGAAGCGCGTTTCCCGGCGGCCACCGTCGATGCCTTGCGCGCGCTCGGCCACGACGTCGAAGTGCTCGACGCTTACGACGAAGCGATGGGTCATGCCGGTGCAATCATTCGGTATCCGAATGGATTGATGGAGGCGGGCAGCGATCCACGCAGCGACGGTTCGGCCGCGGGCTGGTAGCGCGATCCATCGCATGACCTGACGCATGCACTGAGTTAACTCATCGACTGTTTTTTATATCCGGTTCGGCGTTGTGCCGAACCGGAGGGCGGCACTCGTCCTTTTTCATCCGCATTCAACGGGGAAAACACATGAATTCACGCATTCAGACGCTCGGCGCGGAGACCACCGCAAGCACGCACGCCGTCGCGACGCACAATCGCTGGCTTCAGCTCGGCCTCGGCCTGCTGTGCATGATGGCCATTTCGAGTCCGCAATATGTGTGGACGCTGCTGACCAAACCGCTGTCCGCGAAACTCGGCGTGCCGCTGCCCGAACTGCAGGTCACGTTCTCGCTGCTGATCATCCTGCAGACCTTTTTCTCGCCGTTTCAGGGCAAGCTGATCGACCGCTTCGGCCCGCGTCTGCTGATTTCTCTCGGCACGGTGATGTCGGGGCTGAGCTGGGTGCTCGCTTCGCTGGTCACGAGCACATCGATGCTCTACCTCACGTACGGCCTTGTGGGCGGGCTCGGCACGGGCATCGTTTATGTTGGCGTGGTCGGGCTGATGGTGCGCTGGTTCCCCGATCGACGCGGCTTCGCGGCGGGCGCCGTGGCGGCCGGTTACGGCATGGGCGCGATCGTCACGACGTTCCCGATCTCGGCTTCGCTCGCGACGCGCGGCCTCGACGCGACGCTGTGGATGTACGGCATCGCGTTTGCGGTCGTGGGCTTTCTGGCCTCGCAAGGTCTGCGCGTGCCGCGCGATGCTGCGCCGACACAGACGGCTTCGGCAGCAAACGTGAATGCGTCGGCAAGCGTGCCGAACCTGCGTCCGTCGCAGATGATGAAGTCGCCGCTGTTCTGGCTGATGTTCGCCATGATGACGATGATGTCGACCTCGGGCCTCATGGTCACCTCGCAGATGGCGACCTTCGCGGCGGACTTCGGCATCACGAAAGTGGTGGTGTTCGGCATGGCCGCGCTGCCGCTCGCGCTGACCATCGACCGCTTCACGAACGGCCTCACGCGTCCGCTGTTCGGCTGGGTCTCCGATCGTTTTGGCCGTGAAAACACGATGTTTTTCGCCTTTGCGCTCGAAGGCGTCGCGATGGCGCTCTGGCTGCTGACGCGCGATAACGCCGTGCTGTTCGTGCTGCTCTCGGGCGTGGTGTTCTTCGGCTGGGGCGAGATCTTCTCGCTGTTCCCGTCCACGCTGACCGACACATTCGGCACGCGCCACGCGACCGAGAACTACGGCTGGCTCTATATCTCGCAGGGCATCGGCTCGATCTTCGGCGGCCCGCTCGCAGCGCTGCTGCATCTGCATGCGGGCAGCTGGGTGCCGGTGTTCGCCTCGGCGATCACGCTCGACATCGTCACCGCCGTGCTCGCGCTGTTCGTGCTCAAGCCGATGCGCGCGCGCTTTCTGCAGCAGGGCGCGCAAACCGCAGCGAACTGATCGGCGACGCCCTTGGGCGTCCCCGATTTGCATCCGTGAAATTGTCGTGCTAATTTTTCATGAAAATTGGCCGATAAAATTTCACGGATGCCGCGATGTTCGTCGAATCGACTCAACACGTTGACAGCTACTACGCCCGCACCTTGCCGGGCGCGTTGCCCGAGCGCCCCGCGCTGGAGGGCAATCACGACGCCGAGGTGGCGATCGTCGGCGCCGGGTTCAGCGGCCTGCACACGGCGCTGCGGCTCGCGCTGGCGGGCAAGCGCGTGGCGCTGGTGGAGGCGAGCCGGGTCGCGTGGGCCGCGTCCGGGCGCAACGGCGGCCAGGCGCTGCTCGGCTGGTCCTGCGACATGGGCCCGCTCGAACATTCGCTCGGCGTCGAACGCGCGCGTGAACTGTGGGACAGCATGCGCTGGGCCGCGCGTGAAGTGCGCGAGTTGCCCGCGCGTCACGGTTTCGACATCGACTATCGGCCGGGCAGTTTGTGGACCGCCGTGAAGCGCAGCCGCGTTGCGCTGCTCGAAGAAACACGCGACGAAGCGCAGCAGAAGTGGGGCTACGACGCGCTGCGCGTGATTCCCGAAGCGGAGATGCCCGAGTGGGTGGGCAGCCGCCGCTATCGCGCGGCGCTGTACGATCCCGAGGCGGGACATCTGAATCCGCTCAAGCTTGCGCTCGGTCTCGCGGCGGCCATCGAGCGCGCGGGCGGGCGCATTTTCGAGCTGACGCGCGTGCGCGAGTGGCGCGAAACGCCCGCCGGTTTCGTCGTCACGACGCCGCACGGCACGCTGCACGCCGGTACGCTCGTGCTCGCCTGCAATGCCTATATCGATCGCCTCGACCGCGATCTGGCGCGCCGCGTGCTGCCCGTCGGCACGTATCAGGTCGCCACGGCGCCGCTCGATCCGTCGCTTGCGCAGTCGCTGCTGCCGCGCAATAGCTGTGTGATCGACAACCAGTTCGTGCCCGACTACTTCCGCCTGAGTCCCGATCATCGCCTGCTGTTCGGGGGCGCGTGCACCTATCTCGGCGGCATCCCGAAAGACATTCGCGCGGCGATCCGCCCGAGCCTCGAACGCGCGTTTCCGCAGTTGCGCGGCGTGGCGCTCGACTATGCGTGGGGCGGCCATATCGATATCAGCATCCGGCGTACGCCCGATGTTGGCCATGCGCGCGGACGGTACTGGCTGCAAGGTTTTTCCGGCCACGGCGTATTGCCGACGCTGGCCGCCGCGCGCGCGGTGACCGACGCGATCCTCGGCGACACGCGCTTGCTCTCGCATTACGAGGCCATCCATAATCCGCGTTTTCCTGGCGGCGACGCGCTCGCTGCGCCGCTCGAGGCGCTCGGCAAGCTTTGGTATCGGCTGCGCGATGTCGTCTAGCGCCGCCGCCCGCGCTTCAATTCCGCCCGACCCGATGGAATGCACATGGACAAGCAGGAAGAAATCGAAGGTCTCGCGATCCTGATTCGCGATCTGCGCAAGCACAAGAAGGTGACGCTGTCCGACCTCGCACAGAAGATCGGGCGCTCGGTGGGCTTTCTCTCGCAGGTCGAGCGCGGTCTCTCGCGGCCCACGGTGGCCGATCTCACGGCGATCGGCGAAGCGCTGCAGACGCCCACCACGTACTTTTACAGCGTGAGCAAGCCGCGCGCGCTGCCGTGGGTGACGCGGCCCGGCGAGCGGCGCACGCTTTATTACGGCGGCGGCATTACCGACGTGCTGGTGTCGCCGACCATGTCGTCGGGCGGATTTTCGATGCTGGAGAGTTTGCTCGAACCGGGCGCGACGAGCGGCGAGCGTCCCGTCGACGACAGCGACGAGCAGGGCGGTTTCGTGCTCGAAGGCGAACTCACGATCTGGGTCGACGGCGAAAACGACGAAGTCACGCTGCGCGCCGGCGACAGCTTCCAGTTGCCCTCGCGCTGTCGTTTCAGCTACGCGAACCGCTCGGAACAGAACGCACGCGTGCTCTGGGTGTTTGCATAATTACGCCTGTTGCTGGCGGCGATAGCTGCCGTACGTCGCGTAGCGGCGTATTCATGGTTATTTGTACTCCGAATTAAATATCGAACTAAAACCCGAAAAACATTGTCATTCTCGCGACACGAACAAGAGGGAATCGAAGTGACTGTCCATGAAACTGCCCATGAAACTGCGCATGAACCCGCCAACGCTGCCGATCTGCTGCGCGAAGTCCGCGCGTTTCGCGCAGCGCATCCCGACGTGCGTTACGTCGATCTGATCTGCCTCGATCTTCCCGGGCATTTCTACGGCAAACGCTATCCGATCGACATGCTCGAAAAGGTCGCCGCGGGCGCGCTGCTCAAACTGCCGCAAAACTGCATCCTGCTAGGCACGCAGGGCGGCGTGTATCCGATCGGCGACTATTGTTTTCGCGACGGCGATCCCGACGCGCCGCGCCGTCTCGTGCCCGGCACACTCAAGCGTGTACGTTGGGAATCGCGGCCGCTCGCGCAGATGCTCATCACCTCTGACGGCACGGCGGCCCCCATCGGCTTCGAACCGCGCGAAGTGCTCGCGCGCGTGCTCGAACGTTTCCGGCGGCGCGGACTCAGGCCGGTCGTCGCGTTCGAGCTGGAGTTCTATCTGTTCGATGCGAAGCTCAGCGAGGGCCTGCCGCGTCACGCGCGCGATCCGCTCGGCGGCGACGAGGACGATCAACCGAACATGCATATCGAGCGCCTGTCGCGTTTCGCGCCGGTGCTGCACGAGATGGTCGACGCGGCGCGCGAGCAGGGCGTGGACGCGACGGTCATCACGGCGGAGCTCGGGCCGGGCCAGTTCGAGATCAACTTCGGCCATTGCGACGACGCCTTGCGTGCCGCCGACTGGTCGGCGCTCTTTTGCCGCAGCACGCGCGGCGTGGCCATGCAGCACGGTTATCGCGCGAGCTTCATGTCGAAGCCGTGGCTCGATGCGCCAGGCAGCGGCATGCACGTGCACGTGAGTCTCTACGACGCCGCCGGCCGCAACGCACTCGCGGCGAACGGCCGGCGCGGGCTGCGTCACGCGGTGGCCGGCTGCCTCGCGCTGCTGCCAAATTGCATGCCGGTTTTTGCGCCGAACCATAACGCGTTTCGCCGTTACGGCGCGATGGTCAACGCGGCTAGCCGGGCGAGCTGGGGCTTCGAGGATCGCGATGCGTGCATCCGCATTCCGGAGTCGGACGAGGCGAATCTGCGTATCGAACACCGTCTCGCGGGCGCCGACGCGAACCCTTATCTGGTGCTCGCCGCCATTCTCGCGGGCATCGAATACGGCCTCGATGCGCAGCACGAACCCATTGCGCCGCTCAACGAAAACCGTGCGAGCGGCGTCGATTTTCCGGGCGACATGCTCTCGGCGGTGGCCGCGATGCGCTCGCATGCGGGCGTGCGGGAAGGGCTCGGCGAGGACTTCACGATGGTTTTTTGTGAAAATAAACGGCAAGACCATCTCGATTTCATGAACGCCATCCACGCACGCGAATATCGGTGGTTTTTGTGAAAATACGCGAAATAGTCATGAATTAGGCGGGAAAATCGCTCTGCACGATTCGTTCCAGCTCGCGGCAGGACGGTGTAAGCCCCGTGTGCCGGAGGTTTCGATATGCAACGCGATTTGCCTGTTTCGCCCTTGTGCGGTAGGGTATGCAGGTTTTCTCAACTCAACACAGGAAGCAGATGAACAAACAGGAACTCATTGACGCAGTCGCCGCAAGCACGGGCGAGACCAAGGCAGCCACGGGAGCCGCAATCGACGCGATCCTCGAAGTGGTCACCAAGGCGGTCACGTCGGGCGATTCCGTGCAGCTCGTCGGCTTCGGTTCGTTCTCGACCGGCCAACGTGCCGCTCGCGTCGGCCGTAACCCGGCCACGGGCGCGGAAATCCAGATCGCTGCGGCGAAGACGGTGAAGTTCACGGCTGGCAAGGCCTTCAAGGACGCCGTCAACGCGTCGTGATGTCGTCTGCCGCCGGCTGACCGCCGCTGATTGGCTCGCTGATTAGTCCGGTTAGCCGCGTCGTCGAACCAGGCGGGCGCGGGCGGCCACAGGTCGTCTGCCTCCGCCGCGTGGCACGCCTTCGGGCGGCAACGCATCTCAAGCCGGGAGCAGGGCGCGTCGCGCCTTGCTCCCGGTGTGCATTTCTGGCGCGGCTTTTTTCACGCCGCGCTGTTTTACGCTACGGTTTTTACGCGGCGTTCTTTACGCGCCATTACGTGTGCCATTACGCGTGCAGTTATGCCTCGTTCTTGCCCGCCGAGGCGCGCACGCTCTCGTTCACCGCGCCGTTTCGGTGCAGTTCGTAGCGCTGGCGTTTGGCTTCGTACATCGCGGCGTCGGCTTCGCGCAGCATGCCCTCCACGCTTTCACCTTCCCCACAGCTCGCCCAGCCGAGCGAAAAACTCAGACGCGGCCCGCCGTAGAACTGGTTATTCAGCTCGACGAGTTTCGTAATGCTGTCGGCGACGATTTCCGCATCGCGCGCGTCGGCGCCCGGCATCAGCACGGCGAATTCGTCGCCGCCGATCCGCGCCGCGTGATACGGCTTCTGGATCGCCTTCGCAAGCACTTCGCCCGCGCGGCGCAGCAGCGCGTCGCCGGCCGCGTGGCCGAGCTGGTCGTTGACGGTCTTCAGATTGTCCATGTCGACCACGATCGCGCTGACCGGGAACGGCCCCTTGCGTTGCAGCCGGTTCAATTCATCGACATAGAACGAGCGGTTCTTGAGCTTCGTGAGCACGTCGTGCTTGCCGAGGAATTCGAGGTAGGCCTCGGCTTTCTTGCGCGCGGTGATGTCGGTGAGCGCGAGCAGCACGAGATCCCACTTTTCCTCGTGGCCGGGAAACACCGAGAACTGCAGATGCACGTTCAGCTCGCTGCCGTCGAGCGCGTAATTCACGACTTCGCGCTGCTGAAACAGGCGGCCTTCCCAGAGATCGAGCAACTGCTCGCGAAAATGCGGACGCATTTCGTCGCGGAACACGTCGGGCAGGCGCGCGAGCAGCGTGGCCTTGTCGGGCGCGCGATACATGCCGAGCGTGTAGTGATTCACGTCGAGCACCTGAATCTCGCTCATGCACCGCTCGACGAACTCAGGATGCACGTCGGTGAACGTGCGGAAATCGACGATGCCCTGCATGCGCGCTTCTTCCAGCAATTCGCGGATCGCCGAGAAATTTTCAACCCACAGCGAAACCGGCGCGTGCTCGAAAATGCCCTGCGCGTAGAGCTGGCTCGCGGCCGCGCGCTGACGCGCATCTTCCAGCGCGGAGACATCTTCGATCGCCACCAGCACGCGGCTCCAGTCGGCCTCATGGCCGGGCAGGATCACGCCGTTCAGCAGAATGTCCATGCGCCGGCCGCCGAGCGTGTAGTTCACGCTCTTGCTCTGGAAGCGCGGCTCGCCGGCCCACATCTGTTCGAGTTCGCCGACGTGGGCCTGAAACATGTCGTCGCGCAGCACGTCGGCGAGGCGCGCGGTGAGTTCCTCGTGGCTGCTCGCGCCATAAAGCTCGAGCGTGTGCCGATTCACCTTGAGCACGCGGATGCACGCCGAGCATTCGGCGACGCGGCGCGGATCTTCTTCGAGAAAGGCGCGAATATCGACGACACCCGCCGCCCGCCAGCGCTCGAACAGCGCACGCAACTGGCTATAGTCTTCGAGCCACAACGAGGTGGGCGTGACGTCGAAGAAGTCGAGCAGGTCGACGCCCATATTGGCAAAGCTGGCGGCGGTGGCCGGAGTGCCTTGTTGCATAGCGGTGCGGTGTGGTGGCGAGGTTGGGAGCGCGCCCGGTCCCGCGCGCGGCGGCTGGGTGCGAGGGTCGTTGTGTTGCGAGGCGCGCGATATCCGGCATCCTACCCGAATACGGGCCGCATGAAACTGCGTTCATAACTCACGATGCAACGGTTTTCGTGGGCATAGCCGAAGGCCGCCTGGCAGTCGGGATCGGTCGCCGAACGCTCGCGGTAGGTTTCGTAAGCCGCGAGACTCGGGAAGGAAAACAGCGCGAGCGCGATGTTGTTCGCACCTTCGGACGGCAGAAAGTAGCCGTGATGCTGGCCGCCGAAGCGCTCGACGAGCGGAATCCACATTCTGGCGTAAGTCTCGAATTCGGCCAGGCGGTAAGGGTCGATGACGTAACGCAGGGTGCAGGTGATCACGGCGGCGGTCCTTGTGCGAATGCGGAGGGCTCACCGTGAAAGCTATCGGCGCGCGCCTCGTGTGACGGATGCGCACGATTGTAGCGATCCGGAACGCGCGCCGGATATCTGTTTGATACCTGTCAACGCACGCTTCTCCTCGGCCTCTAAAGTCAAAAAGTGTAAAGACAACGGCCGCGACACGAGAGGAGGGTACGCGATGTATGAAAGGATTCTGGTCGCCTACGACGGCAGCGCGATGTCGCGCGCCGCGCTCGCCCATGCGATCCGGCTCGCCGATATCTGCGGGGCGGAACTGCGCGTGGTGCACGTGCTCGACGCCGTGTCGCCGTTCGGGATGGGCGCGGGCTATGTGCCCGCCGATCTGCTGGACGCCATGCGCGGCGACGCGCGGCGCTTGCTGAGGGAAGCCTACGAACAGGCGCGGGTGGCGGGCGTGGCCTGCGAGACGGAGCTGATCCAGCTCGCGAACCTGAACGACGACATTGCGGGCGGCGTCGCGCGCGAGGCCGCGGCTTGCGGCGCGCGGCTCGTCGTCATCGGCACGCATGGACGGCGGGGTATGCGTCGTGCATTGCTCGGCAGCGTGGCCGAGCGTGTCGCGCGTCAGGCGCCGTGTCCGGTGCTATTGGTGCGCGCCGACGATGCCGCCGCCGCCGCGCAAACCGGCGGCGCCGCCGAGGAATCGACGGAAGCCGGCGGCTAGGCTTGTTCGAGGTCGAAGCCTTCGTCGAGCCAGCCGGTGATGCCGCCGATCATCAGCTTCACCGGGCGGCCGAGCCGCGCGAGCCGGATGGCGCCGCGCGTCGCGCCGTTGCAGTGCGGCCCGGCGCAATACGTCACGAACAGCGTGTCGGGCGCATACGCTTCGAGCTTCGACGCGACGATCTTGCCGTGCGGCAGGTTGATCGCGCCCGGCACGTGACCCTGCGCGTAGAGCGCGGGGCTGCGTACGTCGAGCAGTACGAAATCGGGCTGGCGGCTGCGATCGGCGAGCGCCGCATGCACGTCCCAGCAATCGGTTTCGAACGCCAGCGAGGCGCTGAAATGCGTCAGCGCGTCCGCGCTCGCGGCGGCGGGAATCTCGCTGACGAGAGAGGAAGGCTGCGAAGAAAGCTGCGTCTGAACGGTCATGGTTGCGCTCCGTATTCGAGTGTCGATGTGAGGCATTGTCGCGTGCGCAGCGACTTCGCCGACAGTGGCGCGATCGTCATTTTCCGGTAACATCGCGCCATGTCTCGCACCGCTCCTCATCTCGTCGTCGCGCTGGCTTACGACCGTCTCTGCACCTTTGAATTTGGCTGCGTGACGGAGCTGTTCGCGCTCGAACGGCCCGAACTCGACGTCGCGTGGTATCGCTTCGCCGTGTGCGCGGCCGAGCGCGGGCCGCTGCGCGCGGCGGGCGGCGTGACCGTGTCGGCGCCTTATACGCTGGCCATGCTCGATCGCGCGCAGACCATCGTGATTCCGGGCTGGCGCGATGCCGACGAGCGTCCGCCCGAGGCGCTGCTGCGCAAGCTGCGCGCCGCCCATGCGCGCGGCGCGCGTTTGTGTTCGATCTGCTCGGGCGTGTTCGTGCTGGCGGCGGCGGGCGTGCTCGACGGCAAGCGCGTCACCACGCACTGGCGTTATGCGGAGGCGTTGCAGGAGCGCTATCCGCAACTTCAGGTGGAAGCCGATGCGCTCTATATCGACGAAGGGCAGGTGCTGACGTCGGCCGGATCGGCGGCGGGCATCGACATGTTGCTGCATCTCGTGCGCCGCGATCATGGCGGCGAAGTGGCCAATCGCGTGGCGCAGCGGCTCGTCGTGCCGCCGCATCGCGAAGGCGGGCAGGCGCAGTTCGTTCCGCGTCCGATGCCGCGCGATGAAAGCAGTCCGCTTGCGCGGCTGATGGATTGGGTGCGCGCGAATCCGCGCCTCGAACATAGCGTCGCGTCGCTGGCCGCGCGCGCGGCGATGAGCCCGCGCACGCTGCAACGGCAATTTCTCGACGCCACCGGCATGGGCCCGTACGAATGGGTCGTGCGCGAGCGGGTGAGCGTCGCGCGCGATCTGCTGGAGGCGCGCCCGACATTGAGCATGGAGCGCGTCGCGGAACTCGCGGGGTTCGGCTCGGAAGAGTCGTTGCGACGGCATTTCCGGCGCATCGCGCTCACCACTCCGGCGGCATATCGCGAGCAATTTGCGCGTGGCGCGCGCCGCACGGGGTTGTCGCGTCGTCAGGCTCGCTAATCGGTATTTTCCGGTGATCTGGCCGTGGCGCGCGTAGGCGCAGGCTGCCCGAATCGTCCTTCTCTTTTGCCCGGTCGGGCTGTCCCTCCGCCTCACGCAGACACGTCCTTGCGCGCCGGCGCCTGCATCGCCCGCCCGTGGCGTTTCGCTACGCATGCCGGCCGACACACCGCATTCATCCGATAAATAATGTTTGTAGTTGGCTAATTGATTTGCTATTGACAAATAAAATGCGCCACTCCTATGATGGCCGCACAGTCGCCACACCGGGCCGCGCACGTTAAGCGCGGTCAGTGCGGTTGCTGTGTGCGTACGGCGCGTCAGACGCCGGCTACCGAAGACCCGCCGCACGGGATTCGCCACAATGTCTGGAGACAGGCCCATGCCTCAATCGATCATCTCGGACCGCGTGTCCGAGCGTCCGCTCGCGCCAGCCGCCCATGCTTCGGGCGCCGGGAGCGTCAGCGACGACCTGCTGTTCCGCAAGGTCGCGTGGCGCGTCATTCCGTTTCTGTTCGTCTGCTATGTCGTGTCGTTTCTCGACCGCATCAACATCGGTTTTGCGCAGTTGCAGATGAAGCACGATCTCGGTTTCAGCGACGCCATGTACGGACTCGGCGCGGCGATCTTCTACATCGGCTATGTGCTGTGCGAAGTGCCGAGCAACATGCTGCTCGCCCGTTTCGGCGCGCGCCGCACGTTCATGCGCATCATGCTGCTGTGGGGGATCGCGTCGATCTGCATGATGTTCGTGCACACGCCTACGCATTTCTACGCGCTGCGTTTCTTGCTCGGCGTGTTCGAAGCCGGCTTTTTTCCGGGCATCGTGCTTTACCTGACCTACTGGTTCCCGCCGCGGCGGCGCGCAGCGGTGTTCTCGATCTTCTTCGCGGGCGTGGCGGTGGCGGGCGTGCTGGGCGGCCTCGTGTCGGGCTGGATCATGCGCGACATGGGCGGCGTCATGGGACTCGAAGGCTGGCGCTGGATGTTCGCGATCGAAGGACTGCCCGCCGTGCTGCTCGGTCTGATGGCGGCGTTCTGGCTCGTCGACGGCCCCGAACAGGCGCGCTGGCTCAGCGACGTTGAAAAGGCTCAACTGCTTGCGCAGCGCGAGGGCGCATCGTCGGCACATTCCGCACATTCAGCGCACGCTTCGCGTTCGTTCGGGGCGGCGCTGCGCAATCCGCGCGTCTACCTGTTCGCGTTCATCTATTTTTCGCTGACCTGCGCGTCGCTCACGCTGAACTTCTGGATGCCGCTGATGATCCGCGATTTCGGCGTGCACGACGTGCTCGCGATCAGTCTCTACACGGTGATTCCGAACGCGGTCGGCGCGGTGGGCCTGATGCTGATCGCGCGTCGCTCGGACCGGCGCGGCGAGCGGCGCTGGCACTTCGCGGCGTGCACGGTGGGCGGCGGCGTCGCGCTTTCGCTGCTCACGCTGCATCTGGCGAGCTTCGCGGCGATGATGGCGATTCTCTCGATGGCCGCCGTGCTGATTTTCGCTGCGCTGCCGATCTTCTGGGCCGTGCCGCCTGCGTATCTCTCCGGCAAGGCCGCGGCGGCGGGCATCGCGCTGATCAGCAGTATCGGCATTACGAGCGGCATCGTGAGTCCGTGGGCCATTGGCCTCATCAAGACGCATACCGGCAGCATGGACAATGCGCTCTACATACTGGCCGCGCTGCTCGTGGCGAGCGGCGCGGCGTTGCTGATCGGCGTACCGGCGCCGGACAGGGCGCGTTGAACGGCGCGATCGCCGGCGGATTCGCGTATCGCCGGGTATGAGGAAATCGCGCCCGCGTTTGGCGCGGCGCGCTCAGAGGTCGAGCTGCTTGATCGCGTCCACGCGATCCGGATAAAACGCCAGATGGTTCTGGATCTCCGCGACGGCCGTATGCGGATGCTCGTAGGTCCAGACCGCGTTGGCCGAATGCTCGCCGCCCGGCACGATCGAGTAGTACGCGCAGTCGCCCTTATAGGGGCAGTAGGTGGTGTGGTCGGTGCGCGTGAGCAGCGACATGTCCGCGTCTTCGCGCGGCACGTAGATCACGGGCGGGTAGTTCGCCTCGCGCAGTTCGAGCGCGCGGCGCGTGTCGGCGACAACATGGCCCGCGACCTTCACGACCACGTGCTTCGCCAGCAGCTCGATCGTGATCGGATGGTCCGGGCCGGGAATCTTGACGGATCTGGTTTGCATGACGCGGCTCCTCGCAGTCGGCAGTGGGCATTGGGCGCACGGCCGTGGCGATTGCCGCGTGTGGCGCTCGCTCCAGTGTAGGGCGAAGTCGAAATGGCCGCTTGCGGCACGCCGCACTGCGAGTTCGGGCGGCAGGACGCCGCCCGGTCATGACAAACGGATGACGGCCGTGCGTCTTACTGCTGCGGTGCGCCGTTCCACGCGGGCAGCGTCACGCCGTGATAGACGGCGAGAATCTTCGCCGCCACGTTCGGCTGCTGGTAGCTGGCCACGAGCGTCTTCACCCACGGCGCGTTCGCATCTTTCTCGTTGACGGCGATGAAGTTGCGATACGGGCTGCCATCGACCTTTTCCTGCGCGATGCGCTCTTGCGGAATGCGGATGCCGGCCTTGATCGCCCAGTCGGTATTGACCACGGCGGCGTCGAGGTCGCCAATCGCGCGCCCGACGATGCCCGCATCGAGTTCCTTGATCTTGATTTGCTTCGGATTGCTGGCGATATCGCGCGCCGTCGGCAGCAGGCCGACATCGCTACGCAGCTTGATGAGACCCTGACCCTGCAACAGCAGCAGCGCGCGGCCTTCGTTGCTCGGATCGTTCGGGACGCCGATAGTCGCGCCCTGCGGCAGCGCCGCGACCGACGGATATTTGCGCGAGTAGAGCCCGATCGGCTGCACGTAGGTGAAGCCCACCGGCACGATGGTGTAGTGACGCGCGGCCACCTGCGCATCGAGATAGGGCTTGTGCTGGAACGAATTGGCGTCGAGATCGTGCTCGGACAGCGCTTCGTTGGGCTGGGTGTAGTCGGAGAACGTCGTCACCTTGATGTCGAGGCCGTGCTGGGCGGCGTTCGCGGCCACCACGCGCCAGACGTCTTCGTCCTCGCCGGACATGATGCCCACGCGCAGCGTCTGCGCCGCCTGCGCCGTCGAGGCGAGCGGCCCGAACAGACCGGCGACGAGCGTCAGCGAGGCGAGTCCCGCGGCGATCAGGGTTCGTTTGTTCTTGTTCATATGCGTGCGCCCGTGGCGGAGTGAAAGATGGGGCGATGCTAGGGCGCGCGCGGGCCGCGTCCAACCAATTTCGCGCACGTTCGTTATCGCACGCACGCT
This sequence comes from Paraburkholderia sp. SIMBA_027, assembly GCF_046535315.1. Lineage (NCBI taxonomy): Bacteria > Pseudomonadati > Pseudomonadota > Betaproteobacteria > Burkholderiales > Burkholderiaceae > Paraburkholderia > Paraburkholderia sp. SIMBA_027. The sequence goes on from NZ_JAWRWY010000001.1 coordinate 30,872, forward strand.
GATAAGCACATCGCGGCGCGTGCTTACGGGGGATTGAAGGGCCGGGTCAGGGCGCGATGGCGCGTGCTATGGGGCGATCGCGCAATGCACGTCTCGCGCGAAGCATATGCGTATACGTCGTTTTGCCACGGACCGGGCGATGACTACGATGCTTCGATTGTCACTTTGTCCGGATTCCCCTCATGTCGACCGTCGCCGTCCCCGCTCATGCCGACCGTACCGATCGTGCCGATCCAGCCGGTCACGTCGATACATGGAGCGACGCCGCCGCGCCGCACGCGCGCCCCGTCATCCGCTCGGCGCAGGACGTCGCGCGCATCGTCAACGAAGGGGCGCAGACGGGCAGCAAGGCGCGCGTGGTGATCGCCATCGCGCTCGGCGGCGTGTTTCTCGACGCCTACGATCTCACCTCGCTCGCCTATGGCGTGAAGGACATCGCGCGCGAATTCGCGCTTTCGCCGGTTCAGGTCGGTGTGGTTTCCGCCGCGATCACGTTCGGCGCGATTCTGGGCGCGCTGTTCGGCGGCTATCTGACCGACCGCATCGGGCGCTATCGCGTCTTCATGGCCGACATGCTGTTCTTCGTGGTCGCCGCCATCGCGGCCGGGCTCGCGCCCAATGCGTGGGTGCTCGGCGGCGCGCGCTTCCTGATGGGCTTCGGCGTGGGGCTCGACCTGCCGGTGGCGATGGCCTTTCTCGCCGAGTTCTCGCGCGTGGCGGGCCGCGGCAACAAGGCGGCGAGCGTGGCCGCCTGGTGCCCCGCGTGGTACGCGGCCACGAGTACCTGCTATCTGCTGATTCTCGCGCTCTACGCGATTCTGCCGGCGCATCACGCGGGCTGGCTCTGGCGTTTGACGCTCGCGTTCGGCGCGGTGCCGGCGCTGCTGATCATCGCGGTGCGCAGCCGCTATATCAGCGAGTCGCCGGTCTGGGCCGCGAATCAGGGCGATCTGGAAGGCGCAGCGCGCATTCTCAAACGTTCGTGGGGCGTCGATGCGGTGGTCGAGCGCGACGATGCCAACCCCGCGCAGCACACGCCGCGCGCCGCCTCGTGGCGCAATTACGGCGTGCTGTTCAACGCCACCTATCGGCGTCGCACGATCCTCGCGGCCACCATCGGCGCGGCCTCGTCGTTCGGCTATAACGCGATCATCTTCGGCTTGCCGGTCATCATCGCGAGCTTTTTCAAACAGGGTCCGCTTACCACTATCGTCGCTTCGCTGCTGCTCAATCTGCTGTTCGCCTTCGTCGGCGGCCTGATCGGCGTGCGCACCGCGCCCACCATCGGGGCGTGGAAGATGACCGTGGCGGGCCACGCGTTGCAGGTGAGCGCGCTGGTCGGACTCGCGCTGATCGGTCATCCGTCGAGCGGTGCGTTCGTCGCGCTCGCGATTCTGCTGCTGGGCGCCTATCTGTTCGGGCAAGGTTTCGGCCCCGGCTCGCATTCGATGACGTATGCGTCGCTCAGCTATCCGACTTCGCTGCGCGGCATCGGCGTGGGGTTCAACCAGACGCTCGTGCGCTCGTCGTCGACCATTTCGCTGTTTCTCTTTCCGGTGCTGGCGGCGGCGCTCGGCACGAAGGTGTTCTGGGTGATCGCGGTCGCGCCGCTGACGTCGCTGCTCGTGCTGCTGGCGATTCGCTGGGAGCCGTCGGGCTACGACATCGACGGCGAGGATTACACGCCGCAAGCGGGCGACACCGCGCGACGCGCCGACGATTGCCCCGCCTGCATGCGCGGCTGAGCATAAAAACATCGGCGCCAATCGCGCATAGCCGAAAAGCTCATATGCAATCGCGGATTTTCTAGTAGGGGATTGCGGCACGGGCTGTTCAAATGACCGCTGGACTCGCCCGGCGCGACGCGCGGGCGAGGCGCATTCCGGTCCATTCGAAGCCCTCCTGTCATGCCGAAGACGAAACAGCCGATCCTGCTCAACGCGTTCAACATGAATTGCGTGGGCCATATCAATCACGGTCTGTGGACGCATCCGCGCGACCGCTCGGCCGATTACCGCCAACTCGCGTACTGGACCGATCTCGCGCGCACGCTCGAACGCGGCCTGTTCGACGGGCTGTTTCTCGCCGATATCGTCGGCGTGTACGACGTCTATCAGCGCAATGTCGACGTCACGCTGCGCGAGTCGATTCAACTGCCCGTCAACGATCCCACGCTGCTCGTGCCCGCGATGGCGGCGGCTACGCAGCATCTGGGCTTCGGCGTGACGGTCAATCTCACTTACGAGGCGCCGTATCTGCTCGCGCGGCGCTTTTCCACGCTCGATCATCTGACGCAGGGGCGCATCGGCTGGAATATCGTGACGGGCTATCTGGACAGCGCGGCGCGCGCGATGGGCGTGCGCGAGCAGTTGCCGCACGACGAGCGCTACGAACGCGCCGACGAATATCTGGACGTCCTCTATCAACTGTGGGAAGGCAGTTGGGAAGCGGGCGCGGTGTTGCGCGACAAGGCCGGGCGCGTGTATGCCGATCCGGCGAAAGTGCATCGCGTGCAGCACAAGGGGCGTTATTACGACGTGGATGGCTATCATCTCGCGGAGCCGTCGCCGCAGCGCACGCCGGTGCTGTTTCAGGCCGGCAGTTCAGGACGCGGCCAGCGCTTTGCCGCGCGCCACGCGGAATGCGTGTTCATTTCGCCGCCCAATCGCGCGGTCGGTCGCGAAACGGTGCGCGCGCTGCGCGAGCAGCTCGTGCGCGCGGGGCGCCGTCCCGACGACGTGAAGGTGTTCGTCGGCGCGGCGGTGGTGCCGGGCGCGACCGAACGCGAAGCGCGCGAGAAGTACGCGGATTACCGCCAGTACGCAAGCCGCGAGGCTGGTCTCGCGCACTTCGCGGCGAGCACGGGCATCGACTACGCGCAATACGATCTCGACGCGCCGGTCGATTACACGCCCGGCAACGCCATCGAGTCGGCCACGCGCACGGCGCAGCAGCACGGCTGGACGCGCCGTTCGCTGCTGGAGATGTTCGAGCTGGGCGGACGCTATCCGGCCATCGTCGGCAGCGCGTCGCAGGTGGCCGACGAGTTGCAGGCGTGGGTCGAGGAAGCGGGCGTGGACGGCTTCAATCTGAGCCGCACGGTGGTGCCCGAAAGCTACGAGGATTTCGTCGATCTGATCGTGCCCGAGTTGCAGAATCGCGGGCTCTATAAAACCGCTTACGAGCCGGGCTCGCTGCGCCACAAGCTGTTCGGCGCGGGCGATACGCTGCCCGATCGTCACACCGGCGCGGGCTTCCGGCGCAAGGAAACGGAGACGGTTTGAGGCCGGCGGCGGGCGAGTTATCGCGCCCTGAATATTAGCGTCAGTGATATTTCCTGTTTATGCGTGTCAGCGATATTTGTAGTTTATGCCTCACAGGCATATAATCGCTTTATGCTTCACAGGAATATCCCATGAAGATCATCGTCAATACGCCGGCGGCGCTCGCCGAAATCCTGCTGTCGGCCAGAAAAGAATACGGCCTGACCCAGGCGCAGGCCGCGAGCGCGCTCGGCATCGGCCAGCCGCGCCTGTCGGCGCTCGAAACCACCGGCACGGCCAGCATCTCGCTGGCCCAGATGCTCACGCTGCTTTCGCTCTACGGACTCGAACTGTGCGTGCAGTCGCGCGACACCAGCGGGGTGCTGGAGGCGCGCGAAGACCGGCTGGAGTGGTAGCGCATGGGCCGCAAATCGCATTCGAGCAGCCTGTCGATCTGGGCGAACGGCGAGCGCGTCGGCACCTGGACGCTCGGCGTGACGGGCGAAGCCGAGTTGCGTTACGACGCCGCCTGGAAGGTCTCGGAAGCCGGGCGGCCGCTGTCGCTCTCGCTGCCGTTCGGCGTCGGCGAGCGGCCGTTGCGCGGTGAGCGCGTCCATCATTACTTCGACAATCTGCTGCCGGACAGCATGCCGATCCGCCGCCGCATTGCCGCGCGCTTTCGCACCGGGTCGATCGACGCGTTCGATCTGCTCAAGGCGATCGGGCGCGACTGCGTGGGCGCGGTGCAACTGCTCGACGAAGACGAAACGCCCGAGCCGCAGGGCCGTATCGACGGCACGCCGCTCGACGAGGCCGACATCGAACGGCTGCTGCTCGAAACGGCGGGCGCGCTGCCCGCAGGCAACGACGATGACGACGAACCGCTGCGCATTTCGCTGGCGGGCGCGCAGGAGAAAACCGCGCTGCTCCATCACGAAGGCCGCTGGCTGCTGCCGCACGGCGCCACGCCCACCACGCACATTCTCAAGCTGCCGCTCGGCCTGATCGGCCATCGCAAGGTCGATTTCAACACCTCGGTGGAGAACGAGTGGCTGTGTCTCGCGCTGCTCGCGGCGTACGGGCTGCCGGTGTCGTCGGCGCGCATTGCCACGTTCGGCGCGCAGAAAGTGCTCGCGGTCGAGCGCTTCGATCGCGCCGTCTCGCGCACGGGCGCGTTGCTGCGCCTGCCGCAGGAGGATTTTTGCCAGGCGCTCGGCGTCGCGCCGCATTTCAAGTACGAAACCGACGGCGGCCCCGGCGTGCGCGAGATCGCCGATCTGCTGCGTCAGTCGCAACAGGCGCGCGCGGATATCGACACGTTTCTCGCCGCGCAGATCGTCTACTGGATGATGGCCGCGCCCGATGGCCACGCGAAGAACTTCAGCCTGCGTCTGCTGCCGGGCGGGCGCTTTCAGCTCGCGCCGCTCTATGACGTGATGTCGATCTGGCCCGTGGCCGGCGACGGCGGCAATCAGTGGTCGTGGCACAAGGCGTCGCTGGCGATGGCGGTGTGGGGCAAGAGCCGGCACTACCGCATGCGCGACGTGAAGCGCGCGCATTTCAATGCCACGGCGCAGCTTTGTCACTATGGTTCGGATGCCGAATCAATGATCGATCGACTGATCGAACGCACGCCCGCCGCGATTGAAACCGTGAGCGCGGCGTTGCCTGCGGGATTTCCGGAGCGCGTCGCCGCAAAACTGTTCGACGGTTTGCGTTTTTCCGCGCAACGGCTCGCGGAATAAACCGCGCGAGCGACTGGCGACGCGCAACTCAGCGCGCCGCCGGCGCCACGTGTTCCATTTTCGCTTCGCCGTAGAGCACGTAGATCAGTTCAAGCATGCGGCGAATATCCGCCGATTCGTCGAGCATGCGCATGCTCATGATGACGGGCGAAACGAGCTGCTTGTCGTCGAGATCCTTGTAGGAGACGTCGTCGCGCTTGAGGCCGTAGACGCTGCTCGGCACGATCGAAATCCCTTCGCCAGCCGCCACGAGGCCCAGCGCGATCTGCAATTCGCGTGCTTCGTAAATCCGCATCGGTTCGAGTCCGCGATCGTGGAAACCCGCGAGCACCTGGTCGGCGTAACTCGGACGCGGATGCTTGGGAAAGATGATGATGGTTTCGTTGAGCAGGTCGTGCAGCGAAAGCTCCGGCTTTGCGTCGATCAGCGGATGCCCGAGCGGCAGCGCCACGATCATGCGCTCCTCGCGCAGCACCACGCGGCGAATGCTCGGATCTTCGAGCCGGATGCGCCCAAACCCCACGTCGATACGACCTTCCTTGAGCGCCTTGATCTGATCCATCGTGGACATTTCCACGAGGCTCAGTTCGACCGCGCCATTCTCCTGGCGAAAGCGCCGGATGATCTTCGGCAGCATGCCGTACAGCGTCGAGCCGACGAAACCCACCGTGAGACCGCGCTCGATCTTGCCGACCCGCCGCGTCATCGATTCGAGTTCGTGGGTTTGCGCGAGCAGTTGCACCGCGTGCTGATAGAAGAAGCGCCCCGTGTCGGTGAGCTTGAGCGGCCGCGCGTCGCGCTCGAACAACTGCACGCCGAGTATTTCCTCGAGTTGCTGGATCTGCCGCGACAGCGGCGGTTGCGCAATGTGCAAGCGCTGCGCTGCGCGCGTGAAATTGCGCTCTTCGGCCACGGCCACGAAGTAGCGCAGGTGTCTCAGTTCCATCAAGCCCGCCTGCCGATTTGCCCGCTGACAATACCTCGCGAGCATGAATTTATCCGGTAAATACGGGTTTTCACTCGTATTTGACCTTATCACTATACCTCAAAGGTATGAAACCGCAGCCCGAAAAGTATTGGACGGTCCCTTTGCGCGGCGCGTATAAATCCAATCCATGAACTCCACTCCTGCCGTTGCCGCCATGAAATCCGCGACGATCGAACGTATCGAAACCTGTCTCGTCGATTTGCCGACGATCCGCCCGCACAAGCTCTCGGTCGCCACCATGCACGGCCAGACGCTGATGCTCGTGAAGGTGTTGTGCAGCGACGGCGTGATTGGCGTGGGCGAGGGCACGACGATCGCGGGCATGGCCTACGGTCCGGAAAGCCCGGAAGCGATGAAGCTCGCGGTCGACGCGTACTTCGCGCCCGCCATGATCGGCAAGGACGCCACGCGCATTCAGGAACTGATGGCGCATCTCGGCAAGCTCGTGAAGGTCACGCACTTCGCGAAGAGCGCGCTCGAAACCGCCTTGCTCGACGCGCACGGCAAGCGCCTTGGCGTGCCCGTGAGCGAACTGCTCGGCGGACGCCGCCGCGATCGTCTGCCGGTGGCGTGGACGCTCGCCTCGGGCGACACGGCCAAAGACATCGCGGAAGCCGAAGCGATGCTCGACGCACGCCGTCATCGCGTCTTCAAGCTGAAGATCGGCGCGAAGGCGGTCAAGACCGATATCGAGCACGTCGCGCAGATCAAGCGCGCGCTCGGCGATCGCGCAGCGGTGCGTGTGGACGTGAATATGGCGTGGAGCGAAACCCAGGCGGCCTGGGCGATTCCGGCGCTTGCCGACGCGGGTTGCGAACTCGTCGAGCAGCCGGTTGCGTCCGCGGCGGCGCTTGGACGCCTGATGCGCCGCTTCCCGGTCGCGCTGATGGCTGACGAAGTCTTGCAAGGTCCCGAAAGCGCCTTCGAGATTGCGAAACAGCACGGCGCGGACGTTTTCGCGATCAAGATCGAACAAAGCGGCGGACTCTTTGCCGCGCAGCGCGTGGCGACGATCGCTGACGCCGCGGGCATCGAACTGTACGGCGGCACCATGCTCGAAGGCGCATTCAGCACCGCGGCCTCGGCGCATCTGTTCGCCAGTTTCGCCAATCTGCAGTGGGGCACCGAATTGTTCGGCCCGCTGCTCATCACCGAGGAAATTCTGACCCAGCCGCTCGATTACAGCGATTTCGAATTGACCGTGCCGACCGGCCCGGGACTCGGCATCGAACTCGACGAGGCGAAGGTCAAGCGATTCACGCGCGACGGACTTACCAAGGTCACGCGCTAGATTGCGCGCTCAATCACGCAATTTCCGCTTCAGATAAAGGAAGTCAACGATGCTTTTCCAGGTACGCATGGACGTGAAGATTCCGTCCGATATGCCCGCCGACGTCGCCAACGAAATCAAGGCGCGCGAAAAGGCCTATTCGCAGGATCTGCAACGCAGCGGCAAGTGGCGCCACATCTGGCGTCTCGTGGGCGAATACGCGAATTTCAGCATTTTCGACGTCGAAAGCAATGCAGAACTGCACGACATTCTGACTGCGCTGCCGCTGTTTCCGTATATGGAGATTTCGGTGACGCCGCTGTGCCGTCATCCGTCGTCGATTCGCGAAAACGATATTTGAATGTGAGTCGGTGAGTCGAAGTTGAAAACCGGTTGGAACCTGAGTAACGCAATCCATTAGAGGGCGTGCACGCCCCTTAAAAATTTCCCCCGCTAAAAGATTCAGTGGAGACAGTGATCATGAACGTGAAAGTGTTCGACACGAAAGAAGTCCAGGACCTGCTCAAGGCCGCCACCAACGCAGAAGGCGCGGGCGGCAACGCGCGTTTCAAGCAGGTGCTCGGCCGCCTGCTCGGCGATCTCTTCAAAGCCATCGACGATCTCGACATCACGCCCGACGAAGTCTGGGCCGGCATCCATTATCTGAACAAACTCGGCCAGGACGGCGAGGCGGCGCTGCTGGCCGCCGGTCTCGGTCTGGAAAAATATCTCGACATCCGCATGGATGCCGCCGATAAAGCGGCCGGTCTCGACGGCGGTACGCCGCGCACGATCGAAGGCCCGCTGTATGTCGCCGGCGCGCCGGTGCGCGAGGGCGTGTCGAAGATCGACATCAACCCGGATGCGGACGCCGGCCCGCTCGTCATTCACGGCACCGTGAACGGTCCGGACGGCAAGCCGGTGGCGGGCGCTGTGGTCGAATGCTGGCACGCCAATTCGAAGGGCTTTTACTCGCACTTCGACCCGACCGGCGCACAGGACGACTTCAATCTGCGCGGCGCGGTGCGCACCGGCGCGGACGGCAAATACGAAATCCGCACGCTCATGCCGGTCGGTTACGGCTGCCCGCCGCAAGGCGCGACGCAGCAACTGCTCGACGCCGTCGCGCGTCACGGCAACCGTCCGGCGCACGTGCACTTCTTCGTCACCAGCGAAGGCCACCGCAAGCTCACGACGCAGTTCAATATCGAAGGCGATCCGCTGATCTGGGACGACTTCGCCTACGCCACGCGCGAGGAACTGATTCCTCACGTCGTCGACAAGACCGGCGGCGCGGCGCTGGGCCTGAAGGCCGATGCCTACAAGGATATTGCGTTCGACTTTTCCCTGACCACGCTGGTGCAGGGCAAGGACAACCAGATCGTCAATCGCCCACGCGCAGCCGCGACGGCGTAATCGCCCGCTAGCGCGACGGTGCCACGCCACCGTCGCCGTTCGGGTTCCCGCGAGAATCAATGCACACCGATGCGCGAAAGCCGTGCAGGAGCTTGCTCGCGCCTACGGAGAGAAAACATGTCCGCCACCATCGACAAAGCCAACGAACTGGAACACCTGTTAGCCACTGCGGTGCAGGACGACAAGCAAGCCGGTGTGTACCGTTGCCGTCGCGATATCTTCACGAATCCCGCGTTGTTCGATCTGGAGATGAAACACATCTTCGAGAGCAACTGGGTGTATCTGGCGCATGAAAGCCAGGTGCCGAACAACAATGATTACTACACCACGTGGATCGGCCGCCAGCCGGTGGTCGTTACGCGCGATAAAACCGGCGAGCTGAACGCCATCATCAATGCCTGCGCGCACAAGGGCGCGATGCTTTGCCGACGCAAGCATGGCAATAAAGGCAGCTTCACGTGCCCGTTTCACGGCTGGACGTTTGCCAATACCGGCAAACTGCTGAAAGTCAAAGATGAAAAGACCACCGAATATCCAGTGCAATTCAACAAGAACGGTTCGCACGACCTGAAGAAAGTCGCGCGATTCCAGAATTATCGCGGCTTTCTGTTCGGCAGTCTCAACGCGGATGTGATGCCGCTCGAAGACTATCTCGGCGAATCGCGCGTGATCATCGACCAGATTGTCGATCAGGCGGCGCACGGTCTCGAAGTGCTGCGCGGCAATTCCTCGTATGTCTACGAAGGCAACTGGAAAATGCAGATGGAAAACGGTTGCGACGGTTATCACGTCAGCACCGTGCACTGGAATTACGCCGCCACCATGGGCCGACGCAAGGAAGACGGCACGCAGGCTGTTGATGCGAACAGCTGGAGCAAATCGGTAGCGGGCGTTTATGGTTTCGATCACGGCCATATTCTGCTGTGGACCAAGACGATGAATCCCGAGGTGCGTCCGGTTTATCGTCAGCGCGACGAAATCACGGCGCGCGTGGGCGAAACGAAAGCCGATTTCATCGTCAATCAAACGCGCAATCTGTGCCTGTATCCGAATGTGTTTTTGATGGATCAGTTCAGCACCCAGATTCGCGTGGTGCGTCCGATCAGCGTCGATAAAACCGAAGTGTCGATTTTCTGTTTCGCACCGAAAGGCGAAAGCGCCGAAGACCGCGCCACGCGCATTCGTCAATACGAAGACTTCTTCAACGTGTCCGGCATGGGCACGGCCGACGATCTGGAAGAGTTTCGCGCGTGCCAGAACGGTTATGCCGGCACGGCCGCGCTCTGGAACGATCTCTCGCGCGGCGCGCCGCTGTGGGTCGAAGGCGCCGACGACAACGCGAAAAAGATGGGCTTGAATCCGCTCATTTCCGGCGAGCGCAGTGAAGACGAAGGCTTGTTCGTGGTGCAGCACGAGTACTGGGTGCGCGTGATGCGCGACGCGCTCAAGAAGGAAAGCGAGGAGACGCTGGCATGAGCATCGATTATCAAACGATTTGTGCGGCGCTCTATCGCGAAGCACGGTTACTCGATGACCGCCAGTGGGACGAATGGCTCGCCTGTTACGCGGACGACGTCACCTGGTGGATGCCCGCCTGGGACGACGACGACCAGTTGACCGACGATCACGAAAGCCAGGTCTCTCTGATGTACTACCCGGACAAAGGCGGTCTCGAAGATCGCGTATTCCGGATTAAGACCGAGCGCAGCGGCGCGTCGACACCGGAGCCGCGCACGAGCCACAACGTCACGAACGTGGAAGTGCTGGCCGATCGCGGCGACGCAGTGGACGTGCGCTACAACTTTCACACGCTCAATCATCGCTACAAGGTCACCGATCATTTCTTCGGCACGATGTTCGTCACCTTGCGCCGCTCGGGCGATCAATTACTGATTGCCTATAAGAAGATCGTTTTGAAAAACGACTATATCCGGCAGGTGCTCGACGTTTATCACGTGTGATGTCGGGCGCAACGTATCAGAGGCAGTAGAGGAGGTTCCCATGTCCAGTTTCAAGATCGCACTGAATTTCGAAGACGGCGTTACGCGTTTCATCGACTGCAAGGCCGGAGAAAAAGTGCTCGACGCCGCGTTTCGCGCGAAGATCAATTTGCCGATGGATTGTTCCGATGGCGTGTGCGGCACCTGTAAATGCCGCGCCGAAAGCGGCAGCTACGATCTCGGCGACGACTATATCGAAGACGCGCTCAGCGACGACGAAAAAGACGGCGGTCTCGTGCTGACCTGCCAGATGGTGCCGCAAAGCGATTGCGTGATTGCGATTCCCTCGTCGTCCACCGCTTGCAAGACGGGGCAGAGCCAGTTTGCCGCCACGGTTTCGAAAGTCGAGCAGCACAACGACGCAGCCGTGGTGCTCGAAATGAACATGGACGCCAATGCCCCCGTATTTCTGCCGGGTCAATATGTGAATATCGACGTGCCGGGCAGCGGCCAGCATCGCTCGTATTCGTTTTCCTCGGCGCCGGGCGAATCGACAATCAGCTTTCTGATCAAGAAGATTCCCGGCGGCGTGATGAGCACGTGGCTGGAAACTGCGCAAGCGGGCGATAAATTGAATCTGCACGGACCGCTCGGCAGTTTCTATCTGCGCGACGTGCAGCGCCCGCTGCTGTTTCTCGCGGGCGGCACGGGACTCGCGCCGTTCCTCTCGATGCTCGAAGTGCTGGCGCGCACGCACGCGCAGCAGCAGGTGCATCTGATCTACGGCGTCACGCGCGATCTCGATCTCGTGCAGGTTGAGGCCATCGAGGCGTTCCGCGCGAAACTGCCGAACCTGACTTACGCGACCGTCGTGGCCGAAGCGGCGTCGACGCATCCGCGCAAAGGCTGGGTTACGCAGCATATTCCGGCCGATGCGCTCAACGATGGCGACGTCGACGTGTATCTGTGCGGGCCGCCGCCGATGGTCGACGCCGTGCGCAAGTATTTCGACGACGAAGGCGTGAAGCCCCACAGCTTCCACTACGAGAAGTTCACGCCGAACGCGAGCACAGCGACGACGGCTACGACAGCGAAGGCGGCATGATGCAGCAACGATTCGCAGGCAAGGTCGTGGTGGTCACGGGCGCGGCGCAGGGGATCGGCAGCGGCGTGGCGCTGCGCGCCGCGGCGGAAGGCGGCAAGGTCGTGTTCGTCGATCGCGCGGATTTCGTCGCCGAGGTGGCGGCGCAGGCGCAGGTCGCGCATTCCAGCGCGCAAACCGCCGGTTTCGTCGCCGATCTGGAAACTTACGAGGGCGCGCACGCGGCAATGGCGTTTGCCGCGCAACGGTTCGGCGGCATCGATATTCTGATCAACGGCGTGGGCGGTGCGATCCGCATGCGTCCGTTCGCGGAATTCGAGCCCGCGCAGATCGATGCTGAAATCCGCCGCTCGCTGATGCCGACGCTCTATACGTGTCACGCCGTGCTGCCGCATCTGCTCGCGCGTGGCGGCGGCACGATCGTGAACGTCTCTTCGAACGCGACGCGCGGCATTCGGCGCGTGCCGTATTCGGCGGCCAAGGGCGGCGTCAATGCGCTCACGCAATCGCTGGCGATGGAATACGCGCCGTACAACATCCGCGTGGTCGCCAGCGCGCCGGGCGGCACCAGTGCGCCGCCGCGCCGCGTGCCGCGCAACGCGGCGGGCGACACCGAGCAGGAGAAGACGTGGATGAACGATGCCGTGCAGCAAGTCACGGAATCGACGTTCTTCAAGCGCTACGGCACGCTCGACGAACAGGTCGCGCCGATCCTGTTTCTCGCCTCCGACGAAGCCAGCTATATCACCGGCGCGGTGCTCGCGGTGGCGGGCGGCGACAACGGTTGATCGCGGTTGATCGTTACAGCTTCGGGCACGACAGCACGTTCAGCGGCGGCGTATCGATGCCCGGTTTGCCGTCGTTCGCGGGCGTGCCTTGCGGCGGCGTGGAGATCAGGCGCACGCCGTTCGGCGCGGCGTTCGCGAGCGCGTATGGCTCGGCGCTCGCGGCCGGTTGCCAATACGCGTGATAGAGCGCACCTTCGTGAAAGAGCCGCAGTTTGCCGTGCGCGGTCTGGCCGCCGCTGCTGAAATCGACCGGTTCGCCGTCGCGCAGCACGAAGTGCGCGTCAGGGCCGCTCGGGCCTGAAAGCTTGCCGCATGGCGCGGCGGTATCGGAAGAGTCGGCGGCGAAAGCGGGCTCCACGACCAACCCAAGGCCCAACCCAATCGCACTCGCGCAACAGCACGCGCTCAGCGTCAGCTTCAAAGCCTTCTTCATGGTGACCTCGCAGCGAAACACGTCATTCATCGGATCAGTGCGAGCAGCAAGCCGCATGCCGCGCCTTCATCCGGCACTCAAATTCCCGCGTCAGAATAGTTGAAATTTTCAACTATTTGACTATACTCCGATGCGTCGCCGGTTCGCCGGCCAGGCTGCGGGAGCGCGCGTGTCATCCGGTCAGTATTCCGATTTCCTGACGTTCAGGCTCGACCTCACGAGCGCGTTGCTCAGCGAGCGCGCCAATGCCGTGTATCGCGAGCGCTGGGGCCTCGATGTGCGCGCGCTGCGCGTGCTGCGCATCGTCTGCGCGGAGCCGGGCGTCACGCCCAAAGCCGTCTCGCAGCGCGCGCTGATCGAAAAGACCTTGCTGTCGAAAACGCTCGCCGAACTGGAGTCGCGTGGGCTGATCGGCCGCGATACCCACGCCGACGACCGCCGCAGCGTCGCGCTGCACGCCACGCCGGAAGGGCAGAAGGTCGCGAAGGCGTCGGCGAAGGCCGGGGCCGCGCTCGAAGCCGAACTCGCCGTCGCGTTGACCGATGCCGAGCGCAAGACGCTCGACCGTCTGCTCGGCAAGCTCTCGGACAGTCTGCTCGACGGGGCATCCGCCTGAATCTCGCGCGCATTCCAACCCGCTATTCCGTATCCGAAGCCGTCATTGAAGGAGTCGCCCATGTCCATTCCGGTCGCCAATCCAGTGTCCAAGGCGGTTTCCAGGCCGCTCGTCGAAACCGTCGCGCCTGCCGTCGACGCCTTGTTGCCCGAGCTCGAAGCCGTCTACAAGGACTTGCACCAGCATCCCGAACTCTCGATGCAGGAGTTCCGCACCGCGAAGATCGCCGCCGATTACGTGGAAGCGCTCGGCTATGAAGTCACGCGCGAGGTGGGCGTGACCGGCGTCGTGGCGATCCTGCGCAACGGCGAAGGCCCGACCGTGATGCTGCGCGCCGACATGGACGCGCTGCCCGTGACCGAAGCGACCGGCCTGCCGTACGCGAGCAGCGTCACGGCGAAGGACGACGAAGGCGTGCAGGTGGGCGTCGCGCACGCCTGCGGCCACGATCTGCACGTCACCTGGCTGATGGGCGCGGCGCGCCTGTTCGCGCAGCATCGCGACGCGTGGCGCGGCACGCTGATGTGCGTGTTTCAGCCCGGCGAGGAAGTCGGGCGCGGCGCGCGCAGCATGATCGACGACGGCATGATCGCGCGCTTTCCGAAGCCCGACGTGATCCTCGGCCAGCACGTGATGGTGGGCGCGGCGGGCACGGTCGGCTATCGCAGCGGCACGATTCTCTCGGCCGGCGACAGCCTCAAGGTCAAGCTGTTCGGGCGCGGCTCGCACGGCTCGCAGCCGCAGACTTCGATCGATCCCGTCATCATGGCGGCCTCGACGACGCTGCGTCTGCAGACCATCGTCTCGCGCGAGATCTCGCCGCGCGACAGCGCCGTGCTCACGGTGGGCGCGCTGCAGGCGGGCACGAAGGAAAACATCATCCCCGACGACGCCACGCTCAAGCTCAACATGCGCACTTACGACGAGGACGTGCGCGAGTACATGCTGGGCGCGATCCGCCGCATCTGCTGCGCCGAGTGCATGGCCTCGAACGCGCCGCGCGAGCCGGAATTCACCACGCTGTCGAGCTATCCGCTGACCGTCAACGACGACGCCACCACGGCGCGTCTGCGCAGCGCCTTCGAAGCGCGTTTCGGCGCGCGCGCCTATGAAACGCAGCCCGCGGCGGCGAGCGAGGACTTCAGCGTGTTCGGCCGCGAATGGGGCGTGCCGTACGCGTTCTGGTTCATCGGCGGCACCGATCCCGAGACCTTCGAGAAGGCGAAGACCGCGAAGAAGATCAACGAGATTCCGAGCAACCACTCGCCGAAGTTCGCGCCGGTGCTCGACGGCACCTTGCGCACCGGCCTCGAAGCGATGCTGTGCGCCGCCGCCGCGTGGCTCGGCCACGAAAGCGAGGCCGCATGAGCCTGGCGCTGGGCGCGCACGTGGGCGCGCATATGAACGCCCACACGGCCTATACCGTGCTCGATCTGATCGGCACGTTCGCGTTCGCGATTTCGGGCGCCGTGGCCGCGCGGCAGCGGCGGCTCGATCTGTTCGGCATCGTCGTGGTGACGTTCATGGTGGCGTGCGGCGGCGGTATCGTGCGCGATGTCTGCATCGGCGCGATTCCGCCTGCGGGGCTGTCGAACTGGGCGTATCTCGCGGTCTCGCTGCTCGCGGCGGCGCTGACCATCGCCGCCTATCCGCAGGTGCGGCGGCTGCGCCATCCGGTGCTGTTCTTCGATGCGATCGGGCTCGGGCTGTTCGCGGTCGCGGGCGCGCAGAAAACGTGGATCTGGACCAACAGCGCGGAGACCGCCATCGTGCTCGGCATGGTGAGCGCCGTGGGCGGCGGCGTGCTGCGCGACATTCTGCTCTCGCGCGTGCCCGCGATTCTCGAACGCGAGATCTACGCGTCGGCGGCGCTGCTGGGCGCTTCGGTGCAGATGGGGCTCACGTACTTCGACTGGTCGTCGTTCTGGACGCCGTGGGTGGCTACCGCCGCCTGTGTCGCGCTGCGGCTCGCGGCGCTTTACTACGGCTGGCGTTTGCCGGTGTTTCAGACGCGCGACCTCGTGAAAAAGCCGCCGCGCAAAGCGGCGGCCGACGAGGCCTCGCAGGACGCGCACTGAGGCGCGTCATGCATGCTCAGTGCGCGGTTGCGGTCTTTTCCTCGAACAGCATCAAACCCGCGAGGCTGATGATCCCGCAGCCGAACACGTACCACGCGGGCGCATAGAAACTGCCCGTCGCGCGCCACAACGCGCCGACGGCGAGCTGCGCGAAGCCGCCGAACAGCGTCACGCCCACGGCGTAGATGATGCCGAGCGAGGTCGCCCGCACTTCGGGCCGCAGCGCTTCGAGCATCATCAGAAAGCCGGCCGGGCTCGTGAGCGTCATCAGGCCGACGAGCACCAGCACGACCGCCAGCACCGTGCCGACCGAAGGCCACGCGGCAATCGCGGCGAAGGCCGGAAACAGCAGCGCGAGCGAGACGAGCGAACCGGCGGCGAGCATCGGCTTGCGGCGTTTGACGCGATCCGCGAGCCGCCCGGCCAGCGGCGAACCGACCAGCAGCACCACGCCCGCGATGCCGCCACTGGCCGAGGCGGCGGCCGTCGGCATATGCAGCGTCAGCGCGAGAAATGCGGGCAGGAAGAACACGATGGTGTACATCGTGCCGGTCGCGCCGATCACGAGCATGGTGCCCGCCACGATCTGGCGCAGCGGCAGCTTGCGGCGCACCGGAGCGGCCGCGCGGCTCGCGCTGCCGTTCGTCTGCGAAGCGGATACGGCATGCGCGGGCAAGGTATCGTCCAGACGCGAGCGCATCCAGAAGCCAATGGGCCCGATCGCGAGCCCGACCAGAAACGGCACGCGCCAGCCCCACGCGACCAGTTGTTCGTGCGTCAGCGACTTCGAGAGCAGCACCGCGATCAACGCGCCCGCGAGCGCCGCGCCGCCCTGGCTCGCCATCTGCCAGCTCACCAGCCTGCCGCGCTGGCCTTCGCGGCCCGCTTCCATCAGCAGCGTGGTCGCCGCGCCGACTTCGCCGCCCGCCGAAAAGCCTTGCAGCAGACGCCCGAGCACGATCAGCGCGGGCGCGGCGAGGCCGATCTGCGCGTAAGTCGGCGCCAGGCCGATCAGCCCGGTGCCGAGCGCCATCAGCAGCACGGTGAGGATCAGCGCGGGCTTGCGTCCCGCGCGGTCCGCGTAAGCGCCGATCAGCACGCCGCCGAGCGGTCGCACGACGAAGCCGACGCCGAAGGTCGCGAGCGACATCATCAGCGAGGTGAGAGCGTCGTGCGCCGGAAAGAACAACTGGCCGATCAGCGCCGAAAAGAAGCTGTAGACGGTGAAGTCGAAGAACTCCAGACCGTTGCCGAGCGCGGCGGCGAGCACCATCGAGCGCTTCGTGCGCGTGGCCGAAGCGTCCGGTGCTTGCGGGGCGCCCGAGGCGGCGCGTTGGTGTGCGACGTTCATGATGAAACCTTGTTCGGATGACAAGACCGGCGAGGGCGCCGGATTAAAGCCAGGTTGAAGCCAGGTCAAAGCCGGAGCCACGCGCGTGGCTCCGTAGTGCGGGCGTTACAGACGTTACTGACTGCCCTTGATGCCTTCGCCGTCGCGGATGGTGATCTTTGTCGTCACCGAGCGCACGCCGCTCACGCCTTGCGCGATCGACGTCGCGAAGTCGATCTGCTTCTGGTCCGCGACCACGCCCGTGAGCGTCACGTCGCCGTCGTGCGCGCGCACGCGGATAAACGTCGCCTTGAGCCCCTGCTTGCGCGCCGCGCGCAATGCGTGACGCACGTCGTTGGCGAGTGCGCGGTCGGCGGCTTTGCTCGTGGCGCTCGTCGCCGGATGCATCGAGGCGGCGCCGGTCTGCGACGCGTTATCGCCCTGCGCGTGAGCGCTCAGGCTCGCGGCCACGCAGAGCGTGGTGGCGGCGAGGCGCAAAAAGATTCGCTGTTTCATGTCAGGTCTCCACGTTGATATTCGATCGTCCAATTCGCTGAAGTGCGGCTCAGAACTTGTGATACATGCCCACCAGCACGAGATGCGGCGACTGATACGCCGTCGTGCCTTCCGAGCCCGTATAGCTCGTCGCGATGTTGTCGACAGTCGGCTGCATCGTCGGATATTTGCCGTACGTTGGCGTCGTGCCGGTGTTGTGGATCAGCGAGCCGCGCACGTAAAGCGCCGTGCGCTTCGAGAGGTTGTAGTCGTAGCCGAGCGTCACGCCGTACGAATGGCTGCCCGCGCCCGCCACGTCGCGATACGCGAATTCCATGCGGAAATCGTTGCGCTGCAGGTAGCGATAGAGCGCGCCCAGCGTGTAGAGCGAAGCCACGCGGTCGCCTTCGAGACGCGGCGCGAGGAAGCTGTAGCCCGCCGACAGCACGTAGTTGCCGCGGTCGTAGAGCAGGCCCGCCGCGAAGTTGTCGGTGCGCACGTACTGCGAGGTCGTGAGCGCGTTCAGGCCGTAATTGCCGATATAACTGAGCGTGCCGAACAGATGGCCGTCGAAGTAATTGAGCGCGATGGATTTGGTCTGGATGGTCGGCGCTGTCGAGCCCGCGTCGTGCAGCGCGAGCGCCACCTGCGCGTTCAGCGGCCCGAACCACGGCGACGAATAGCTGACCGCATTGGTGAGGCGCGCCGCTTCGAAGCTCGCGCCGGGGCCGAGATCGTAGGTCCACGCGGTGAGGTACGCGACCGTCGAAACGGTGCCGACCTGACCGAACACGTCGACGAACAGCGGCACGCCCACGTCGTCCTGCAAGCCGAACTTCAGCTCGCCGGTTTTCGCCGAGCCGATGCCCACCCACGCCTCGCGATTGAACATCGTGTTCGTGCTGCCCAGTTTGCCGGTTGCCGCGTCGAAGCCGTTTTCGAGCGCGAAGCGCACGCGATAGCCGCCGCCCAGATCTTCCACGCCGTACAGGCCGATCTTCGAGGTCCATTCGCCGCCGCTCTGCTGCACGAAGGCGGTCTGCGCGCCCTTGGTGAAGCCGATCGACTGGTCGACGGCGCCATAGAGGCGCACGCCGGGCGTGTAGGCGCCCGTCGTCGCGTAAGGAATGCCCTGGAAATAGTCGAGGAGAAACAGATCCGAGGTCTGGGCGAGCGCCGCGTGCGAGGCGCCGCCGAGCGCCGTGGCGCAAACGAGCAGACGCGCGGCGCGCGTGGTCCGCGCGCGCCGGGGTTCGTGGGAAGACGACGTGTTGCTGCTTGCTGACATTGTTATTAGCTCTTCAGGTTGGTCAGAAACTGCGGGGAAAGCGGTGCGCGCGGGCGAGAAGCGGAATGCGGCGCCGCCGTCGGTCCATCGATCAGGAATCCGTATCAAGTCGTGGTGATCCGGGGCGAGCCGCACGAACGCGGCATCGCATGGGTCATCGCACCGGGAATGAACCTCAGCTCGCGCGCAGATACCGCTGCGTGAGCGCCACGAACCACGCCGCGCCGTAGGCGAGGGCGTCGTCGTTGAAGTCGTAGCCGGGGTTGTGCACCGAGCAGCCGCCCACGCTGCCCACGCCGTTGCCGATCAGCACGTAGCAGCCGGGCAGCACCTCGGTCATCCACGAGAAGTCTTCGCTGCCCATTACGGCGTCGGGCATCATCGTCAGGCCATGCGGGCCGACCAGCGACTCGATCGCGTCGATGGCGAGCAGCGTGGCGTTGCGCTCGTTCACGAGCGGGCGCGAGATCGCGTGATAGTCGACCGTGGCCGTCGCGCCGTACGACTGCGCCTGCAACTCGGCGATCGTGCGGATGCGCGCTTCGAGCAGGTTGCGCGTCTCGCTGTCGAGCGCGCGCACCGACAGTTGCAGCGTGGCGGTTTCGGGAATCACGTTGCCCGCCTTGCCCGCGTTGATCGCGCCCACCGTCACCACGGCGGCGCGCGTCGGCTCCACGTTGCGGGCGACGATGCTCTGCAAGGCCATCACGATGCTCGCCGCCGCCACCACCGGATCGCAACCCAGTTGCGGCATGGCGCCGTGCGCGCCGCGTCCCGTCACGGTGATCGTGACCGAGTCCGACGACGCGAGCATGCAGCCGTGGCGCACCGCGAAGTGGCCCACGGGCACGCCGGGCGCGTTGTGCAGCGCGAACACCTGATCGCACGGAAAGCGCTCGAACAGACCGTCGGCGATCATCTTCGACGCGCCGCCCAGGCCTTCCTCGGCGGGCTGGAAAATCAGGTTGAGCGTGCCGTCGAAATCGGCGCTGGCGAGGTGATGCGCGGCGGCCAGCAGCGTGGCCGTATGGCCGTCGTGGCCGCAGGCGTGCATGGTCTGCGCGACGGTGCTCGCGTAGGGCAGGCCGGTGCTTTCCTGAATGGGCAGCGCGTCCATGTCGGCGCGCAGACCGATCGCGCGCGTCGAGCTGCCGCGACGCAGACGCCCGACCACGCCCGTGCCGCCCACGCCCGTCGTCACCGCGTAGCCCCATTGCGCGAGCTTTTCGGCGACGATCTGCGACGTGCGCGTCTCCGCGAAGCCCAGTTCGGGATGGGCGTGAATATCGTGGCGAATCGCGATAAATGGCTGCTGTTGCTCGCGGATGGCGTCGATCAGGTCGGCGCGCTCGGGTGCGGTGGCGGCTTGGCTGGCTTGCGGGATTTGCTGCGTCATTTCCTTGTCCTGGAGTCCGGGTGCGGTCGGCCGTGGTTGCCGTGTGCTGCAACGGCCGCATTTGTTACAGACTAAGGACGATCGGTCGAAATAAAAAAGCAAAAATCGGCATGTCGATAACCAATGGTAATATCCACCGCATCATGAAAATCCACCAACTGAGAGCGCTGGTCGAGATCGCCGCCACGGGCACCATCAACGGCGCGGCGCGGCGGCTGCACGTGACGCAGCCCGCCATCACCAAGGCCGTGCGCGATCTGGAGGACGAGTGCGGCGTGCGGCTGTTCGAGCGCAATCCCTGGGGCGTGGTGCCGACCGCCGAAGGCGAGGCGCTGTTGCGGCGCTCGCGCACGGTGCTGCGCGAGCTGGAGCGCGCCCAGGAAGATCTCGCGCATCTGAAGGGCCTGCGCGAAGGGCGGCTGGTGATCGGCGTGACGCCGATCGCGGGCACGGCGGGTCTCGCCGACGCCTTCGCCGACTTTCGGCGTCACTGGCCGCTCGTGACCGTCGAGTTTCGCGAGCTGGGCTTCAACCAGTTGCGCGAGCAACTGAGCAACCGCACGCTCGATCTCGCGTTCGCAGCGTTTCCGGCCAATCCCGCCGAGCAGGATCCGGAAGCGGTCAAGACGCTGTTCGCGTTCGATTCCGTGTTCGTGACGCGCGCGCAGGGTGCGTTCGCGCGCGCCACGTCGCTCGCACAGTTGCAGGACGCCGAGTGGATACACACCGACGCCACCGACCATTATCCCGAGCGCATCCGCGCGATGTTCGAGGGCGAAGGGCTTGCGCCGCCGCGCCGCGTCACGCGCTGCACCTCGTACGGGCTGCTCTACGGGCTCGCGCTGAGCAACGACGCCGTGTTCGCCTGGACGCGCCACACGCTCGAAACGGCGGAGCTGGGCCGCGCCTTCGTCGAACTCGCGCTGCCGCAGCGTCCGCCGCCGCTGCAGCTCTATCTCTACTCGCCGCCCGAGGCGCAGCTCACGAAACCGGCGGAATATTTCGTCGACTGCATCCTCGCCGTGGCCGCCGAACGCGTGCGCACAGGCCGCGGCAGTACGGTGCTGCCCGGCGCCTGACGCTGCGCCAATCTGCCTCTTCCCAACGCGCTTGAAATAGAAAAGTAAGGTACGCAACGTGCTGTCGGTGCGCGCTCGCGCGGCCGCGAGCGCCCGCTGCGTGCGGGTTTTGCCCAATTGCGCAATTTTCAATGCACATTTTGCCGCAGGCTGTTATAGTCGCGCCCCGCTGCAACCAGCCAGAAAGCACCTTTCCGGATGACGCGCTATATTTTTTAGACGCCATGTGCCTGGCCGGTTCGCATTGCACCCCTGCGTTGCCGCCGGGCGCCGCGTAAAGCAACCCTGCGGTGCGGATGGATCGGCCCGTTTGCGTTCTCGCCCATGTCTGGTCAGGCACGGCGGGCAGCGCCCGGACGGCACGGACAAACGAAAGAAGAATCCACCTGGGAGCTGACGTGAAATATCAACTGGGCGCACTCGTGCTGCTCGCAGCCAGTTCGGCGGCATCGGCGCAATCGAGCGTGACGCTGTATGGCCGCGTGGACGGCGGCATCGAATATCTGAATCACATTGCAAATGGCAACGGCGGCACCTCGAGCCGCTGGAGCGCGGAAGGCGGCGACTGGGGCACCAGCATGCTCGGCATGAAGGGCACTGAGGATCTCGGCGGCGGCACCAGCGCGCTGTTCGACCTCGAAACCGCGCTGCAGATCATGGACGGCACGTCCGGCGGCGGCAAACTGTTTTCGCGCCGCGCCTATGTCGGTTTGAAGAACGACACCTGGGGGCAAATCCAGGCCGGTCGCAATCTCTTCATCGACAGCGACGGCGTATGGGAATTCGACCCGTTCGTGCAGCAGGCCGTGTCGTCGGCGTCGCTCGTGCGCGGGCGCAACTGGCAGCAGACCAGCAATAACGTCGAGTACCACAGCCCGGTGTGGAACGGCTTCGACGTGCAAGGCCAGTACGCCTTCGGCAACCAGACGAGCGGCTTCAACAATGGCGCCGACGGCGACTTCGGCCGCTCGGACGGCGTCATGCTGACGTACCACTCGCCGCTGTTCGACGTGCGCGGCATCTACGACGAACTGCGCGACTCCAACGGCCGCTTCTCCAACATCTTCACCGCCTCGCGCGAATACTTCGTGGGCGGCAACCTGCGCATGCAGAAGTGGAAGATCCAGGCGGCCTACACGCATTACAGCGCGCCGGATTCACCGGTTGGCGTGGCCGACTCGGCCGATCACTACTGGCTCGGCGCGACTTATCAGGCCACGCCGAAGTGGGCCGTCACGGCGGCCGGCTTCTATATTCATGTAGGCGAGGGCAGCGGCGACATTTCGCACGACCCGGGCAGCCACGCGATGCTGTACGCGCTCGGCACCACCTACAACCTGAGCAAGCGCACGTTCCTGTACGGCACCGTCGCGTACGTGGACAACAGCAAGAACGGCAACTTCTCGGTGTTCGCCACGCCGCGCGATTCGAGTTCGCCGACCAGCCCGAACGTGGGCGAGTCGCAGACCGGCGCGTACGTCGGGATGATGCACGTCTTCTAAAGGCTTTTTTCGCGGAGTGTTTTTCCGCATTGCCGGCCACTCCGGGCGTAGCGGAGTGGCTGGACGACTCGCCGGCGTTCGCGTCGGCGCGCCTCGCCGCCGGCTTCGTGTGAAAGACGAGGCAAGCGGCGTCCTCAAAAGAAGGTTGAGATCATCATGTCCAGATCCAGAGAATCATCATCGCCGGGGTTCATCGGCGTCATCACCCTAATCTTTATTGCGCTCACGTCGCTCTATCTGCTGATAGGCGGCGCGTACCTGCTTTCGCTCGGCGGCTCGGCGTACTACGTCATCACCGGCGTCCTGCTGCTCGGCGTGACGTGGCTGCTGTACCGCCGCCGCGCCTCCGCGCTCATGCTCTACGCGCTCGTGCTCGTGGGCACCGCGATCTGGGCGCTGTGGGAGTCGGGTCCCGACTTCTGGGCGCTCGCACCGCGCTCGGGCGTCCTCGTCGTGTTCGGCGTGTGGCTGCTGCTGCTCGTGAGCTGGCGTCTCGAAGCGCCGCGCAAGCTCGGCGTGCAGACGCTCGTCGGCTCGCTCGTGATCTGGGCGGGCGTGCTCGTGTACGCCTGCTTCAACGATCCGCAGACGGTCAACGGCACGCTGAACGCGTCGACCGGCACGCCGGCCGCGCATGTCGACGGCATCGCGCCGTCCGACTGGCCCGCCTATGGCCGCGACCAGCAAGGCACGCGCTACTCGCCGCTGCAGACCATCACGCCTGACAACGTGAAGAACCTGCAGGTGGCCTGGACCTTCCGCACGGGCGACCTGAAAGGCCCGAACGATCCGGTCGAGATCACCAACGAGGTGACGCCGATCAAGATCGGCAACCTGCTCTACCTGTGCTCGCCGCACCAGATCCTGTTCGCGCTCGACGCGCAAAGCGGCCAGCTCAAGTGGAAGTTCGATCCGAAGCTGCAGCCGGACCCGTCGTTCCAGCACGTGACCTGCCGTGGCGTGTCGTACGTCGACCTGTCGGCGAGCGCGCAATCGGACGATTCGGCTGCCACGGCCGCGCCGGCGCAAGCCGCCGCATCGGACGCCGCCGCTTCGAGCGCGACCTCTGCCGCCTCGGGCGCCTCGGCCACCGACGCCGCCGCTCCGGCCAGCGACGCACCGGCCACGCTCGCCGCCGCTCCGGCCGCGAACGCAGCCTGCACGCGCCGCATCTATCTGCCGGTCAA
This sequence comes from Paraburkholderia sp. SIMBA_027, assembly GCF_046535315.1. NCBI lineage: Bacteria > Pseudomonadati > Pseudomonadota > Betaproteobacteria > Burkholderiales > Burkholderiaceae > Paraburkholderia > Paraburkholderia sp. SIMBA_027. Next base: position 54,788 of record NZ_JAWRWY010000001.1, read on the forward strand.
CGACGGCCATCTCTACGCACTCGACGCCGAGACCGGCGCGCCGTGCCCGGAGTTCGGCGATAACGGCAAGCTCGATCTGCAGCATGCGATGCCGGTCACGACGCCGGGCATGTACGAGCCGACGTCGCCGCCGATCATCACCAGCAAGGTGATCGTGGTCGCGGGCGCAGTCGAGGACAACTTCTCGAACCGCGAACCGTCGGGCGTGATCCGCGGCTTCGACGTGCGCACGGGCAAGCTCCTGTGGGCCTTCGATCCGGGTGCAGCCGATCCGAACAAGATCCCGGGTCCGGGCGAGCACTACACGTGGAACTCGCCGAACTCGTGGGCGCCGGCCGCCTATGACGCGAAGCTCGACATCGTTTATCTGCCGATGGGCGTGCGCACCCCGGACATCTGGGGCGGCGACCGCACGCCGGAGATGGAGCGCTACGCCAGCGGCCTGCTCGCGCTGCACGCATCGACCGGCAAGCTCGCCTGGTTCTACCAGACCGCGCACCATGACCTCTGGGACATGGACATGCCGTCGCAGCCGACGCTCGCGAACATCACCGACAAGGACGGCAAGACCGTGCCGGTCGTGTACGCGCCGGCCAAGACCGGCAACCTGTTCGTGCTCGACCGCCGCACCGGCGAGACCGTCGTGCCGGCGCCCGAACTGCCGGTGCCGCAAGGCGCCGCGCCGGGCGATCACACGTCGCCGACGCAGCCGTTCTCCGAACTCACGTTCCGTCCGAAGAATCTCCTCACGGACAAGGACATGTGGGGCGCGACGATGTACGACCAGCTGGTCTGCCGCGTGATGTTCCACAAGCTGCGCTATGAAGGCACGTTCACGCCGCCTTCGCTGCAAGGCACGCTCGTGTTCCCGGGCAACCTGGGCATGTTCGAGTGGGGCGGCATTGCACTCGACACGGATCGTCAGATCGCCATCGCCAACCCGATCGCGCTGCCGTTCGTCTCGCGTCTGATCCCGCGTGGTCCGGGCAATCCGCAGGAACCGCAACCGGGCGCGAAGGGCAGCGGTACGGAATCGGGCATCCAGCCGCAGTACGGGATTCCGTTCGGCGTGACGCTCAACCCGTTCCTCTCGCCGTTCGGTCTGCCGTGCAAGCAGCCGGCATGGGGCTACATCTCGGCCGTCGACCTGAAGACCAACGAGATCGTGTGGAAGAAGCGTATCGGCACCGTGCGTGACAGCTCGCCGATCCCGCTGCCGTTCAAGATGGGCATGCCGATGCTCGGCGGCCCGATGGTCACGGCCGGCGGCGTTGCGTTCATCGGCGCGACGGCGGACAACTATCTGCGCGCGTTCGACGTGAACAACGGCAAGCAGCTCTGGGAAGCCCGCCTGCCGGCAGGCGGCCAGGCTACGCCGATGACCTACTCGGTCAACGGCCGCCAGTTCGTGGTGATCGCCGCGGGCGGCCACGGTTCGTTCGGCACCAAGCTGGGTGACTACGTGATCGCTTACGCACTGCCGCAGTAAGGGCAGGGCGATAGCAGAAGGCGCGGCGCGGCCGGCCGGAAACGCTCAGATCGAGCGTGACCGTCCGGGCGCGCCGCGCTTTTTTCATGCGTTTTTCGCAGGTGTTTCACGGGGCCTTCCGTGCGCCCGAAGCGTTTGTGGTATTTGTACCAACCGGTTAATTTACGGATCGCGATGCGATTTCGCTGCGGTAAAATGCGGCGCTTTCGTGGAAGCGCTGGCAGGCTGGCAGGCTGGCTGGCGAGCGCCGATGCCAGTATTCAGTAGTCGAAACGAGTCGTTTGATACGATGAGTCCGCCGGAACAGGCAGCATCTCCCGCCGCGTGAATCGCGCGGCCTGACATGCGGCTTCTCCCGCCATTCCCACCGCGCGCCGCGCAGCCACGCACGCGCCGTTTTTCTGTTTCCCGTATGCATTCAAGCTTCCGTGCGCCGTTCGGCCCGCACCGGTCTGTCTCACGCGCGCGCGTTTGCGAGCGCCGCCTGATGCCGTTCGCGCAGTTCGCTCCGCGCGCGATTTCCGCGTTCTCCGCTTTCACCGTTTGCGCCGCACTGGCCACGCATGCCGGCGACGCCCACGCGCAAAGCTCAGTCACGCTCTACGGCGCAATCGACACCAGCATCGAAATCACCAATCCGGGCGCGGGCTATGTCGCGCGCATGGATTCGGGCGCGTATCGCGGCTCGCGCATCGGCCTGCGCGGCGCGGAAGATATCGGCAATGGCGTGAAGATTCTCTTCGATCTGGAGAACGGTTTCGGTTCCGGCGACGGCACCTACGCGGTCGCCAACACGATCTTCAATCGTCAGGCGTGGATCGGCCTCGGCACGCCGTACGGCACGCTGCGCATGGGCCGCCAGTATTCGCCGATCTACATCCCGTTCAAGGGCGGACTCGACGCGTTCGGCGCGGGCACCATTGCCTCGGGCCTGAACAATCTCTCGAAGATCACGCCGTACGAGAGCAACGCGATCACGTACCTGTCGCCGGAGTACCACGGCTTCTCCACGACGATCATGGCCTCGCTGCGCAGCGCGAGCGACGGGGACGGCAACGGCCTCGCTGGCCACATCGAAACCTTCGCGTACCACGACGGCCCGTTCCGCATTTCATATGCGCATCAGCAGACGCACGGCTCGGGCGCGTTGCGCGCGAACCTCGGCGGCATCTCGTACGTCTACGGACCGGTCACGGGCTTTCTGTCGTTCTTCAACGGCGACGGCGGTACGCCGCGCTATCACAACGACGGCGTCTCGGTGTCCGCGCGCTATGCCGTCAGCGCGCGCTTTCGCGCCTCGCTCGGCTACACTTATATGCGCGACCGCAAAGGTGGCGGCGATAACGCCGACCAGTTCAGCGCCGCCTGCGAGTACGATTTCTCGAAGCGAGTTCTGCTCTACGCGAGCGCGGGCTGGCTGCGCAATCGCGGCGAAGGCGAGATGACGCTGCGCGGCGTGAACGTGACGGGTCTGACGCCATCATGGCCCGGTGCGACCGTGCGCGGCGTGCAGTTCGGCATGATCGACCGCTTCTAGACACCTTATCTTTTCATTTCAACGCGGCGCCAGCAGAGGCGCCCAGGGGAGAGCGTGACGCACAGCATCGTTGGCGGGTCTCCGGTTTCTACTCGCGGTGCGCGCGTCCATGACGGAGCGCGCCGGTGAGATTGCGCGCGCTGCCTGACTTTTCGCCACTGCGCATATTCTTCTTCACGGTCGCGTTAGGCGGTGCGGCAGGCGTGGACTTCGTCGCCTCGTCGATGATGGGTATCGCCGGCACGCACATCCGCGGCGGCGTGCACGCCTCACCCGAAGATTTCCTCTGGAGCATGACCTCCTATGCCGCGATGGCGAGCGTGGCGAATCTCATGCTCGCGCGCATCGCGCGCCACACCAGCTATCGTTCGTTCACAGTAATCGGGCTGATCATCGCGATCGTCGGTTCGCTGCTGTGCGCGCTCAGCGAAACGCCGTTCGAACTCGCGATTGCGCGCGGCGTGCAGGGCCTCGGCGCGGGCGGCCTGTTCGCGGCCTCGCGCATCATCATGCAACTGTTGGCCACGCGTGACGAACGCGGAGCGCTTTACTTCGGCTTCAACATCGGCTCGCAGGGACTCCTCGCGATCACGCCGTGGCTCGCGGCCGAACTCGTTGAAAGCGCCGCATGGCAAATGGTGTTCGCCATCCAGGTGGTGCTCGCGCTCATGGTGCTGGTGCTCGTGCTGCTGACGTATCCGCGTCGCGTGCCGCCCCCGGGCGGCCTCTGGGCACTCGACATCGATCCGATGGACTGGACCGTGGTGATTCTCTTCAGCCTCGGCGCGATGGTGCTCATGCATGGACTCGGCGACCTGCGCTTCTACGAATTCGCGAGTTCCCCCGCCGTTGCGCTCACGCCGCTGCTGGGCTTCGCGCTGATCGGCGCCGCATTCGTGCGGCTGCGCAGCGAGTCGAAGCTCTGGCTCGATCCGCACGCGCTGCTCGGCCGCCGTTTTCTCATCGGCATTCTGTTTTACGCGATTTACTATTTCCTCAACGGCCTCTGGAATTATCTGATTCCGACGCTGTTGCAAAGCGGTTTCGGCTTCGGTTTTCAGGTCACGGGCGCGGCACTCACTTGGGCGTCCACCGTGAGTCTCGGCGCAATGATGTGCTTTTCGCTGGTCGCGCCCAGGATGTTCGGCCGACGCCGCTATATCGCGTTCGGTTACGTGCTCTTCTCGGCCGCGCTGTTGATGCTTTCGCTGCGCACGATGAGCGGCGCATCGATGGCGGCGATCCTGCCCGCGCTCCTTTTGCAGAGCTTGACCGTGCCATTCGTGATGGCGCAGGTCGCGGGCATGACCTTCGTCGATTTCGACGAGGACGATTTCCAGGACGCCTACGCCTTCAAGAACATCGTGCGCCAGATCGCGACCGCGAGCGGCACCGGCGCGGCGAGCCTGTGGCTGCAATATGGCGAGACGGTTGCGCGCACACACCTCATCGAGCGCATCACGCCGTTCGATCTGGGCGGCGTGCCGCCGATGCCCGAGATGATGCGCATGGCCACCGCGCTGCAAACCCAGGCGACGCTCGTGGCCAGCGCGAATCTGCTCTCCTGGCTGGCGGTGTTCTGCGGCTGCGTGGCCGTCATTGCACTGTTGATTCGCTGGCGCACGACTCCTGTCGCCTAGGCGTCGACGCAGATAGTTCGGCATCCGTATTATTTAGAAGCCGCGCGACGCGCGCGCTTTCTCACCGGCCCGGTAGAATCGCGCACGACGAGTTGAGGCGGCGGCCCGATCGCCATCGACGGCGCCTGCACCGGCTCGCCGATCAAACGGATCAGGCTGCTGATCGACAGTTCCGCCACGGCCTCGGTCTGGATCGCGACGGTCGTGAGGGCGGGGCGCACCTGATGCGCCAGCTGGATATCGGTAATGCCGATGACCGATACATCGCCGGGCACTGCCAGCCCCATGCCCACCAGCGCCTGGATCGCGCCGATCGCGAGCAGGTCGTTCGACGCGAAGATCGCGGTAAGTTCGGGGTGCGCCGCCATCAGCGTCAGGCAGGCCGCGTGGCCCGCGTCGATCGAGTCGCGCACCTGCAATTCGGCGGCAGCGCAGGCCACGCCGCCTTCGGCGAGCGCCGCATGAAAACCGTCCGAACGCGCGTCCTGCAAGCCGCCGCAACCGTCGCCGATCAGCATGCCGATCTTGCGGTGCCCGAGTTCGAGCAGATGCTGCGCCGCAAGCCTGCCCGCGCGCGCGAAGTCGACCGCCACGCAGGGCAGCGCGGGCGGTTTTTCCGGGTGCTCCCACATCGCCAGCAGGATCGGGCCGTTGTGCATCGCCGAGATGCACAGCTCGTTCATGGCGATGTCGGTGTTCATCACGAGCACGCCGTCGGCGAAGGTGCCCGCGATCTGGTTGAGGTAGGCGCGGCCGATCTGCGCGTCGTCGTCGGTGTTGCAGACCATCAGGAAATGACCGGCCTTGCGCGCCGCGCGCTCGGCCGCCAGCACGAACTCCGGATAGAACGGGTTGGCGATATTCGAGAGCATCAGCGCGAGCGTGGACGAGCGGCCCTGCGCGAGCGCGCGCGCGTTGAGGTTGGGCCGATAGCCGAGTTCGGCGATCGCCTTGAGCACGCGCTCGGCCGTCTCCGGGCGGACCTTCTCGCGATTGCGCAGCACGTTCGAAACGGTGGCCGCGGTGACGCGGGCGTGCCGCGCGACTTCTGACAAGGTGACCATGGGCTGCCTTTGTTGTCTCGTTTCCCACATTCAGGGACTGCGACTCAAATGTTGCAAGCCGCCGGGGGAATTTGATAATTTTCACCCACACCATGCCGGGAAGGCGATGAGCGCAGGGAATCTCCGCACAGCAATTTAAGCGGTTAAATGCCCGACGCACAAGCCCCCGGCCATATTTATAGCGTAGAATTTAAGCGCTTAAATCCGGAGGAGACAAGATGGCGACGATCCAGTTATCGAACGTCGGCAAGCAATACGGCGACCACGCGCCCGTGATCCGGCGCGTCGATCTCGAGATTGGCCACCACGAATTCTGTGTATTCCTCGGCCCGTCGGGCTGCGGAAAATCCACCTTGCTGCGCATGATCGCGGGCCTCGAAGAGGTAACCGAAGGCGAGCTGCGCATCGGCGGGCGCGTCGTCAACGACGTGCCCGCGGCCCAGCGCGGCGCGGCGATGGTTTTCCAGAGCTACGCGCTGTTCCCGCACATGACGGTGTTCGAGAACATGGCCTTCGGCCTGAAGATCGCCAAGGTGCCGAAGCCCGAAATCGAGCGCCGCGTGCTCGACGCCGCGCGCAGCCTGCAACTCGACACGCTGCTCGACCGCCATCCCAAGGCGCTCTCGGGCGGCCAGCGCCAGCGCGTCGCGATCGGCCGCGCGATCGTGCGCGAGCCCGGCGTGTTTCTGTTCGACGAACCGCTTTCCAATCTCGACGCCGCGCTGCGCAGCCACACCCGCGTGGAAATCGCGCGTCTGCATCAACGTTTCGACAATGCCAGCGTGGTCTACGTCACGCACGATCAGGTCGAGGCGATGACGCTCGCCGACCGCATCGTGCTGCTGCATGCGGGCGCGGACATGGAGAAGTACGGCAGCGTCGCGCAAAGCGGTGCGCCGCTCGATCTCTATCACCATCCGAAGTCGCGCTTCGTGGCGGGCTTCATCGGTTCGCCGCGCATGAATTTCATCGATGGCACGGTCGACGCCGTGAGCGAGCAGGGCGTGCGCGTCGCCTTTGCGGGCGGCAACGACACGCTGCTTGCGAGCGTCGACGGGCGCGGTCTGCAACGCGGCGAGCGTGTGACGCTGGGCGTGCGGCCCGAGCATCTGCGTCTCGATGGCGAAGGTCAATCGATCTCGGGCGCGACCGTGCTCGCCGAGCGTCTGGGCGAGCACAGCTATCTGCACGCCGATCACGCCGCCGGCACGCTGGTGGCGAAGGCGCCTGGCGACACGCCTATCGGCGTGGGCGAGCGGCTGCGCATTCGCGTGCCCGCCGACGCCTGCCATCTGTTCGACGCAGCGGGTCTTGCGCGCAAGCGGCTGGCTGTTGCGCGCACACACGCCGATGCGGGTTCGGCGGCGGCCGCAGCGCTGATCTGATAAAAACGCGCTCGCGCGTAGTCAGCTTTACCCCGCCGCGAGAGCGGGGCGAGTTTCACAGGCAAGCACGCAGGTAAACAAGCAGTGAAGCAGTCAACACGCACGCAGTAACCGCATGCAAGACGAGCAAACAACGCACATCTGGAGACAAAACATGTTCGCACAACGCTTCCGCAGCTTCGGCACGCTCGCGCGCGCCACGGCGGCCGTGACGCTGGTGGCCGCCACGCTCGCGAGCGCCGGCGCCGACGCGGCCACGCTCACCGTCAACGTATCGGCGCGCGGCAATCAGCGCTCGACCTGGCAAGACGCTTTCGACAAGTTCAAGAAGGCCAATCCCGACGTCGACCTCAAGGTGTCGTACGTGACCGAAGAGGCCTACAAGGTGCAGATGAGCGGCTGGCTCGCGACCGATCCGCCCGATGTGGTGTCGTGGCACGACGGCGAGCGCATGGCGTATTACGCGCAGCGCGGCCTGCTCGAAGACCTCTCGTCCGACTGGGCGAAGAACGGCTGGAACGAGCAATACGCTTCGGTGAAGGAAGCGTCGACGTACAAGGGCAAGCAGTACGCCGCGCCGCTCGGCTATGACGCGTACGGCTTCTTCTATCGCAAGGACCTGTTCCAGAAGGCCGGCATCAAGGAAGAACCGAAAACGTGGGACGAATTCCTCGACGCCTGCAAGAAGCTCAAGGCCGTCGGCGTGCAGCCGATCGCCGTCGCCGCGCGCGACAGCTGGACGCTCGCTGCGTGGTTCGACTATCTGGATCTGCGCATCAACGGCAACGCGTTCCATCAGCAATTGATGGCCGGTGAGATTCCCTACACCGACCCGCGCGTGAAGAAGGTCTTCACCGCCTGGAAGACGCTGATCGACAACCACTACTTCATGGACAACGCGCTGTCCTACGACGTCGATTCGATCGCGCCGGTGCTCGTGAACGGCAAGGCCGCGATGATGCTGATGGGCACGTTCTTCTCGGCCAGCTTCCCGGCCAACATGAAGCAGGACGTGGGCTTCTTCCGCTTCCCGATCATCGACGCCAACGTGCCAACCGCCGAAGACGGTCCCGTGAACGTGCTGCTGGTGCCCGCGAAGGCGAAGAACAAGGCCGACGCGCGCCGTCTGCTCGCCTTCATGGAATCGCCGCAAATCAACGCCGATCTCGCGCGCGGCTGGGGCCAGCTGCCGTCGAACAACAAGGCGGCCGAGCCTGAAGATGCGATCTCGAAGGTCGGCTTCCAGACGCTCGCGAACACGAAGGGCGGCATCGCGCAATTCTACGACCGCGACATGCAGAAGGAAATGGCCGACGAAGGCATGAAGGCCATGCAGCAGTTCTATTCCGATCCGACGCAGATCGACGCGCTGCTCGCGCGACTCGAAACCACGCGTCAGCGCATTTACCACAAGTAAATCGCACGTCATTGCATGACGGCCGGCGGCGCGCAGCCGCCGGCCCGCCACGCAAATCTTCATTCGCTTGATTCGTCATCCGTAATAAATAGCGAGGCCTGAACATGTCCGATACCGTAGCGCGCCCCATGGGGGCGGCGCGGCCGCGTCGCGCTTCCACGTCGCGTCGCCAGCAGAATCGCGCCGCGTTGTATTTCCTGTTGCCAGGCGGCGTGCTGTTTACGCTTTGCGTGATCTACCCGATTTTCAGCAGCATCGCGCTCAGTTTCTATAACTGGGACGGCATGACCGAAAAGACGTTCGTGGGCCTCGCGAACTACATCGAGTTATTCCAGACCGACACGTTCTATACGGCGCTCAAGAACAATCTGCTCTGGCTCGTGCTGTTCCAGCTCGCACCGCCCGTCGGTCTGATGTTCGCGCTCTATCTGAATCAGACGGTGCGCGGTATTCGCATCGTGAAGTCGCTGTTTTTCGCGCCGTTCGTGCTCTCGGGCGTGGTGGTGGGCCTCGTGTTCTCGTGGTTCTACGACCCCACGTTCGGCCTGCTGCGCCTGATTCTGGGGCATGGCGTGCCGGTGATCGGCGATCCCAAGCTCGTGACCTACGGCATCATCTTCGCCGCGCTGTGGCCGCAAACGCCGTTCTGCATGGTGCTCTACCTCACGGGCCTTACGTCGATCAATCCGGAAATTGTCGAAGCCGCGCGCATGGAAGGCGCGAAGGGTTTCAAGCTTTTCTGGCACGTGATTCTGCCGCAATTGCGCCCCGTGACGTTCATGGCGATCGTGCTGACCGTGATCGGCGCGCTGCGCAGCTTCGACCTGATCGCGGTGATGAGCGGCGGCGGTCCGTTCGACAGCTCCACCGTGCTCGCCTATTACATGTACGACCAGGCCATCAAGTATTACCGCGAAGGCTATTCGGCTTCGATCGCCGTCGTGCTGTTCGCCATCATGCTGGTCTACATCGTGTTCCATCTGCGCCGCATGCTGCGCGAAGAACACTGAAACAAGGGAGTTGCCTTTATGTATCCGCTTCCCGTCCAACGCTGGAAACCCGCGAATCGCGCGCTCTATAAACTCTCGCTGCCCATCGCGCTCGTGATCTGGCTGCTGCCGATGCTGGCCGTGCTCGTCACCTCGATCCGCTCCACCGAAGAACTCCAGCAAGGCGATTACTGGGGCTGGCCGAAACATTTCGCCTTGTTCGATAACTACGGCGCGGCGCTCACGCAAACGCCCATGCTGCATTACTTCGCCAATAGCGTGCTCATTACCGTGCCTTCGGTGATTGGCGCAATCGTCTTGGCGTCGATGGCGGGCTTCGCGCTTTCGACCTACAAATTTCGCGGCAATACCGCCGTGCTGTTCGCCTTTGTTGCGGGCAATTTCGTGCCGATCCAGATTCTCATGATTCCGGTGCGCGATATGGCGCTGCGCGTGGGCCTCTACAACACCGTGTGGGCGCTGATTATTTTTCACGTCGCGTTTCAAACGGGTTTCTGCACGCTGTTTTTGCGCAATTTCATCAAGCAGTTGCCATTCGAATTGATCGAAGCGGCGCGCGTGGAAGGCGCGAGCGAATGGACCATTTACTGGCGCATCGTCATGCCGCTCGTGCGGCCCGCGCTCGCCGCGCTCGGCATTCTGGTGTTCACCTTCGTGTGGAACGACTACTTCTGGGCGCTCTGTCTCACCCAGGGCGACGACGCCGCGCCGATCACCGTGGGCGTGGCCGCGCTGAAAGGGCAGTGGACCACGGCGTGGAATCTCGTGGCGGCCGGCTCGGTGCTCGCGGCGCTGCCTTCCGTGCTGATGTTCTTCGCCATGCAAAAGCATTTTGTCGCGGGTCTCACCTTCGGCGCCAGCAAGGGCTAAACGAATCCTCGCTGGTGTCGAAGGTGCTTTTTCCGCTGTTCAACGTTTAACCGTACCGGGTTTTTCACTCATGCAAATCGGAGTCTGCTACTACCCCGAACAATGGCCGCGCACGATGTGGGCCGACGACGCGCGGCGCATGGCCGAACTCGGCATTTCGCACGTGCGTATCGCCGAATTCGCGTGGAGCCGCATGGAGCCGCGCAAGGGCGTGTTCGACTGGACGTGGCTCGATGAAGCGATCGAAACGCTCGCGGCGCGCGGCCTGAAACTCGTGCTCGGCACGCCCACGGCGTCGCCGCCGAAATGGCTTGTCGAATCGATTCCCGACATGCTGCCGGTGCGCGCGGACGGCACGCGCTGGAATTACGGTTCGCGACGCCATTACGACATCGCCAGCGTCGCGTATCGCAGGGAATGCGAACGCATTACCGAAGCGATGGCGCAGCGCTATGGCCAGCATCCGGCCGTGGTCGCGTGGCAGACCGATAACGAACTCGGTTGCCACGACACGGTGCCGAGCTATTCGGCCGCCGCGCAGCAGCGTTTTCAGGCGTGGCTCGCGCAACGCTACGGCAGCATCGAGGCGCTCAACGAAGCGTGGGGCAATGTGTTCTGGAGCATGGAGTACCCGTCGTTCGAGACGGTCGGTCTGCCCGTGCTCACGCCTACGGACGCCAATCCCTCGCATCTGCTGGACTTCCGCCGCTACATGTCCGACGAAGTGGCGAGCTTCCATCGCGAGCAAGCCGAGGTGCTGCGCCGTCACGCGCCGGATGCGGACGTGCTGCACAACTTCATGGGCTTTTTCACGACCTTTGATCACTACGAATTCGCGGCGAACAACGCCATCGACGTGGCGACGTGGGACAGCTACCCGATCGCGCGCACCGAAGTGATCGGCGTGCCGGAAGCGGACAAGGCGCGTTATGCACGCACCGCGCATCCCGATGTGTCGGCGTTCGATCACGACCGTTATCGCGCGATTGGCGCGGGCCGTTTCTGGGTTATGGAGCAGCAGGCCGGTCCGGTGAACTGGGCGCCGTGGAATCCGGTGCCCGCGAAGGGCATGGTGCGCCTGTGGGCCTATGAGGCCTTCGCGCACGGCGCGGAACTCGTGTCGTATTTCCGCTGGCGTCAGTGCCCGTATGCGCAGGAACAGATGCATTCGGGCCTCAATCTGCCGAATAACGAACTCTCGCCGGGCGGCGAGGAAGTGGCGCAGGCCGCGCGCGAAATCGCGCTGAGCGAGACCTTGCGCACGCTCGGCGCGCCCGCACCTGCCGCCGTCGCGCTCGTGTTCGACTACGAGACGCAATGGATGTTCGAGATTCAACGCCACGGCGTGGGTTTCGATTATCAGACGCTCGCGTTCGACTATTACAGTGCGCTGCGCGAGCAAGGCCTCGACGTCGATATCGTCTCGCGTCACGCGGATCTCTCTGCGTACCGCCTCGTCGTGGTGCCGTCGCTGGCCGTGCTCGACGACGCGTTTATCGCCAAGGTCGAACAGAGCGACGCGCGCTGGCTGTTTGGCCCGCGTACCGGCTCGAAAACCACGCACTTCGCGATTCCCGGCAATCTGCCGCCGGGGCCGCTGCAACGCGTGCTGCCGCTGCAGGTGCTCGAAGCGGAATCGCTGCGGCCCACGCTCGCGCCCGCGCTGTCGCTCGGCGACGTAAGCGGCGCAGCTTTGCACTGGCGCGAACACGTGCGTGCGAACGAAGGCGCGCAGGTCGACGCCACGTTCGAGGATGGCTGGCCCGCGCTGCTGTCGAGCGGCCGCGTGCAATACGCCACGGCGTGGCTCACGCACGATCTGCATCGCGCGCTGCTCGGTGCGGCGGCACGCGCGGCCGGGCTCGATACGCAGACGCTGCCCGAAGGCGTGCGTCTCGCGCGTCGCGGCGGCTTGAGCTTCGCGTTCAACTTCGGCGAAGCGCGCGTGCGTGCGCCTGCGCCCGAAGGCGCGCAGTTCGTGCTCGGCGCTCCGGAACTCGCGCGCGGCGATGTCTGCGCGTGGCGCGATCCGCGCTGAGTCGAGGCGAATAACCGGGCCGAGTTGAACTGACCCGGCACGCCGGACGTAACGAACGCATCGTGCACATCGTATGCATGAATGATGCCGTTACGTCCGGACCATCAGGCGGACCGTCGCAGCGTTCGCATGGCCCGCCGCATACCAAGGAGGAGCACAGATGAATCGAAGAGACATGCTGTCCTGGCTGGCCTGCACGGCGCTCGCGTCGGGCGCCTCGCTTCCGGGCCTCGCGCGGGCAGGCGAAACGGAAAGCACGACGCGTGGAGCACACGGCGAGCGCCTCGCGATGGGCGCCGACGTATCGACGCTGCTCGAACTCGAAGCGAACGGCGCGCGCTTCTACGATCACGGCAAAGCCGACGACTGCCTGCGCATCTTCAAGCGTCATGGCCTGGACGCCATACGTATCAAAGTCTGGAATGATCCTGGGAATCCTGATTATTTTCCGGCGAATCAAAGTCCTTTGGCAGGCTACAACAACGCGAAGCACGTGCGCGTGCTCGCCCGCCGCGCCGCCGAACTCGGGCTGCGCGTGCTGATCGACTTCCATTACAGCGACTGGTGGGCCGATCCGGGCAAGCAGTATCCTCCTCACGCATGGGCCGGCAAGGATCTCGCGCAGACCTGCGATCTGCTCGGCGAATACACCACGAGCGTGCTGCGCATGCTACGCGAAGAAGGCGTGCGACCCGAATGGGTGCAGACGGGCAACGAGATCACGGGCGGCATGCTCTGGCCGCTCGGCAAGTACGATCAATGGGACAACCTCGCGACGCTGCTGAAGACCGCGCACGACGCGGTGAAGTCCGTCGATCCGAATATCAAGCACATGCTGCATATCGACAGCGGCGGCGATAACGCCAAGAGCCGCTGGTGGTTCGACAGCGCCGTGCAGCGCGGTGTGAATTTCGACCTGATCGGGCTTTCGTATTATCCGCAATGGCAAGGCTCGCTCGACGACCTGCAGAACAACGCCAACGATCTTTCCGCGCGCTATGGCAAGGACATCATCGTGGTGGAAACGGCGTACCCGTGGACCACGAGCGACGGCGACGCGGAGCCCAACGCAATGACGAATACCGGCACCGCGACGTTCCCGCCTTCTCCGCAAGGCCAGTCGCAATTCTTCGCGGCGCTGACGAACGTGGTGAAAAGTATTCCGGACGGGCGCGGCAAGGGCATCTTCTGGTGGGAGCCCGAGTGGATTCCCACGCCTGATGTCGGCTGGAAAGTGGGCGGCGGCGATCAGTGGGACAACAACACGTTGTTCGACTTTCACGGTCACGCGCTTTCGTCGATCGACGTGTTCAAGACGCGCTAGCGTAGCGTGGCGCGGCGGCCGCGAAAACGGCGCCGCGCCGGCCTTGTCGGGCTTCACCTTCGCCTCGCCGATGAGGCATTCGTCTCATCAATCGCGGCAGCTCGACGCCGATTCACCTGCTCCAATGCGACGTATTGTCGCCTGCCGCGGTCTCGATCCCGCGCCTGGGCGACATGGCGTCCATTCGGCCTGATTCCCGCGTCGTGGCGCTCGCGCCGTCGGTGGCATACTGCGCCCGCGCGCCGCCGCTTCGCTTGCGTCCGTTTCCCCACGCGCCTGTCCGCGCCTACCTAAAGGATTCTTCATTCTCGCCCATTTCGCCTTTGCGATACTGGCTGAAAAGGCGGGCTGTAAAACACGAGCGCAAAACGGGGGGATCGGCGTCCCCCATCTATCAGGCTGGAACCAGGTTGGAGCATGAGCAAAATTCTCACGATTGAAGACGATCCCATCGTTGGCAGGGACATCACGGAAGAACTCACCAACGCGGGTTTCGAGGTCGAGTGGGCGCGTACGGGCGCGGAAGGCATTGCACGCGCGCTCAGCCCGGAGTTCGACGCCATTACGCTCGATCGCGTGCTGCCCGGCATCGACGGTCTCACGATCGTGAAGACCATACGCAGCGTCGGCATCGAAACGCCGGTGCTGATGATCAGCGCTCTCAGCGACGTGGACGAGCGCGTCACCGGCCTGCTGGCAGGCGGCGACGATTACATCGCCAAGCCGTTTTCGGCCACGGAAATGCGCGCCCGCATTCAGGTGCTGTTGCGTCGAAGGGGACGTCTGCAGCAACAGGTGATCACGACACTGAAAGTCGAAGACCTCGAAATCGACCTGATCGCGCGTTCCGTGACACGCGCGGATATCGAAGTCAATCTGCCGCCCGTCGAATTCCGTTTGCTCGAATATCTCGCGCGCAATTCCGGACAGGTGGTGACGCGGACCATGATTTTTCAGTCGGTGTGGGACATGCACTTCGATCCGGGCACGAATCTGATTGAAGTCTATATCGGCAATCTGCGCAAGAAAATCGACCGGGCTGGCCTCAAGCCGCTGATCAAGACGATCCGCGGATCGGGATATATGCTTGGATGAGCCGTATGAAGATGAGCCTATGGCGCAGCGCGATTTTCCGGCTGCTGTTGATTTACGGTTTCGTGTTTGCAGGCTCGATGTCCGGCGTCGTGTATATGAATTACTGGAATTCCGCTTCTTATACGGCGACGCAGGCGGATTACAACATTGCCTGGCAGTTCGCGTATTTCTCGGCGCTGCCAGTCGACAAGGTGCCGATGCAGATCGCGGCGCATATTCGCAGCGAAGTGCGCCGACCGGTCAATTTCTACGGGCTGTTCAGCGACAACCATCGGCATATCGCCGGCGACATTCTCGCTTTTCCCTCCAGGGTGCAGCCGGACGGCGAGGGCGTCTGGAGCAAACCCCTACTCGCCGAGCAGGCCACCGCGCTACCCGATTACATGCGCACGAAGGCGATGAAACTGGAGAACGGCGACATCCTGGTCGTCTCGCGCGACGTCGACGAAATGTCCCGTTTGCGCGCCTATATGCTGGGCGGACTCGCATGGAGCGCGGCTATTGTCGTGCTCGGCGGACTGGCGATTGGCATTCTCGTGTCGACTTCGCAATTGCGTCGTGTCAGCGACGTACGCCGCGTCGTGCAACAGATCACGCGCGGCGACTTCGAGGCGCGTCTGCCCGAAGCGGGGCGCGACGAGATTGCATGGCTCTCGACCATGGTGAATCACATGCTCGACGAAGTGTCGCGGCTCATGCATGAAGTGAAAGGCGCAAGCGACGGCATCGCACACGATTTGCGCACGCCCGTCATTCACATTCGCTCGCTGCTGGCGCGTATTCAGGGCAATGAATTGTCTTCGTCGCACGCGCAATTGCTGGAACAGGCGCGCGAAGAAACCGAAGACGTGCTGCAGCGTTTTGCAGCGATCATGCGGATCTCCGAAATCGAATCGATGAAACGCAAAAAAGGTTTCAGCGATGTCGAAATCGAGGCGTTGTGCCGTAAAGCCGCCGATCTTTATCAGCCGGTCGCGGCTGCGAACGGTCTGAATTTTTTGGTGGATCTGCGCTCGCGCGCCACCATCCGCGCCGATTATCCGCTGATGTTCGAGGTGCTCGTCAATCTGCTCGACAATGCGATCAAATTCACGCCGGAAGGCGGCACGGTATTGCTGAGTGTGGTGGACGGCAGCGATGGCCCGACCATTGTGGTCTCCGATTCCGGTCCCGGCATTCCCGATACCGAACGCACAGCGGTCTTTCAACGCTTTTATCGCAGCGACCTCACCAGCGTCGTGCCGGGCTCGGGGCTGGGCCTTTCGGTGGTGCAGGCCGTGGTTCGCTTGCACGATTTCGGCCTGACGCTTACGGATGCGCATCCGGGTCTCTGCGTCCGGCTCGATTGCTGGACGCAATTCAAGCGTGACTGAATGGACGACGGAGGAGAGAAGGTATGCGCATCCTTTGCATCGGCGTCGAGCGACGGCGGCGCTATCTCGCCAGGGCGCTGGAAGAATCGAATCACAGCGTCGTCGAACTCGACCGCCCCGATGACGCTGCCTGGCTCGCCGGCACCGACTATCTCGACGCGATTATCGCGCTGACGAACGGCGAGGCGGAGCACGTCGCCCGCACGCTTGCGGCGCGACCGAAGCATACGGTGCTGGTGATCGTCGAATCGCAGGCCACGACGGAAACGCGCGTCAAACTGCTGGATTCCGGCGTGGATATCTGTTTCGACGAGCCCTGCGACTATGTCGAGTTGCACGCTCGCCTTCAGGCCATCACGCGCCCCGGCAGCCACACGATACAAACCGCGACCAATACAACGACGTCAGACAGTGCATCGCAACCCTTGCTCTCGCGCGCCACGCGCAGCCTGATTTGCAGCGATGGCAATGCGCTGCTGCTCCGTCGTCGCGAATATCTGCTGATGGATCGCTTGCTGCGCAATCCTGGTGAACCGGTTCGTCATGCCGAACTGGTCGATTATGTATTCGGCGAACTCGAAGTAGACCCGACATCGCTACACCGACTGGTGTCCCGATTGCGCGGCCGCTTTTCTAAATCCGGCGCGCCAGTGAGGCTCGTGGTGATTCCACGTCTTGGTTATCGGGCCGACGTGGACGTGAATGCGCGACGCCTAAATTATCTTTAACTTTTTGGGGGACTACCTGGCAGGGGGCGTCAGCTAGTCTAATGGTTCGAGTTCAGCGCACTGCGCAACCTATAAAAAAGTCGATCATGAACCTCAAATCAAGCTTGCCTCATCTCGCGATGGCCCTCGTTGTACTCACGTCGAGCTTCGCCGCTTCCGCCGCGACGCATCTTTCGCATCAACAATGCCTGTCGTATCCGTTCAAGAAAACGGTCGGAGGCGTCACGCACGCCGATCTGATGAAAGAACTCGGCGAACTCGAAGCACGCGGCTATCAACCCGGCTCGGACAACGGCGTGTTTCCCGCCGATCTGAATTCGGCGGAGCAAAAGCTCGCCGTCGATTATCGGCATGACTGCATGGCGGCGCATCCGTAACAAAATGCTCACACGCAGCGGATCGATACGCGCGATTCTTCTCGCTCGTTTTAACGATTCCGAAAACGCTTCCTAAAGAAAGCTTCATCTTTTGCGGCGCTGTTTCCGCGGCATGCTTGCTACGATACCGCTCGTTTTCTCGCGTGCGGCGTGGCGGAAACAGCGCAGCATGTCATGAATTCCCTCATACTCTGCGACGCGAACCGGATACCGGACCGCTCTCGCGCACGCATGGCCACGTTCATGAACGACGCGGCGCAAACGCGATTCGGCCTCGGTTCATTTCTTCCTGACCTTCGTCTTTCTTCGCCTTGCCAGCCCGTCGCGCGCCGCGAGGTCCACGCCCGAGTACACCCGAATACATGACAAGGAGTTTGAAACGATGAAGATGCGCAAGACGGTGATTTCGCTTTCGATGTTGCTGGCGACCCAGGGGCTCGCAATGGTCACGACCGCGTCGGCGGCGACCAGCGCCCCGGCGGCGGCAGTCACACAACGGCATGCCGAGCCGATCACCATCCGCAACGTCGTGATCGGCCAGGGTGCACCGAAGATCATCGTTCCGACCACGGGTTCGACGGCCGACGACGTGCTGGCTCAGGCGCGCGCGATTGGCAGCAACCCCGATGTCGATATCATCGAGTATCGCGTCGACTATCTGGACTTCGATACCGACGCCACACGCGTCGCCGGACTGGGCAAGCAGGTCGCGGCCGTGGCGAACGGCAAGCCGCTCATTCTCACGTTCCGCACCAAGGCCGAAGGCGGTGCGAAGGCAATCAGCGACAAACAATACGGCGATCTGTATCTCGCCTTGATCAAGGCGCATTTCATCGATATTCTCGACGTTGAAATGTTCCGCGATCCGGGCGTCGTGCGCGAAGTCGTGGCGGCGGCGCACGCGGCCGGTATCAAGGTCGTGATGTCGAGTCACGACTTCAAGAAAACCCCGTCGACAGACGAAATCATTTCGCGGCTGCGCAAGCAGGACAAGATGGGCGCGGACATTCTCAAGATCGCCGTCATGCCGCATAACGCCGCTGACGTGCTGAAACTGCTCGACGCCACCGAACAGATTCGCGATCACTATTCCCGCAAGCCGCTGCTGACCATGTCGATGGGCGGTCTTGGTGCGGTCTCGCGTTTCTCGGGCGAAGTGTTCGGCTCGGATCTGACCTTCGGCATGATCGGCCAGGCGTCAGCGCCGGGCCAGGTCGATGCAAAATCGCTGCGCCAGGTGCTCAATACCATCGATACGGCTGCGAGCGGCAAGTAATCCGCACGACGATCGCCGAGCAAGCTACGTAACGCATGCCGTCACAAGACGGCTGCGCTGGCTGCTCACCCTGAAACGCGCGCACCGCGCTATTGTGCGGTGCGCGCGGTTTCTATTCAGGTTTCGGTATTCGTCTGGAGAATCTTCCGGACAAATGCCGTATCAAAGCAGCATTCATTCATAGAACAGAGAATCGCATTGTTAACTACGGACTCCGTATCATTGTTCTGTGCGCATCACCCCATCGAATGAAACAGAAGAATTCCTTTTTGGGCGCATCGGCCAGCGCTTTGCTCGCCGTTGCCGCCGTGGCATCACCGTCCGCGCACGCGCAAAGCAGCCTCACGTTCTACGGCGTGGCCGACGACGCCATCAGCTATGTCAACAATCAGCACGGTCACGCGAATCTCTATCTTCGCCAGGGCAATCTGTACGCTTCGAAATTCGGCCTGAAAGGCGATGAGATGCTCGGCGGCGGCACGCACGCTATTTTCGTGCTGGAATCGGGCTTCGATTTGAATGAAGGCGAAGCGGCTTCGAGCGGTTCGATATTCAATCGACAAGCCTACGTGGGCCTTTCCAACGACCGTTACGGCACCGGCACGCTCGGTCGTCAATACACGCCTTATTTCCTGTTCGTCGGGCCGCTTTCGTCGGGCCGCTTTCGTCGGTCGGTTCGCTGACCGGCGCGGCGGGCGCGCATCCCGGCGACCTCGATGGCATGGACACGACCGTGCGCGCGAGCAACGCGGCCCTGTACGTGTCGCCGCAATGGCATGGCTTGCAGGCAGCGGGTATGTATGCGTTGGGTGGCGTGGCGGGGAGCATCGGCAGCGGCCAGACGATGAGCGTCGCGCTGCGCTATGCGCACGGACCGCTCGCGCTCGCCGCCGGTTATCTGCGCATGGATAACGCGCTCACCAGCACGGCAAACACGGAAGGCAGCACGAGCGCCGCATTCAATTCGACATCGACCGGCTCGTTCGGCGTCTCCGAGGTGAATCAGGGCTACGTCACGGCGCGATCGATGCGCGATGTCGCAATGGCAGGCAGCTACACCTTCGGCCCGACGCGCGTGGGATTGATGTATTCCAACGTGCGCTATTTGCCCGGCGCGCGTTCGCTTTTCGCGGACACGGCTTCGTTCAATACGTACGGTGCATTTGCGCGCTGGCAAGTCGAGGCGGACGTCAATCTGGCGGCGGGCGTCTCGTACACGATGGCCTCGAAAGGTAATGGTGTCGCGCATGCCGCGCGCTATGCGCAGCTTTCGTTGAAGCAGGGTTATCGGCTTTCCAAGCGCACCGAACTCTACGCGCTCGAAGCGTGGCAGCACGCGAGCGGCCAGACGCTGGACAGCACGGGGCAAGTGGTGAACGCCGCCCCGGCCGTCGGCGATTCGCAAAACCTCACGGGATCATCGACACCTACGCAGATCGTCGCCATGCTTGGCATCGATATGTCGTTCTGATCGCCGATGCAATATGTGGCGAGGCCCGCATGCGTGAAGCCTCGCCCTATTTTTAATTGAAGCGATACGTCAATGCGATCTGCGCAACCGGATACCAGTGATAGCGCGTGATCTTGTCGCTGAACTTCTGTTCTTCGTTGGCGATATCCTGCTGCGAGACATACGGATCGTAAATCGACGGCACGTCGTACGACACACGCGGACGGCCATACGCTACGCCCAGGTCGAACGAGAAGCCCAGACCGAGTGCCGGCTTCTTGTGACCATAACCAATGCCGATATACGGCATCACGTGCGGCAGCGTTGCTTTCGCGGTTGGCGAAGGACCGAGCGCCGGCACTGTCTGGCCGCCGATCTGATAGTTACCTTGCGCGTTCGGCGAAAGCGTTGCCGAAAGCGAGTCCGCGTTGAAGAGGGCGCCCGCGGTCAACCGGAACGCGCTCGACGCGAACGGATACAGATCGAGATAGGTGCCGCCTTGTGCGAGCGTGAGGTGCCCGTCGTAGCGGTTATCGTCGACTGTCACGGTGTGACTCAGGCCGAATCCCGCTGCTTCTGCGTGCATGCCGAAATGCGGGCCCAGATTGATCGCGCCGCCGAGACCTGCGCCGAGCGTGCCCCCCGTCACATACACTTCCTGCGCCTGCACGGCCGCCGCTCCCAAAATCGCCGCGCCCATTACTGTCGCGCGCAGCGCCCAACCCATATTTACCGAAGTCACTGCCTTTCTCCCTGAAACCGGGAAACGCTCGCTATGGGTTCCCCGACGGCTTCGACTTTACGGTTCATCCGCACTATTCAATTGCACGAGATGCGGGCATTTGGCATCGCAAATCAAAATGCATTCGCAGACATTCGATTCCTCGCCATGGCCCCGATTTTCGCGTTCTAATACAGGCGGTAAAAGCGGTAAATATTTCGTTGATCAGACGATTTTAACGGGGCAGGATTTTCACACACGCTTCAATTGAACGGGGTGCACAACCGCTCGATCGGCGCGATCACCAGCACGCACGTGGAGAATGCAATGAGTGCCAGAAACAGCACGGAGCAGGAGGCGGCGCACCACGCAATAAAGCGCTGGGAGTCGTGCTTGTCCGGCGAAAGCGACACGGTCCGGCGCCACGCGCGACCGGCCGCGATTGCCAGCGCAAGCGCGATCACGAACGCACAGGCTGACGCCACACCCACAATGCCCTCGACGTGAGGCCAGGGCATGTCGGCGTGGCGCTGGATGCCGTCGCCGCATGCTGCGGAGACGAGCGTGACCGCCAGCGCAAGTTGAAGCACCCAGAGCAGCGGCGCACCGACCAGCCCGAGCCAGATGGCCACGCGCAGCGGGCGAAGGGACGCGGAAGCCGGGGCCGGCCCCGGCGCGGACGAATGTCGATTCATCGCAGAGAGAGAAGGGTGGGCGGGGTGGCGCACATGCGCCGCTGTACTTCAGCCCGCAGAACCCATGCCCGCCAGCGTCGCGTTAGCGCGACACCCACCTTGAACGTTAAGCGCGACCGTCCGGTCGGTAACACGGTGGAACGCGTTTCCACCGCGGTTTGCACACGTGTGTAACGCTGGCGCGCCCGCGGCGCGCCACGCTGCGACCGGCTTCGCCGCCGGATCTGACCACATGACATAGCCATAACGTTAGCGCTAGCGCAACTCCCGAGTGGAAACAACGTTAGAACTGGGGCGCATTTTCCCTGGCGCTTGAGGCCGCCGCGAGCGCGCGGGGCGTTTTTATAATCGGCTCCCGAAGTGCAAGGGGCCTGAGCCTCGCGCATTTCGGGTCGCTGCGCCGGCAAGCCCCACGAAGCCGGGACGTGGTTTGGAGACACACGCAAAAAGATAGGATACCTGATGAAAGAGAAGCTGATTGGCCTCGCCGTGCTGGCTGCGGTATCGTCCGCCGCCCAGGCGCAAAGCCAGGTCACCTTGTACGGCCGTATCGACAACGGCATTCAGTACGAAACAGGTCTGCCGGGCAACAAGAACGCCGTGAGCGCCGAAAGCGGCGACTGGGGTTGTTCGTGGTTCGGCCTCGAAGGCTCCGAAGATCTCGGCGCGGGCACGAAGGCGATCTTCAAGCTCGAAGGCCAGCTCAACACGCAGACGGGCCAGTCGGCGGGCGCGCTGTTCGGCCGTCACGCGATCGTCGGTTTCGACAACGACCGCTACGGTACCTTCAAGATGGGTAATCTCGGCGCGGGCGAAATCTCGCAGGACAGTTGGGGCGCCGACCCGCAACTGATGCAGCGTTACGCGATCGCGACGCTGGTGCGCGGCCGCAACTGGGCGAGCGCCTCGAACGGCTTCGAATACCAGACGCCGAGTTGGGGCGGCTTCTACATGCGCGGCCAGTACGCGCTGACCAACAACACCAAGTGGAACGCGGCCTCGACGCCCACGGGGCAGGGCCGCACGGACGGCATCGAAGCGGTCTATTCGTACGGCCTCGGCGATTTCCGCGTGATCTACGACGAAGTGCGCGGCGCAGACGGCACGTTCAACGACGTCTATCAGCACTCGCGCTCGATCCTCGCGGGCAGCACGCTGGTGTTCGGCCCGGTCAAGTTCTACGCGGGCTATCAGCATCTGAGCGCGCCGAACGCGACCAACGCGAGCGTGGGCGTGACCGATGCTTCGCAGCCTGGCGGCGTATCCGCACCGACGGCGGTCGATCACGAATGGATCGGCGCAGCCTGGCAGATCAACGCGGCGGCGGCCATCACGGCGGCGGTCTTCCACGCCAACGCCAACAAGGGCAACGGTAACGCCACGCTCTATACGCTGGGCGGCACGTACAACCTGTCGAAGCGCACCTTCCTCTACACGGAAGCGGGCTACGTGCATAACAGCTCGACGTCGAATATCAATCTCGGCAACGGTTCGTACGGCAACAACGACTACGATCCGACCACGGGCTCGTCGGCGAACGGCAATCCGAATTACGGGCAGGGCCAGTTCGGCGTGTTCGCGGGCGTCATGCATCTGTTCTGATTCGGGCGGAACAGACGCAGTCTGCAGCAGCAACCGCAATTTCCATGCAGTACCCAGTGAGTTCTCAGCAGTAGCGAGTCGTATGGACAGGCCCGGCCGGACGTTGGTCCGGGCCGCGCCGGCGTGGTCAAACTCCTCCACCCTGACATGCCGGCGTCCTTTTTTTCAGCCTCCGCTTCAAAGCCGCGTGTTTTCCGTTTCATCGCTATTTCCCGCGTATCCACGCATTCCGGGGTCGGCGCGCACTCGGGAAACCCCGCGTTCATCCGCCCTTGAATGTCGCCCGACGACCATGCTATCTTGCAGACGTTAGCGATAACGTCCACGGTGCGCGACGTCTCGCAATGCGACTCCTACAAAACTACAGCGCGCCGATCACGATGGGTGGAGATCCTTCAATGGAAAAACGGGTATCGAAAGCGATGTTCAAGGCGAAAGCCTGCGAACTGTTCCGGCAAGTCGAAATGCTCGGCGAAAGCGTGGTGGTGACCGACCGCGGCCAGCCGACCATCGAAATACGTCCCTATCGCGCGAAGCGCAAGAGTCCACTCGACTCGCTGCGCGCGGCCATCGTTCATTGCGATTTCAACGCGCCGGTCGATGCGCGCATCGATGCACTGAGCGAGGCCGTAGGCGAGGGCACGCGTCGCGCGTCGCCCGTCGGCAAATAAGATGCGGCCATGGTCACGCTCGACACCTGCGCGCTCGTCTACTGGCTGCGCGACGACAAGGCGCTGAGCGAGCCCGCGCGCACGGCCATCGACGGCGCGCTGGAAAACGGCGAGGTGCTGATCTCGACGATCAGCGTGCTGGAACTGGCGCAATTCGTGGAAAACGGCCGGCTCGCCTTGTCGATGGATACGCGGCGCTGGCTCGCCACGCTCGCGTCGATCGAAGGCGTGCGCATGGTGCCCGTCGATACCGCGATCGCGGTGCGTGCCACCACGCTGTCGCCGGAATTGCCGTCATCGCAGCGGCTTGTTGCCGCCACGGCGCGCACGCTCGGCGTGCCGCTCGTCACGCCCGACGCACGCGTGCGCGCGCTCACGCATCTCGACACCATCTGGTGAAAAGCAGCGCAAATAAAGGCCTCAACGCAAAAACGGCGCGCGTTATCCGAAGATAATGCGCGCCGCTTTCTATTCAATCACCGTTACGCTTTCGCGCGTTGACGCCCCACACGCCGTGCAGCTTCCGCAGGCCGCCGCGCGGCAGCAGGAGCTTGCGCCGTGGACTGGCGCACCACCAGCTCGGCGGGGAAGGTCGTGCGCTGCGCGACCGCGTCGCTGCCCGCGATCTGCGCGAGCAGCGCATTGACCGCCGAACTCGACATCTGCTGAAACGGTTGACGCACCGTGGTGAGCGCGGGATGAAACTGCTCGGCCATCGGGATATCGTCGAAACCGATCACGGAGATATCGTCGGGCACGCGCAGACCCGCCTCGCGCGCGGCTGCAATCGCGCCAAACGCGCTCTGGTCGTTGGCCGTGAAAATGGCCGTGGGCGGATCGGGCAGGTTGACCAGCCCGGTCGCCACTTCGAAGGCGGTCATCTGTGAAAGATCGCCGGTCACGACGAGCGCCGGATCGAGCTCGATGCCGTGGCGCACCAGTGTGTCGTGATAGCCGCGCTGCCGGTCGCGCACGCCTTCGATCGCCTCGTCGCCGCCGAGAAACGCAATGCGCTTGTGGCCGAGCGACACAAGATGCTCGACCGCCATCCGCGCGCCGCCGTAATTGTCGACCGACACCGAAGGGAAGCGATTGAGCGTGCCGCGCTGATCGACCACCACGACCGGCACGTGCGCGGTGGCGAGCGCATCGAGGCACATGGTCTCGCGCGGCAGGATCACCAGCAGACCATCGGAAAACTGGCGCACGAGCTTGATGAGTTCCTGATGCGAGTGACTGTCGTCTGACACCGTGTAGACGAGCACTTCGCAACCGGCCGCACGCGCGGCGCGGCCCGCACCCAGAATCAGCTCGCTCGAGAACTGCGTGTCGAGCGTGGGCGTCATGATGCCGATGATGCCGTTGCGTCCGCCCGAGAGCTTCTGGGCGGTGCGATTGACGACGTAACCGATGTCGGACGCGATACGCAGCACTTCGTCGCGCGTTTCTCGCGACACGCCCGGACGCCCGTTGAGCGCACGCGATGCGGTCATCTGCGACACGCCGGCCAGCCTCGCGACGTCGGCCAGCGTGGGATTTTGCTTGGTCATGCGACTAGCTTGTTATGAAAGAGTGAGGCGGCGCGACACGAACCGCAACTGGGCAAGTCTTGGTAACGCTAGCGTTACAGTGGAAATGATTCTAGCAGAACCGCGCAGCGCGACACTTCAGGCACGCACAGGCCGTGCAGCAAGCGTTGTACGGAAACGTCGCTCGACCATTGCCCGTGGCGTAGTTCGAGGGTTAACACTGTCTGGCGAGCCTGTAACGTTATGACTACGATCCTGTAACGTTAAGGCTAACGTTAAGCGGTCGCAAACAAAACCAACGACAGGAGACACCAAGATGGCGTACGCGGTGGTAGCGAAAACGACGGGCGCGGCGGTGCTGTTCGCCGCACTCGCGGCGGCGGGCGTGGTGCACGCGCAGGACGCGAAAGTGATCACGACGTGGGATCAGCAGACCAATGCCAGTTCCAGCAAGATCCTGCGCGCCGCGTCCGACCGCTTCGAGCAAAAAAACCCGGGCTACAAGGTCGAAAACTCGCACATCCTGAACGACGCTTACAAGACCAAGCTGAAAGTGGCGTTCGGTGCGAATCAGCCGCCTTGCGTGTTCGAATCGTGGGGCGGCGGCACGCTCAACGAATATGTGAAGGCCGGCCAGATCGCTGACCTCACGCCGTATCTGCAGAAAGACCCCGCGTATCGCGATCGATTCTTGCCCGCCTCCTGGAAAGCCGTGACTTTCGACGGCAAGACCTATGGCGTTGCGGCCGAAAACGCCTCGGCCGCCGTGATCTTCTATAACAAGGACCTGTTCAGGCAATACGGCCTCAAGGCGCCCGCTACGTGGGACGAACTAATGCACGTGGTGCAGGTGCTCAAGTCCCACGACATCGCGCCATTCGCGCTCGCAAACAAGAACAAGTGGACGGGCTCGATGTACTACATGTATCTCGTCGATCGCATCGGCGGCCCGGACGTCGTGCGCGGCGCGGTGGAAGGCGGTGGCAAAGGCTTCGGCGACCCGGCCTTCGTGGAGGCGGGCAAGTACATTCAGGATCTCGTGAAAGCGGGCGCGTTCGCGCAGGGCTACAACGGCCTCGATTACGATGTGGGCGCCTCGCGCCGCCTGCTGTATTCGGGCCGCGCCGCGATGGAACTGATGGGCGGCTGGGAAGCCTCGACCATCGCCAATGAAAATCCCGCCTTCTCGGCCAAGCTCGACTTCTTCCCGTTCCCGAGCGTGCCGGGCGGCAAGGGCGATCCGCGCGACGTGATCGGCACGGTCGGCGACGGCTTCCTCAGCATTTCGAGCGCGTGCAAATATCCCGATCAGGCGTTCAAGCTGATTCAGTCGCTCACCGACGACGAGTCGATGCGCGCACGCGTCACCGATCACAAGGTGCCGCCGGTCAAGGACGTGGCGATTCCCGATCCGTTCCTCAAGCGTCTGCAGGCGCTCATCGTGCAGGCGCCGAATGTGCAGCTCTGGTACGACCAGGCGCTGCCGCCGCGGCTGGGCGAAGTGCACAAGGACACGACCCAGGCGCTGTTCGGCCTCTCGGTCACCCCGCAGGCCGCCGCGCAGCAAATGGAAGCCGCGTCGAAGTCAGGCGGCTGATTCACGCTATTACGATTCGCTATCCTGATCAATTTATCTTTAAGACCGGCGCGTTCGCGAGAACGTCGCCGGCAGAACGCTCCGTGAATATCGCACTTTCCGCCGTTCCAGAACGCCGCTTGCGATTCTCCGCGCAGTGGCTCGTTGCCGCCACCTTTCTCGCGCCCGCGGTGGTGCTGCTCGCCGTTTTCCTGCTTTATCCGCTTGTTTCCAGCTTGCGGCTTTCCCTGCTCGACTGGAACGGACTCGGCAGCAACGCGCGTTTCGTGGGGCTGTCCAACTGGGCCAAGCTCGCGCACGATGCCGTGTTCTGGCAATCGCTCGCGAACAATGCGCTGCTCGCCGCCGCATCGATCGTAGTGGAGTTGCCGATTGCGCTTGCGCTCGCCGTCATGCTTGAAAAAGCGGGGCGCGGCGCGCGTCTGCTCAAGATTCTTTATTTCCTGCCGCTGCTGATGTCGAGTGTCGCGATCGGCGTGCTGTTCAAGAACGTCTACGATCCGAACTTCGGCCCGCTCAACGCGGCGCTGCATGGACTCGGACTCGACGCGCTCGCGCGGGACTGGCTCGGCGACCCGCATCTTTCGCTCGGCTCGACCATCGCCGTGATCTGCTGGCAGAACACGCCGTTCTACATGATCCTGTTTCTCGCGGGTCTTTCTTCGTTGCCGCAGGAAATCGCGGAAGCTGCGCGGCTCGATGGCGCCTCCGAATGGATCATTTTCTGGCGCATCAAGCTGCCGCATCTGCAAGGCACCGTGCGCACCGCCGTGCTGCTGTCCGTCCTGGGTTCGCTGCGCTATTTCGATCTGATCTACGTGATGACGGGGGGCGGTCCCGAAGGCTCGTCCGAACTCATGGCGACGTATATGTACCGCACCGTGTTCAGTTCGTTCCAGCTCGGCTACGGCAGCACCATCGGCTCGGCGATGTTCATCATCGTGTGCGCGGTGGCGGCGATTTCGCTGCGCTTCACGCGTCGTTACGCAACGGAGGTTTAAGCGATGTCGACGCTCCCTCATCAACGCGCATTCAGTCTGCGCAAGCTCCGCGTGGGTGTGCCGCTGCTCGCGCTGATCTGGCTGGCCGTCACGACAGTGCCGTTCATCTTCGTGGTGGCCACGAGCCTGAAAACGCAGGACGAAACCTTCTCCTCGCCGGTCTGGGCCTTGCCGAAACATCTGTATGTCGGCAACTACGCGGCCGTACTCGGAGGCCCGTATTTCACCTACTTCCGCAACAGCCTGTTCGTCGTGGGCGTGTCCGTGGTACTGATCGTGATCGTGAGCGCGATGGCCGCCTATGCGTTCGCGCGCCTGCGCTTCACGTTCAACAAGACCCTGTTCGCGCTCGTGGTTGCAGGGATGATCGTGCCGCTGCACGCCACGCTCGTGCCGATCTATCTGCTCACGCGCAATCTCGGCCTTTACGACACGCCGTTCGCGCTGCTCGGGCCATATGTCGCGTTGAGCCTGCCCGTGTCGATTTTCATCCTCACGGAATTCATGCGGCAGATTCCACGCGAACTCGAAGAAGCCGCGCAACTCGACGGCTGCGGCCCGTTCGGCATCTTCTGGCGCGTGTTCTTTCCGTTGTCCGGCCCAGGCCTCGCGACGGTCGCGATCTACAACGGCATTGGCCTGTGGAACGAATTCATCTTCGCCTACATGCTCACCTCCACCTCCGAGCATCGCACGCTGCCGCTCGCGGTATGGGATTTTCAGGGCCAGTATTCGTCGGACGTACCTGCGATGCTCGCCGTCGTCACGCTGACTTCGCTGCCGTTGATCGTGGCGTACGCCTTTGGTCAGGAACGCGTGATCAAGGGGATGATGGCCGGCTCGCTCAAAGGCTGACGCACCGTTTAAACCGACACCGACACCGACATCACGACATGGCAAGCATCTCTCTCGCAAACGTACAGAAGTCTTACGCAAACGGTCAGGCGGTGATTCGCAACGCACAGCTCGAAGTGGGCAAGAACGAGTTCTGCGTGTTTCTCGGACCGTCCGGATGCGGAAAATCCACGCTGCTGCGCATGATTGCAGGCCTCGAATCGATTAGTGACGGCGAGTTGCGTATCGACGGCCAGCGCATGAATGACGTTGCGCCCGCGCAGCGTCGCGTGGCGATGGTGTTTCAGAATTACGCGCTTTATCCGCACATGAGCGTGTACGAAAACATGGCGTTCGGCCTGCGCCAGGCGAAGATCGATAAAGCGCTCATCGATACGAAAGTGCGCCGTGCCGCCGCCGCGCTGCAACTCGACGCGTTGCTCGAACGCCGTCCCGCAGCGCTGTCCGGCGGACAGCGTCAGCGCGTGGCGATTGGCCGGGCCATCGTGCGCGAGCCGGGCGTATTTCTGTTCGACGAACCGCTTTCGAATCTCGATGCCGCGCTGCGCGTGCAGACCCGCACCGAGATCGCGCGCCTGCATCGCGAGTTCCGTGAAGCGAGCGCCGTGTATGTCACGCACGACCAGGTCGAGGCGATGGCGCTGGCCGACCGCATCGTACTGCTGCAGGCGGGCACGGAGATGGAGCGGCACGGCAGCATCGCGCAGGTGGGCGCGCCGCTCGATCTCTATCACCATCCCCGCAGCCGCTTCGTGGCGGGTTTCATCGGCTCGCCGAAGATGAACTTCTTTGCGGGAACGATCGCGAGCGCGGACGTGGGCGGCGTGCACGTCACGCTGGATAGCGGCGAGCGCGTGCTCGCGCGCGTCGAACCCGGCCACGCAAGTGTCGGTATGAAGGTGACGCTCGGTATTCGCCCGGAGCATCTGCGTCTCGCCGACTCCGTGCGCAACGCGCCTACACTCGCCTGTCGCGTACGGCTCGTCGAGCGTATGGGCGAGCACAGCTACGTGCATCTCGTTCAGCCACGCGCGGGTTCTGCCACGCTGATCGCCAAGCTGCCCGGCGACAGTGCGCTGGCCTTCGATGAGAACGTGACGATCGCGCTGCCGCCCGAAGCCTGCCATCTGTTCGACGATCGGGACATGGCGTTCAAACGCATGCATTGATCGTTGCGTGCGGGTGATTCAATGAGCCGTCGCGTTGAAATATTAAGCAGGATAACTAATGTGTTCGGGCGAACATTGCGCCTGGCGCACGACCAACCAGGAGTGTTGTGATGTCGCTTGACCATCAAAGCGAGGTGCCCGTTTATCGTCGCGCTGATACGCCGACCGAAGCGCGTGTCGCCGATCTGCTCGCGCGCATGACGATCGACGAAAAAATCGCGCAGTTGCATGCCGTCTGGCTCAAGCTGCGCGCGAATGGCCGTCACGAGTGGCGCACCGAAGACTTCGCGCAGCGCGATACGGGCGTGCCGCTCGACACGCTCCTGCAACACGGGCTCGGTCAGGTCACGCGCCCGCTCGGCACGCACACGGTCGATCCGCAAGAGGGCGTGGAGGCCTTCAACGCGCTGCAACGGCAGATGATCGAGCATACGCGTCTGGGCATTCCGGTGATGGCGCACGAGGAGTGTCTCGTCGGGCTGATGATCAAGGACGCCACGCTGTTTCCGTCGCCACTCAATTACGCGGCCACATGGAATCCGGCGCTCGTTGGACGAGTGGGCGAGGTCATCGGCGAGCAGGCGCGCTCGATTGGCTGTCATCAGGGACTCGCGCCCGTGCTCGACGTTTCGCGCGATCCGCGCTGGGGGCGCACGGAAGAGACGTTCGGCGAAGATCCGTATCTGGTCGGTGTGATGGCGTGCCAATATGTGCAGGGCCTGCAAGGCGAGAAGCGCGACGTACTTGCCACGCTCAAGCACTTTGTTGCGCATTCGGCGAGCGAAGGCGCGCGCAATCACGCGCCCGTGCACGTCGGGCCTCGCGAACTCAACGACACCTTCCTGCTGCCATTCGAAATGGCGGTGAAGCTCGCGCACGCAGGCTCGATCATGCCCGCGTATCACGACATCGACGGCGTGCCGTGCCATGCGAATCGCGATCTGCTGCAAGGCGTGCTGCGCGATAAGTGGGGCTTCGACGGTTTGATCGTCGCCGATTATGCGGCCGTGAATCTGCTCTACACGCATCACGGCATCGCGCGCGACGTCGCCGATGCCGCGGCGCAATCGTTCAACGCCGGACTCGACATCGAGTTGCCCGGCCACGAGTGTGCGCTGCATCTCAAGGAAGCCCTGGCGCGTGGCGAGATCAGCGAAGTCACGATCGATGCGGCAGTCAAACGCGTGTTGCGTGCGAAGTTCGACATCGGTTTATTCGAACAGCCCTATGCCGACGTGGCGCGCGTGAACGTACGCAGTGAAGCCGCCAGCGATGTGGCTCACGAGGTGGCACTCGAATCTGTGGTGCTGTTGCGCAACGACGGCGTGCTGCCGCTCGCCAACGACGGCAGGCAGAACGTGGCCGTAATCGGGCCGACGGCCGACGATCCGCTGGCGTTGCTCGCGGGTTACAGCTTTCCCGTGCATCTGATCAATAGCGGCGACAGTGCGCACTCGTCGATGACGACGCCGCTGCAAGCGCTGCGCAATATGCTCGGCGAGGTGAACGTCAGCTACGCGCAGGGCTGCGCGATTATCGAGGAACGCCGCGCGGGCGCGCCGGTCTTTCCGGGCGACGTCTCGCTCGACACGCGTGAAGTGGGCACCCGCGACGCACTGATCAGTACCAACACCACGCACATTGTCGCCGCCGCCGAAGCGGCACGCGCCGCCGATGTGGCGATCGTGTTTGTCGGCGACCTCGCGGGCCTGTTCCAGTCGGGCACCGTGGGCGAAGGCTCGGATACGGACAGCCTCGCGCTTCCCGGCGTGCAGCAGGCGCTGCTCGACGCCGTGCTCGCGACCGGCACGCCCACGGTCGTCGTGATGACGGGCGGGCGCCCTTACAACCTCGGCGGCCAGGAGGAACGCGTCGCTGCCCAGTTGATGGCGTTCGCGCCGGGCGAGAAGGGCGGCGAAGCGCTCGCCGCTCTGCTTGTTGGGCGCGAGAATTTCAGCGGCCGCCTGCCGCTTTCCGTGCCGACCAGCGCGGGCGCAGTGCCTTACGTCTATAACCATCGGCTCAAAAGCGCGGGCACGCCGGTTGCGTGGCATTTCGGCTCGCGTTATCCGTTTGGATTCGGACTCGGCTACACGCGCTTCGCTTATGAAGCGCTCGACATCGCGACGCCCACTGCGCCCATCGAAACCGGCACCTTCGCGTTTTCATTCACGGTGAAGAACACAGGCGCTCGCAGCGGCGTGGAAGTCGTGCAGATTTATCTGCGTGATCGCGTGGCGTCAAGTGCGCGTCCGGTGCGTGAATTGAAGGCGTTTTCACGCGTGACGGTGCAAGCGAGCGGCGCGGCGCGCGTGCATGTTCGTCTGCCCGTCGACATGTTGAATTTCACCGATGGTCGCGGCGAGCGCATTGTCGAACCCGGCGAATTCGATCTGATGATTGGCAGTTCAAGCCGCGATATTCACTTGCACGCGACGCTTGCCGTCACGGGTAAAGCGACGCGTACGCTGCCGCGCGACTGGCGCATGACGAGCGATGTGAGCGTCGATTGAATGTCCCGTGCGCGTGCCATCACGCATCGATTGAACCGGAAGCGAAATAACCCATGTCTTATGCAATTTATCCGAGCCTGAACAACAAGGTGGTCGTGATCACGGGCGGCGGCACCGGCATTGGCGCCGCCATGGTGGAGGCGTTCAGCGCACAAGGCGCACGCGTGCATTTTCTCGACGTAGCCGACAAACCGTCGCTCGCGCTCGTCGAGGCGTGCAGGCAAACGCAATACGAACCCGTCTACCATCGCTGCGATCTGCGTGATATCGACGCCCTGCAACGCTGTTTCGACGCCATTGCTCAGGCTGCCGGTGGCGTACAGATTCTCGTCAACAACGCGGCCAATGACGACCGTCATGACGTCGGCGACGTCAGCGCGGCTTACTGGGACGATCGGCTCGCCGTGAATCTGCGCCATCAATTCTTTTGTGCACAAGCCGTCGTCGACGGCATGCGCAAGCAGGGCGCAGGCGCGATCGTCAATCTCGGCTCGATTTCCTGGCATCTGGCCACGCCGAATCTCAGCGTGTATATGACTGCCAAAGCAGGAATCGAGGGCCTCACGCGCGGGCTCGCGCGCGATCTCGGTGAATACGGTATTCGCGTGAATTGCGTGATTCCCGGTGCGGTTCGCACCCCGCGTCAAATGAAGCTCTGGCAATCGAACGAAAGCGAATCGGAGCTGCTCGGGCAGCAATGCCTGCACGCCCGCATCGAACCCGAGCATGTCGCGCGCATGGTGTTGTTTCTCGCTTCCGACGACGCCGCGCGTTGCACGGGCCGCGATTATTTCGTCGACGCCGGCTGGTACGGCGCATGAATACGCTGACACCCGAGGTCGAATGGAACGTGGGCGCGCTGCTCGGCGAAGGCCCCGTGTGGGTGGAGCGCGAGCGCGCGCTGTATTTCGTCGATATCAAACGACGCCGCGTGCATCGCTATGTACCCGAAAGCGGCGAGCGCAGCAGTTGGGAGGCGCCCGCGCAAACCGGTTTCGTGCTGCCGCACGCGGACGGCGGCTTTGTCTGCGGATTGCAGGGCGGGCTGCATCGCTTCACGCCGGAAAACGCGCGCTTCGTGTTGCGCGTGCCGGTTGAAAGCGGTCTGCCCGGCAACCGACTCAACGACGCGCATGTCGATACCGAAGGGCGCCTGTGGTTCGGCTCGATGGACGACGCGGAACGGGAACCAACCGGCTCGCTCTGGCGCGTCGAGGGCGATCAGGCGCCGCGCGTGCACGACAGCGGCTACATCATCACGAACGGTCCCGCGATGAGTCCGGATTTTCGCACGCTGTATCACGTCGATTCGCTGCGCCGCGCCATTTATACATTCGACGTGGGCGATGACGGTGAACTCTCGTCGAGGCGGCTCTTTAGTACGCACGCGCCGCCGGGCCATCCCGATGGTCTTGTCGTCGATGCCGAAGGCTAGGTCTGGGTCGCGACGTTCGGCGGCGCGCGCATCGAACGCTACGCGCCGAATGGCCTGAGCGTCGGGCACGTTGCCTTTCCCTGTTCGAACGTGACGAAACTCGCATTCGGCGGCGACGATCTGCGGACGGCTTATGTGACCACCGCGCGCAAAGGTCTGGACGAAGCGGCGCTCGCCCGCGAGCCGTTTGCGGGCGCGTTGTTTTCGTTCCGTGCGCCCGCCGCCGGCCAGAAGCAATCGCTATGCCGTATCGTTTGCCCCGATTAAACAGCTCCGTGCGTGTGTTCGACGCAATAACGTTTTAAAACATTCATTCTCAACGCGAACTCGGGCATGCTCGCGTAAGTAGAACACCGCACACGCAGTCATCGTTCAATCACCTTGCCGGTGCATAATGGCTTTACCGCCGATGCAGTCGATGGCCATCCGTCGAGGAGTCCGCCATGCAAGCGAGGAACGAGGAATTCGTCGCCCATCTGCTCTCCGATGTTCTGGCATTCGCGAGAGCGCGATTGCCGGAACCCGCCTTTCAAACGGTTGAACCGTTCCTGCGCCACTATTACGATTTCGTCGATGCCGAGGATTTGCGCAGCCGCAGCATCGCCGATCTCTATGGCGCGGCGATGGCGCACTGGCAAACGGCGCAGCGTTTCGTGCCCGGCTCCGAGCGCATGCGGGTCTATAACCCGATTCTCGAACAGCACGGCTGGCATTCCGATCACACGGTCATCGAAATCGTGAATGACGATATGCCGTTTCTGGTCGATTCGGTGTCGATGGCCGTCAACAAGCTCGGGCTCGCGCTGCATTCGGCCATGCATCCGGTGTTTCGCGTCTGGCGAGGCAAGGAAGGCGGCATCGAGCGTATTGACGTCGGGGCGTCCGGCGCCGAAGACGGGCCGTCGCAACTCACGTCGTTTATTCATTTCGAAGTGGACCGCTGCGGCGATGCAGCAAAACTCGACGAATTGCGCCGCGATATTGCCAAAGTGCTGGGCGATGTGCGCGCCGCCGTCGAGGATTGGCCGAAAATCGTCGAGGTGGCGCGCGAAACCATCAAAGGCATGAAGGCCCGGGAAACGAGCGCGGAAGAGCTCGAAGCCCGTGCGTTTCTCGAGTGGATGGTGGCCGACCATTTCACGTTTCTCGGTCAGCGCGACTATGCGCTCGTCGAGCATGGCGACGGTTTCGGGTTGCGCGGCGTAGGCAATTCGGGTCTCGGTATTCTGCGCGAATCGTTGCGCACGCCCGACACCCCCGACATTACGCCGCTGCCGCCCGCCGCGGCGGACATCATCGCGGGCGCCTCGCCGATCTTTCTGACGAAAGCGAATTCGCGCGCAACGGTGCACCGGCCCGGTTATCTCGACTATGTCGGCGTGAAACTCGTTGGCGCGGACGGCAAGATTTGCGGCGAGCGCCGTTTCGTCGGTCTATATACCTCGACGGCGTATATGGTGCCCGCCGCCGACATTCCGATCGTGCGCCGCAAGTGCGCGAATATCGTGCGCCGCGCGGGCTTTTTACCGAAAGGGCATCTCGGCAAATCGCTCGTGACCGTCCTCGAAACCTATCCGCGCGACGAACTGTTTCAGGCCACGGAAGACGAGCTTTACGATATCGCGCTTGGTGTATTGCGTTTGCAGGAGCATCAGCGCACGCGTCTGTTCGTGAGGCGCGATCGTTTCAATCGTTTCGTCTCCTGCCTCGTTTATGTCTCGCGCGATAAATACAATACCGATTTGCGCCGACGCATCGCCAATCTGCTCGCTTCGGCATTCAACGGAATTTCCGTGGAATTTACGCCGCTGCTTTCCGAATCGGCCATTGCGCGTATTCATTTTGTCGTGCACGCCGAGCCCGGCACGATGCCCGATGTCGATACGCGTGAACTGGAAGCGCGACTCGTGCAGGTCACGCGGCGTTGGCAAGACGATCTCGCCGATGCATTGCTCGACGCATTTGGCGAAGAGCAGGGCACGCGCTTGCTGCATCGTTACGGCGATTCGTTTCCCGCCGGTTATCGCGACGATTATCCGGCGCGCACGGCGGTCCGCGATATCGAATTGATCGAACGTGTGCAGGGCAGTGCGGGCATCGCCATGAATCTGTATCGGCCCATCGAATCCGGGCCGCGCGCGTTTCGTTTCAAGGTGTATTGCGCGGGCGAAGCGATTGCGCTCTCGCGCAGTTTGCCGATGCTCGAACATCTCGGCGTGCGCGTGGATGAAGAGCGGCCTTATGTGATTCAGGTGCCGGGCTGCGATCCCGCGTGGGTGCACGATTTCGGGCTCGAACTCGCCGACGATGCCGAATTCGATATCGAACGCGTGAAAGATCTGTTCGAGGACGCGTTCGAAGCCGTATGGAGTGCGCGCATCGAGAATGACGATTTCAATCGCCTCGTTTTGCGCGCGTATCTGGGCGCACGCGAGGTGACGATATTGCGCGCCTACGCGAAATATCTGCGCCAGGTGGGCTCGACATTCAGCGACGCTTATATCGAACGCGCGCTAACGGGCAATCCGGCCATTGCGCGGCAACTGGTCGAATTGTTTATGGTGCGTTTCGATCCACACGTAGAAGCGGCGCGCGAACAGCGCGCCGAACTTGCGCTCAAGGCCATTGAAACCGCGCTCGATCAGGTGCCGAATCTCGACGAGGATCGCATTCTCCGCCAGTTTCTCGGCGTGATCAACGCGACGGTCCGTACCAATTATTTCCGTCACGAGCCGAATGGCGCGCCGCGTCCATCGCTGTCGTTCAAGTTCGATCCGTCGAAAGTTCCCGGATTGCCCGAACCGAAACCGATGTTCGAAATCTGGGTGTATTCGCCGCGTGTGGAAGGCGTGCATTTACGCGGCGGACGCGTCGCGCGGGGCGGCCTGCGCTGGTCCGACCGTCGCGAGGATTTCCGCACGGAAGTGCTCGGCCTGATGAAAGCGCAGATGGTGAAGAACGTGGTGATCGTGCCGGTTGGTTCGAAGGGCGGCTTCGTCGTCAAGAATCCGCCGCCGCCCAGCGATCGCGAAGCGTGGATGCGCGAAGGCGTGGCCTGTTATCAGACCTTTTTGCGCGGCCTGCTCGATCTCACCGACAATCTCGTGAATAACGCCATCGTGCCGCCACCCGATGTCGTGCGTCACGACCCAGACGATCCTTATCTCGTCGTCGCGGCCGACAAAGGCACGGCTACGTTTTCCGATTATGCGAACGCCATTTCCGCCGAATATGGTTTCTGGCTCGACGACGCTTTCGCGTCGGGCGGCTCGGTGGGCTACGACCACAAGAAAATGGCGATCACCGCGCGCGGCGCGTGGGAATCGGTCAAACGCCATTTCCGCGAAATGGGTGTGGATACGCAGGCGAGCGATTTTACCGTGGTCGGTGTCGGCGATATGTCGGGCGACGTATTCGGCAATGGCATGCTGCTGTCACCGCATATCAAGCTCGTGGCGGCATTCGATCATCGCCATGTGTTTCTCGATCCTGCGCCCGACCCGGCGCTGAGTTTCGCGGAGCGCAAGCGGCTCTTCGCACTGGAGCGATCGAGTTGGGCCGATTACGATACTGCCGCGATTTCAGCGGGCGGCGGTATTTTTCCGCGCACCGTCAAGACGATTCCGCTTTCGCCCGCGGTGCGCGAGGTACTCGGTATCGAGGCAATTGCGCTCACGCCGAACGAACTCATTCGCGCAATTCTCCAGGCGCCGGTCGATCTGCTTTATAACGGCGGGATTGGCACGTATGTGAAAGCCGCGCGCGAAACGCACGCGCAAGTGGGCGACCGTGCCAACGACGCTGTGCGCGTGAACGGTTCGGATCTGCGTTGCAAGGTGGTGGGCGAGGGCGGCAATCTCGGCGTCACGCAACTCGGGCGCATTGAATTCGCGCAACGCGGCGGCCGTATCAATACGGACGCGATCGACAATTCAGCGGGTGTGGATTGTTCCGATCACGAAGTCAACATCAAGATTTTGCTCGGACTGGTGGTATCCGATGGTGAAATGACCACCCGGCAGCGCAATACGTTACTCGCGGAAATGACCGACGAAGTCGGCCTGCTGGTATTGAGCGACAACTATTATCAAACTCAGTCGCTCTCGATTGCGGGCCGCTATGCAGTGCCGCTGCTCGATGCGGAAACGCGCGTGATGCGCTGGCTCGAACGCGCCGGGCGACTCAATCGCGTGATCGAATTCCTGCCGACCGATGAGGAAGTGGCCGAGCGCCAGGCGTCGAAACTCGGCCTCACGTCGCCCGAGCGCGCCGTGCTGCTCGCGTACAGCAAAATGTGGCTCTACGATGCGCTGCTCAATTCCGATGTCCCCGAAGATCCGCTCGTCGCGGCCTTGCTGATCGATTATTTTCCGAAGCCTTTGCAGCAGCGTTTCAGCGAACCGATGCAGCGGCATCCGTTGCGCCGCGAAATTCTCGCGACGCATCTGACCAATGCGCTTATCAATCGCGTGGGTTGCGCGTTCGTGCACCGACTCATGGAGGAGACCGACGCGCGGCCCGACGAAATCGTGCGCGCCTGCATCATGGCGCGCGATGTGTTCGATCTCGACGGGATCTGGCGCGCGATCGACGCGCTCGACAATCGCGTGCCCGACGATGTGCAGGCACGCATGTTCGTCGATATCGCGCGCTTGCTAGAACGCGCGGCGCTGTGGTTCCTGCGCCATCTGCAGGCCGGCGCGGTGGATCGCGACGGTGTGGGTTCGCTGCTGGCGCGATGCCGCGATGCCGCTCAACGCCTCGCGCCGCAATTGCCCGCGCTTTTGCCGGAAGCCGATCTCGAAGCGCTCTCGGTGCGCCAGGGCGAACTCGTGAACGCGGGCGTGGAGAGCACGCTCGCTCTGCGCGCGGCAAGCGGCGAAATTCCGGTGGCGCTGCTCGATATCGCCGAAGTGGCAGCGGCCTGCGGACGTCCGCTCGAACTGGTCGCGTCCGCATACTTCGCGCTCGGCACGCGTCTGAATTATGGCTGGATTAGCGAACGCGCGGCCACTTTGCCCACGCCCACGCATTGGGACACGATGGCGCGCGCGGCCGCGCTCGCCGAAGTGGCGCGGCTCAAGCGCGCGCTCACGACCAGCGCGCTCGCCCAGTCGCCCAACACGGCCGACGCCGAAGCGATCGTCGACGCATGGTGCGCGCAGCACGAAGCGGCGCTCGAACGCTATGGCCATCTGCTCGCCGAATTGCGTGCGTCGAGCAACGTGAGCCTCTCCGTGCTGCTGGTGATCGCGCGCGCGATGGCGGCGCTCGAACGTGCTTGAATGTGCCAGCGTGCCGATTACGGCACGCTTCGCGCCGCGAGCGCCACGGCTTCGCTGATCGCAGCGGGCAGATACGACACGTGATTCTGCCCCGCGTAGATCTGCAAGTCGGCGTCGAAACCGAGCGCGGGCGTCGTGTGCAGGAGGTCCGCGAAGGTGCGTGCGTTGTCGAGCATCGCCGCGTGCGTCACGCGCTCGACGCGCGCGGGCGGCGCATTGGGCGCGAGTTTCTGTTCGTCGCCGCCGATGCGGATGGCGAGCGGAATGCGCGCTTGCGCGTGGTGCGAGTTTTTTCCCGCCGACGATTGCGCGCTCGCGCGAACATTCGCCAGCAACTCCGCGCCATTCCACCAGATCGACGGACTCGCCGCCATATATCGCGAGTATGCCTGCGGATGCGCGAGCGCATCGTTCAGCACGAAATAGCCACCGAGCGAATGCCCGAACAACATGCGGGCGCGCGGCGCAAGCTGCGTGCGGGCTTCGATGGCGCGCGGCAAGGTCTCGTTCACGAAGGTCTCGAACGCCTGCGCGCCGCCGGTGTCGAGCGGTTTGCCTTGCGCGTCGTTCGGCACGCCCCAGCCGTCGCGCGCCGGCGTGGTGAAGTCGCGAAAACGCTGGCTTTCATCGAAAAGGGCGTCGTTGTCGGCGGCGATGGCGGCGATCGTCACCGGACCGATCAGCTTCGCCTGCAGGCGCGCCGCGCTTACGGCGAGCGCGAAGGTCGCGTTGCCGTCGAGCAGCACGAGCAAGGGCTGAGGGCGGCCTGAAACGGACGACGCGGGGTGATACAGCCAGATGCGATAGCGCGGCCCGTTCGGCGTGGCGTCGATCACGAACGATTCCGTGTCGGGAAGCAGGGCGTTTGCCGCGCCAATGACTTTCGGCTCCGAATGCGTTGATGCAGTGTCGGACGCTGCATTGGGCGTTGCCGCCCACGCAGCCGCCGCCATCGACATTCCCGCGAAGACACATACCGTGCGTCGCACGAAAGCGCGTGAGGATTTCATCGTGAGACTCACCATTGATAGCGCGCCGTGCCAATCACTTCGCGGCGCACGCCCCAGAAACATTGCGTCGCGCTCGCGCACGCCGCCACATATTGACGATCGAACAGATTCGACGCATTGAGCGCGAAACGCCAATTGCGCATTTCATAATGCAAGGCGAGATCGACGAGGGTGAATGAACCGACCTTGAACGAATCGTCGGCGGCGCCATACGTGCTGCCGATATAACGCACGCCCGCGCCCATGCCGAGACCCTTGAACGTACCGCGATGCAGCGTGTAGTCGGCCCACAGCGAAGCGGTATTCTTTGGCACGGCGGCCGGCGTATGACCCAGCGAACTATCGTTCGCGCTCGCCACATACGCACTCGTATAGCTGTATGCCGCGATCAGCGAAAGATCGCGCGTGATGTTCAAATGCGTTTCCAGTTCGACGCCACGGCTTTTCACCGCGCCGGTCTGCACGCGGTAATTCGCGTTGTTCGGATCGGGCGTCGACACGTTGGTTTGCTGAAGATCGTAGAGCGACAGCGTGGTGAAGCTCGTCGTGCCCGGAATCTGATACTTCACGCCCACTTCGAATTGACGACCCGTCGACGGCTTGAGCGAGCTGCCGTCCGCCGTCGTGCCCGACGTGACCGGCTGGAACGAGCGCGAGAAACTTGCGAACGGCGAAATGCCGTTGTCGAATGCGTAAAGCACGCCCGCGCGCCACGTGAATGCGCGATCGAATTGATACGACGATGTGTGCTTCACATATTCATTCGCGCTGGTGGACGCGTAATCCTCGCGCGCGCCGAGCACGAACGACCATTTGCCGATCGTCATCTGATCCTGCACGTAGAGGCCGAGATCGTCGGTGCGCTGGCGCGTGTAGCTCGCGAGCTTGGGCGCGGTCAGCGACTGGCCGTAAATGGGATCGGTAATGTCGAGCGAGGGCGCCTTGCCCGACGAAAGACGGCGGTCGGACATCGTCATCTGATAGTCGAGCCCCATCAGCACCGCGTGACGCACGGGGCCGGTGTTGAAATCGGCTTCGAGCTGCGTGTCGGTCGAGAGCGCGTCGAGATGTTCGAGTGAGGCCGTCGTCAGACGATTAAGGTAACGGTTGCTCGAATTCGTGTAGCCGCTCGAATAGACCGTTTGATAATCGCTCCACATATGCGTGTAGCGCGCGTTCTGACGCACCGTGAAGACGTCGTTGAAGCGGTGCGTGAACGCATAGCCGATGCTCGCCTGCTCGCGGCGGAAGTGATCGTAATCGGGTTCGCCGTCGTTGAAACCGGTGCCGATCTGCCCATTGGGGTTATACGAAACCGTGCCGTAGCGCGGCAAAAAACCGTAATAGCCGTTGTTCGGATCGTATTGATAGCTCGCGAGCAGCGTGAATTCCGTATTCGCATCGGGACGCAGCGTGAGCGACGGCGCCACATAAATGCGTTGCTCCTTCGTGCCGGAAACCTGCGTGTCCGCATCGCGCGCGAGACCGACGAAGCGATAGAGCACGCGCTTGTCCGCGTCGACCGCGCCGCCGAGATCGAACGCGCCTTCCCAGCGATTGTGCGTGCCCGCGCCGAGCATCACTTCATTCACGTGATCGGCTTCGGGACGCTTGCTTTCGAGCACCACCACGCCGCCCGGATTCGCCTGACCATACAGAATCGAACTCGGTCCGCGCAGCACTTCGATACGCTGCAAACCGTATTGCTCGATCTGCGGCACCGCATACGAAAGACCGCGCCCGAGATTGAGGCCGTCGAGAAAATTCACGTACACGGCATTGCCGCCGAAGCCGCCGAAACCGCGCATCTGCAAACTGTCGTAGCGATCGCCGATACCGCGCGTTTCCGGCACGATACCCGCCGAATAACGCAGTGCCTGCGCGACCGACTGCACGTTCTGCTCGTCCATCTGCTTGCGCTCGATGATCGACACCGATTGCGGCGTGCGCGTGAGCGGCGTGGACGATTTGAGCGCCGCGCCGGCAACCGTCGGATCGTGCGCATCGGCTTCGCTTTGCGCGCGGATCGTCATCGCGGGCAGCGATGTTTCGGCGGCTACGTTCGCGTCGGTGCCGGGCGGTTCGGGATCGACTTCGAGCACGAAGGCCGCGTTCTGGCCGCGCACCGCGCGCAAACCCGTGCCGCGCAGGAC
This sequence comes from Paraburkholderia sp. SIMBA_027, assembly GCF_046535315.1. Classification (NCBI taxonomy): domain Bacteria; kingdom Pseudomonadati; phylum Pseudomonadota; class Betaproteobacteria; order Burkholderiales; family Burkholderiaceae; genus Paraburkholderia; species Paraburkholderia sp. SIMBA_027. The sequence continues at coordinate 97,097 of NZ_JAWRWY010000001.1, forward strand.
CTGCGTGAGCGCGCCGGCTGCATCGGCGCGGCCCGTGAAGCCGGGCGACTGCTTGCCGGCGACGAGCGAACTCGCGTAAGCGAGCTGCACGCCGCTGGCTTCGGCGAAGCGGTTGAGTGCCGTGTTGAGGTCGGAAGGCGCGATGCGATAGTCGATACGCGCATCGCGTTGCGTGGATTGCGTCGCTTGAGCCGATTGAGCAGTTTGCTGGGCGAGCGCGGGCAACGAAGCGCCGAAGAGAGCGGCAGCCGCCGCGCTGATCGCGAGTGGTCGAAGTGATGCTTGCGTGAACAACGAAATTCCCCTGATTGTTTGGTCTTACTGAGGGAATAGACGTTGTGCGGAGAAAAAACCGGACGTCGCGCGCGAAATATTTTTGCGCGACGTGTTTATCGCGTGAGGCTCACGACGGCGCCGACAAGATCACGACGCGGCCCGCAATGCGCGTGGCTTGCAAACGCAACGTTTCGGCGAGGGTGTCGAGCGCCTGGGCCGGCGCTCCGATGGCGAAATTGCCCGATACGCGCAACGTCGCCGCGCTGCCGCGCACGTAGATGAAATGGCCTTTCCAATAGCGGTTGAGCGCGGCGGCCACGTCGGCGAGCGGCGCATCGGTGAACACCATGCGCCCGCGCTGCCACGCGGTGACCGAGTAGGCATCCACCACGGCGGCGGCCGGCGCGCGCACCGCGTCGCCATAGGCGACGCTTTGGCCCGCGCCCGCTTCCAGATTGCCCCACGCGTTGCGCACGTCCACGCGTCCCTGCGTGACCGTGACGAGCGATTCGCCGCTGTGCTGGGCGTCGTCGCCGGGCAGACTCGCCTGGAAGGCCGTGCCGATGTCGACGACCTCGCCATCGCCCGCGCGCACGACAAAGCGGCGCGCGTCGCCGTGCTTCACGTCGAACGCGGCGCGTCCGCGCGCCAGCACGATGCGGCGCTCGTGCGCGTCGTAGCGGACGTCGATGGCCGAATCGGCGTCGAGCTTCACGATGCTCCCGTCGTCGAGCGCGAACGTGCGCACTTCGCCCGCTGATGTCGACAAATCGGGCGCATGCACATACCACGCCGCGCCGACGCCGAGCGCCACGCACAGCGATGCAAAGGCCGCGCGCGGCGGCGTGAAGATCGAAGCCAAAGCGAAACGCGCGGCAGGGCGCCTGGCGCGCGGTTCCATGCGTTGTTCGACAGGTTGCTCGGCGCGCCGGTCGACGCGCTGTGCGGCAGCATCAGTGCGCGCCGAAACGTGCAGCGCATCGGCGCTGCGCCATTGCGCCAGCGCGTCGTCGAAGGCCGCGCAATGCAGCGGCGAGCGCGCTCGCCAGCGGGCGAGACGCGCATCGTCGGGCGTTGCGCGGCCCGCGTCGATCCGCACGACCCAGACGGCCGCCTCGGCGCGAATGCGGCGCGCATGCGCGGCCGCCCGCGCGTCGCTCGGGGTGTCGGCTGAAGTGGAAACGGACATGGCCGGTTGCGGGAATTCCTTAGTCATGAGCCGGCGGGATGTCGTCGCCGTGCGCGCCTCGATCGAACTCGACGAGACCCAGCAAGGCGCGCCGCAAATGTTTTTCGACCATGTTCTTGCTGATCTGCAGACGCTCGGCGATCGCTTCGTGCGAGAGCCCGTGCACCTTGCGCAGCACGAACACTTCGCGGCAGCGCGCAGGCAGCGCGTTCACGGCGCTTTCGAGCGCGCGCGCCGTCTGCATGGCCTCGGCGAGCTGGCTCGGATCGACCGGATCGATCGCCAGATCGGCGAAGGCGTCATTATCGTCGTCGAGCGGCGTCACGTCGATGCGTGCGTGCGCCGACGCGCGGCTTTCGCGGAAACGGTCGATCATGAGGTTCTCGATCACGCGCACGAAGAACGCGCGCGGCTGCCGGACCTCCGCGGTGCCGGGCAAGGACGCCACTTTGACGAACGCGTCATGAACCAGATCCGCCGCGGCTTCCGCCGACTTCATGCGGCGCGCGGCGAACGCGACGAGCGTCCGGTAATGCGCGGCAAAGGCGTTGGCGAGGCTGGAAGACGGCTGCACGGATCGGTCTGCACGGCACCAGTGCCGCACGGGCGGCCGGTTTCATGTCACTTACGGTTATTTTACGAATGAGAATTATTATCGTTTATTGGGTTTGATGCAAGGTGGTTGGGGATGGGGGCGTTTGGTTGATACTGAAAAGTGCGATAACTTAGATTATGTAAAGTCGCGGAAGCTAGTTTGATAACCTATCAAACTTGTCAGGTTGAAGGAAACGTTTTGTAAACATACTTACAATCGCTTACGTTCTCTTCGCCGCTCTAGCAATGATTCCCGCAGCGCCCAGACACGGCGAACTATCCGACTTCCTAACGTTGACAGATGGCCTGTCAATTGCCCGTGTCGCCGAGGCGCTGGGCTGCTGCACTCGAACCGTCCGTAACTACGTGGCCGGCCGCTCGCCAATTCCGTGGCATCGCATCGAGCTACTGCGCCTGCTGAAACGCGAAACGGCCCCAGCAGCAGAGTCACCGGCCGAGACCCGGCCCGCCAATTCCGATGTTGGACTGACGCCCAACATTGAGCCCGATCCCACAGCGCCCGACGTACCGCCCGCCGAAATGCTTGCGTGGGTCGGTGTTCACGCTCCACATTTCCTTTCGAGCCAGCGCAGCTTTGCGCTCTATGTCCGCGGCTGGAACGTCGTGGATAAGATTCGCCGGGCGAAACGCGAAGGCACGTTCGCCGACGTTCTGACGCGCTGGCATGTGCTCGCGCTCGAAATCCCGAAATCATGGCGTTCCGGTCGCTTGCTCAAGGACAACGGGCCGCCCGCTTACATCAAGTCGTAGTGCGCGCACATAAAAAAACCCGCCGAGGCGGGTCTGAAAACTCTTCTGGTATGTTTACCGGTTCCTCAACCTGAAACACCGAAGCGAATGAATACTTCAAATAATCCGCCGGTCGTACCGGATTCGCAGCCTGTCTATCGAGAGCCTAACCGAGAGTACAACGAAAAGCGGCCCCCGCAACAGCCCAACCAACAGCCGCCCCGACGATAAACGCAACGGGACAGGCTGCGGCCGCAAGCCTTAGCCTGTTCAGCCACCGCGCGACTTTTCCGTTTTGCTGAGCTGCGCGATTGATTCTGTTTTGCAGATTCTTGAATTCTGCCTCCCGCAACTGGCTCAGCGAGTATTGTGGCTGATAAAGGCTCCTCGGCTCGTTGTAGACGGTTGAAAACGGTCTCAGCATCATGCATTTCCAAACCAGCAACAGACTCAAAACAAGAAACCAGACTGTGAATGCAATCGCACCAGCCGATAGCCATGTCACGCTGTGCTGTTCAATTGCTTTCGCAGCATAGGCGAGTCCGCCACCCACTGCAGCGAGAAACACCGTCAGCGTCGTCGTTGCATCTTTCGCAATCTGGTCAGCACTGGCGTAATGCTCTTTCAGGTTTTCGATCGCAGCTTTCTCGACCCATTCCTGCAGCTCGCGGTTATCTCCCGCAACTTCCGTGTGCGTGCTCGACTCCTGCAATTCGCTCATATTCCTCCCATTCTTATGCCTTAATAATAGCGCCCTTTGTTAGCCGCGGCGGAAATGTGTCCGGTGTCTGTCCGTCGTTGGATCGTCGCGCACTTCGAGCGAGAGCGTCGTCGTAAATCCGCCTTCGCCAAGCTCGTGCCGTACCGTTTTCACGAGCCACGGCGTTTCGTCGATATCCGGCTTGAATCCTGAAACTGTCACGGGCAGCTCGGGAAAGATTTCGGCACAGCCGCGCGCGAGCGTGTAATCGAAAGTTGCCTGGCTGCGCTGCGTCCGGTTGAATTCCGCCTGTGCGGCTGCGCGCGCCTGCGCTTCGTCCGGATAGTCCTCGGGCAGCACCTTGACGTTGTGATTGTTCTCGCCGCCCACGATGACGGACTTGCGCTTGCCCTTGCCGTTCGAATGGTAGTGCGCGCGCACGGCCGCGTAGCTCTCGCGCTGCGAAACGTGGTAGCGATGCTGGTCGCCGCTATTGCGCGTGAGCTCCAGCACGCTCAGGGCTTTTCCGCTCGCCGTCTTGCCGGTGCCGATCGGCATGAAAAGCAGATTGAGATCCTTGACGTTCATCACCGCGTCGTAACGCTTCGCGAGGCGCGTCAGAAATGACATATCGCTTTCGTGCGTCTGGTCGATATGCGCGATCGCAATTTGCGCGAGCGCGGCCGCGATTGCGGGCTTGAGCTCGTGCCGTCCCGCGATTGCCTTCACGATCGCGCCGAGCGTCTGCGCGTGCCAGCTCTGCTCGCGGCGCTCGTGCATGGCTTCGGTCATCGACGCCGAGCGCGCCCGGATCGTGATGATATCGGGCGCGCCGCTGTGCTCAACTTCGTCCACCGTGAACGTCCCTTTGTCGACGAGCGGTTCACCCACCCACCCGAGCGCGAGCTTGATCGCTGCGCCCCGCTTCGGTATCGCGAATTTGTTTTTCGAATCATCGATCACGATATCGAGCGTGTCGGCTTCGTCGCTGCGTGATTCCGACAGCGACAGGCTGATGAGGTCGGGCGCGATCAGGCGAGAGAGGTCGCGGCCGTCGAGCGTCACGCGGTAATCCGCCTGCGGTTGCACGCGCCCGGCTCGTTTTGCTGAATCGTTAGCATTCCGATCGTTATTCGAATCGGCCATCACTGCACCTTCCGTTCGTTCACGGCAAGCGCCATATCGTCATCGACGCGTTTCAACGAGAGGTTGAATTCAATCTTCCGCGCGATACCTTCCTTGGTGTGATAGTGGCCCGTTTCGTTGAGGCTTTCAATGATATAGGCGCCGTACACCACGCCCGTACCATCGACGAGCACATACGCGTCGCCTGCGTCGCCCATGTCGGCGAGCTGCTTGAGCGATGCGGCCGTGCCGATGCCGTTATCCTGCGCCACGACGCCATTCAGGGTGAACGTGTCTTCACCGGCGCCGGTGAACTGGCTCGCATCGCGCGTGCCGACGCGCGAGCTCGTGCGGTGTTTCCAGTTGCGTTGACGCTGGAGCTCCTGATACGGCACGGTCGTGAGGCTAAAAACGAATTGGTCGAGCGCCATTTGCATGGGTTCGGCTCCGGTTAGTGGTCTGACAGGCTCGACGTTGCGCGCGAGCGCTTCATGCGTTCGCGCCGGTCGAGCTCGGCGGAGACGGCGCGCGCGATCGCCTGCGGATCGTCACCGGCCTGCGGATAGATTTGGATGACGATCGGCGAAGGACCGGCGGCGGCCGCCGCGGTCGCCCCCGCGCCGCCGCTCGCGGCCGTGATCGGCGCGCGTCGGTCAATCGGCGTGGTCGGACGCACGAGCGGTACGCCCACGGCGTTTGCCATGCCGACGCCGTTCGCGAAGGCGGGCGCGCCGAATGCCGTCGTGGCGACGGTGGCCAGGCCCACGGCCGCTTTCGCGATGCGCCCCTGCTCGCCTTCCATGCCGATTGCTGCGCCCTGGCTGATGAATCCGCCGAGCTCGCCGAATACGCGGCTCGGGCTGTGAATGCCGAGCTTTTCCTTGAACCATGCGACCGTGGAGCTCGCGACGTTCACGATTGCATCCTTCACGGTGCCGAGGCCGTTCGTCAGGCCGTTCACGAGCCCTGAAATGATGTTCGATCCGAACGTCGCAAACTGCGCGGGCAATCCAGCAAAGAACGACAGCGCGCCGCCGATTGCGCCGCGCACGCCGTCCCACGCCCACACTGCGCCCGCGCGAATCTGGTCCCAGTAGCGGTAGATCAGATAAGCCGCGCCCGCGATCACGACGACGATCGCCGTAATGGCGAGGCCGATCGGGTTCATGAGCATGGCGCGCCCGGCCCACATTGCGCCCATGCCGAACATACGGAACGCCGAACCGGCGAGCCCGAGCGAACGCGCGAGCAAGCCGCCCTGCATGCCGAGCGTCTGCATGCTGAATTTGACGACGGCCATCGGCCCGAGCACGCCCGCGAGCGCTATCGTCAGCGTGCCGCATACGACGAGAATCGCAGCGAGCGCCGCGAGTGCGATCAGGATCACGCGCGCGGCCGTGCCGTGCTCTTTCATGAATCCGACAACCTTCGCCGTCGCGCTGGCCGTGACGCCGAGCGCCGCGTTGTAGGCGGGCAGAATCTTGTCGCCGATTTCGCCTTGCAGATTCTTGAGCTGGCGCAGCGTTTCGAGCTCGCCGCCCTGCGCGAGCTGCCGCCCTTTCGCCGCGCCTTCGTCGATCCCATCGGCGCCCGTGTTGAGTCGTTCCGACTTGTGAATCTGATCGCGCTGCATATACATGGTCGTGAACAGGTTCGCGGCCGTGCGATTCGTGAAAATCGTCGAGATCATGTCTTTGACCTTGTCCGGGTCAGTGATCCCTTTCGCCGCGAGCTTCGGAAGCAGCACCTTTTCGAGCCATTCGAGCGGCGAGGCCTTGAGCTGGTCGCCGCCCGCGAGCGCGCCCGGCTTCACCTGCTTGATCGTGCCGATCTTGGTGTATTCGACCATCTTCGGATCGAGCAGCCCGAGCGCCATCATCTGCTTGGCCGCGCGCACCGTCGTTTTGCCCTGGTAGACGTTGCTGTATGCGGACATGAGGCCCGTACCGACAGCATGGCCGCCCATTTCCTGAATCAGCGGCTCCATCTGGTAATAGAACGCATCTTTGCGCAGTTGCTTCGCCGCGACGCCGCCGGTTTGAATGAAGTTGCGCCACTCGTCACCGCCGACGCGACCGCCCGTCGCCGTGATGACCTTTTGCACCATGTTCGCTTCATCCTTGAACGTGCCTTCGTTTTTCGTGCCGCCGCGCAGCTCGATCACCTTGAGCATGTTCATGAATTTTTCTTCGTTCGCATGCGCGTCCTCTGCACCGAACATCGAATCGTTGGCGAACTTCATTTTCGCGAGCGTCGGCATCACCATCTGCGCGTGATGCTCGTCGGCGAAAATGCTCAGGGCGTCGCGCATCATCACCATGTTGTCGTTGGTGGATACGCCGTAGGTGTTCAACGAGCTCGCGTATTTGACGGCATTCGTCGACGCGTGATCGCCGAGGCCGAGCGCCTTGATTCGCATCGCTTCGCGCTGGTATTCCTTGGCCTGATCTAGCGATTCGTGCAGGTCGCCGAAAATGTGCGAGCCGGTCGATTTCGCAGCGTAACCGCCCACGGCCATACCGGCCGCCACGCCCTGCATTTTCTGCATGCTCTTGCGTGCTGCGCCGACGCGCTTCTCGCGCTCGCCGAGCGCTTCGAGCTTGCGCATCTGGTCGTTCATGGCGATCGTGGTCGCCGTCATGTTGCCGCGCAGGTCGCGTTCGTGCTGCGAGAGGTTGCGCGTGTCGATCCCGGCGCCGCTCAGGCGCGTGCGCAGCTCCTGCAATCCGTTGGTCTGCTGCTTCTGTTCCGCGCGCAGCAGTGAGGCGGCCTGCCGCGCCTTTGCGAGCTCGGCCGTCATCTGCTGCGACGGCGGCCCGAACGCGCGCAGCGAGTCCGAAAGCGCCTTTACGCGGGCCGTGGCATCGCCAAGTCGCGTATTGGTTGCTTCGAGCCCGCTGCGCATCTGGCGAAACTCGCCGATGGCCTTCTGCGTCTTGCCCATTTCGGCCAGCTCGCGCCGCGTTTCCTTGAGCGAACCGGCGAGCCCCTTGTTACCGGCGAGAATGGTTTTGAGGGGCTTCGTCATCTTGTCGACCATGTCAAAGACGACGCGAAGTTTCAAGGCGTTATCCATCGTTTCCGTTTCCGCTTCTCACGCGCGCACGCTCGCGCCAGTCCATCAATTCCGCAAGGCCGAACTCGTCCATCAGGGCGGGCGTCCAGCCGCCGAACACGGTCGCGATATCGGCCATCGCATCTTCTACCCGTTCAGGGATTCCATGCTCGCTTTCACTGCCTTCGGCCACAAAAAACCGGCGAACACACCTCCCAATTGCACGAGGTCGGCGGGGTCGAGCTGCGCGACGTCGTGCTCGGTCAGCGTCGGCGCGCTGATGCGCGGGAGCACCTTCGAAAGTGCGATCACGTCGAGATTCACGAGGTCTTGCAGCGACACGCCGCGCAGTTCGCCCGAGCGCGGTTTGCGCAGCGTGATTTCGCTGATGGTCTGCTTGCCGCGCACGATCGGCGTGTCGAGCTCGATCGTGTTCGGGTCTTTCTCGGGCGGCGTTGCGCCATTGTCCGCGCCCTTCTCTGCCTGATCGTTCTGCGAGGCGTTTTCCGGGGCGCTGCTGGCGTGGGTGTTCGTTTTCATGGTGTGCGATAGGGAGAAAGGTTTGAGAGGCGCGGCGACCCGATTCGAGCCGTAGCCGCCCGCGCTCGCTGCGTTACAGGCCGATCGCCGTGCGAAGCGCCTGCAACAGATCGGTGCCATTGATCTTCTCGATCATGTTCACGAAGTCGATTTCGATAATGTCCTCGCCGTTGATCGACAGCTTGTAATAGCTGGCCGCCGTCGTGACCTTGAACGCCGTGTCGTCTTTCGGCTTCGCGGTGCCGAGGTCGATTTCGGTATGGCGGCCGCGCACGATGATTTCGAGTGCGTCGAACGTGTCGGAATCTTCGGCCTGATAGCCGCCCGCGAAACGCAGCAGCACGCCGTCATGCTTGAGCGTGCCGTACTGCTGCAACACCGATTTCATGAGGCCGCCTGCGGTCCATTCCATCTGGATCGCTTCCTGACCAAAGTCGATCTTGATCGGGCCGCCCATGCCGCCGCCCTGATAGTCCTCGGTCTTGCGCGTGAGCTTCGGGAGCTGCACTTCGGGAATCTTGCCGACGAAGTTTTCGCCGTTGTGAAAGAGGTTGAACCCTTTCAGTTTGCTCGGCATTGCCATCGCTATTTCTCCTTTGTCGAGCCGTAATTAAGCCGTTACGCGCGACGCGAAGTCAGCGAGATAGCGGTCGGTGATGCGCTGGCGCAGCTTGAGATTTTCGAGCGGCGGCACGGGCGTGTAGTCGTAGTCGATGTACGCGCCGCCCGACTTCAATTCGTCGGTGGTGTTCGGCTCGGCGTCCCACCACGACGAGCCGCCGATCAGATAGCCCAGCGAGGTCCAGCTACGGAACTTCGCATTGATGCTCTCGATAATGTCGCGCGGCAGCGACGGATTGAGCGGGCCGTCGACGATCGGCGCCTGCGCTTCTGCGATCGAATCCGCGATCACCTGCGCCGTGCGCGTGTAGTTTTCGAAAGCGAAATTCGTGTCGTCGGTGCAGGTGCGCGAGCCCCAGAAGCGGTAGCCGTCACGATTCACGAGCGTCGTCACGTCCTGTTCGTTGAGGTAGCCCGCATCCGTTGCCGGGTCTTGCAGATCCCACGACACGTCAGCGGTGATACCGGTCGCGCCATTCACCACGACGTTGGACAGCGTCTTGTGCCAGCCCGTGTCATTGTCAATCTTCGCGCGCAGGCCCATAGCGAACGCCACGGCCGGATATTCGACGTCGGCGTTGGCCGTGTCATCCCATGCGGTGAAATTCGGCCAGATCACCATCACTTCGCGCTGGCCGAACTGCTTGCGGTAGGTGGTGGCTTCTTCCTTGGTCTTGCAGCCGTTCGCGAAGGCATAGACGAAACCGCGCACCGATTGCGCGATCGTGGCGAGCTGGTTCGTCACGGCCTGCGTGTCGAGGAACGGCGCGCCGAGAATGCGCGGCTTCACGCCGAACTTGGTTTGTGCGGTCATGAGCGCCATCGCGCCGGTGTATTTGCCTTCGGCCGTCACCGTGCCGATCACGTTCGACGTGGTTTCTGCATCGTCCGCGCCTTCCGCCACGCGCACCACGACGGTCACGGGCTTCGTTTGCAGGCTGATGGCTTTCAGTGCCTTGTACAGCGTGCCTTTCGTGCCTGCCTTGCCGAGTGCCGAATTCACGTTCGTGATGAGCACGGGCGTATTGAGCGGGAACGTTGCCGCGTCCGCATCTTCGGCCGTCGCGACGAGGCCGAGCACGGCCGTCGATACGGTGCGAATCGGTCGCGTGCCGTCGTTGATTTCCAGCACGCGCACGCCGTGGTGATAGTCCTGCGCCATGTTCGGTTTCTCCTGTTGATGTTGAAAAAGGCGTGGCCGTTACATGGCCGTGACGAAGTCGGGAACGGCCGGCAGCTCCACGCCCGGCCAGCTCGCCGAGTCGGGCAGATCGCGCAACGTCTTGCGATATGCGAGCAGCGCCGCGTACTGCTCGGCCGTGAGCGTGGTCGCGCCGCCCAGCGCGAGCTCGTCCTGATGGCGTGCAACGATCCAGTCGGTGGCGGTGATGGCCGCGTTGCGCGCCGCGCGCTTGAGCTCGGCGAGCGCGTTGCCCGTGAGCTCCGGCGGATCGAGCAGCACGGGATTGCCGCTCGCGTCGATGTTTGCGCGCTTGCCTTCCGACTGGCCGTCGAGCATGGCGCGATACTGGTCCGCCGTGAGCTTCACGAATTGCGAACCGGCGGGCGGCGCGCTGATTGCGTCGTCGTAATAGCCGGTGATGGCGCCGGTGGCGTCGTAGGTAGCGAATTTTTGACCCATGATTTCAGTATCCGATGCTGAGATAGCGGTAATTGGTTGCGGAAAATGTTCCGACGCCGCTCGTGCCGCTGGGCGCACCGCCATAAACCGTGATGGCGGTCTTGCTCATGCCCGACACAACACACGAGTGAATTCCGGTGCCGGTGTCAGAAGCCCACGCCCCGAACTGGCCGTTCGGGTAGGCGAGCGGCAACGTGACGACGTCGGCCGTCCCGGTTCCGCTGTAATAGCCCCACTGGATAATCAGGCCGCCGAGCCACGTCGGAAACGCGAAATAACCGTTCGTGCCGCCGGTGAATGCAAACCCGGCGCGCAGCTTCTTCGGCGTGACGATCGTCGCGTCATCGGTGCCTGCGGTTGTCTGCGCCTGCGTGGCAACTTTCGCGGTGCCTTGCGTGGCTTCGGTAGCCTGTTCGGCCTTGAACCATGCGGAATTGATGAGCGCCGTGCTGCTGTCGCCTGCCGCCGGTGCCTTCCCGCTCACAATGCCGCTTGCTGCGGCCGTGAGAAGCCGCGCGAGTGCGGCCAGATTGGATGCGAGACTCATTTTCTGATTTCACCGATGATTAGTAGCCCAAGGCAAACCACATGAAATTGCCCGTGTAGGCGGCGTTGTTGTAACGAAAGTCGATGCGCGCCACAGTCAGAGAGCTCCAGTTTGTGCCGTCATCCCATTGCGCCGTGTAGGCACCGGTAGCGGCCGAATTGCTACGCGCCGTCACCAGTCCCGTAAGCCATTTCGTCGGGAATGCGACGGGATAGGTGATATCGACGTAACCGGCGGAAGGCGCCGTTGCGGTGCCCCACTGGAAAATCAGGCCGCCCAGCCACGTCGGAAATGCGACATAGCCGTTCAAGCCGAGTGAAAGCGCAAACCCCGCGCGCAGCTTCTTCGGCGTGACGATCGTCGCGTCGTCGGTGCCTGCGGTGGTCTGCGCCAGCGTGGCAATCTTGGCCGTCCCTGCGTTCGTCTCGGCGGCCGCTTCGCTCTTGAACCATGCCGAATTGATAACGTTCTGGCTGTTGTCGCCTGCGGCCGGGTTCGATACGGTCGAACCAGCGTAGAGCGCGAGCGGACCGCCCATCGCATCGCCCGACTTCTTCACGGCGTCGGCGACGCTGAACGTGGCGAACACGTAGGCGGTGAACTGCTCGTCTGCCGTCGCGGCCGTGGTGAGCTTGATCGTCAGGCCGTCCGTCGCGAGGAAGTCTGGCGACGCCGCGGTGCCGGGCTGCTGCAACGCGCCGTTGCGTTCGAGCAGCACGGCGCCCGGCGTATAGCCGCCCACAATGTTGATCGTGTTGCCGACGATGCCCGTGAGCGGTACGGCACGAAAACCCGCCTGCCCGCCCGCGCTCGCGAGTTTCATCGCGGCCGCGTCGCTACAGACGATCACGGGCGCGCCTGCGGCGATGACGACGCCCGAGCCGCCGTCTACCTTCGCCGTGACGTTGTAATTGCCGGTCGTGCTGTTTTCGATGATCCACTGGCCCGATTGCGCCGGGAAAACGAGGTCTTTCGAGGCCTTGAGCTCGCCGGTCAACGTGAGCATGGCGACGCCATACTGCGCGGCCGTGAGCGTGATCGTCGCGGCGTCGCCGCTCATGTCGATCACCTGCCGCCCGTCCGTTGCCGCGAACACGGCCGCCATGTTCGCGGCGCGCGTCGAGGCATCGCCAACGGGCGGCGTGACAAGGCGCGCCATGCCGCCGGAAATCGACTGGATCACCCACGCCCCGCCGCCTGCCTTGTTCAGCGTCGTGTCGAGCCGGGCGCGCACGTTCGCACCGCCGGGCAGATCACCTTTGCCGAGCTCGGCATGGTCGGCGCCATAGAGCGGCAGCTTGGGAATCGTGCTACCTGCCGCGCTGTTCGGTGTGAACGTGCATGCGTTGTCGTTCGTGAACGCGACGCGGAAACACGCTTCCATGCCGTCAAGCAATTCAGTCACGGCGGGCACGAGGTTCGCAACGATGTTGTTTTTCGTGCCGGTGTCCGCGATCCACGTCGTGCGGCCGAACTGCAACACACGGCGCAGCCAGCTCGTGCGGTTCGCAAGTTGGCGCGTCGGGATGTTGTCGACGCCATCCGGGCCGCCTTCTACCGGATCGGACGTTTCGAACTGGCGAATGCCGTCCTCCCATTGGGCGGTTTCGGTCAGGTTGGTCGTCATACGTTAATGCTCCCTCTGGTGTACTGGCCGTCATAGCGGCCCTGACGGTTGCGGCGTAGCGGTGCCTGGCTGTAGTCGAGGCGGTAGAGTTCCGAGCGCTTGGGTGCATAGCGCTCCAGCACCGCGCGAAGGTTGTCGGCCTGATCGAGCGTGATCGCCTGATGCAGACGGACGATGTATTGCGCCCATTCGCCGTTTTCGTTGCCGTGAACCCACTCGCCGGAATAGCGCGCGGTGCCATCACGGCGGCGCACATTGCGGCCTTCGACGAGGTCGATTTCTCCGAACCCGAGGCGGCGAATCACTTCGCGCACGGCCCACGGCGTACCGCGTTTCTGGTGGAGCTGGATGGCGCCCTTGATGAGCGCGCGCCGGGCTTCGTCGGACTCGGCGAGCTCCCAGCCATCGACCGACACTTCGGCGGCGAGATACGGCAGCAGCTCGGCCGGGCAGTCGTCGGGGTTCCAGTATTCGCGCGTCATCGTCGGAATCGAATCCACGACCGCGAGCGCGGCCGCGGTGCGCTTTTCGAGCGGCGTCGCGTTCGGTGGCAAAAGATCAGGCATAGAGCCCGCCGTTTTCGATGACGATTTCGTAGCAATACGAGGCCTGCGTCGCGTCGATCGCGATATCGCCAGCGGGCTCGATCAGCTCGGTTTTCGTCAGGCCTGCGGCCTGGCATACGCCCTTGATGCCGGATTCGGCGACGCCCACGCCGAGGCGGCGCACCTTGTCGGCGTAGGCCTGTGCGTTGAGCTGCGCCTGTGCGATCAACACGTCGGCGCCCACGGCCGAACGCGTGTAGCCCTTCGCGTGGATGCGATAGCGAATGATTTCGCCTGAGCGCACGTCTACGGTGTCGTTCATCGGCCGTTGATTTTCGGCGCTCAGCGCGTCGCGCACGGCGGCGCACAGATCGTCGTCAACGGTTCCGTCACCTTCGCGCGAGAGCAGCGTCACGAGTATGTCACCCGGACGCGGGCGCGTGGCCGTTGCGTCGAGCAGCCGGCCGTCAACCGCGAGTGCCTTCGACTCGTAGGCGGCCGCCGGTCCAGCCACGCTGAAACCTTGCGGCGCGAGCTGCACGCGCAGGCGCAGATCGTCGTTGCTCTCGTAGACTGCCGCAATGTTGTTTACGGTGTCGGCGGGCGTGACGAGCAGGCGCACGAGGCCAAAGAGCGCGGCGCGCTGGTCGAGGGCGTTTCCGTTCGCGAAAGCGAGCATCACGGCGCGCACGGCATCGTTGACGCGCTGGCGCCAGACGAGCTCGCGATAGCTGTTTTCCTGCAACAGACGCGCGAGCGGTTCGGATTCGAGCTCGACGGTCGTGGCGATTTCGGCCTGCTCGTCGGCGGGCCAAAGCGCGATCAGTGCGGCCTTGCGCTCCGCGTAGATGGTTTCGAAGTCGAGCACTTCGAGCGCGTCGGGAATCGGCAGGCTCGACAGGTCGATGAGAGATGCGGTCGTCATGCGGCGCTCGTCTGATTGAGGTTCACGCTGGTGCGCACTGCGTCGCCCGATTCGGTCGTATATCCTTCGAGGTCGATCACCTGCACGCCGTCGTCGTCGTCGGTCGTGTCGTCGGTGTTGAGCTGCACGCGCGTGAGCACAATGCGCGGCTCCCATTTCATGATCGCGGTGGCGACGGCCGCATAGAGGCGCGTGCGCGTCGCGCCATTGAACGGCGCGTCGACGAGGTCGGGAATTTCAGAGCCGAACGTGCGGCGCTTGACGCACGACGCAAGCGGCGTCGTCAGAATCTTCGCGACGGATTGATAGAGGTGGTCGAGGTCGACAATCGAGCGGCCCGTCGATGCGTTCATGCCTTTCATTGCGGTTCGCTCACGAGTTCGCCGTCGCCCTGCTCGCGGTGCTTGTGATGCGGCAGGCTGATGCCCTTCGATTTCACTTCGCCGTCGAAATCCGCGTCGCCCTTGATCTTCATGACGGAGCCGCCGCCGTCGCCTGCCGAACCCGTCATTCCCGACTGAAACTCGAAGGCGCCCTTGACGAGCATCGCCCCCGTAACGGTGGTCTTTTTCGCGTCGAGCGTGATGTCGTCTGCCTGCACGCTCGCGGTCTTCGTCTGCACGTTGACGGCGCCCGGCGCCACGATCAGGACCGTGGCCGCTTCGGGCAGGGTTGCGGTGAGCGTATGCGCGGCATGGTCGTATTCGAGCGTTGCGCCGTCCGAATAGACGCGCATGTGCTTGTCCGCGCTGTTGCTCGGTGCCGGGAACGTTTCGGAATTGAGGCCCGCGAGCGCAACGGCCTGGGCGGGGTCGCCCATCGGGCAAAAGAGAATGACCTGTTCGCCCTTCGTCAGCGGATTCCACTCGCGGGTATTGCCCGCGCGCAGCGTGATGAAGGGAATCCAGTTGGTTTGAAGGCCGGGGCTTTCCGTGTCGTCGGGGTCGCCAACAGAAACGCGGCACGTCGGCGGCGTGCTGGTGAGGTCAACGTCGAACACCTGTCCCTTGCGGATCAGGTTGACGATGAGGCGGCGGAATTCGTTGGCGTCCATACCGCTCATGTTGCCGAGAGCGCTCGCGCGAGGCGAGCGGCGGTCAATGTGAGCTGGCTGGGTACAAAAACAGGTGGGTGATGACTACAGGCGAGGGGCAGCTAACGTTCCGAGCTGGTCCACAAGATCTTCGACGATCAACCGCCGCTGTCATATCGATTCAGCGATAAATTTTGCGGGCGGCGAAGCGCGTTGATTACTGCTTTTCGCCTTCGGAAGATGAGAGACGGTCGCTGCGCGGTGCACATGGGGCGGCCGACAACGCGTCTTCAACAGAAATCATCGCAGCCAGCTTGCTGGCAAGCGATGCCTTCTCGGTCAGAATTCCCTCGCACACCAACTTTGTCTCGAAAAAACCGGTGGACTCAGCTGCGTCGATCACGGAAGAGAGAAGCTCAATTTGGTGCAGTACGCTAGCGCGAAGATATATCAATTCGCCACTTACACGGAGTCCAGTGAGATCTTCACGATTATCTTCCGCTGGATTTTCATTCTCGCTCGACCGACGAGGTTCAGTGGCGCCGTCTATTCGCGATAGACACTGAGATAGCAGCGATTGGTGCACCAACGCTGTCGATAGAAATGCTTCGACAGGCTCTGACTGAATGCCCGGATTTGTCTGGCACGCAGAAAATCTTCTTAGCAGCCTCACCGGAAGCTGCCCTGCGAAATGTGTGGTTCGAAGAAGATCGATCAGATTTTCACGACTCGCCTTCATGACACCTCCGCAACGGCAATTTAAAGACGCGCATTTTCACGAAATTGAAATGGGCGATGCGCACTTCGACAACCCCTTTTGCGGGCCGGCAGAATGGCAGAAAGCAACGGTTGCGGCTCATGATGCTGACGTCACCTCGCAGCGCGGCCAGCCGTCGCCGCATTGGCCGATAGATTTAGCCGAAGCGCGAGCCGAGCCATTCCTGAGCCCACGTCTTCGCGAATGCAATGGCGTCCTCGCGCAAGTCAAACCCAGCGAGATCGCCACTCAGATGAATGTCGTCCTCGCTTCCGTCTGCACGGCTCGTGCTGATGCGCGCATGGGCGATGAACTCGCCGTCGGCTTTTCGCGGCGTCGGGTCGATAAGGAATCGAGTGGAATTGAAATGCATATACTTTCCTTGCTCAGGTGCTACCCTACTTCGACCACGACCGGCGGCTCGGTGGCTGAAGAATTCAGGTTTTCAAAAGAGCCATGATCTGGGCAGCTTCACTGTCTGAGTCGAAACTCGGCATTCCAGCCTTGCGTAGCATTGCACGCACCGACATGAACATCAGATAGGCTTTCGTGTCTACTTCGTGGTGGCCGTCGCGAATGACCTGATCCAACTCTGCCTGGGCGTCCAGTGGAAGAAACCCATCGACAATGCTGGGCGCGTCGCGTCGAATCTGCTCCAATAACTCTGTCCTGTCCATTTCCCCTCCGAGTTGCTAGCGTCCTCACTCAAGGTGCGATGCAATTCTTTGCGAGAAAAACGGTGCTCTCACAAAGTGAGATCGAGGATGTCGGTGTTCGCAGGGCATGAATCGATCAATTGCTCTGCATATGCAGCCGAGGCGCGTCGCGCGTCGCCAGCGTTCTCGAACGGTCTTTTGACAACGAGCCTGAATACGCGGCTACCCGGTGTCCCTCCCAAACTTTCAGGTTTGTTGATACGCACGGCGGCATCAAAGCCTTCGTCGTAGTTATGCGTTACACCGGGCGCGGTGGCGCGATGCGGAAAGACCAGAGGGTAGACCTCAAGGCCACGATAGAGGCGAAAACCGGTTGTCATGGGGAAACCTTTGAAACCGCATCACCACGCGGCATGGCAGGAAAAGGTGCAAGCGACTCGTTTGAGTTCCCGCACAATCGGCCGCGGTGTTCGGCCTTTGATGAGAGTGAGCGGCGCGATTCCGATGGGAAGGATGGCTGGAAATGCCAGGAAAGGCGCGCGGGGCAATCAACGACTTCATCCTACGCGTATTCCGAGATTTGTACAGATAAAGTTTTCAAATCTTTCCACGCTCCGCGCTCGATAATCACCGACGCTGACTATGGGACACCGCGCCCGCACTGCGTTCGAATCTAGGTTTAAGCAATGTTGGGATGCTGCTTCGCCCTGCCCCCTATTTCTCAGCGCCGTTCCTGAGGTGGTGTAACAGTTGATCGCGTATCAGCTCGCGATCAGCATCAGTGAACCCGAGCAGGCGGCGCGCTGGATATTGCGCGTTCGGGCCGCCGGGCGCCACGGGCGCCAGCTCGCCGAGCTGGTGAACGCGGGCGATGCGCGCGACGCGGCCAGCGAAGCCGAGCGCGAGGCCATCGGCCGTGGCTTCAACCGTCATGTATCGCGCGGTGCGCAGCTTCGCGAACATGGCCGCGCGTTTCACGCGGCCCGCCTTGCCGCGCAGGTTCTTGCCTTTGCGCGTCTTGCGCGCGGTGTACTTCGAGCCGTCCGGGTTCTGCTGCGCGCTGATGCGCGCCTGCTGGCTGCGGCGCAGGTCGCGCGCCACGTCGAGCATGATCTTTCGCCGCTCGGGCGCCGCGAGCCGCGAAAGCAGCGCACTCGCCCACTGTTCCAGCGCTTGCAGATCATCGCTCACGCTGTGGGCTCCACGCTATCGCTTCCACTGCTCGCGATTTCTTCCGGCGTTCGCGCGGGCGCGTCTGCATGCCACTGCCACGCGACAAAGTCAGGCTTCTTCGAGTCATCAACGTGCGTGATGGTGCGCGTGCCGTCGTCGGCGGTTTTCACGACTACGCTCTCGGTCAGCATCAGCTTGAGTGACACGTCGGCCGTCTGGTTGTCGAGTATGTCGATTTCGTAGGTGATGCCGCGTTCGCGCTCGTCGGGGTTTGCCACGAGGTCGTTTTGATGCTCGCGCACCCATTCGAGGATCGCGACGAAAAGCAGATCGGAGTCGCCCGCGAATTCGAGCAGCAGCACGTTGAGCGTGTAGCGATATTCGAACGACAGCGAGCGGCCGGCAGTGGCGGCGAGCAGTCCCGAGTCGATGAATACGGTGAGCTTTTCCGGGTTCGTCGCCACATCGGGAATCGCGGCCGTGATCGCGGCGCGCAGGCTCGCGGGCTTAATCATGGCCGCCCTTCTCCGTCTGCGCCGTCTCCGCGTCGATCTTCGCCTGCACTTTCGCCTGACAGTCGACGATCATGTCCACCTTGGCGGCGCACAGCGCCCAGGCGCCCTTGACGGTCAGCAGCGCGTGCGCGAGCTCGCCGTTAGTCGTCGGTGCCGTCGCCGGAAGCGTGCAGCGGCTCAGACGCTGGCATTCCTGCACTGAAAGCGTCGGCGCCGGTGGCGGCGGCGCTACCTGACACGCGGATAACGTCAGCAGGCAAAGGGGTATCAGCCCACGAGCGGACAATCGGATTTTCATTAATCACCTTGCGGATATCCTGACGCGCCTTGGCGAGCTTCGTGCCTACGCGGCCGGTTGAGTCGTCGAGCTGCTGCTGTTGCGCGCCCTTCTCTTTCGAATCGTCGCGCAAACCCTTGATCGTCTTGTCGCGGCCCGCAATCTGCTGGCGAGCGTCGTCGAGCAGGTGATTGCTGTCGGCCAGCTCCGCGCGCAGCGCGCGCATGTAGAGCACGCCGCCGACGAGCATCGCCCCTGCGATGGCGCACGCGATGAGTTTCGCCACGAGCGCATTCATGCGGCCGCCTGTTCGGTGGCGGCATATTTTTCATACGCGCGGGAGAGCTTCACGTCGTACAGATTGCGCGCGAAATCCGGCCCGTTGTAGCCCTTCGCGAACGCCGCCCACTTCCGCGCCTTGAGCGCTGCAACGAGCGCGCTGTCGGCCGCCACGAAGCGCACGAACGCGTCGAGCTGGTCGGCTTCACTATTCTCCATAGCGCTCACGAATTCGTCGATGCTCGCATAGCCCAGCCGTTGCCAGCTTTCGCCCATCACCTGAAACGCGCCCCAACTCGCCGACTCATAGGCGGTCGCCGGGTCGATCAGCTCGGCCGACGCGAGGCGCGTATATTCCGCCTGGCCGCCCTGATAGCCGCCGGGCGTCTGCGAAACGATGGTCGGGTATTTGGCCGCGATCGGCGCCGGGTCGATGCCGCGCGCCTTGAGCCGTCGCCAGAAAACGTGGCGCTCGAAAAGGATTTTCGGGCGCCCGTCGACGAGGTAGCCCGAGCCGGTCGTTTCGACTTCGTTCACGGCGCGCACGCACGCGAGCGGCACGCCGAGCGTGTCGGCGGCCCGCACGAGGTCGGCGTCGGCGAGGTGCTTCGGATCGCGCTGGCCGGTCGCCAGTGCGGCATAGGTTTTCGGGCCTGCGATGCCGTCCACGACGAGGCCGGTTTTCTTCTGCAAGGCTGTCACGGCCGCTTCGGTCGCGGCGTCGTAGACGTGCGACACGCCGAGCGCGTAGCCCGCGCGGATCAGGCGCGATTGCAGCAGGCCAACATCGGCGCCGTGGTCGCCGAGCACATGGGTTTTCATCGGGATTCACTCCGCAGCAGTCGCGCCACGTTGCCGCGCGACTTGAACACAAACAGGGCGAGCAGCATCGACTTGCCCGCGTCGAACATGCCGACGTGCTTCGCGTGCAATGCGAGCTCGATCGACGAGCCGCCGAGCACGACGACAAGCAGCCACGCGAGCCACGAAACGTGATGCCGGTGGCGCGCGCCGTTGCGGCGATAGAGCAGCAGGCAGGCGACGGCCACGAGCTGCGCCGCGAGTGCGATCAGCGCGAACGTAATGTGCATGTCAGTCCCCCTTGCCCCGATTGAGGAACGCGAGCAGATCGACGGCTTTTACGCGCTCGATCAGTTGCAGCGTGACGGTGATGACGAGCGCGGCCGCGAAGAACGCCGCCACGCCCGTGGAATGCACAGGCGTCGCGTTGACGATTTCCGGCGCGGCGATGTAGCCCATCACGAGCGAAATCAGCAGGTACGCGAGCCGCCGGAAAATTCCGAGGTCTTTGGACGTGACGACGACGAGCGCGGCGCCCGTGAACGCGCCAATCAGGGCGTTGCCGTCGATGCCGGGCGCGAGCCCGGCGACGCCGATCGCGGCGATTGCTGCGGCGGCGGTGGTGTTCGGTTCTGCCATGCGTGCGGCTCCGGTGTCAGTCAAACAGTTGCAGTAGCGTCGAGCTGCTTTGCACCTTGTCGAAATCGGGCAGATCGACGACGGTGCCGGAAGGCAGCACGGCGCCGAGGTCGGCGAGGCCTTCGTTCGCTTCAAGCACCGATTCGACGGTGCCGTCTGTGCGGCCGTAGTAACGCCAGCAGATCGCATCGACGGTGTCGCCCTGGCGCGCGATGATCTTCATCAGATCAGCTCGACCGTGGTGCGGCGAATGCCGCGAATGTCGGCGAGCGCGATGCGCACATTGCGGCGCGCTTCGCAGATCGTGGCTTCGAGTTCTTCGGCCTTCTGGCCGCCCGATTTCGTCGTGTCGAGGCCGCGATACTGCTCGGTCAGATCGGCGCGCACGAGGTTGAACACAGCACGGCGGTAGCGGATAACGTGCGTGCTCTCGCCGCCGAGCTGCGGCGCGGGAACGGCCGCGAGCTCTGCGTATCCGGCCGCGAGCTGTTTCACCTGCCACGAGCGCAATTCCGCGTTGCAGCTCGCCATCGCATCGAGCGCGGCCGGGCGCAGGCGCGCATCCGTCACGTTTCCGTCGATCTTCATCTGCTCGCGCAGCGCGCCGAGCTCGACGTCGGGAAACCAGCCGTCGTTTTTCAGCGTGTCGGCGGCAGGCGCGGGCGCCGCGGCGCCGGTGTCTGCGGTAGCGAGAAAGCTGCTCATGTCAGGGCATGCGACCAGGGAAATAGGTGGCGGTGGACCGGCGTTCGAATCCCGTTGCCGTCAGGTGTTGGGAGTGAACGCCGGTGCCGCCATTGCCGGGGGGCTCTTTACGTGCGGGCGGCCCGGCGGCCGTCCGCATCGACCACCTGCGTTTGCAGGCGGTTGATGTTCTGTTTAACTCCGGCGCGTGCATCGAGCTTCAATGCCGTTTCGAGGCATTGCAGTGCGGCACGCGCGCGGCCGTAGTCGGTCAGATCGTCGAGGCTTTCGTCGGCGATAGCCTTCATGAATGCGAGGCCAAGCGCCTTGTTCAACTTCGCGCGAATCTGGTCGTGCATGTCGGTGCCTTCGGTCAGCTCGCGCACTTCGTTGAGCTGGTCGGCGTCAAACGTGCCGCCGTCACGCAGCGCAGTGAGCGCAGCGTCGGCGAACTGCTCGGCGAGCACGGCGGCCGTGCTGCGCTCGTAGCGCGCGGGCAGAGACAGCCCGTGTTGCAGCGCGTAGCGAGCGATTTCGAGCGCGCCGCCGTAGTCGGCGGTGTCGATGCGCCAGATCATCACCGTGGTGAGCACTTCGTCTTGCGCGCCCCGCCCGCCCTTGAGCGAGCCGGCCACATAGTCGGCGTACTCAGGCAGCACTTCGCGCTTCACGTCGATCTTGCGGGCGACAGACTGAATCGCGTGCAGGCGGCGAATGTCGGTGAGGAGCTTCGCAAGCATGAGCTCGTAGTGGCTCGCGCCTGCCAGCGACTCGCCGGGTGCAGCCGATGCGGCCGCGCGTTCGGCGCGAATGCGTGCCTGGTGTCGGCGTGCGGGGCTCGTCATGCTCAGGCCGCCATTGCAATGTTTTCGACGACAGCGCCGCAGCCGTAGTCCTCCACCACATACGCTTCGTTGCTCGACTCGTAGTTCTCGATCTGGTCGCGCTTCGGGTTGTCGACGATCGAGCGACGGCGGCCGCCGTTCTGGTAGTAAATCGACAGGTTGTCGAGGCGCGTGATCAGCATCTTGTCGGCGGGCATGAACGGCGCGCTCACAGCCTGCTTGCCGCCGATGCGCTTGCCGCTGATGACCAGATCGAGCGCGGCCTGTTCGGTCGCGACGTTCGCGCTGCTCACGAGCGGGAAATACTTGTCGTGCAGCAGCGAACTGCCGAGCACGACGACGACGGACGGATCGTCGCGATACCACTCGTCGAGCAGTTGCAGCGCGTCGAGCACGAGCGCGTCGAGATTCTTGAAGTCGCCGCCGGTGCCGACCGTGACTTTCTTCGAGCCTTCGGCCACTTCATTCAGCACGCGATCGGGCGCGTTATCGCGGAACTTCTGGAGCCAGCCCTTGTTCACGTCCTGCAAGAGCGGGTTGTTTGCGCGGTCCGACGTCGCGACGCGGCTCGTGCCGTTGAATCCGATGCAGATCCGATCGAGCGCGGTGCGCGTGAGAATCGCGTCGCGAATGATGGTCTGGAATTCCGGCTTGTGCGCCCACGCATCAAGACGCGCATACGACAGCGCCGTGTCGAAATTCGTCTGCGTGCAGAAGTAGCCGCTGTCGTCGAGGTTCGCCGGATCGACCGGCGTGCGGTCTTTCGTGCTCGTGTCGGTCGTGCTCGCGATCGGTGCGCCGATGCCGAGGCCGATCTTGGAGCCCGCCTGCGCGTCCACGCCGATCATGTTGATACGTTTCAGAAACTCGCTCGACGCCTGAATGCGGCCTTCGAGCGTCTGCTGTACGGACGGATCGACCGTGAATTTAACGGCGGCATTCGGCACGCCGTTGAGCTTCGCGATGTCGCCGAGATAGGCGTCGAACTTCGCGCGGGTATCGTTGCGCATGAGGGTGATTCTCCGATTCGTTGAGGGGTGAGCCTGCCGGTAACGGCCGCGATCAGCAGTCCGTTTTGTGGCCTTCGCTCGTGCCGGTGGCGGTCGGTCGCGTCGTGCCGCCCGGTTCCGTCGAGAGCTTCGTCGTCAGCTTTTCGAGCGCCTGAGCGGTCGCGGCGTGCGCCTTGCGCTCGGTGTCGAGCTCGCTTTCGAGCTTCGTGAGACGTTCGGCATAGGTGTCGGCGCGCGTGGCCTCCTCGCGCGAAAACGTCGCGAGCATTTCGACGGCCTGCGTGATATCGCCGAAGCGCTTTTCGTCGGCGGCGCCCTTCTCTTTCGTGATGCCGAGCAGTTCGCCCACACGCTTGAACAGGGCCACGCCCGCGCCGATCGGCGTCTGCGTCGTGGCTTCGAATTCGAGCATGGTTTCTTCGCTGGCCGTGAACAGATTGCCGGGCGCCTGCTTGCGGCTCGTGAGCGGGTTGTTATCGCCCTGCTTTGCCGCAAACGACAGCATTTCGGTGCCGAGGCTCGCAGGGCTATCGGTCACGGCGAGGCCGATCAGATAGGCCTGTTTCGTGTCCGCGAAGGACGGATTGATTTCGATCGACGAATAGACCTTCTGGCGCGCTTTCACGAGGTCGATCAGCGCCTGCGTCGGCGCAACCTGCGCATACAGCGCGAGCTTGCCCTTGAGCGGGCCGTCTGCGATTTCCTCGGCCGTGAGTGCGATCACGTCGCCATACGAGCCGAACGGGCTCGCGCTGGCTTCGCCGCCCGTCATCGGTGCGACGCCGCGAATGTGTTCGCAGTTGACGCGCGCGCCGTAGAACTCGGGGTTGTACTGCGCGGCCATCTGCTGAATCCATGCGCGCTCAATGTTGCGGCCGTCCGTCGTCGAGCCTTCGACAGCCACGCGAAACGTTTTCGACGTGATGGCGTGATTGCCGCCCGTCGCTGCAATCTGGCCGACGCCGAGCACGCTCACCGCTGCGGAGCCAACTGCACCGATCACATCGGCGTGCTGCATGCCTGCCGTCGTGGCTGCATGTGCGTCGATCGCAAACAGCGAAGCGATGGAGCCTACTGCGGCCGCGAGGAAAGTCAGCTTGCGCTTGAACATCATAAGCACTCCGGTGGAAAGTTTTAACTCGTCGATTCGGCGTAAATCGTGTAACCGAATGTTGCCGGTGATGGCGTGTGGCGGCAATCAATTGAAAACGTGATGCGACCGGGTACAAACCGAACTTCTGCGCGCGCGCGCGTTGGCCGGTTACGCTTCGGCCATGCTTGAAATCACGGATAACACGACCACGAATGCCGACCCAAGAAAGGCAGCGCGCGCCCTGTACTGGCAGGGGTGGCGCGTGTCATCTATTGCGCGTCATCTTGAGTTGAATCGTTCGACGGTCGAGACGTGGAAGCAGCGAGAGAATTGGGATAAGGCATCGCCCATTGATACGGTCGAAATGACCATCGAAATGCGTGTGAATGCGCTCGTGGCGAAAGAGAAAAAGGAGCCCGGCGATTACAAGGAAATCGACCTGCTCATGCGGCAGCTCGAACGCTCCGCGCGCGTGCGAAAGTATTCCGAGACGGGCAAGGAATCGGACCTTAACCCGAACATCGAGGCGCGCAATGCGGCGCCGAAGAAAAAGCAGACACGCAACACGTTCAACGACGAGCAGATCGGCAAAATCAATGAGGCCTTTCGTGATTCGCTGTTCGACTATCAGAAGGTCTGGTTTCGAAACGGCGAGCAGCGAACGCGCAACATTCTCAAGTCGCGGCAGATCGGCGCGACGTGGTATTTCGCGCGCGAAGCGCTCGTCGACGCGCTCAACACAGGCCGTAACCAGATCTTCCTGTCGGCCAGTAAGGCGCAGGCGCACGTATTCAAGCAGTACATCATGCAGTTTGCGCGCGAGGCCGCAGACGTTGATCTAAGCGGCGATCCGATCGTATTGCCGAACGAGGCCATCCTCTACTTTCTCGGCACGAACGCGCGCACGGCGCAGAGCTATCACGGCAATTTCTATTTCGACGAGTATTTCTGGGTGCCGAAATTCACGGCGCTCAACAAGGTTGCTTCTGGCATGGCGATGCACAAGCAATGGCGCAAAACGTATTTTTCGACGCCATCGAGCATCGGTCACGAGGCCTACAAATTCTGGAGCGGCGAGCAGATCAATCGCGGCCGCGCGAAGGCCGATCACGTTCACTTCGACGTGACGCACGAAGCGCTCGCGCGCGGGCGTCTGTGCGAGGACCGTCAGTGGCGCCAGATTGTCACGGTCGAGGACGCTGCGGCCGCTGGCTGCACGCTGTTCGACCTGGCCGAGCTCCAGCTCGAATACAGCCCCGAGGAATACGCGAACCTGCTCATGTGCCAGTTCATCGACGACACGGCGTCGATTTTCGCGCTGGCGAATTTGCAGCGCTGCATGGTGGATTCGTGGGAAGTCTGGACGGACTTCGAGCCGCTGCTGACGCGCCCGTTTGGCTATCGGCCGGTGTGGGTCGGATATGACCCGGCGCTATCCGGCGACTCGGCGGCGCTCGTCGTTGTGGCGCCGCCGGTTGTGTCGGGCGGCCCCATGCGCGTGCTGGAAAAGCATCAGTTTCGCGGCATGGACTTTGAAGCGCAGGCCGCAAAGATCAAGGAAATCACGCAGCGCTACGTCGTCGCATACATTGCGATCGACACGACGGGCATCGGCCAGGGCGTCTATCAGCTCGTGAAGCAGTTTTATCCTGCGGCCGTCGCGTTCAACTACTCGCCCGAGGTCAAGGGAAAGCTTGTGCTCAAGGGGCTGTCCGTCGTCGGCAATGCGCGCCTGCAATTCGACGCGGGATGGACCGATATGGCCGCCGCGTTCATGGCGATCAAAAAGACCATGACGCCGAGCGGCCGGCAGGTGACCTATGAGGCGGGCCGCAGCGAGGAAACCGGCCACGCGGACCTCGCATGGGCGGTGCTGCACGCGATTTCTAACGAGCCGCTGGAAGGCATGGCGGCCCGCAATTCTGGATTTATGGAGATTTCCGCATGAAAGCGAGTCACAGGCGCGCAGCGCTTCACGAAGCGAACACGGCGTCGCCCGCCGAGCCGAAACCCACGGCGGGCGCGAGCGCGTTCACCTTCGGCGATCCCACGCCGGTGATGAATCGAGCCGAGCTGCTCGACTACGCCGAGCTCGTCACCTACAACGGCTGGTATGAGCCGCCGATTAGCTGGTCGGCGCTCGCGAAGTCGTTCCGCGCTGGTACGCATCACGCGTCTGCGCTTTACTTCAAACGCAACGTGCTGGCGTCCACCTTCATCCCGCACAGGCTCATGTCCCGCGACACGTTCCGGCGCTGGGCGCTCGATTTCCTGATGTTTGGCAATGGCTACGTGGAGCGCCAGCGCAACCGGCTCGGCGATACGCTGCGATTCGAGGCGGCGCCGGGCAAATACATGCGGCGCCGCACTGACATGGTGAGCTACGCGCAGACGAACGGCTGGCAGGTGGTTCACGAATTCGAGCCGGGCGCCGTGCATCACCTCATCGAGCCTGACGTTAATCAGGAGGTGTATGGCCTGCCTGAATATCTCGGCGCCCTGCACGCCGCCTGGCTTAACGAGAGCTCTACGCTGTTTCGCCGCCGTTACTACGAGAACGGGAGCCATGCGGGCTTCATCCTGTATCTGACGGACCCGGCGCAGGAACAGGAAGATATCGACGACCTGCGCGAAGCGCTCAAGAGCGCTAAGGGGCCGGGCAATTTCCGCAACCTGTTCTACTACGCGCCGAACGGCAAGAAAGACGGCCTGCAACTCATTCCGGTCAGCGAAGTCGCGGCGAAAGACGAGTTTTTCAACATCAAGAACATCACACGCGACGACCTGCTCGCGGCGCATCGAGTGCCGCCGCAACTGCTCGGCATCGTGCCGAGCAATACGGGCGGCTTCGGCGCGGCCGACACGGCGGCGAAGGTGTTCGGGCGTAACGAAATCGAGCCGCTGCAGACGCAGTTTCTCGCGTTCAACGACTGGGTCGGCGACGAAATTGTGCGATTTGCGCCGTATCGCCTCGATAAATTCGACGTGCCCTGAGGGGCAGAATTGTCAAAGGGCTCTGGCGCCAGCTTTCATCTTCACTGGCGCTCGACCGATGACTAGCTTCTATTTGCTGATTCTCTTGTAGAAACGGAAGCCCTGCTCGTTTCTGAGAAACATGCTTCCAAGCGCGCTTCCATTTTTTGCGTTCACAAAATCGTCATTTTCTACGTAGACGTCATAGTAGCCATCGTTGATATCGAGAACGATATTTCCCGCCTGGTTACTTGTCAAAATTTCGAGCCCTCGCCTAGACCATTGACCATAGTCGATATATTTACTCGGAGAACAACCTAAGACCGTGAGTTTAGGTTTAAGGAAATCCAAAAAATCATACGATCTTTCAGAGTGCCGGCCATGATGGGGCGCAAGCAAAAACGAACAATTTCCTTGGAGATATTTGTTATTCTCAATTACATATTCCCACGATGCGTCATGAGCGTCGCCCGGAAAAACCATGTTGCCGCCAAGCGAATTGTAGTTGAGAACATATGATGCCTCGTTAATGTCATCGTTTTCATTCGGATCGCAGAGCAATTCTTTATCAGGTGCCAGTATGTACAAGGCATCAGCAGCTTTTCCGTCCTTGTCTGGCTTGCTCGCATACGGGAAATAATCTCCGGCGATTTTCTTCAGGACCGTTACCCCATCGACGCGGTTAGCGATCAGCCGTTGGTACATATCCCAATCGTCTTTGCTGTACCGATAGAAGCCATCAAAATCCGGTGCTTCTCTGCGAGCACCGGTGTCCCAAAAATTGTCGAATCCGATTTCTGTGTGAAGTTTCGCAAGCCCATCCATGTGATCCATGTCCGGATGGGTCACAATGAAACGAAAAAACCTTCCCAAGCCATATGTCTGGATGTAGTTGATAGGATTGGACGGTCTTTCACACATGCGAAAATTACCGTTGCCGTTGCTTTGGCCGTTTTCCATTGCGAGGAGACCAAGTAGACCTGTAGCCCGCGCTTCGACCGCTGCTGCTTTTTGGCGAACTTCTAAATTCCCACCGCAAATATCAATTCCCGTCAATCTGCCGGAGTTATGTTCAATAATCGTGCAGTCCCCGGGGGAAACGTTAATAATGTGCACCTTTGCCATTATTTACTTCCTTTTTCTTTAACATTTTCAGCAGCCGCAGCCGAGCGCGATCTCTCTATTCCCCAGACCGCATGAGCAACGCCTTCGATTTTCGCGACGAATTTATCAACGTTAAGTCCAGCAACAAAGGCCAATGCATAAAATCCTATTTCGCTAGCATTTTCCTTTGTGTTTGATTCAAGCACGAGAAGTCCTGCCTTCAGGAAGAGGAAGCTCGCCCCTCCACAAATGAAACTCGCTATTGGCCTAAGAAAATACCAGGTATGCCAGTCTGCGTCCCACGATTTTCGAACGCACTTGTTTAGGTATACGGCGCGGATGCAATAGAGAGAGCCGCCGATTAAGCCCGTGCAGCAACATGCGAGCGCGATGCGGATCGGCTCAAGGTTTTTGGGGAGCGTCCCTAGCGCGATCATTGCGACCGACAAGCCGCCTGCAGCGGACAGGCAGATAAGGTATGCGATTATGACGAAGAACATCATAGAGTCGTCCGTTTTGTTCGGCTGCCGAACTTCTGGCATTACGCCGAGAGTTATTCGAGAAAGAAGTACCGATTCGGTAATTGTCACACGTTGTCGCCTGAAAGTGGCACCAGATGCTGATGCGATGTCGCGACTTTTTGCGTTTACGTGCGTTAACTGCGAGACGCCCGAAAACCGCCGGATCCTGCCCGTAGTGTGACTTCTGCGCCGCCGGCGGCCTGCGTCAAAACGAGCCCTTTTAGAAGCGGGCAGGCGGGGAGGGGACTGCGTTTTTTGGGGCTGCGTCATGGTGTGCGCGCGCCAAAGCCCCGGCCCTCTTTTCGCCCCGCCCGGACGCCTGCCAGCCCCGCCATGCCGTTGCCGCGACTGTGTCGATCTGCTCGCACCCTGTTCGCGCGCGGCCGCTCTGGAGCCTTCTGGCGCGCCCGACCGTCACCCCGCCCTGCGTCGCGCGCCGCTATACTGTATATCTATACAGTATTTAATCTGACTCAATTCCATGCCGCACCGCCTGCCGCTCACCGCCGCCCGCTTGGCCGAAATATGGGAGGAATGCCCTAACCCGCTCGTGCTGAAGCTGCTTTGGGAGATTCACCGGCTTCGCTCGACCATCACGCGCGCGCAGCAGATACGCAGCCTGCTCGGCTCCGGCGGCTCGGGCGTTGTGCCTTCTTCGGTCTGCAGTTGCTTCGAGCGCGAGCTGGACAATGAGCCGTGTTTGACGGACAAGCCCACTCCGCGGCAACAGGCCGTAATCGACCGGATCTTAAGCCGCCGAAGCGCATCGAAAGAATGAAGCAATGCCAGAGTGATATCACTTTCTGATTGCAATGTGATATCACTTCTTGCTATCATGAAAGCATGAAAACGAAGCACGCCCGCACCCTTGCCGCGATCTACACGAAGCCGACTTTGGGCGCGATCGTGTTTTCGGACATTGAATCGCTCGTCGTCGCCCTGGGCGGCGAAATCCACGAAGGCGCCGGGTCGCGCATCGCCTTCGAGCTGAACGGCCAGCGCCGCTACCATCACCGCCCGCATCCGGGAAAAGAGGCAAAGCGGTATCAGGTTGAAGACTTGCGCGACTGGTTTAGCGAAATGGGGATAAAGCCATGAGCAATGCAATGAGCTACAAGGGATATTTCGCCCGCATCGACTTCGATGGGCGCGACAACATTTTCGTCGGCCATGTGCTCGGCGTTGACGACAAGATCAGCTTTCACGGCTCGACCGTTGACGAGCTGATGACCGATTTTCATGCGGCCGTCGATCACTACCTGACGGACTGCGAGCAGGCTGGGCGAAAGCCGCAGAAGCCTGCATCTGGAAAGCTGATGCTACGCATTGATCCCGATGTGCATGCGCGCGTTGGCATCGCGGCGGCCGTCTCAGGCGAGAGCGTGAATCAGTGGTCGGAGGAAGTGCTTGGCCGCGCCGCGCGCGAAGTGCTGGAGCGCGCGGCGCACGTCTGAGAATGAGCTCACGAAAAGGAAAAGGCCGCCCACGTAGGCGGCCTTTTTTATTTGGCGCTGATCTGCTTGTCAATTAATTTTCAGAACTAATAGAAACGCTATCGCCAATGCTGCGCCCCATTTGAGCTTTGTATGGGTATCTGGCCGCGCCCAATACGAGTCGTCGGCCAATTGCCTTAGCCGCAGAACTAGCGGTGCCCCCCGCGCCTCAGCGCGTGTGAGAGCCGCAAGGCATCCATTAATTGTCGCAGCGTTCCACTCCTTTGTCATTTCAGAATTGACCTTCGATAGCATGTGAAAATTGAGTCGAAATGCTCGAAGATTTTCGTAGACGTAAGCGACGTCTGTAGCGTTCTCAGAGCCGAGCAAACCGATTTTTGAGGCGTTCTGTTCGAACAATGGACTTGTCGGCATCGCAATTTCGGGCAACGTCAATCCTTCCTCACTCGTTGCTTTTTCCGCCATCTTTTCGAGGCCATGTTTCAGCATCGGCAATGGTTCAGCGTGCGAGTGGAGTTCACCAGCGAGCGCACCCGCGAGTGCTTGGGTGTCTTTAAAGCGGCGGTAATCTTCCGCCAAAAAATTATTGAAGTAGCCGCCAGAGACCACCCCTAAAAGCCCGATAAGCGCAGCGCTGATGTCGGCCATGATCTCGCCTTGTTGGATTTGCCGAGACCAAGTGTATCCACATATCAGCGCGGCTGCGATTCCCATTCGGTGATTCTGCTCGCGCGTATGTTTGTGTTGACAATGCCGGCAAATGCCGGCATTGTTGATTTCGCCGGCATTTGCCGGCATTTATCACTTCCCGAGGAACTGGCTCGTGCAGACTGACTACAAACCTACTCTCCGCTTCGACCTCGTTGAAAAGAAGCGTATCAATGCCGCCGCCGAATCGGCGGGACTCAAGCCCGGTGAATGGATGCGAAAGCTGATTCTCGATAACTCACCGTTACTCACGACCCACAACCCGCTCAAAGTGCGCGTTGATGGGTTTGACGAGCAGTGCGGCTGGAACTTGATCCACTTCGCTGATGCTCTCGAATACGCTCAGACTGTCAAGGAATTCGGCGATACGCAAGAAATCGCCCACTATATGGACTCCTTCACCACGACTCGGGGCGGGGAAGTGTGGATCGACGGGGAAAAGCTCCCCGGTGTACCTGCGAATGACGTAACCAGCATTCGAGCCCGCGCCGTTGACCTGTGCCGCGCAGTCAACCTCGCGCATATCCGTGCCGAACTCGCGGGCTAGGGCCAACCATTACTCAGCGTCGAGAAACCGCGCCATCGCGAGATTGATTGCAGCAGCGCGCGAGAGCCCGAGCTTGGCGGCACGCTCGTCGAGCCGTTTCAGCAGCGCCCCATCGACGCCAAGGCTTATCACTTCTTTTCTGCGTCGTGCCGGTTCGGCCGCCTGCTCGTGCGCTGCGTCGGGCGCGCCCGCGATAAAGTCGTCGGCGCTCTGCGTATGGCCGCCGGCTGCCGGCCGCTTCGTGATCGTCATTTTTCTGCCCTTCCGCTTTTCGATATCGAGTCGATATCGACTTGCCATCTACTTGATACCTGTTCGATATCGGTTTGATGGCTTGTCGATATTGTTTTACACGCCAAACACCGCAGCCGTGAGCCGGTCGATTTCCGCGCACGCCACGGTGTCACGTCGCGGCATTTCCTCTACGTGCAGCCCGGCGCCGCTCGCATTCGCGTAGGCCTTGCGGCGGCCGAGCCGATACGGCAGCAGCTCGATCTGTTTGAATTCTTCGATGGCGGCCGCCGCGTCGCGGTTGTCGGCGCCGTTGGCATCTGCTGAATTGAGGAAGGCGTAGGCTTTCAGATCATGGACGGCGCGCGCTTCGTCGACGAGCTGCACCATGTCTTGCATCGCCCACACGTCGAACGTGCGCGGCAGGCAGGGAATCACGACGGCATCGCAGACCGTGAGCGCGGCGCGCAGCGCGCTCGAATCGCGGCCGCCCGCGTCGATCACGACGAAATCGTATGCGGCGCGCTGCTGGAGTACCTGGGCGCGCAGCGTGGCGCCGTTGGCGTAGGCCGACGCGGCAATCGGCGGCCTCCCGTTCTCGGCCCGCATGGTGATCGCGGTCACGCTCGTTTCCTGCCGATCGCCATCGACCAGCCACACGCGCGCGCCTTCGCGCGCGAGCCCGATCGAGAACTGCAACGAGCTCGTCGATTTGCCCGTGCCGCCCTTCGAATTGCCGATCACTACGATTTTTGACATTTGCTCCCCCCGAGCATGATGAAACAGACCGCCGATATCGACCCGATATCAGCCTGATTGCAATGAGGCGGGCCGCCTATTCGTCGAACTGGAGCGCGCCCGTCTCGCGCCGCTCGCGGCGCGGTATCGGCGTCTCAGGCGGATACATGTCGAGCTGCGTGCGGTACGTGTGGCCGCACGTCACGTCATCGCACTGGAAATCGAGCAGCCACGACGTTGGCGAGACCTTTTCAATCGACCGCGCGATGCCGCGCGCGCCGCAGTGCGGGCATTTGATGGTGAACCTCATGCCGCCCTCGCGAGTGCGACGGTCGTGCGCGCGTTGACGCCGCCGCGCAACATCGGCGACGGCCGCACTTCGAGCGTAATGTCGGCGCGCGGTTTCGCTGACGCCGACAGCGAGTACAGGATTTCGAACCCTGCGGGCGTGCGATAGCCGCAGTCGTCGCAGACGAAGTACATGCGGCGCATCGTGTCGGACAGGCCTTCTGTGTGCCGCGCGTCGATTTCGCCATCGCAGCAAGGACACTCGATTTTCATGGTCGTCATTCCGGTCTCCGGTCAGTACGAATAGCGCCGCCCCCGGCGAAATTCAGGGCCGCGCCGTCGAAATCTGCGTCGATCGGCGCGGCCGCGTGGTGGTCAAATACCGGCTCTGCGGCCGGTCGCGTACAGTTATTCACACAGGTCCGAGTGCTCGCGGCTTTGCCGCTGCGCTGAACCACCTTCCATTCATGCCGCGTCGCCGGAACGAAAATTTCCGTTTCGACGCTGTAATTGCATATGCCAATCGACAGGCGAGCGATGCCGGTCGCAGCAACGCCGTGCGGCACCTTCACAGGCGAAATTCCGTAGCGGCCTTCGCGCATTTCCGCGACACGCTTCACGTAGATCATTCGCGCCTCGCCCGCAATGCCGCCCATGGCACGCGCATACTCGGCCCAATCGGCACGGTGCGTTTCGGTCTTCTGACAGGCTGCCCACGCTGCGCGGATCGCCGGGCACTCTTCTTCGGTCGGCAGGTCCTCGGCTTTGACGCGGCGCAGCTCGCGCCACACACCAACAGGCGCGCCGCCGAATTGCTGGAACTGGCGAATGCCCCACGTCGCCGCCCACGCTTCTACGCGCTGTGACGGCGTGATTTCGTCGTCATCCAACAGATCGGCCTGGACGACAAAGCCCTCGCTCGTCTTGTGTTCGCCCACGTACGCGCCGTCGATGTTCTTCGCGATGTATTTGGCGATATAGCCAACGGCCGATCCCTTCGCGCGATCAATGCGCTCGAAACGAACACGTCGCTCGTGCGCGCCGCGCTCTGTAGCCGAATCTTTCATGCCGTGGGCGCGCATGATCGAACAGAAGCGCTCCACGTTGTTCGAGAAAACGAGGCCGTGCCAATGCGGCGTTGAATCGTGGTGCGGCTCTGCCACGCGCATGCCGAAGAACGTCACGCCTTCGCGCCTGAGTTGCGCGCGGATACGCGCCCACACGCCGCGCAAATAGCGCTGGGCGTCGCGCGGCGTCAGATTCGCGTCGTGTTTCTTGTTCGGAATCCACTTGATCCGGCCGCCGAGCTGGCGCACAGCGTGAAACCGCGACGGGCATGTCAGCGTGAACATGACGCCCGCGAATCCTGCGGCGTCGGCGAGAACTTCACATCCACGAAGGCGCGTCATCATTTCGCCGCGCCGCAATGCCTTGTTCGCCATGCCGAGCGCGGCCAGTTGCTCAAGCGTGTAGCGCTGCCCTTCTTCGTTCTCCAGCGTGACGGCCGCAAGCGTGGCCGCATTGCGCCTGTTCTGCGCGAGGCGACGGCGCACAGCGTCATCCGACGCGTACGGGTCGCTCTGGTAGTGGACGTAATGAAGGCGGATATTCGAGTGCTCAAGCGAGCGGATGTGCAGGCGGCGCAGTTGACGGCGCCACCACAGTTCGCACCGCACACGCACGACAACATCCGAGGCCTTTTCGAATTTTGGGAGGTTGATGCCGTTTGTCGCGCACGCCTGCGCTGCGACAACGAGCGCATCGGTGGACGACAGAAAAGCCGTCCTGTTCTGGACGTCATTTGCGATGCGGCGCGCCTTGTCGCACACCTGAAAATCCGACGCATCAGGCGTCACCGGCATAGTTTCAGGTGCGTGGTCGTCAACGAAGGCATCAAGCGCTGCGACGGAGGCCCCCACGTCAAACATATGCGGTGCGTTTGCTCTGCGCGCGCTTGCACGGCCAGCATCAAATGCAGCCTTACGCGCTCTGCGCAGCCAGCGCAGCGGCAGGCGCTTTTGTGCACGGCCCATAGCCGAGGTCTTCTCGATCGTTCGTTCAGCCGCGTGCGCGTAGACCCACATCAATATCACCCCCGTGACCTATTGCGGGCGAACACTCAGGCAAAATGTGTCCGCCGGATATATGGCGGGGATTCCCCCGCGCCAGATCCGATACCGGCCGCCAAGCCACGACATCAGAACCTTTTGCTACGGGAATCCCCATGGACATCTCAACTATCAGTGCGAATATCAGTGCGGCTGTCGGCGCTGCGAATGCAACGCTCAATCTCGTCAAGGACGCTCTTTCTGCCAGCGATAATGCGAAGGCAAAAGCCGAGGCGGCCGAACTTGAGACCCGCTTTCTGGCGATCAATCAGGCCGCACTCAATGCGTCCCAGGATGCGCTTAAGGCGACTCAGGACATGC
Source organism: Paraburkholderia sp. SIMBA_027 (assembly GCF_046535315.1). NCBI lineage: Bacteria > Pseudomonadati > Pseudomonadota > Betaproteobacteria > Burkholderiales > Burkholderiaceae > Paraburkholderia > Paraburkholderia sp. SIMBA_027. Next base: position 131,988 of record NZ_JAWRWY010000001.1, read on the forward strand.
GCACGATGGAGAAGAAAATTACTGCTCTTGAAAGTGAAATCGGTCAGCTTGAGCGTGAGGCTCAGGATAGAAATAGCTACGTTCTTGTTGATATTGGACGGCAGCAGTTTGCCTACAAGCTTCGCGCGAACGCGCTCCGCCAGATTGATGCCGAACCAGCACCCGCGTATTACTACTGTCAACCCTGCATGGACTCGCAGAAGAAGATCGTGATGCAGGGCTACGGCAACGGTGGCGGCCTTCAATGTCCAGTCTGCAAATTGACGTTGAGTCCGAACCGCTATACCGGGCCGGGCGTTGAATTCAGCGCGCGTGCATCGCGGTTCACGGATTATTGATTGACGTTTCGCAGGGGTCTTGCCTTCACCTGATGCGCGACCCGGTCTCATGCGAAGCCCCGCCCGATTCTGCTGACGCCAGCCCAATAGGCCTCGGGCGTCACGTTCAAGCGGCGCGGCGTTGTGCTTTGCCCCGCGCTACGCGTTGCCTTCGTCGTGGTGAGAATCGACTTGATGCGGGTGAGCTCTGCGTCGCCGCGCTCCGTTGCGCGGATATGCGCGACGCTCGGCGCCGCCTGCGGCTTGAACGACAGGTGCGTACTGCCCGCATATCCGATATCGCCATCATCGACGCGATACCCGATTTCCCCGAACGCGGTTGACGTGCGCATAGCAGTTACGCGCCGAGCCAGTAGAAAAAGCGATCGAGCGCGCGAGCGATGCGCGACGGGCGACGATTGAACGGACCTTCGATGGTGTAGCCGCCGAGCGCCGAGGGATGAATGGGCGAGACGGTCTTAAGGGACGGTTTGCGGCGGGATTCGGCGTGCTTGCCAGTGGCGTGACCGGCGCCGAAGTAGCTGATTGCACCCTTTTCAAATGTCGTCAGCCGTTGCAAATCAGTGAGACCTGTAACGATATGTTGCCGAGAAACAGCCATTTTGCGACCCCCTATTCAACCCCGAGAACAATGTTTTTTGAGAAACATCGCCCCGGCGGCCGGGTAGCAAATCCAGCACTGGCGGGGTTGAAGACCAGTTTCCGGGGCGACAGCCGGAGAATAGTTCATCGCAGACGTACTAGTCAAGCAATGACGTACGTACGTCATTGGTGAGCGTTGCACGCTGCCGAGCGTTCGACTAACCTTGACGCCAAGGTTGAAATTGATTTCTAAGGGGATTTTTATGAGAACCACAATCGAATGGCTCGACGCCGCGAAAGCGCGGCTCGACATTCAGTCCGACTATGCGGCGGCGAAGGCACTCGGAGTGACCCGCTCGACGATCAGCGGATACCGGACGGGCCGCACGGTATTCGATGAAAAGATTTGCATCCGTGTCGCCGAAATTCTCGGGGTTGATCCGCTAGAAGTGATCGCTTCTGCTCGCGTTGAAAGCGCGAAAGATGCCGAAACGCGTGGCGTTTGGATGCACGCACTGGAAATTTTTTCCAAGGGTTTTCGGCTGCTGGCGCTACCCGCTAACGCTTGTGGGGCTTGGCTCCCACAGGTGTAACGCCAGCTTAAGTTAGCTTCTGCGACGATTAGTTCTTAGATTATGTAAAATCACAGAGCCTCACCTCTGTGTGAGGCGCCAAGTCCGTCATCGTCATTCAATGTTTGGCATGGAGCGTGGGTTGCTGAGGCCATTCCCGACGCCTGTGCGGACCACTCAATCCTGTTCGGTAGATCGCTCTTTACGCGGCCGGCTGCTGCTACGACATCAATGCCTTCGCGCGAACGTTTCGCCGGCACGCATCGCGTAAAAGATGCGAGTGCAACAGGATCCGCAACTTCAGTAACCGCCGCCACGCGCCCATCGTTCAAACTTCCAGACGCTCCGATCGATTGTGAGCGGCATTGTCAATCGCGCCCTCCACAACTCGCGTCGAATCGACATCGTGCGAATCCAAAAAACGGACCGCAATTCGCAAAGCGCGGACTCTCCGACCTGCACATACTGCACCTGACACTGCGCTTTCATTGCAATTTACGCAACGCGGGGTTGCGTTGTGTTCGGCTTCCACAAGGCCGGCGACTCTTCTAACGTTGCGATCTGTTGAGTCTTCCGCGTCAGTGGCACGCGGCCACCGCTCAAGGAGCAAACATGTCCATGCCCTCTCGCGCCCTCGGCGGCAAATCGGATTCCGTCCAACTCACGTCGGGACTCGTCGCGCTGTTTGCCTTCGCTTGCGGCGCGATCGTTGCGAACCTGTACTACGCGCAACCGATCACGCTGCTGATCGGCTCGTCGCTCCACATGTCCGCCGACACCGCGAGCCTCGTCGTCTCGCTCACGCAGATCGGCTATGCGCTCGGCCTGTTCTTCATCGTTCCGCTCGGGGACCTGCTGGAAAACCGCAAGCTCATGATCGTGACCGCACTGGTGTCGATCGCGAGCCTCACGGCGGCGTCGCTCGTACATTCGGCAAGCTGGTTTCTCGTGCTCTCCTTCCTGATCGGCTTCAGTTCAGTCGCCGTGCAGATCCTGATTCCGCTCGCGGCGCACCTCGCGCCCGACCACTCGCGCGGACGCATCGTCGGCACCATCATGGGCGGGCTGCTGCTCGGCGTGCTGCTCTCACGCCCGCTCGCGAGCGTGGTCGCCGACCACCTGGGCTGGCGCGTCGTGTTCGGCGGCGCGGCGGTTCTGATGGCGCTCGTCACGGCCGTGCTCGCGCTCACGATCCCGCAGCGCCGTCCCGAGCACCGCGCCACTTACCTCGAATTGCTCGGCTCGCTCGTCGCGCTCACCCGAAGCCTGCCCGTGTTGCGTGATCGCGCGCTCTACCAGGGCCTCATGTTTGCCACGTTCAGTCTCTTCTGGACGGCGGTGCCGATCGAACTGACGCGCCAGTACCGGCTCACGCAGTCGGAGATCGCACTGTTCGCACTCGTGGGCGCAATCGGCGCCACCTCCGCGCCCGTGGCGGGCCGACTGGCCGACGCCGGTCATTCCGTGCGGGCCACGCTCGTCGCCCTGGTGACGGCCGCGCTGTCTTTCCTGCCAGCCCTCGTGCATCCGGCATGGGGCGTGTTCGGCCTCGTCGTCACCGGCATCACGCTCGATTTCGCGGTGCAGATGAACATGGTGCTCGGCCAACGCGAGATCTACGCGCTGCATGCGTCGAGCCGCAACCGCCTCAACGCGCTTTACATGACGAGCATCTTCGTGGGCGGCGCGATCGGCTCGGCGCTCGCCAGCACGCTGTTCGAGCGCGGCGGCTGGACGCTCGTTGCCGGCGTCGCCCTCGTTTTCCCGCTCATTGCGTTCGTCCACTTTCTTTTCGTCGGACGCACCCACGTGCGCACCGGCCGCTAGACCCCGAAGTCCGTACCCACAGTTCAACTGCAGGAAAGTGCCCCACAGGAAACTCGCCATGTCTTCGTTGCTGACTCCTTACGACCTGTCCGGTCTCGCGCTGCCCAACCGGATCGCGATGGCGCCCATGACGCGCGCACGCGCGCCACATCAAGGCGAAGCCACCGCGCGGATGGCGCAGTATTACGCGCAGCGCGCGTCGGCGGGCCTCCTGATCAGCGAGGCCACGAACGTCAGTTCGCACTCCGCCGCGTTCGAACTGGCGCCGGGCCTCGTGACCGACGCCCAGGTGCAGAGCTGGAAACCCGTGACCGAAGCGGTGCACGCGAAGCACGGACGCCTGTTCGTGCAACTCTGGCACAGCGGCCGCGTGAGTTCGCTGGCGCTACTCGACGGCAATCAGCCGCTCTCGCCTTCGGGCCTGAACGACGATCTGGAGCAACTGCAAGTGTGGGGGCAACTGCAAAACGGCTTCTACACGAAGATCCACGCCACGCCGTCGCGCGCCATGACGACCGACGAAATCGTCCAGGCCATCGCAGAGTACCGGCGCGCTGCCATCAATGCGCTCGCCGCCGGTTTCGACGGCGTTGAAATCCACGCCGCCAATGGCTATCTGCTGCATCAGTTCCTCTCGTCGACGACGAATACGCGCGAAGACCAGTTCGGCGGCTCGCTTGCCAACCGCACGCGCTTTCTCGCCGAAGTCATCAAGGCCGTGGGCGAAGTCATGCCGCTCGCCAAAGTGGGCGTGCGCGTTTCGCCGTATGCGGCCTACAACAACGTGCGCGACGCCGATCCAGATGGCACTTACGCGTACGTCGCGCGCATGCTCGACGAAGCGGGCATCGCGTATCTGCACGCGGCCGACACGAACGGCTGGAGCGGCCAGCCGGACTTGCCCCGCATGATTGAGACCCTGCGTCCCGCGTTCAAGGGCACGCTGATGCTCAACGGCTCCATTACGCCTTCGGCCGCCGATCGCCTGATCGCCGCGGGCGACGCCGATCTCGTCTCGTTCGGCCGCGCGTACATCGCGAACCCGGACCTCGTCGAGCGTATTGCCGGGAATCTCGAACTGGCCGCGCCGCGCCCGGTGGGCTGGTATGGCGGCGACGATGTCGGCTACGTCGATTACCCGCCGCATGGCGCTCCCTCCGGCGAACCGTCCGCCGCCGACGCCCTCTCCTCGTGAAGCCTTACCGCAAAGGCGCCCATGAACGAGGAAGCGAGGAGATAGCATGAATCGCAAACGCATTGCGCTGGCCGTTGGCGCGCTCGCTGTCGTGGGCCTGGCGGTGGCGGGCGCCGTCATGTACGAGCCGGCCATCGCGCCCGTCACGCCGCCGTCGCCCGACAGCTTCGACGTCCAGCTCAAGCAGGAAGGCGCGCGCGTGGTCGCTCTGGGCGACTGCGTGGTATGCCACACCGCGAAGAACGGCAAGCCGTTCGCGGGCGGCCTGCCGCTCGCTACGCCGTTCGGTACGATCTATGCCACGAACATCACACCCGACCCGCAAACAGGCATCGGAAACTGGTCGGAGGCGGCCTTCGCCCGCGCCTTGCGCCGCGGCATCGCGCGCGACGGGCATCAGCTTTATCCCGCCTTTCCGTACGTGCACTTCACGCATATGTCTCGCCATGACGTCTCGGCAGCCTATGCATACCTGATGAGCCGCGAGCCGGTCAAGGCCACCGCGCCCGCGAACGCGCTCGTTTTTCCGCTGAACTTCCGCCCGCTCGTGGCCTTCTGGAACGTGCTGTTCCTGCGCCCCGGCCCGCTTCAGCCAGACCCCGCGCACGACGCGCAATGGAATCGCGGCAAACTGCTGGTGGACGGGCTCGGGCACTGCGCGTCGTGCCACTCGCCGCTCAATGCCATCGGCGGAGAAAAGTCAGGGCAGGCGTTCGAAGGCGGCATTGTCGACGGCTGGGAAGCGCCGCCGCTCAACGCGCTCCACGGCGCGTCACAGCCGTGGACGCGCGAACAACTCGTCACGTACCTGCGCACGGGCCGCGCATCCGAGCACGGCGCGGCAGCTGGCCCGATGCTGCCCGTCACGCGCGACCTCGCAACCGTGCCTGAGTCGGACGTCGAGGCGATCGCCACGTACATCATATCGCTTCAAAACGGCGATGCGCCGCATACGACGCCAGCGGCCGCCACGAGCATGATGAGCGCTGCGCGTGAGACCACACCGGCCGAGCAACGCGGCGCGGTGCTGTTCAGCGCATCGTGCGCGCAGTGCCACGGCGACGGCTCACCCATGCAGACGATCGGCGAACGCCCCTCGCTTGCCTTCAGCACGGCCATCAACGCCGCCACGCCGCGCAACGCAATCCAGATGCTCCTGAACGGCATCAACTGGCACGGCGAGGACGCAATGAACTACATGCCCGCATTCAGCGGCGTATACGACGACCGGCAAGTCGCCGATCTGCTCGCTTATGTGCGCGCAAAGTGGTCTGCGAAACCCGCGTGGCCCGACACCGTCCCGCTCGTCGCCAAGCTCAGAAAGGAGGACAGTGCGCGATGATTACCCTGAATGTCAACGGTGCCACGCACACGCTCGATATCGACCCGTCCACGCCGCTTTTGTATGCGCTGCGAAACGATCTCAAACTGCACGGAGCGAAGTTCGGCTGCGGCCTCGGTCAATGCGGCGCATGCACGGTGATCGTCGACGGCGAGGCCACGTTTTCCTGCCTCGTGCCGGTGAGCGCGATTGGCGCACGCCCCGTACGCACGCTCGAAGGGCTCGGCAACGCTGCGCATCCCGGAGCCTTGCAGAACGCATTCATCAAGCACCAGGCGGCGCAATGCGGCTATTGCATCGCGGGCATGATCATGCGCGCACAAGCGCTGCTCGACAAGAACGCGCACCCGAGCGAGCAGGAACTGCGCGATCACATGGAGCCGAACCTCTGCCGCTGCGGCACGCACATGCGCATTCTCGCCGCCGTGCGCGAGGTCGCGGGCATGCCACAGCCCGCGCTTCAATCGGTTGCGCAAGCCGTCGCTCAACCTCACATCGAAACGAAGGCGCAACGATGAGCCACCAGGACGATTTCGTCGACGAAGGCCGCCGCCACTTCATGATCTCGGGCGCCCTGTTCGTTGCCTTCAGCATGGCGCCCGGTGCAAAGCTGTTCGCTCAGGAAGTGATCGCCGACGAAGGCGCGGCGGTGCATGTCTCGAAGGAGACCCAGGCGCTCGCGGGCAGCCTCAAGACCAACCCGATGCTCGACGCGTGGATCAAGATCACGCCCGAAGGCAAGGTCACCGTTTTCACGGGCAAGGTCGAACTCGGCACGGGCGTGCGCACGGCACTGCTCCAGGTCGCGGCGGAAGAACTGAATATGGCGCCCGCGCTCATCACCTTCCTGACCGCCGACACCGGCGCGTCTCCCGACGAAGGTCTGACCGCGGGCAGCCATACCATCGCCGACAGCGGGTCGGCGCTGCTGAACGCCGCCGCCCAGGTACGCGGCCTGCTCGTGGACGCCGCCGCGACGCACTTCAACGTGGACGGCGCGACGCTCGTCGCGAACAACGCGGTGATCCGCGCGCGCGACGGCCGGATGATGAGCTATGGCGAGGCGGTTGGACTCGTCAACCTCCATCGTAGCGCCACGCCCACCTCGCCGCTCAAGGACCCGAAAACGTTCCGCGTGATCGGCACCTCACTGCCGCGCGTGGATATCCCCTCAAAAGTGACGGGGGGCGTGAGTTATGTTCAGGACATGGCGTTGCCCGGCATGCTGCACGCGCGCGTGGTGATGCCGCCGGTCTACGACGCGCACCTCACGGCGTACGACGCGGCCACGGTCATGAAGATGCCCGGCGTGGTCAGGATCGTGCGCAACGGCAGCATGCTGGCCGTCGTGGCGAAAGGCGAATGGCAAGCCGTCCAGGCGCAACGTGTGCTCTCGGCCGGAAGCGTCTGGACGAATGGCCGCGCGCTGCCCGATCCGCATACGGTGCATCGCGACCTGAAAGTCATCGCGACGGAGCCCATCAAGATCGCGGATCACCACGCGCCCATGCCGCCCGCCGTCAAGACGCTCAGCGCGCAGTTCACGAAGCGCTACATGATGCACGGCTCGATCGGTCCGTCATGCTCGGTCGCCCTGTTCGACGGCACGCAGATGACCGTCTGGACGCATTCGCAAGGTGTGTATCCGCTGCGCGACGCGCTCGCAGAAATGCTCTCGCTGCCGAAGGAGCACGTGCGTTGCGTACACGTGGAGGGTTCGGGCTGCTACGGGCACAACGGCGCGGACGACGTGGCCGCCCATGCGGCGTTGATCGCGGCGGCCATGCCGGGCCAGCCGGTTCGCGTGCAATGGATGCGCGAGCAGGAACATGCCTGGGACCATTACACCCCCGCCATGGTGACGGAGGTGAAAGCCGCCATCGACGCGAACGGCCGCATCGTCGACTGGAACTACGCACTGTGGAGCAGCTCGCACAACGAGCGCATCGTCAACGCGGGGCGGCTGTTGCCTGCGCGCATGCTGGAAACGCCATTCGTCTCCGCGCCTTCCACGCCGATGCTGCAACCCGAAGGCGGCGGCGACCGAAACGGCATTCCGCTCTACGTGTTGCCGAACATCTACGTGATGAACAACTTTTCGCCGACCATGCCGCTGCAAACCTCGGCCATGCGTTCGCTCGGCGCGCACATGAACGTCTTCTCCATCGAAAGCACGATGGACGACCTCGCCCGTATGGCCGGCGTCGATCCCGTCGAGTTCCGCTTGCGGCATCTCGACGACGAGCGCGCGAAGGACGTCATCAAGCTCGCCGCAAAACAGTTCGGCTGGCCGCGCGCGCCGCGCGCCCGCAATCGTGGCGTGGGCTTCGGATTCGCCAGGTACAAGAACCTCATGGGGTACGTTGCCGTTGCCGTCGAAGTCTCGATCGAGCCGGAGACGGGTCAGGTGACGCTCGAGCATGCGGAAGCGGCGGTCGATTGCGGGCAGATCGTCAATCCCGACGGCATCCGCAACCAGATCGAGGGCGGCATCATCCAGTCCGCGAGCTGGACGCTGCACGAGTCCCTGCAATTCGACACGCAGCGCATCCGCAGCTTCGACTGGGGCACGTACCCCATCCTGCGCTACTCGTCGGCGCCCAAACAGATCAACGTGCATTTGATCGACCGCCCCGGCGCGCCCTTCCTCGGCGCGGCCGAAGCAGCCATGGGACCGACCGCCGGCGCGCTCGGCAACGCGTTGTTCGACGCCAGCGGCAAGCGCGTTCGCGACCTGCCGCTGGCCGGCGACTCGCTGCGCAAGCTCATCGAGGTGTAAGAGAGCATGGATACGCTACTGTCGATGCACGTGTTCGCACGCATCGTCGAAACCGGCAGCTTCACCCGCGCTGCGGAACTCACGGGGCTGACCACGCCGCGCGTCTCCGCGCTGCTGCGGCAACTGGAACAGCATCTGCGCTGCAAGCTGCTCAACCGCACCACGCGCCGCGTGTCGCCCACGGAAGACGGAAGCACCTACTATCAGCGCTGCGTTGCGGTACTCAGCGAGATCGACGACATGGAGGCCTCGCTGTCGCGCGCGCGCAGCGCGCCCAAAGGCAAACTGCGCGTCAACATGCCGACGGCCATGGCGAGGCGCATTGTGATTCCCGCGCTGCCCGAGTTCGTGGAACGCTTTGCCGACATCTCGATCGACCTCGCGGTCACCGACCGCCGGGTGGACCTCGTGGGCGAAGGCGTGGATTGCGTCGTGCGCGTGGGCGAGCTGCCGGACTCCTCCATGGTCGCGAGGCGCATCGGCAGCATGTCCACCTGCACCTGCGCGACGCCCGCCTACCTGGAGCGGCACGGCACGCCCGAGAGCGTGGACGACCTTATGCATCACAGCACCGTCGACTACGTGTCGGCGGACACCGGGCGCCCGCGCCCGTTGGAGTACATGGTGGGCGGTGCGCGGCGCACGGTAGCCCTGCGCGGGGCGATCGCGGTGAGCGACGCCGACGCGCAGGTCGAATGCGCGCTCGCCGGTCTCGGTCTCGTCAAAACGTCGCTCTACCTCGTGGAGCCCGCCATTCGCGCAGGCCGGTTGTGCGAGGTGCTGCCCGACTGCAACACCCAGCCGCGGCCGGTTTCCGTCGTGTATCCGCCCAATCGCCACATGCCGCCGAAGCTGAAGGTCTTCATCGACTGGCTCTCGGCGCTCTACGCGGGCATTCCGGCCATGCAGGGGCAGCGTCTTTCATGAGCGCGCGCTCGCGAGTGCGGGAGGGCGCGGCATGGGACCCGCTAGCCATCGGCGGGCAATCTTTGTATGATCCCCACGACGCAACCAGTGGTGATCCAGCATGCCGCGAAAGAAAACGGAGGGAGCCGCGACGCCGCAGGCGCAATCCGCCACGGCGCGCCGCCTTGCGCCTGAAGTGCGCGAGCGGCAGATCCTGCTCAAGGCCATCGACCACTTCGCCACGCACGGTTTTTCGGGCAGCACGCGCGAACTGGCGCGCCAGCTCGGGGTCACGCAACCCCTGCTATACCGCTATTTCTCCAGCAAGGAAGCGCTCATCGACCGCGTGTACGACGAGGTCTACCAATGGGACTCGTCGTGGGAAAAGCTGATTCTCGACCGCACGGTTCCCATTCAGGAGCGCATGGTCACGTTTTATCACGGCTATTCCCAAGTCATCCTGCGCCGCGAGTGGATTCGCATTTTCATTTTCGCGGGGCTGACAAAGGAAGGCATCAACTCGAAATACCTCGCGCGCCTGCGCGAGCGCGTGTTCGTTCCCGTGATGAACGAGATTCGCGAGGCATACGGCGTGGAACCCGCGAACAATGCGCAACAACGCGCGGCCGATCTCGAACTGATCTGGAGCCTGCACGCCAGCATTTTCTATATCGGCGTGCGCAAATGGATTTACGGGCTGCCGGTTCCCGACGACCTCGAAGGCCAGATCGCCTTGCAGATCGACGCCTTCCTCAACGGCGTTCCGGCGGCGCTCAAGCATCTGCGGCCCGCGCCCGCGGCCAAAGCGACGCGGGCAAAACAGGCGAAAGCGGCGTCCTGACGCACTCGTTCGTCCTCGCACGTCATGCGTGGGACGTTCGCGCTGACGCGAGCATCGCGCAAGCTTGCACGGTCCGCAACGCGGCATTGCATTAGCCGCAGATTCCCGCGTTGCCACACCCTCCCCAACATACACGTGCCACCTCGCAAACAGTCCGCGATTTCGCGCACGCCCCTGCGCATCCACGAAGCCCCGAGCCTGGCCTGATTCGAGCGATACGCCCCTTGGAACGCCCGTCCGCTCCAGGGTAAACACCCGCGCTTTTGCGCTTGGTATTCAGGCGCCTTCCTCCCTACAATTTATCAACCGATCAGTTATCGATCGATAAATTATGAGGAACATCTTATGCCGATTACCAGACTCGCCCACTACTCGATCCGCACGACCGATCTCGAACGTTCATGCGGGTTCTACGAACGTGTGCTCGGCTTCACGCGCGGCTACCGGCCGCCCTTCGACTTTCCCGGCGCGTGGCTCTACCGGGGTGGCGACGAAGCCGACTTCGGCATCGTCCACATCATCGGCGTGGACGCGCACAACCCCGATGGACTGACCGCGTACCTGGGCGACAAGGCCCTGGTAGAAAGCGGCACGGGAAATGTCGATCACATCGCCTTTCTCGCAACCGGCGTGCAGGCGACGTGGCAAACGCTGCGCGCCGAAGGGCTCAAATGGCGCGATCGCACGGTGCCCAGCCTCGGCCTGCACCAGATCTTCGTGGAAGACCCCTCGGGCGTCACCATCGAACTGAACTTCCCCGCCTCGGAGGTCGAACACGGCGAGAAACGATCGTCAGCATTACTGAACGAATCGGGCGATCTGGCAGAGGCAGGGAACTGAGATGAACGGCAAGATTACGAAGGGCACCGCGATCGTGGTGGGCGGATCGCTCGGCGGCTTGTTCGCCGCCAACCTGCTCGCGCGCGACGGCTGGACGGTGAAGATTTTCGAACGCGTCCCGGAAGCGCTCTCGGGACGCGGTGCGGGTATCGTCACGCATCCGGAGCTGTTCGCGGCGCTGAGCGCGGCGGACATCCACTTTGACGACACGATCGGCGTCAGCATCGACAAGCGCGGCACATTCGATCAGGATGGCGAATTGATCTCGTCCTGCCATATGCCCCAAGTGCTCACCGCATGGGGCAAGATGTACAGCGTGTTGCGCGGATCGATCCACGATGCTCACTATCACCCGGGCATGTCGGTCGTCCGCGTGGACGAAGACGCCGAGCGCGCCACCGTCACATTGGCCGACGGCACGACGCACACGGCGGATCTCGTGATCGCGGCGGACGGGCTGCGCTCGGCAATCCGCGAGCAGTTTTTGCCGCGCGTGGCGTTGCAGTATGCGGGCTATGTCGCATGGCGCGGTCTTGTCGACGAAGCGGCCATTTCCGCGCCCACGCATGCTGCGCTCTTCGACAAATTCGCGTTCTGCCTGCCCCCGCGCGAACAGATTCTTGGCTACCCGGTGGCCGGCCACGCCAACAGCACCCGGCCCGGCGAGCGGCGCTACAACTTTGTCTGGTACCGCGCGACCGACGAGCAGGTGGCACTTCGCGACATGCTCACCGATGCGTCGGGCAAACGCTGGGAGGGCGGCATCCCGCCGACGCTGATTCGCGACGACGTGCTGGCCAACATGGAAGACGCCGCGCATGCGCTGCTTGCGCCGCAGTTCGCCGAGGTCGTGACGAAAGCCGCGCAGCCGCTCTTCCAGCCCATTTTCGATCTCGAAGTGCCGCGCATGGCCTTTGGCCGCATCGCCCTGCTCGGCGACGCCGCATTCGTGGCGCGCCCGCACTGCGGAATGGGCGTGACCAAAGCCGCGGGCGATGCGATGGAACTCGTCAAGGCATTGCGCGAAGGTGCCGACGTGCGCGCTGCGCTGGAAGCCTATAGCGCCGTTCGCACGGAATTCGGGGCCGCCATCGTTCAGCATGCGCGCCACCTTGGGGCGTACATGCAGGCGCAACTCAAGGACGCGTCCGAGCGCGAGATGGCCGAACGTTACCGCACGCCCGAGGCGGTGATGCGCGAGACCGCCGTTCCCTGGACGGCTTGACGGCACCCGCGTGGCGCACATCGGCAACGCCATACCCGGGTGACGCCGCGCGAGCCAAACACAATCGAAACGGAGACTACGTGGAACCCACTCTTTCCTCTCACGGCGCATACGGGCCCGAAGGAGCGGCCCTGTCCGCCGATCCCCCGCTGACGCTGGTCGGCAATCCCCGCTTTACCGCGCTCGTGAAAACGCGCCGCGCCTTCTCGTGGGGCCTCTCTGCCTTGATGCTCGGCGTCTATTTCGCGTTCATCCTGTCACTTGCTTTCAACGCGAAATGGCTCGGCATGCCGATCACGCAAGGCAAGCCGATGACCTGGGGGTTCCCGGTCGGTTTCGGCATGTTCGTATTCACGTTCGCGCTCGTGGCGATCTATGTCGCGCGCGCCAACGGCGTACACGACGCGATGGTCGAAGCCTGCGCAAAAGGAGGGACGTCATGAAACGCCTTGCACTCCTCGCGTGTTATACGCTGGCGGTCCTGCCCGTTGCGGCGCAAGCCGCGACGACTTCTTCTATCGCGCAAGGCCACAATACGCTCGCCATCGGCATGTTCCTCGTTTTCGTCGCCTCCACGCTCGTCATCACCAAATGGGCGGCGCGCAGGAACAACAGCGTATCCGACCACTACGCGGCAGGCGGCAAGATCACCGCACTTCAGAACGGCTGGGCCATTGCGGGCGACTACATGTCGGCCGCTTCGCTGCTCGGCATCTCCGCGCTAGTATTTACGAGCGGCTACGACGGCTTGATCTACTCGATTGGCTTTCTCGCAAGCTGGCCGATCATTCTGTTCCTCATCGCAGAACCGCTGCGCAATCTCGGCAAATACACGCTCGCGGACGTCGTGTCCTGGCGTCTCGCACAGCGCCCGATCCGTGCATTCGCGGCGTCGAGTTCCATCGTCATCGTGCTGCTCTATCTCGTCTCGCAGATGGTCGGCGCCGGCAAGCTGATCGAACTGCTGTTCGGCCTGCACTACAGCGTGGCCGTGGTGATGGTGGGCGTGCTGATGGTCGTTTATGTATTCTTCGGCGGCATGCTCGCCACCACGTGGATCCAGATCATCAAGGCGGTGCTGTTGCTCGCGGGCGCGGCGTTCATGGCGATCATGGTGCTCTCGCGCTTCGGCTTCAGCCTGAACGCACTCTTTGCCCAAGCCGTTGCCGTGCATCCGGCGCACGACGCAATCATGCGACCGGGCGGCCTGGTCTCCGATCCGGTTTCGGCCATCTCGCTGGGCCTCGCACTCATATTCGGCACCGCGGGCTTGCCGCATATCCTGATGCGCTTTTTCACAGTCCGCGACGTCAAGGCGGCGCGCAAGAGCATTCTTTACGCGACGGGCATCGTCGGCATAGGCTACGCCCTCATTATCGTGATCGGGTTCGGCACGATTGCGCTCGTGGCGACGGACCCACGCTATCACACGCCTTCGGGCGCGGTGACAGGCGGCGTCAATATGGTCGCGATTCATCTCGCGCACGCGGTGGGCGGCAATGTCTTTCTAGGCTTTATCTGCGCCGTTGCGTTCTCGACCATTCTTGCCGTCGTGGCGGGGCTCACGCTCGCGGGCTCTTCTGCGATCTCGCATGACCTCTATGCGAACGTGCTGCGCCGTGGCAAGGCTTCCGAGCGCGACGAAATGCGCGTCTCGCGCGCGACCACCTTTGTTCTGGGCATATTCGCCATCCTGCTCGGACTCGCGTTCGAAAAGCAGAATATCGCGTTTATCGTCAGCCTGACGTTTTCGATCGCCGCAAGCTCGAATTTCCCGGTGCTGCTGTTGTCGATTTACTGGCGTGGCATGACCACGCGCGGCGCCGTGGCGGGCGGCACGATTGGACTCGCCGTCGCCGTGGCGCTGACCATACTCAGCCCAACAGTATGGGTGCAGGTGCTGGGGCACGTTCATGCGGCTTACCCGTACGAATATCCCGCGCTCTTTTCGATGATTTGCGCATTTGCGGGCATCTGGTTTTTCTCAGTCACCGACCGCTCAGCCCGCGCGCAACGCGAGCGCATGCTGTTCGATTCGCAAACTGTCAGATGTGAAATAGGCACCACGCACGGTGCGTAAGCCTCGCAAGTACTCACCACATATAAACAGAAGGAGACAAGGTATGGATTGCACATGCTGTATTTCCCCGGCTCGCCGCCGTTTGCTCGGCGCACTGGGCGCGGTCTCCGGGGGAGCCGCACTCGGCGTGAGCGGCAAACAGGCTTCGGCGGCGGCCGCCAACCAGCGTTCGATCGATGTTCACGCGCACTACTACCCCGAAGCGTATTGCGACCTCGTGGGTAAGGAGGGTTCGAAATACGGCGGCAGTTTTGTGTCCGACGGCCACTCGTTCACCTTCAAGACACCGGCCGGCGGCCTGGGTCCGTTGCCCATGAAGTTCATCGATGTCGACCAACGCCTGCGGGACATGAACGCAAGTGGCGTCGATGTTCAGGCGCTATCACTGAGTGTGCCCATGGCATACTGGGGCGACCGCCCGTTCAATGCGCGATTGGCGAGAACGTGGAATGTGGCAGCATCGGACGTCTATCGCGCCCACCCCACACGATTCGTCGTGCTGGCGACGCTGCCGATGCTGGACGCGCGCGACGCGCTCGATGAACTCGATCGCGCCGCGGACTTGCCTGGCGTGCGCGGCGTGTATATGGGCACGAACATCGACAATCACGATCTCGACGATCCCCGCTTCGATCCGATTTTCGCCCGTATCGCCCAAATGGGGCTGCCGGTCTTTTTGCATCCCCAACAAACCGTCGGTGGGAGCCGCCTCGCCGACTACTATCTGAGCAATCTGCTTGGCAATCCTTTCGACACGGCCATTGCCGCGTCGCATCTGATTCTCGGCGGCGTGATGGACCGCTATCCCACGCTGGAAATCACGCTGCCGCATGCGGGCGGGGCTTTGCCGATTCTGCTGGGGCGCATCGATGCCGGGTGGAATGTGCGGCCTGAAACGCGCAAGCTCGCCCAGCAGCCCAGCAGCTACGCGCGCCGCTTCAGCTACGACACGGTTTCCCATTCGGGGCCCATACTCGAGTTTCTCATCAAGAACGTCGGCGTGGATCGACTCGTGCTTGGCAGCGACTACTGCTTCGATATGGGATACGAGCAGCCCGTGCGCTTTCTCGACCACGTTCCGATCGATGACGCCGGGCGCAACATGATCGTGGGCGGCAACGCCGCACGACTGCTGCGCATTTAGCCGGGCCCGCCTGCTGCACTACGCGAGCGTCCCGCTACAGCGCGGGGCACGCCCGCGTCTGATTTCCCTTTCTTGAGCCGAGCTGGATCGTTTGGTTCAGCTTGGACGCGCTATTTCCCTCGCGTCGCATTCCTTTAATCCACTTCATCAATTGCCTGGCGCACCCGCGTATTCCGCGGCGCGTGCATGCCCTTTTCACGCCTGTGCATTGCAGAAAACGCAACGCGGCGTTCGCAAGATCTCCGTTTATCGTGTTTTTTTTCGGCCCTATTCTTGAGCCCGTCGATGCATGTGCAGCGGCGCTTGAACGATAACCCCGGTTTGTTTCGCGCGTGCGTCGGCACGACGAAATCATCCAGACACAGGACATGTATGCGCAAGCTTGACGAATTTCACCGAGGCTGGCCTCAATTGATTGCTTGCACGGCCGGCCTCGGTGTCGGAGTGATCGGCCTGGGTTCTTATAACCTCGGTCTCTTTGCCAGGGACCTCGAACAGGCCTTCGGTCTCACGAAAACGCAGTACGGCGCGGGATATCTCGCGTTCACACTCGGCCTTGCCGTGGGATTGCAGTTCTGGGGGCGCATGCTGTCTCGCTTCGGCGCCGCGCGCACAGTCGCCGCCAGCGCGCTCGCGCTTGCGCTGTGCTTTCTCGCGATTGCAGCCGGCGCGCGCTCTCCCGTGACGTATATCGGACTCATCGGACTCCTTGGTTTAGTGGGTAGCGGCACCAGCGGCCTGCCTTACACGCGCGTGGTCAGCAGCTGGTTCGATCGCGGCCGGGGTCTCGCACTGGGCCTCACGCAGGTCGGTTTGGGTCTATGCGGCGCGGCGTTCCCGTTGTTGATCGCCGCCGTGATTCACCGGCTAGGCTGGCATGTCGGTTACATGGCGTTGTCCGCACTGGCCGCGACCGGTGTGCCCATCGCTCTCCTGGTGCTGCGCGATCATCGCGCCGAAACGACGACGTCCGAAACGCCGCCGCGGCGCGAGGAGAGACTGCACGCCGTCGATATGCAAGCGCTCGAGCGTGAGTTCGCCGATGCCAAACGCAGCCGCACATTCTGGCTGATGTTCGTCGCCTTCACGCTCTCCACCCTCGTGGTATCCGGCAACGCTCAGCACATGGCGCCGTTGCTCGCTGAGTCCGGCGCGGCGCCGGGCACCGCCGCGAAATACATCAGCCTGGTCGGCATCGGCACGATTTGCGTGCGACTGATCTGCGGGTGGCTTTCCGACTATGTTCAGGCTTCCTGGCTCATGGTCTTTTCGTGCCTGGTAGGCGCAGCGGGCCTGCTCGCGATCCATTTCGGCGGCATTCGTTATGCGGCTTTCTATGCGTTCTCAGTGGGCTGGACATTCGGCGGCGAAATCGACCTCGTCTCATACATGTGCACGCGGTATTTCGGCCTGCGTGTGTTTCCTCGCGTCTACGCGTGGCAATACGGCTCGCTTTGCATCGTCGCCGGCATCGGCCCGTTCTCCATCGGCTGGCTCGCCGACCGGTTCGGCAGCTATCAGCCCGGCCTCATGCTGAGCGCGCTGCTGGCCATTGCAGCCTCCGCAGTCTTCGCCTTGATGCCTCGATACGAACAGAACGATGCTTCATCTAAAAACGCGAACCCGTCGTCGACTTCACCGCAAATCGGGCCATCGCTTCATAACCGGTAAGCCTGCCCCGAATTCAAGGCAGAAACGGCTCGCCCTCTCACCACCCCACAGCAAGGAACGCACTCACGATGATTCACTTCGATCATATTTGCCTCGCCGCGCAAAACGTGTACGAAGCCACATTTCGACTGAGCCAGGAAACCGGCATCGGCAATTACGACGGCGGATTCTTCCCGCTCTATGGCATCGGGCATCGCGTCGTGCCGCTCGCCGAAGATATTTACATCGAGGTCGAAAGCATTGTCGATCATACGGTCCTCAAGCGCGGGCAACCGCTTGCAGAATTCTTCGCGCGCCAAACGCAAACAGGCGACTGCTTCGTTGGATGGTGCCTGCGTGCGGACACGCTCGATGAACTGGAGGCCTTCGCGCGTCACCACCATACCGTGGTCGATCCGAACACCACGGGCAAGGAGGCCGGCCGTCAGATGATGAACGGCAATCGCAGCTTTGCCTTGCAGACGCCCAGCGCGTTGACCGCCTGGCCCATCGGCAAGCCGAACCTGTACTTCAAGATGACGAACGGTCCGCATCCTGCAACGCTGCCGGTCGTGCCGGGATCGGGGTCGGTGCGCGGCGAGGGCCTCAACTGGATTGAAATTGGCGAGGATGAAGATGCGCTCGCGCGCTGGCTTGGCGATATCGCGCGTCCCGCCGACTTTCCGTTCGAGATTCGCTACAACAAGCAGCATTCAGGCCTCTATGCCTTGGGTGTCCAGACCGACGCGGGCGAGAAGGTGATTCGCCGCGCTCCGGTCAGTCCCATCGCAGCCTGATCTCCCGTTTTCCCCACACGCTCACGCGTTATTGCAGCGTCCGCGCAATCGTGCGCGGACGCGGGAATCGCCACGTCCATTGAACGCGCTTTGGTCCGCGGAATGACCGGAATCCAGAATGAAATTAAAAACGCACGCACTCGCACTGATTTGTCTGGCCGGCGCACATGCCGGCGCGGCCCATGCACAAAGCACCGTGACTCTGTACGGTCTCATTTCCGTGGGCATTGCGTGGTCGCCGAATCAATCCGGCCATCACACCTGGCAAGCGCTGAGCGGGCAGAATCAAAGCCCCCGCTGGGGCCTGCGCGGCACGGAGGACCTGGGCGGTGGCAATAGCGCCGTATTCGTGCTGGAAAATGGCTTCAATCCCTACACCGGCAGCGCGAGCCAAAGTGGCCGCCTGTTCGGACGCCAGGCCTATGTGGGTCTTTCCAGCCCGAGATGGGGCACGTTCACGGCCGGCCGTCAATATGACGCCGTGGTCGATTACCTCGGGCCGAACACGGCGTGGAGCTGGCTGGGCAGCGTTGGCGACAGCGACAACACGTTCAACAATATCCGCATCCAGAATTCGCTCAAGTACGTGACGCCGAACATCAAAGGCTTCAAGGCGACCGCGCTTTACGGGTTGAGCAACGCGCCTGGAGGATTTGCGAACAATCGGGCGTTCAGCTTTGGGGCGAGTTACGACTACGGCGGTTTGAACTGGAACGTTGCCTATGCGGAATACGACTCGCCTTATAGCTCGACGAATCAGCCGGGCGCGGTCGATAATGATTATTCGGCAAGCTATCTGATCTTTACGCACAGCGCGGCGGACCCGCACGCCTACGCGAGCCGCCAGAAGATCTTCGGCACCGGCGGATTCTACACGGCGGGGTCGGCGATATTCGGTGCGATGTACAGCAACGTCAACTACGACTATCTCGACGCCACGCACCTCACGCTCAACAACTTCAACGTCAGTGCGCGCTATTACTTGAGACCATGGTTGCTGCTCGGCGCGGCGTATGTGTTCACGCGCGGCGTCTACGATCGCCCGCGCGAGATACCCATGTGGCACGAACTGAACCTCGCCATCGTGTATTCGCTGTCCAAACGCACGGACCTTTCGATGCTCACATTCATGCAGCAGGCCGCAGGCGACGCTCACCATGCAACCATACTCGGATATGGACCGGCCAGCGGCAATCGCCAGCTCGTCGTCACGCTGGGGATCAAGCACAAGTTCTAAGGGGACGCAAGAAAGGCCCCGCAGCCGAGCTGCATTTTCTCGCTCGACTCTTTTCGTTCAGGCGCCGGGTTGACTTAGAATCGAACGGGCCCACAAGCCAATCGGGAACCGACATGGACAAGTTGTTAGCCCTGCATACCTTGCTGAAAGTCGCGGACTGCGGGGGATTCACGGCGGCGGCACAGGAGCTCGGCAAAACAACGTCTTCAATCGCGCGCATCATGGACGGTCTTGAGGCATCGCTTGGCACGCCCCTGCTCACGAGAACCTCGCGCAACGTCTCGCTCACCGATGCGGGGTGCGCTTATGTCGAACAGGTGCGGCAGGTGCTTTCCGATCTGAACGATGCCGATAGCAGCGTGATCGATCGCGGCAGCGAACTCACGGGGCATTTGCGTGTGTCGGTTTCCGCGACCTATGGCCGTCTTCACCTCGCCACGCGAATACCCGAGTTTCTTCAGGCCTATCCCAGGATCACCATCGATCTCGTCGTGTCGGACGTCCACCTCGATCTCGTGAATGACCGCCTCGATGTGGCCCTGCGTGTTGGCGTGCCCGACCTCGACGACCGCCTCATCGTCAAGACGCTCGGCAAAAGCAAACGCTTTCTGGTAGCGAGTCCTGCGTGGCTGGAGCGGCATGGACGCCCCGCCACGCCCTCCGACCTTTCTCGGGCCGAATGCCTGCAATTCGCCTATAAGCCGGGGCGACGACAGCGCTGGAATTTTCGCTTGGGCGACACGACGGAGCCCGTTATCGTGACCGGTCAACTCGTGACCAATAACCTCGACATGATCGCGGGAGCCGCAATTGGTGGCCAGGGCGTAGCGTTGCTGCCCAGATGGCTCGTGGCACCCGACCTCGAAGCCGAACGCCTCGTGCGGCTATTCGAAGACTGGGAAATCACGGCCGATGCGGGCGAGGCTTTCGTGTATGCCACCTACCTTCCCAACCGCCGCCTCTCGCGCAAAGTTCGCGCTTTCATCCGCTTTGTCGAGGGTTTCTCAGCCTAGAAGGCTTTCGGCGCCCAGTGTCTCCACCACCGGATCGGCGCCGCTCACGCGCCCGCCGCGGCAGCATCGAGGGCTTCGAGCAGACTCCTGGCGTCGCGATCGCCGTCATAACGCCGACCGTTGATGAACAGGCTCGGCGTACCATTTACGCCGCTACGCAAGCCGCCGTCGAAGTCACGTTGAATCCGTTCGTCATAAGCGCCTTCGAAGGCCGATTTCAAGTCGCTCGCACTCACGCCGACGTGCGCGGCGTAATTCGAGAGCGCAGCATCGTTCAATGCGCCCTGGTTTTCATATAGCAGGTCGTGGGCCTCCCAGAAGCGTCCGACCGCCGCGGCGGCCTCCGACATTTGGGCCGCATGGAGCGCATGCGGATGCATCGAAGTCAGCGGAAATTGCCGGAACACAAAGCGCAGACGATTGCCCATCGCTTGCTGAACGGCCTTGACTACAGGATACATCGCGCCGCAATACGGACATTCGAAGTCACCATATTCGACAAGCGTGACCGGCGAATCAGCGGTGCCCTGAATATGGTCGGCGGCGTGCACGGGCGGCGTGAGATTGCTCATGACAGCACCTGTTGCGTGGTGGGGGCGAGGCGTTGCAGGGCGTCGAGCACGCCGTCCACGCCGGGATTGATGCTGATGGGCGAGACGTCCGACCAGCGCACGAAGCCTGCGCCATCGATCACGAAAAGCGCCCGCTCGCTCACGCCCTCCGCTGCACGATAAACGCCATAACTTCTGGCGACTGCCCCTTTGGGCTCGAAATCGGCGAGCGTCGGAAAGTGATAGCCGCGCTGCGTCGAAAAGGCCGCGTGCGACCAGGCGCTGTCTACGGAAATGGCGACGAGCTGTGCTTCGTAGTGCTTGAACATGTCGAGCGCGGCATTGAAAAGACCGAGTTCGTCACTGCAAACCGGACTCCAGTCGGCTGGATAGAACGCCAGGACGACCGGAGCGCCGCGCAACTCCGACAACGACATCGTCTGGTCCGGCGTGGCGGGCAATGTGAAGTCCGGCGCTTGCGCACCGGGCTGCAGCGGGGAAGCATGATGTACGGAAGGCGACGTGTTCATGTTCGGGAACGCTCCTGATGGGCTTCAGTGAGTTACCGCCTAACGCGGCAACCGATGTGTTCCAGAATATCGCCGGGCTTGACGGTCTGACAATCATGCCGTCGCATGGAGATTTCACTAGAAGGCAGGAGCGAACGAAACCTTCGTATAACCGCGAGGAACGCCCTCTGTGCCGTACGTCAAGGCGAGGTCGCAAGCCGATACACCGGGCGGCTCGAAACAGCCAGCGTCACCGCGAGGCCGCCGCCATTGTCCGCCAGAGTAAGCGTTCCGCGATGCAGTGTCGCCACGCTCTTCACGAGTGCCAGGCCAAGTCCGACGCCAGGCGTCCCGCGGCTCGCGTCGCCGCGATAGAAACGCTCCGTCACTTTCTCGCGCTCGCACAGCGGAATGCCGGGGCCGTCGTCAGCGACTTCGATTTCGATCACGCCTTCGCGCTCGTTGA
The DNA here is from genome assembly GCF_046535315.1 of Paraburkholderia sp. SIMBA_027. NCBI lineage: Bacteria > Pseudomonadati > Pseudomonadota > Betaproteobacteria > Burkholderiales > Burkholderiaceae > Paraburkholderia > Paraburkholderia sp. SIMBA_027. The sequence continues at coordinate 153,882 of NZ_JAWRWY010000001.1, forward strand.
CGCTCACATGCACTCGCGTGCAAGCGTACTTGAGCCCGTTGTCGATCAGGTTGCCGATCGCCTGCGCAATGAGTAGCGGGTCGACGATCGCATTGAGTTCGAGTGGACACGTGAGAGACAGCGCGATGCCCCGCACGTCGCCGAGCGGCTGATAGAAGTCCACGGCCTCCGAAACGATGTCCGCAACGTTACTCGAAACGAACCCTGAGCGCCTGACGCCCGCATCGATTTCCGCGAGACGCAGCAGCGCGTTGAAGATGCTGATCACACGGTCGATATCGCCGAGCGCCCCTTCGAGGCGTTCGAGCGTGTCGGTGCCGACCTGCTTGCGCAATTCGAAGATCATCACTTCCATACGCGCGCGCAGCTCGGAGAGCGGCGTTCGCAGATCGTGAGCGATGGCATTCGACGAGTTGCGCACGCTGTTGATCATCTCGACCAGCGCTTCCTGCGCGACCTGGCGGCGCTCTATCTCTTCGTGCAGGCGAGCGTTGCGTTCTTGTAGTGCCTGCTGAAGCCGCCGCAACTTGACGTGCGTCTGCACACGCGCAAGCAACTCTTCCATCTGAAGCGGTTTGGTCACGTAATCGACCGCACCAACCTGAAATCCCCGGTGTTTGTCGTCGGCACGCGAAAGCGACGTCATGAAGATCACCGGGATCTCCCACGTTTCGGGTTGCGCCTTGAGCCGGCGGCACACTTCGAAACCGTCGAGTCCAGGCATCATGACGTCCAGCAGAATCAGATCCGGACGCACCAGTTCCGCCCGGTTCAGCCCCTCCTCACCATCGCGCGCGATCGACACCTGAAGACCGCTTGCCTCCAGAAAGTCCACTACGATGCCCAGATTCGACGCCGTATCGTCGACCACCAGCACGACCGGCGGCCTGATTTGAAATTCGTCGGGCATAGACGTCAAGTCTCGTTCAAATGCTTTTCGATCAGTGCAAGCAACTGACGCGATTCGAAGGTCTGCGCGAGTGCACGGACTTGCCCTGCAAACACGCGATAGCGGCCATTTTCAGGGCCTTCGCACAAGTTCTGCACGTGCCGTACCACTTCACTCATCGACCCGCGAAGCGCGAGCGCATGGAGCACTTCCATATTGGCGCGCGAAGGCAGCTCGAACGGCGCCGCCGATCTGGCCGGCTCGGCGCGCCTGGAGGGCTCGCCCTCGGCGCGGCGCGTGGCGCCGGCCAGTTCACGCGTGGTCTCACGGGCAGGCGCGCGCTCCACATCTGCGTCAACCGCGAAATCCAGCCAGAACCGGCTGCCGCGCCCCAGCACACTCTCCACGCGGATCGCGCTGCCCATGCGATTCGCAAGATGCTGACTGATCGACAGGCCAAGCCCGAGCCCTGCACGCCTGCGCTCACTGTCGCCGGCCTGTTCGAACGGCTGAAATACGCGTTCGAGCTGGTCCGCACGAATGCCGATTCCCGTATCGCGGACCTCGAAACGCAGCACGTCGCGGCGCGCCATACTCACCGAAAACTGGATGCTGCCGAAGTCGGTGAATTTGACCGCGTTCGAGAGCAGATTGAGCAGCACCTGGCGCAAGCGTTTCTCGTCGGCGCGAATGACGCGCGGGGTGTCGGGCGCGAGCACGCAGGTCTGCGCGAGACCTTTCTCGCGCGCCCGCAGGCACACCATGTCCGACAACGTTTCGACGAATGGCGAGAGCAGCACGTCACCGACGTCGAGCAGCACGCTCCCGGCACCCGCACGCGCGAAGTCGAGCAGATCGGTAATCAAGGTCAGCAGATGCGAACCGCTTTGCTCGATCAATGCAATGTGCGTCTTCGCCCGATCGGCCAACGACGTATCTTGCCGCAGGATCTGCGAATACCCGAGGATGCAGTTGAGCGGCGTTCTGAGTTCGTGGCTGATGTTGGCGAGAAACTGGTCCTTGGCGCGATTCGCGGTTTCCGCGTCGTCGCGCGCGACTCGCACCGTTTCCTCGAGCGCCTTGCGTTCCGTGATGTCCGCCGCCGTGCCGGACACGCGCGTGCCGCCCCGCGCCGCGAGCGCCGTCGACGTGCCGCGCGTGAGCACCCAGCGATAGGTGCCGTCACGTTTGCGCACGCGATGCTCGATCTCGAAGCCGCTTCCCGGTCGCGCCGCACATCGTGCAAAGGCGCGGCGCAGCACCGCGCGGTCGTCCTCGTGGACCAGCTCCAGCACGCGGAGGGAATCCAGCTCGGCATCGCGCTCCGCATAGCCGAGCCACGCGGAAATATTCCAGCACTGAAGACGCGTCGCACGCACACGTGTGCGCGGAATCTCCACGTCCCACACGCCGACTTTCGAGCCGCGCATCGCCACGCCAAGGCGTTCGTTGGTTTCGCGCAGGATTGCGGCTTGCGACGCGTGTCTCGACTCCGTCGCATCGCGGATGGCGAAGACCATGCCGTAAACCGCGCCTCCATCGCTCACGATCGGCGAACTGCGGATCTCGACAGGCAGCGTCCGTCCGCTCCGTTCCACCAGCCGCGTGCGCGCCGGATACGGCACGTTGCCGCCCGCCAGCAGCGCGAAGGCCACGCTGACCGCTACCGACGCATTCGTGTCCTCGTCGACCAGCGCGAGCACATCGGCGAGCGGACGTCCCGCCGCCGCGTCGCCGCGCCATCCGGTCAGCCGCTCGGCGACGGGATTCATCAGCGTGATGCGGCCATCGGTGTCCGTTGCGATGACGCCGTCGCCAATGCTGGCCAGCGTCACGGCATAACGCTGCTCGCTCTCGCGCAGGCGGCGTTCGGCATCGTGCTTGTAGAGCGCCATGTCCACGACGGTACGCAGTTGCAGATCGTCGAACGGTTTCAGCACGTAGCCGAACGGCTCGCTGAGCGTCGCGCGGCGAACCGTATCCTCGTCGGCGTAAGCGGTCAGGAATACGACGGGCACGTCGTGCGCCGCGCGGAGCTGCCGAGCCGCGTCGATACCGTCGAGCGCACCTTCGAGCCGGATGTCCATGAGCACCAGACCCGGCTTGTCGCGCGCGGCCAGCGCCAGCGCGTCCTCTCCGGTCGCGACCTGGCCGATCACGTTATGTCCGCAGCGCTGCATCTGCTGGGCGATATCGCGCGCCACCACCCAATCGTCTTCCACGATCAGGATGCGCGCGGGAGGCGTCGCGGACGCTGCGCGCGCGTCCGGCTCAGAACTGGATCGCAAAGCACGTCCCTCCATGGCGGGAGATGTCGATGACGCCTCGCAACTGGCAGCTCAGATCGTGAACGAGTTGCAGCCCGAGCGAATCGACCTCTTCGATGGCAAACGCGACGGGCAAGCCCACGCCGTCGTCGGCGACGCTCAGGATGCAGCGCGGCGCGGCATCCGCGTGACGAGGCGCATGCTCCACCGTGTCGTCGAGGCTCAGCGTCACGCGCAAGTTCCCGCGCCGCCCTTGCGGAAACGCGTGCTTGAGCGCGTTCGACACCAGCTCGTTGACGATCATGCCGCACGCAATCGCGCGATTCATGTCGAGTTGAACGTCGTCCACCTTGACATCGAGGACCACGCCCGACTGGCTCATTTCGTAGACGCGCGCCAGATGCGCGCACAGATTGCGTATGTGCGGCGCCATGTCGATGCGCGCGAAATTGCCTGCGCGATAGAGGTTTTCGTGCACCATCGCCATCGACCGGACCCGATTCCGGCTTTCCTGGAACAGTTCGGCGACCGCGCGATCCGGCACGCGCGCGCCCTGCAGGTTGAGCAGGCTGCTGATCAACTGCAGGTTGTTTTTCACGCGATGATGCACCTCGTGGAGCAACGCATCCTTCTCTTCGAGCAAGGCCTCGACCTGTTCGAGACTGGCATTTTCAAGCGAGATGGCGGCCTGCGACGCCAGCAGGCGCAGCACCGTCATGCGTGGCGGCGTGAATACGCCCGGCGCGAGCTCGTTTTCCAGATACAGCGCGCCGATCACGCGTGTCTGCTTGACGAGCGGCAGACACAATACCGAACGCGAGACGCGGTCCTGAAAGTATTCGTCAGCCGCGAACGGATTGTGAGCGCACGCGTCGTCGACGAGCAGCGCGTCGTGCGTGCGCAAACACGCGTTCAGCATGGTCAGCGGCAAGGTGCGCGGCGTTCCGGGCTGCCGTCCGATGCGCACCTCGCCGCCCTCGCGCGCTTCGGCCTCGACGTGCAGCCGCTCCTCGTGCGGAAGAACCAGCAGTGCACGGCGTGCGCCCGTGTGCTCCAGCACGATCGTCATGAGCGTGTGCATGAGCCGGTCCAGCACGCGTTCGCTCGAAATCGCCTGCGACGCACGCACGACCGACTCCACGTCGAGCAGATTCGCAGCCGCGTCCGGCGTGACGGCGCGCGGCGCGTCGAAGGCGAGTTGCGGATGCGCCGCGTCGAGCGCCGCGACACGCGCACTCGCGCCCCAGCTTTCGTAAGCCTCGCGCGCGCGGCGAAGATACACGGGCGCAATCGCCGCGAAGCCGCGCGCGAGGTAGAAGTGACCCGCACGCTCCGCCGCCAGCGCTTCGACGTGCAGCAGTCGGTTCGCGCGCGCGCTGTCGATCGCGCGTTCATAGAGCCGCATCGCCTCCATTTCCGCGCCGCGCACGCACGCAAGCTCGGCTTCGAGCAAAGCCGCACGCGCTTCGAAATTGGCGGGACAACTCGCGGCCCACGCCTGCACCTTGCTCACGTGTGCTTCGAGCGCCGCGTCGACGGTTTGCGCCGAACGCAAGCCCGCGAGCGCCGAAAAGAAGTGATACTCGGCGAGTTCGAAGTGGCCCGACGACGTCCACACGAGCGGCGCGGCACGCGCGCCCGCCGCGAGCGCGCCTTCGATATCGCCCGCGAAATAGCGCGCTTGCTGCTGGCGAATCCAGTACCAGCACGCGGCGATATCGAGCGCGCGATTGTGCTCGAAATGATTTTCCAGCGCGGCCGTGTCGGCGTAATCGGCGTCAGGCGAGCCGAACCACGGCGAGGTGCCGCGCAGATCGCGAATCAAGGCGAGCTGCGCGTTGATGATATCGACGATCAGGCCGAAACCGGCCTCGCGTACGACGTGCAGCCGTTCGAGCGCGCGCGCTTCCACTTCCGCGAGCGGCGTCGATGCGGCGAGCAGCGTCGTGACGAGACAGCAACTGCTGAAGCCGATGTAGGTGAGATCGCCGCTTTCCGTGGCGACCTCGAAGGCGCGCTGCAGAATCGGCAGGCTGTGGCCAATCGGTTGCGTCCACGGCATGACGTGGTACGAGAAGCACATGTAGACGCGGGCGCGAAACTGATCGAGGCCCTTCTCGTCGACGAGCGCCATCCCGAGCTTGCCGAACTCATAACCTCCCGGATAATCGCCGAATACGGGCCCCGCCACCATGCCCAGATAGGCAAAGCCGAGCGACGATGCGCCCGCGTTGCCGTGCTCCATGCTCAGGTTCGCCATGCGCGCCAGCACGAGGCAAACGAGATTTTCATCGGTGAAAAACGCGGGCGGCAGCACCGCCGTGAAGACGTTGAGCGTCGCCTCGAGCGTTTCGTCGGCGAGCGTGGGATTATCGAGCATCGCCATGATCGAGCGCTCCCGCACGCGCGCAGCCACTTTTGCGTATTCGGCGTGCGCCGCCGCGCGCTCGGGATGCGCGCTCCAGTCGACGCCCACTTCGCGCAGATAATGCAGGCAGATGTCGACGGCCACGCTCATTTCGTCGAGCGCTGTATGCAGCGTGATGCGCAGAAACGCCACGGCCGCTTTTTCGGGGATGCTGCGCGCCAGCGCCGCGAGCGCGCGCAAACGGCTTTCCGCGTCGCCCGGATTACCGGCGAGGAACGTGCATTCGGCGAGCAGCAGTTCGAGCGAGAACTTCTCGCGATAATGCGTTTGCCACGCCGTTTCGTCGAGAATCTCGCTGCCCGCGACCAGATAGTTGAGCGCCGTGGCGTAAGCAGACGCCGCGCGGGCACGCTGCGCCGCCCGCAGATTCAGCAGGCCGACGCGCAGGCGCAGCGCTGCGTCGTCGATGGCGCTCAGGGCGCGGTTATATTGGTTGACGATATCGAAGATCGTGCGATCGAGTTCCGGATCGGCATCGTCGAGATCGAGCCGCCGTCCAATTCGCCCGTGCGCGGCGACCCGCTCGTGCGGCCCGAGCAGCGCATAGGCCGCTTCCTGCACGCGATCGTGCACGAACGCGTAGGCGTGCGCCCGGCGATAAACCAGCCCCTGCTCGACGGCTTCCGCCAGCGTGGCGTCGATCTGTGCGGCGGTCCGGTCGTGCACGCTCGCGAGCACCGTGCGCGACGCCGTGGCGCCCACACAGGCGAAATCGGTCAGCAGCCGTTGCGTCGGCGCGGAAAGACGCTCGATCTTTCCGATCATCAGATCGACGACGCTTTCAGGAAACGCGCGCTGCGCAATCTGCTCGACGCTCCAGACCCAGTGGCGCGCCGTATCGTCGAAACGCAAATAGCCGTCGTCGGCGAGCGCGTGCAGATACTGCACCGCGAAGAACGGATTGCCCCCCGTGCGCTCGAACATCAGCCGCGCGAGCGGGCCGCTGGCCGCCGTATCGCTGCGCGTGGCGTCGCGCACGAGGCGCTCGATGTCGTCCACCGTGAGCGGCGCGAGCAACAGGTCGCTCACACGCGCGCCGCGCGCGCGCAGATCGGCGATCACATGCGCGAGCGGATGCGCCGCGCCGACTTCGTTCTCGCGATACGCGCCGACGATCAGCAACGCATCGTTGCCCGCGCCGCGGCCGAGCGCTTCAAGAATCGACTGCGTGCCGGCGTCGAGCCATTGCAGATCGTCGAGAAACAACACGAGCGGCTGGCCCGCGCCGGCAAACGCCGCGATGCAGCGTGTCAGCACGGCGACGAAGCGCGTCAGTGCTTCGTGCGGCGGCGCTTCGGCGACGGCGGACTGCGGCCCGACGAGCTGTTCCAGCGACGGCAGCAGATCGACGAGCAGGCGTCCATGCGGCCCGAGCGCCTGCTGGATGCGCTTGCGCCAACGCGCCTGCTCGCGCGGCTCGTCGCGCAGAATCCGCTGCAATAATTGCTCCAGGCATTGCGCGATCGTGGCGTACGGCACGTTGCGGCGGTGCTGATCGAATTTGCCCGATGCGAAACGCCCGCGCGTCATGCTGCGGTGAAAATCCTCGACCAGCGACGATTTGCCGATGCCCGAATAGCCGGAGATAAATACACATTCGGTCGAGCCGTCGCGGGCGACGCGCTCGAACGCCTGCGTGAGCGCATCGAGTTCGGCGGCGCGGCCGTAGAGGCGGTCGGGGATGAGCAGGCGATCGTCGGTATCGGCGCTGCCGAGCCTGAACGGCGCGAACGCACCGCTGCCGCGCAGCCGGTCGGCGCATTCGCGCAGATCGTGCTCGACACCGCGAGCGGTCTGGTAGCGATCCTCGGCGGCCTTCGCGAGCAGTCGCGCGACCAGCAGATCGAGTGTTTCCGGCAGCGCGGGCAGCCAGTCGCGCAGCGGCACCGGCACGCTCGCGGTATGGCAATACAGCCACTCGCCGGGCGACGCCGCGGCGTACGGAAAGCGCCCGGTGAGCATCCAGCCGGTCACGATGCCGAGCGCGTAGAGATCGGCGCGCGCATCGACCTGACGGTTGACGAGGCCGGTGCGCTCGGGCGCGAGATACGGCAGCGCCTGCGCCACCATCAAGGGCGGCGCAGCCACGTTGCCGACGGGCGTGGGACTCGCGGTCAGGCCGAAGCCGGTCAGCGCGACAGCAAGCGTGGCCGTGTCGACCAGCACGTGTTCCGGACGCAGGTCGTTATGCACCAGTTCCCGTCGATGCAACGCGTCGAGCGCCTGCGCGACGTTGGCGGCGATCGTCATGATCTGCGCGTGCGTGAATGCGCGCAGATCGAGCGTGGACAGCGGCACGCCGCCCGGATCCAGCAGCGCGAGCGTGGCCGTCATGCCCTCGCGAACAAATTCGAGCGGCGGGGTCAAGCGCGGGCTGTCGAGGCGCGCGCGCCATGCCCACGCGTTTTCCAGCATCGCGAGCGTATGCGTCGAAGGTTGCGGCGACGTGGGAAACACGACAAGGCGCGCGGGCGCGTCGGGATTCGCACTCGCTCCATCGGCGACGCGCGCGAGCACGAACAGACCGTCGTCGCCGAGGCGGATTGCGTCTTCCCGATCGCGCGTCATGCTTCAGCCGTGAGCATGTAGCCGGCATTGCGCACGGTGCGTAGCAGCGAGGTGTCGAAACCCGCGTCGATCTTTTGCCGCAGCTTGCTCACGTGCACGTCGACCACATTGGTTTGCGGGTCGAAATGATAATCCCAGATATTTTCGAGCAACATGGTGCGCGTGACGACTTTGTCGGCATGACGCATCAGATATTCGAGCAGCTTGAATTCGCGCGGCTTGAGGATGATGGGTTTGCCGCCGCGCGAGACCTTGCGTGACAGCACGTCGATGCTCAGGTCGCCGCAACGCAACGACGACGTCACGGGATCGGTCTGCGTGCGGCGCTGCAGGACTTCGAGCCGCGCGAGCACTTCGCCGAACGCAAACGGCTTGACGACATAGTCGTCGCCGCCCGCCTTCAGCCCGCGGATGCGCTCATCCACGGCGTCGAGCGCGCTCAGGATCAGGACCGGCACCTTGCTGCCGGTGGCGCGCATGGCCGCGACGATGCTGAGCCCGTCCACGCCGCCCGGCAGCATGCGGTCGAGCACCACCGCGTCATAGGCGACGCCGCTCAGCGCCAGCAACATGCCATCGCGGCCGTTGTCGGCGGAGTCGACGCCATGCCCGGCTTCCGTCAATCCCTTCTTCAGGAATCCGGCCACCTGCACGTTGTCTTCGACTAACAAGATCTTCATCTGGCCCATTCATGGTGTCCGGCCGATTCGACACGCGCAGGCGCTTCGATGACCCGGGGTTTGCGGCTTCAGGCTTCGGAAAGGTGAATTATCGGTTGCGATCCGAATGACTGTCTTTGTGCCGCACATTAAATTTCGTTAATGTCCGCTCTGGCGTTTCCTCTGGCGTTTCATTTCGCCGCCGAAGCAGACAGGCTTCGGCATTTCAAAATAATCCGCCCGAAAAACGCCGCGGTAAATTCGCGCTGGAATCGAGTCGGGCATCATCCAGCCGTCACGGCCTCAATTAAATCCGAACATTAACCAAATTTAATCCGCGGTTAATGACAGCAAAATACAATCTGGCTATGCTTCAGCCGACATCAATTCTTCGCGAGCAGGCTCGTCACGGAGCCCTGCACCGCCTGTTTCCCGCCGTCTGCCAACCCGCCGGGCCACCCGGATCGACACGGACGCAACCACCATGACGTCAGCGACCTCTGAGCTTTGCACGTTCGCGTCGGCGCATGAATTCGGCTCCCGGTTCATACGATTCGGCGAAACGGAACTCGACATCGGCATGCGCGTACTTCGCCAGGGTAGCCGCGTGCTGGAACTCGGCTCGCGCGCATTCGACCTGCTCGCGACGCTTGCACAGGCGAGCGGGCGCGTCGTGCACAAGGATGAGCTGATAGACAGTGTCTGGCCCGATACGATCGTGGACGAAAATGCACTACACGTGCATCTTTCCACAATACGCAAAGTAATCGGGCAAGACAGCAAGCTTATTGTAACGGTCCCCCGACGCGGCTACCAGTTGATTGCGTCGCCGTCCACGCCGGTGCCCGCAGCGAATTTCGAGGACGACAGCCAACGTACACTGCGTACGGCGATGATGCCGATGCGGTCGGCGCTGCTGGGCCGAGAGACGGCGATCGACGTGATCTGCGCCATGATGCGCGACACTCGCGTGCTCACACTCGCGGGCCCCGGGGGCATCGGCAAGACGTCGATCGCGCTGGAAATCGCGCATCGCACATCGGGCAGCAACGAAGACGACGTCCACTTCGTCGATGTGTCCGATCAACGCTCGCTGGGCGAAGTCCTGCTGGCGTTCGGCGCAATTGGCCCCGTGGCGCGCGAAGACGGCGAGCCCGATCTCGACACAACGGCCGCCATGCTCACGCGTATTCGCGGCCTGATCGTGATCGACAACGCCGAACACGTCGCCGACCCCGTCGCGCAACTGCTCGAACGCGCGTGCCATTCCGCCAACCCACCGCGCTTTCTCGTCACGAGCCGCCAGCCGCTGCGCATTCCTGCCGAGACGGTTTATCGCGTGACGCCGCTCGCCGTGTCGGGCGAAGCGACCGAGCCCTGTGACGCGAACGGCAGTCCATCGCCCGCGATCGCCTTGTTTCTGCGCCGCCTGTCGCACGACGGCCGGCACCGGGTCATCGACGACGAACTCATGACGCAAGCCGCCGAGATCTGCCGCTGCCTCGACGGCATACCGCTTGCCATCGAACTGGCGGCATCGCGCGCAGCGATTCTCGGCCTGGAGCCTGTCCTGAACAATCTCGCCGATCCGCTGCCCTATCTCGACGGCGGTTACCGCACCGCATGCGCACGGCACAAGAGTTTGCTCGCGTCGATCAAATGGAGCTTCGACATGCTCGTGTCGAGCGAACAGACCGTGTTTCAGCGGCTTTCTGTGTTCGACGGCGCGTTCGACGCCCAGGCCGCGAGTGCGCTCGCAAGCGATGTCAGGATGTCGCCAACGGCGGTGATGCAATGTGTGTCCGAGCTGGTCGATCACTCACTGCTCGACATTCATTTCGACGGCGCGGCAGTAACGTACCGCCTGCTCACGCCTTCGAAATCGTTCGGAAGGCAGAGGCTTGCCGAAGCGGGCGAACTGGCAACGATGGTCGAACGTCGCGCGGACTACTTGCGAAGCGCCGCACGTTCCGCGTCGGCACAGCAAGCCGTTTTGTCACCCGTCTCCTTCCGGTCCTGATCGCATGCCTTCGCTTTCCGAGCCGCCGTCGGCTGTCTTCCAGCTTGGCCACGCGCGCGTCGATCTCCGCGAGCGTGTCCTGCTGCGAAACGGCGAACCGGTCCAGGTGGGCGCGCGCGCCTATGCGATTCTCGAAGCGCTGATCGAAGCCGACGGCGGGCTCGTCACGAAGCACGAACTCCTCGCGCGCGCCTGGCCCGGCGTTGTCGTCGAGGAAAACAATCTGCAGGTGCAGTTGTCGAAGCTGCGCCGCGCGCTGGGCGATGACCGCGCCTGTATCGTCACCGAATCGGGACGCGGCTATCGGCTTCTGGCCGCGCGTGCGAACGAGCGTACACGCAGCGAAATCGCAAACGGCCCACGCAATGTGCCGGGCAACGGGGATCACCCGACGCCACCCGCCGCACGACTGCCGAATCTTCCGCCGCCGATTGGCAGGGACCACGCCATTTCGTCGGTGCTCGGCGCGCTGACCTGCGGGCGCGCCTTGACGCTCATCGGATCGGGCGGAATCGGTAAGACCACGCTGTCGATGGCGGTCGCGCAGCGCTTTGAAGCGGAGCGCGGCGGTCACGTCATGGTGATCGAACTCGCGGCGATGGCAACGGCCGACGAAGTCGCCCGCGCCGTCAAGGCCCGACTGTCGGCGCACGGCGCGAGCGGTACGAGCGGCAATTCCGGCTCGCTGCTTCTGCTCGACAACGCCGAACACATGATCGCGGCAGTCGCCGACATCGTGCATCGCGTGCTCGACGACTACCCGGCGTTGCATGTGCTCGTGACGAGCCGGGAAGCGCTGGCGATCGACCGCGAAACACTCATGCCGGTTGAGCCGCTCGCCGTCCCCGAGCGCGAAGCCGACGAGCAGACTGTTCGCCGCCAAGCCGCTGTGCAGCTTTTCATGAAGCGCGTCGAGGCAACAGGCCGCCCTGTTCACGGAGACCCCGAGGAAATCGGCCTGATCGGCGAAATCTGCCGCCGGCTCGACGGCTTGCCGCTCGCGATCGAACTGGCCGCCGCGCGGGTGCCGACATTGGGCGTAGAAGGCGTCCATCGCGGTCTCGCCGATCAATTGACGCTGCTTTCACGGGGTTTTCGCACGGCGATGCCGCGCCATCGCACGCTCCGTGCAACGCTGGACTGGAGCTTCGCGCTGCTCGACTCACGCAGCCGCACGCTGCTGAGACGCCTCGCGCTGTTTACCCGCCGCTTCTCGATCGAATCCCTGTGCGCGGTGGCTTGCGACGCGACATTGCCGGTGAGCACCGTCATCGACGGAATCGGCGAGCTTCTGGCGAAATCGCTCGTCAAGGTGTCGTTCGACGGCCCGATCGCTCACTATCGCTTGTCGGAGTCGACGCGCGCCTACGCCCTCGAACATCTCCTCTCGGCGGGCGAAGTCAAGGAAGTATCGGCACGCCATGCACGCGATCTGGCTGCGCGGTTCCGCAACCAGGAAGCCGCCGGAAGCGGGCCGGCGCTCGCCACTGGCGAGCATCCCGAGGACATGCTGGACGACACGCGCAACGCGGTGGATTGGGCCTTTTCTCCCGATGGCGATGTGCGTACAGGCGTGGAGCTTTCGTCCACGCTGGTGAGCGCGCTGCTGGCGCGCGCCAAGCTGGACGAATGCGGCCGCCGCGCCGCGCTGGCGCTTCAGGCGCGTCAGGCGCTGCCTGAGCCCGCCATGCCACCCGCTGCCGCGATCCGCCTCAAAATCGCACTCGCCGCCGTGCTGCCGAATCTGGAAGGTCCGGTGGAACGCGCGTGCGAACTCTGGCGCGAAGTGCACGAGCATGCGCTGCGAATCGAAGACGACGGCCTGCGCGCGCGGAGTTACTGGGGATTGTGGAATGCGATGCTCTCTTCCGGCAAAGTCAGCGACGCGCGCCGGTATGCAGAGCAATTCGAACAATTCGCGCGTCAGAAGCATTGCCGGTGGCAGCACATCTTCGCGACGACGCTCGCCGCCACCGCGGCGCACTGCGCCGGCGATCATCATGGCGCGGCCGCGACGCTCGAAGCCGTCGTGCAACATGTTCAAGCCTATCCCAACGATGCGGCCGAGATCCGGCAGTTCGCGGTGGACCCGCTCGCGGTCTGCTACGCGGGGCTGGCCCGTATCCGTTGGCTCGAAGGAGACGTCGGCGAGGCCGCGCGCCTCGCGAGTCGCTCGCTGGATCTGATTCCCGCCGAGACCATGGAGCCGTGGTTTACGCACGTCCTCGGCGTTGTCGCGGCGCCGCTTGCGCTGATCTCGGGAGATCGCGAGCGTGCGCGCCACTATCTGTCGATCATGCGCTCGCAAACGACGCTGCACCGCCTGACTATCTGGCACGAGTTCGGCGAATGCCTCGCCGCCATCCTCCTCATTCACGATGGGGACGTGGTCAGAGGACTATCCAGGCTGGAGCGCACGCTCGACTCGCTGCTGGCGCGAGGGTTCCGGCGCTTGACGTCGCCGCTGATCGTCGAATGCGCGCAAGCGCTCATCAGCGTGGGCCGGACCTCGGATGCGCTCGATCGCTTGCAGGACGCACAGGCATTCTGCGAGATCAACGGCTCTTTTTACTTTATGCCTGAAATCCTGCGCGGCCGGGGTTTATGCGCGCATGCCATGTCCCGCACGCTCGATACCGACCGCCCATACGATGCGCACGCGCTGACGCGTGCAAAGGCGTGTTTTACGAAGGCGATCGCGATGGCACAGTCGCAGGGCGCGCGCATGTGGGAATTGCGCGCGACGCTCGATCTGATTAAATTGCCGCTTGGTGATGAGGAAGCCAACGAGGCGCGGAATGCCCTGTCGGCGCTTGCGAATCGATTCGATGCGTGCAGCGCGGTGCCGGAGGTGCGCGAGATGTTCGCCCTACTCGCCAGTACCCAGCCATCGCCTGCGCTTTCCTGATCTTTCGTATTCGCACGCTCGGCGAATACGCCACTCCCTTGCCCCATTCCGCCTGCAATAACATAACGCTCCCTCCCCAGCCGCAACCGTGCGTTTTTCATCAACCGGGTGCCAATCCGAAAATGAACGCGTGCGTGCCCCTCGAGAATGGCGCTCGTCGATTCCCGACGATTCAGTTTGCTCACGGAGCTACATCGTGCCCATTCGCTTTCTCGCCTCCTCGCTCGCCGCCCTCGGTGCCTGCCTGATCGTTGCCGTATCGCTGCAGAACGGCGTGGGACTGCGCACCGCGTTAATGAAGGTCGGCGCACAAACGGAATTGCCACTGGAACGCGTGGCAGTCGGTGCAACAAACGCCGACGACACACGCACACCTCGGCGCGAAACGCTGCCGCTCAATTCGTCGACGAGACCGACGCGCGCGCAGCAAAGCCGCCTGTTGCGTCTTCAGGAAACGCCGTCCATGCGAAGCCGCAGAGATGGCTACCAATACTGGGCGTAGCGAGTCGCATCTTTTCGCGCTTACTCGTTCTTACTCGTTCTTACTCGTTCTTACTCGTGCTTATTCATGCTTATCCCCGGTTGTGCGTGGCCCGATCCGAAGCACACATCTTCGTTCGAGTTCTGCGAGAGAAGCGCGAAGGCGGTCGCGTGGGAAGCGACGGAAATGCGCTGCACGCCCGATTCGGCACCAACAGTCCGCGCATGATGAGCGACCTTCATGCCGCCGCAATCGATCGTGAGCGGTGCGAGCATCATCTCGTTCAATCCCTTTCGCGAGCGTACGCTCGAACGCTTCGCCGCACCGCAAAACCTGATAGAAATGGCAACCTTCGGCTCAACGCCGATCAGCACCGGTCTTGATCGGCATTGGCTTCGTGTTTCCGATCATGATTGGCTGCAACCTCTACCAGTACGCGATCTTTCGCGGCACGGTCGGCCCAACGGCGGAAAGTAACGGATGATGCGTTGAGCGAATGCCCGAGAAAGCCGGATCGGCTCCTCGGGCATCAATGTCAGTTCGAATACGCAGATGCGTAGATTCCAGTCTGGTTGGCGATCCGCGCTCAGGACAACGCCTCCACGACGTTGCAGTGAAGCATCATGTCGGCATTGATCGCGCGTGGCCGCATGGCTCGCGGCCGATAGACGTCGTCGCCCCGGCGAATCGAGCGACCGGATACCGCGCATACGCCATTGCGACGCGCCCGCGTGCGAAACCACTCCTGATCGCAATATGCGCAACGCGACGGATCGCGCCAGGCCAAGGTCACACGCGTGGCGGTGGCCCGCTCGACGAGCTGAACCGTCAGGCCGGCGACCGGCTGATCGGCGCATCGACGCGCGACGTACCTGCGTGCAGACGGCACCTGAACGCCTTCATATTTCTCCCTCGACAACAAGCCGAGCAAGCCAACCGTCATCTGCCACGGATCGACAATCGTTTGAATCTGCGGAATCATATATTGCACTCCTACATGAGTAGACAATACCGTTGAATGTTTAGCGCGTGCTTTTAAATAGATTCTTTACTGTTGCCCGGACCGTCAGCCCGCCGAAACTTCCGAGGATCGTTTCGCTCCCTTATCCAAAAGCAAGGGGTGCATCCTCGGTTCGCGCATGCTCAACTCCAGAGCGCATTGCGCGAGCGATCGTTCGATGGTGCACGCCTCTTGACCCGCGGAAGCCGGACCAAACAGATACTCGGCGCTGCATGCCATAAAGCGGACAATCTGGCTATCGAAGCCCATCGTGATTTTTTCTCCATGAACAGGGCGTCTCGCCAACGAATCGTTTGAATACGGTCGTAAAGTGAGCCTGGGAACGAAATCCGCTGGCAAGCGCAACATCGAGCACATTGTGTTGCGAGCGGAGCAGCATCGACTGCGCATGTTCAATGCGCCTGCGCAGAAGATATTCGTGGGGGCGCAAACCGCTCGCCTGACGGAACTGGGCGGCGAAATGCATGCGCGTGAGTCCCGCACTGTCGGCCATGTCCGCCAGACCAATCGGCTCGCCGAGATGCGCGTCCACATAATCCATCACGCGGGTCATGCGCCATTTCGGCAACTCCGAGGCGCCCCGCGATCCGCGCGACGTGCCCGCATACTGGCTCGCGACAAGGCGCGAAGCAATGGCCAGGCTCACGCTATCGGTGAATACTTTTCCCAGCGCCGCGTCGTGGGTCTGCGAGACCGCCAGCGCCTGGCTCAGCCGCTCAATCGCGGGGTCGCGCAGCAAGCTGCCATCGCCAAGCGTGAGTTCTTCACCGGGCGTGCGTCCAAACAGGTCCGCGTAGAATTCCTTCAAAACGCGCTGCGTGACAAAGAGGTGCAAGACGTCGAACTGAGACGAAAAGCGGGCGCGCGCCGCGACACCGGGCGCGCCAATATGCGCTACTCCCGCCGCCACGCGACCGCGAATCAACGGACGCGCCGCATAATAGAAATCGACAACGGTACATTTCAGATTCAGCGCGACACAATGCATCGGCGCCGCACCGTCGCTCGACACGTCGAGAGGTTCGGAGCAGTGATTCGACCAGCGCAGCACCCGAATTTCGTGCGATGCGTCTTCCACGCTTCCCGGCTGACGCCACTCACGTTCCATTTCGATGGGATAACGCGCCGTGCGCGGTGGCGAGAGGCTGTCGGATAAACTATTCATACGGTGCTCTCCTTTGTCGGCGCAATCCAGAATCGATCAGACCCGCGACGCAGCAAGACAGGTTGTGTGATTAGCCTCTACGTTACCCGACTCAAATATTCGATTCTAGTCGTACAATAGAATGCGCCTCTCGCGTATAAGTTTTACGCACTCATACTATTGTTTAATGCCGCGATATTTTTTTGGCAACGCGAAAAATTTCGCTCGCGAATGAAAACGCCCGGTCATTTTCAAATATAAAAATGACCGGGCGTCGAAAATAAAAACGGTGACGTGAAGCAAACAGTTTTCAGGAATCTTCCGCCGACGATCCGATTCCCAACGTCTTGGCTTTTAGCACAAAGTCAGCAAACGAGTTCGACTCCATCTTTCTCATCGCCTGGCCGCGGTGAATCTTCACCGTAATTTCGCTCAGGTTCATTTCCGCCGCAATCTGCTTGTTGCGCAACCCCGAGGCGACCAGCGCCATCACTTCGCGCTCCCGCTGCGTCAGCGAACCGTAGCATTTGCGCAGATTCGAAACAGAACGATCGGCTGCACGACGCTTTTCATCTGCCGCGAGCGCCTGATCGACGGCATCGAGCATGTCCTGATCGCGAAAGGGCTTGGCGAGAAAGTCCATCGCCCCCGCCTTCATCGCCCTGACCGTCATGGCGATGTCGCCGTGCGCCGTCATGAAGATGATCGGAATGCTTAATGCGCCATCGGCGATCTGTTCCTGAACGGCAAATCCGCTCTGTCCTTTAAGGCGCACGTCGAGAATCAGGCAACTGGGGACATCCGGGCGCTCGAAGGCAAGAAACTCGCGCGCCGAAGCGAATGCCTGCACCGGCAAATCAACCGAGCGCAGCAAATTGCTGACGGCATCGCGCATCGACTCGTCGTCGTCCACGACGTACACCATCCGGTTTGGCTCGGCGTCGCCAGCGCCACCGCGCTGAAGGTTCATGGATTATTCTCCTTTTTTTCAGCATCCAACGGCAGCGTAATCAAAAACCGGGCACCTGCCGCCAATGAATCTTCAAGCGTGATACGGCCGCCATGTGCCTCGATGATCGATCGACAGATCGACAAGCCCATGCCCATGCCATTGGTTTTCGTCGTAAAAAACGGTGTGAAAAGCCGCTCGCGAACATCCTCGGGTACGCCGTTGCCCGAATCTTCGATGCGAAGGTCGACACTGCCCTCGCGCGGCGCGGAAATCGAAATGACGATGCGATGCGGCTTGCCCGGCAGATCGGCCATCGCCTGCGCCGCGTTCAACAGGAGATTCACGACGACTTGCTGAATCTGGACGCTGTCCGCGTGTACGTGAATCGCATCCGACGGCGGCTGCACTTCGCAGATCACACCGTGGCGCACCAGTTCCGGCGCCATCATGCTGACCGCCTCTTCAACCATCTCGACCAGCGAGACGCGACTGAGCGCCGACGGCCGCTTTCGCGCCATCGCGCGAATCTGTCGCACGATGTCGTTCGCCCGGCGCGCGGAATGGATCATCTGGCCGATTGATCGGGAGACTTCGCCGATATCCGGCTCCGGCCTGCCGAGCCAACGCAGCGCCGCGTCGCCCGAGGTGATCACCGCGGCCATGGGCTGCGTCACCTCATGCGCCATCGAAGCGGCCATCTCGCCGAGCGTGGTCATGCGCGTGGCGTGCGCGAGCTCCGCCATCGAACGTGTCAGCGCCTCCTGCGTGCGTTGCGACGATGTCACGTCCATGAGCGCGCCGACGTAGTTCAGATCCGTGGAAAGCGGCGGTCCCGAATGCGCGACGTAATGCACGTATTTAAGCTCGCCGTCGGGCATGATCAGCCGATATTTCAAATCGACCAACGGCGTCGCCATTGCGGCGCCGTGCGCGATTTCAACCTGGCGGCGATCCTCGGGATGAGTACGTTCGAGTATGAGCGCGAGACCGGGCGTCAACGCTGGCGACGGCTCGTAACCGAAGATCCGGTAAGCCTCGGCCGACCAGATCATCTTGCCGTGCACGGCTTCGATGCCGATGCTGCCCGTCTTGCTCAGGCGCTGCGCGTCGACGAGAAACGCCTCGCTTCGCGTGAGCGCATCTTCCGCACGCTTGCGCGCCTCGACGTCCGTATTGACGCCATACCAGCGGCGCACGGCGCAGTCTGCATCGCGCAGCGGTTCGGCGGCGATGTGCATCCAGCGATAGCCGCCGTCTCTCTGGCGCACGCGCGACATATTGTCGAGCGCACTCCCGGAGCGGAGCGCGTCCAGCCAGTCGCGGCGCATCGCGCCGAGATCGTCCGGATGCACGACGGCGTCCCAGAGATCGGCGCCGCGGCCCTCCGTATCGACGCCGGACTCTTGCCAGCGGCGATTGACGTACACCACGTCGCCGTCGCCCGAGGCGCTCCACACCATGCCGGGAATCGTGTCGATGGCCGCGCGCAACTCCGCCTGCTGCGCCTCGATCTCGTTGGCCATCTGCTTTTGCAGCGTGATGTCGTTGTTCGTCGCGAGGATCGCGCGGGGCGCGCCCTTCGCATCGCGCCACACCGCGACGCGGCTCATGACCGTCACCGTACGCCCATCGCGGCGAACGCGTTGCAGTTCGCCGGACCAGCTTCCGCTGTCGAGCAACTTCGCGTGGATTTCGTCGAGCGGCAACGCGGCGCGCGTCTGCGTGAGTTCATGAATGCGCTGCCCCAATGCCTGCTCCGCACTCCACCCGTACAGCGATTCCGCGCCGTGATTCCAGAACGTCACTCGCCCTTCGAGGTCCACGACCAGCACGGCGTCGTGGGTCAGATTCAGCATGTCGATCTGTTCGAGCAGTCGCGCCGTGTTGGATAGATTGCGCAGCGAAAGTATCGAAGTCGAACCAATGGCGAGCAGGCTCAGCACGCAGCGCGCGATGGCGCCGCCGGCGTAATCGCTGTCGTGCGAAATCAGGAAACCGGCGAGCGTGAGCATCGCCACGATGACCGTCGCGCCCATGACCGCGAGATCGGAGCCGCTGGATGCCACCAGCAGCACGACCACCACGTAGAAAACAGCGACCGCAATATCGAGCGACGTAAAGGCGTCGATACTAAAAACCGTCAGCGCGACGATTGCAGCGAACCAGAAAACGATCGGCCCCTCGGGGAGCGCTCGCTTCGTGTTCGATCGGATCAGGGTTGCATTCACGGGCGGCTTTGCCGGAAACAGGTGGCGGCGCTAAAGAGCGCCGCTCATTTCACCAACATTCGGATGTGAACTGGAAAATCAGGCGAACCCGTATTCAAAACCGGACTGAAACTCGCCATGACACCAGAGACGTTTGCACCTAGAAGCGGCGGGCCCGACCAGGTCATCGGCAATAATCTGCTGCGACGATCCGGCGGTTCAGCCCGCGAGCGACCACTCCGTTTCGCAATACGTAGCGGGGACGCTCAAACTCCATCCGCATTCTGACCGAGTTTTTCCAGGCATGCGAGTAAGACATCGCCGTCGACCGGTTTGTCGAGAAAACACAGGGCGCCGTTGGCGAGTGCTTCACTGCGGCGCGCCTCCGAGCCGAACGCGCTAATGAAGATGACCGGCGGCGCGCCTGGCGTTTCGTTGAGCCTGCGCTGCATCTCGATCCCATCCATGCCCGGCATCTGAACGTCCGAGATCACGCAATGCACCTCCCTCAGGCCATCCGCGCGCAAAAACGCCTCCGCCGAAGCGTAGTCCCGCACCTTGCAACCCAGGGAGCGAACGAGACTGCACGTTGCGACGCGGACATTTTCGTCGTCGTCGACAATGGAAACAATCATGGGGGTTTGCAAGCGAATAGTCCTCGTCCAAAACGGCAATTCGGGCGGGGCGTAGAAGGGCTGACCGCTCACGTTCGTTATCTTAGACAGGTGTGCGATCCAATAACACTATATTTCGATCTGGTGCAACTATATCTAAGTATGGTTGGGTCAGTGCGGGACGCGGCGCGCGGTCATGTCGGCCTGCGCGCCATCCGGCGGGCCGTTGAGTTCCTCGGTCACCCGACTGACGGCAAAGTCGATGAAGCTTCGCACCCGCATCGGCATGGGCGCGCGGCGAGGATAGCAGAGCATCACCTTGCTGCGCTCGCTCGTATGTTCCGGCAAGACCTGCACAAGCCGCCCCGCGTCGAGTTCCCGGCGCACGAGATACTGGGGAATCTGCGCGATGCCCACGCCCGCGAGGGCGGCCTGGATGATGGCGCCGTCGTCATTGAATGTGGCCACGGCGTTGATCTGGCCACGCGGGCTCTCGCCGCTGCCCGCCGGATCCCATGTGCGCGCTCTTGCCGAGCGCGTGTCGCGACGACCAATGCAGCGATGCCGCCCGAGGTCGTCGGGCGTTCGGGGCGCGCCGCGCTGGCGCAGGTAGTGAGGCGCGGCGCAATGCACGAGCCGCAGCGGACCGAGCGAGCGCACGACCCAGCGGCATTCGGGCTCGCTACCCACGCGCACGGCGACGTCAATCTGTTCGTCGAGCACTTCGTTGTGCCGCTCGTCGATCGACACATCGAATTCGATCTCCGGATGCCGTTCGCTGAATTCCGCGATCAACCGCGTGAGCATGGCGCTGATGCTCGGGGCTCCGCCAATCCGGATCACACCGCGCAAGTCGGTATTCGAGCGGCAGACTGCGCTCATGCTCGACTCGATCATCTGAATGCCCTGGCTCAAGGGCGTGAAGAAAAGCGTGCCCTCTTCCGTGAGGCTCACGCGGCGTGTCGAACGATTGAACAATTGCACCCGCAGTGCGCCCTCCAGTTCCGACACCGCACGGCTCACCGCCGGCGTGGACAGTCCCGATGCGCGCGCGGCTTGCGTAAAGCTGCCCAACTGTCCCACCGCGATAAAAGCCTTGAGTGATTTGAACATGTCCATAGCGAGTCCCTCCACGTGTGGTTAGCGCCGCGCACCATGCCGGATTGCGCGTGCTGGCGATGGAGCGATGATGGACAGACAGGCGGCGGGACGTGCGCGAATTGGCCGCGCGTTTATAGATTCGCACGGTCATCCGCCGCTCGTCCGGCATTCTGGCGAACGCCCGGCTCCCCTTGCACCAATCATGCGCACAATGGCCCGTATCAACATCGCCGGGCGCGACCCGCGCCGCATGCGTGGCCGTCGCCCCGAGAGCCACGCGTGACTCGCACCGGTCGGCTCTTACGCGCATCGAATATTTTCCCGTGCTACTTTTGGCGCTCTTCTCGACGAAGTCTTTGCCGCCACATTTTCGATGCAATCCAAGGCGAAGCGCGCGACGGTCATGTAACGACTTGTCTGCGGCGGCAGGACTTCATGAAGAAGACGTAGCGAAGTATCGATACACCAGCAGCGCGGCCGGATGCGCGTCAGACACTGTCACGCCCTGGCTGCCGGCTTTTTATCGATTGTCCAGAAACTCGACATACGCATGGCCGCAAAATGACCACGCAAGGCACGCCTTCCCGCTCGTCCGATACGTCGATCGAAGATCGCGATGCAGACGGCGCGGGAACCACAAGAAAGCCCTTTGACATCGCCTGGTTCGACGGGTGCCACAAGCACGAACTCGATCACTCGGACGGCGTCGTGACCGGCCTGCTCACCGAGCGCGCCGGCGATCGCCATTGGCTCGCACGCTATGAAACGCATTCGTCCGCTTCCGCATCCGAGCGCCTGAAGCGCGAACTGGAATGGAGTGCGCGAATCCGCTTGCCGTGGGGATTGCCACAAATCGCCACGCTCTGGCAGGACGAGCGCGTCATCGTCATCTACCCGCTGTCGTCCACGGCAACGCTAGCATCGAATGTCGATCCCCGGCAGTTGACGATCGACGCGTTCTTGCGGATCGCCATCGGTGCAACGCGCGCGCTGAGCGACGCGCATGCCGCGGGAATCTGCCACGGCGACCTGCGGCCCGCGAGCATCGTTCTCGGTGACGACGGCACGGTCAGTCTGATCGGCTTCGATCCCGAAGCCCCCAAAGCGTATCGCGAGCGGCTGAACGCCCAGCCATTCCTCGCGCCCGAGCGTGGCATCATCGATGCGGAGCCTGATCATAAGCGCGAAAAGAGCGCCGACCTCTACGCTCTCGGCGTCACGCTCTATGCGCTGCTGGCCGGGGCGCTGCCATTCACGGCCGAAAGCGCGGCCGGCTGGTATCACGCGCGCCTTGCGGTCGAGCCGCTGCACCCTTCGCGGCATCGGCCCGATGTGCCCGATATTCTGTCCGTCGTGTTGCTCCGGCTGATGGCGAAAGATCCGCTCGAACGCTACACGAGCGCCACGCAAGCGCTAGCGGACCTGCAACTCATTCGCGACGCGATCCGTTTTCATGGCCATGAAACGCCTCTTGCCGCCGATGCCGCCGTCTCATCGCGCTTGCTCAGCATGTCGAGCATGCTCTTTGGCCGCGCCGCGGAGAAAGCCCACCTCGACCGGGCGCTCGCGCGCGTGGTCGAGACCGGAAAAACCGAGCTGGTATTCATCTCCGGCAGCGCGGGATCCGGAAAATCGGCGCTCGTCGAGTCGCTGTTCAACGACGTACGACGCCGCGCCTTTCGCTATGCCTCCGGTAAAGCCGACAAGCAACGCTCCGGCATTCCGTATGCGCCTGTCGTGCAGATCGTCCGCACGCTGACGCTCGAATTGCTTGGCGCGGATGACGACCTGCTGGCCGCCGTTCGCGAGCGCTGGATCGCGCTCCTCGAAGGCCAGGGACGGGCAGTCGCCGAACTCGTGCCCGAAGTCGAGCACATCATCGGACGGTGCACGCCGCTTGCCGAGGTCGCGGGTCCGCTCGCGCAGACGCGCCTGATTCGCGCACTGCTGAATACGATCGCGGCATTCGCCTCGCCGGGCGCACCTGTCGTGCTGTTCGTCGACGACCTCCAGTGGGCCGATCCGGCCTCGCTCAGCTTCCTCAAAGCCTTCTCCGCAGAACCGCCGCCAAACGTGTTATTGCTTTGCGCGTGCCGCGAGTTTTCCGCCGAACAGGTCGGTCAACTGCAATGGCAACACGCGTTGCGCGATAGCACGACGATGCATCTGACACACGTGCCGCTGCACTCGCTCTCCGTGGCGAACCTGACCGCGCTGATTGGCTTCACGCTCGGTGAATCGGCCGATCGCGTCGAAGCGCTCGCGCGCGCCGTGCATGCGAAGACGGGCGGCAATCCGTTCTTTTCCCGCCAGCTTCTGCGCATGCTCATCGACGATGAGGTACTGAGATTCAGCGTCAAGAGCGGCGCGTGGACGTGGGATGAGACGAGCATTGCGCAACGGCTCTACTCGGATAACGTCATCGACCTGCTGGTACGCCGCATTGAACGTTTCCCGCCCGAAGGCACGAAGCTGCTGGAAAGTCTGGCCTGCGTGGGGATTCGCTGTGAAACGGGATTGCTCGCTGAAATCAGCGGCCTGTCGAATGACGAGGTGCATCACACGCTTCGTCCTTTTGTCGACGCCAATCTGCTCGTGCAGGATTCCGACTCCTACGCGTTCCAGCACGATCGCGTATTGGAGTCGGCTTACTCGCGCATCGACTCCGCGTCGAAGCCGCTGCATCACGCGCACATCGCCTCGGCCATGATCGGCTATTGGCAGTCCAGACTCGCCGAGTACGCGTTCGAGATCGCGAGCCAGATCGAGCGCGCCGCCATGGACGCCCTGTCGCCAGACACACGCGTCGCGTACGTGGGTATTCTCATCCTCGCGGGCAAACGCGCGCGCAATGCGGCCGCGCTCGACCAGGCAACGGTATATGCGAATATCGCGCTCGCGATGGTGGACGAACCCTGGTGGTCGAGCCATTACGATCTCGCCTATGGGGCGAAACTACAGTATTGCGAGTGCTCGCTGGCGCAAGCGGCCCTCGTCGACGCTCAACACGGCGTGGACGATTTGCTTGCGCACCCGCTCACGCCGCTTCATCGGGCCGACGTGCATCGGATAAAGGCCGTCCTGAAGACCGTCCAGTCCGACTACGAGGGCGCGTTGTCGGCCGCGCTGGCCGGGCTGGCGCTTCTCGATGTCCATCTACATCGCGCGCCAACCGCAGAACAGATGCGGCGCGCCTGCGAGTCCGCCCAACGCGCGCTCAAGAACAAAACGATCCACCCCATGCGGCACCTGCCGCGCTGCGATGACCCGCGGATCCAGGTCATCATGGGGCTGCTCGCCACCATGACTTCGTCGTTTTTCGCCACCGACGGCGTTGGCATTCTGCATCTCGCCAAGATGGTCGAACTCACGATCGAACATGGCGTGACGCCCGAGTCTCCCAGCGGCCTGGCGTGGTTTGGCGTCCTTTTTGCGGGCATGTACGACGCCCCCGACGCAGGCTATGAATACGGCCAGGCCGCGCTGGCGCTGATCGACCAGCACGGTTTCGAAGCGCAGCGCGTGGCGACGCTCGTCGCAATCGACCAGGTCAGTGTCTGGACACGTCCCCTTTCGTTTGCCCTCGGCTATGCGCGCCAGGCGAGAGCGCTCGGACGCGCCTCGGGGGACATCGGAATGGCGTGCTATGCGTGCAATCACATCGTTTCCGACCTGATCGCCATGGGCGAGCATCTGTCCATCGTCGATGACGAAGTCGAACGCGGCCTGGAACTCACGGCCATCATTCGCTATCGGGATATCGAAGCCGTGCTCCAGGCGCAGCGCGACTTTGCGCGGGCCTTGATGAGCGCAGCGCCAGCGAGCGAGATCGATACCGACAATGCGTCCACGCAACGGTTGGAAAAACGCGAAGTCGATAACCTGGCCTCGGTCTCCCAGATCGCCCGATTCTTTATCTTCTTCTACGGCGGCCTGACGAAGATTTTCGCCAGGGATTATGCTGCGGCATTTTCCCTGCTGGATAAGGCCGCCGATCTCGCCTGGACCGTCCCCGCACACATCAACGTTGCCGATTCCAGGCTGTATCGCGCGATCGCTTTCGCGCATGCAGAAAACGTGTCCCCGACAAACGCTCTCGTTGAACTCTCCGGGCATCGAAGCCAGTTCGTGAAATGGGCCAATCGAAACGGTGCCACGTTTCGCAACAAGCTTCTTTTGATCGAAGCGGAAATCGCGCGCCTTCGCGGCGACGTGATGGCTGCGCTGATCGCCTACGAGCATTCCGCGCGGGCGGCGGAAACGGTGGGCTTCGTTCACGAGCAAGGTCTCGCTCATGAACTGGCCGGCGAGCTTTACCTGTCGCAGACGCTGGAATCGTCCGCGATGTATCACTTGCGTCAGGCGGCCGCCTGCTACCGCCGTTGGGGCGCGGTGAACGCGGAACAACGGCTCCACGAGCGGCATGCATCGCTGCTCGGCAACGCGGCCGAACAGACCGAGGTCGAGGCGCCCTCGCGCCAGCAACCGTTCGTCGATCTGGGCATCGAAACGGCGAAGACCATTTCTGGCGAGGCCGTCACGGAACGGCTGGTCGAAAAGCTGCTGAACGGCATCGTGGTCTACGCGGGCGCGCAATACGGACTCTTGTTGCTTTCGCACGATGACGGGCTCAAGGTCGTCGCGATGGCGCGCGTGGAGTCGACCAAGGTGGTCATCACGCACGGCAACGCCGCACCGGACGACGATGCGTTGCCATTGGCCGTTCTCAACAGCGTCGTTCGCACCCGCAACACGCTCGTATTCGCGGATGCCGGATTCGAGTCCCCATCATTGCGATCCCGCGTGGGCGCCGGGCGCGTGCAGCGCTCGGTGCTGTGCACGCCGCTGCTACGGGGAGGCTCGCTCGTCGGCGTCGTCTACCTCGAGAACAATCTCGCGCCCGGCGTATTCGACCCGACGCGCGTGACGGATCTCGAAGTGCTCGCGCCTCAGGTGGCCGTGTCTCTCGAAACGGCGCGGCTGTATGAACGGCTCGTCGACGAAAGCGATCACCGTCTGAATGCGGAAATCAGCCTGCGGGCCGCGCGCGATGAACTCGCGCGCACGGCTCACCTGACCGTGATGGGCAACGTGGCGGCCTCGATTGCGCACGAAGTCAATCAACCGCTCGCGGCCATCACCACCACGGTCGATGCGAGCCTGCGCTGGCTGCAGCGTGACCCCGCGGATCTGGAGGAAGTGACGTCGGGGCTCATGCAGATCAAGCGCACCAGTCTGCGCGCGCTCGAAATCATCCGCGCGTTGCGGGCGCTCGCCAAGCAGGCGCCTGCGGTGCTCGCACCCATGCGCGTCAACGACGTCGTGCGCGATGTCCTGGACTTGCTTCAACCCGAAGCGGAGGCGAGGCAGGTCAGCGTCGTGAGCCTTCTCGACGCTGCCGACGCGACGGTCGAGGCCGATCGCATACAGCTCCAGCAAGTCGTGCTGAATCTGTTCACGAATGCCGTCGAAGCGATGAGCGAGACCGCCGTGGACAGGCGCACGCTCACGATATCCACGCTCGTCGAGGGCGCGCAGGTCGTCATGTCCGTGCGCGACCACGGCGCCGGCATTCCGGACCACGTGATGGAGAGAATCTTCGAGCCGCTTTACACGACGAAGTCCACTGGCATGGGGATGGGGCTCGCCATTTGCCGCTCCATCGTCGAAGCGCATCATGGCACGCTCGATGCCTTCGGTCTTGACGATGGCGCCGAGTTTCGAATGACCTTGCCCATCGCCTGAGCGAGCTCGCCGATCTCGCTGCCAACGGCATATCAGGCAACCTGCTGTGTCGATGCAAGCGACGGTGCTGCAACACGCTGCGCCTGCCGCACCACATGGGCCGACAGGCGCACGCCGCCATCAGCTCGCGATGAAGTCGAGCAGCGCAGCGTTGACCTGATCGGCGTGGGTCGTGCACAGACCATGCGGCGCGCCTGCGATGACTTCGAGCTTGCCCGTCGGCACGCGTTGCGCCGAAAGCCGGCCCGAGTCGTCAAGGGGCACGATCTGGTCGGCGTCACCCTGAATCACGAGCGTCGGAATCGTCATCTTCTTGAGGTCGTCGTTGAAGTCGGTCTCCGAGAAGGCCTTGATGCAGTCGTAAGCGCTCTTGATCGAGCACTGCATGCCCGCCAGCCAAAACGCGTCGATGGTGCCTTGCGACGCCTTCGCGCCCGGCCGGTTGAAACCGTAGAACGGCAGCGCGAGGTCCTTGAAGAACTGCGAGCGATTCGTGCGCACGCCCGCGCGGATCTCGTCGAAAACGGACAGCGGCAAGCCGCCCGGATTCGCATCGGACTTGAGCATGATGGGCGGCACCGCCGAAATCAGCACGGCCTTCCTCACACGCTGCGTGCCATGCCGGCCGATGTAGCGCGCCACTTCGCCGCCGCCGGTCGAATGACCGGCCAGCACGGCGTCACGCAGATCAAGATGCTCGATCAGCTGAGCGAGATCGTCGGCGTAATGATCCATGTCGTTGCCCGCCCATGGCTGGCTCGACCGGCCATGGCCTCGACGGTCATGCGCGATAACACGGAAACCACGCTCTGCCAGAAACAGCATCTGCGCGTCCCAGGCGTCGGCGTTCAGCGGCCAGCCATGCGAAAAGACAATCGGCGTCCCGTTGCCCCAGTCCTTGTAAAACAGTTCCGTGCCGTCCTTGAGTGTGAGCGTCGTCATGATGTAACTCCTATTTCCCTGGATTGAGCGACATCAGCGCCGCATTGCGGTGTGCGTTTCGTGTCCACGAATGAAGCGCTGTGTTGCACGGTCCGCCGGATCGTCCGGCGTTGCGACGCAGTATTGATCAGTCGACGGAACGCCTGTTGCGCGGGCCACCGCTTCTTTGCGAATTTGCACGCTCATGCAACCGCTGATCGACATGTTTTATCGCTCAGCGAGTTTTCGGGGGCAAGAAACATCGCCGATTGCGGCCACAGTGACCGCTGCTTTAGATAAGATCGCGAAGGAGTCGAAGCTCAACGAGCTTCGCGCGAAGCGCTGGCGAAAGTAGCAACCTATTTAAAAAGGTCGGTTCCTCGAATCTATATTGCTTCAACGACCACTCTTTAGAATTCTGAAGGGCCCTTGCGGGTCGCTATGCGCTTTCCGGCTTGTCTGCGAGCTCTCATGAAATGCGCTTGGGCTGTGAACGCCGAAATTGCGAAGTTGTTGACGCGAACTCCGCCTGCACCATCCCAAATCAAAGGCTATAGAAGCCGGTGCAGCGCGCTCCACGGCTTCATCGCTGTCCGGGATGGGGAATCACCAGATCACTGACCAGAAAGCAAATCTATAGAGTAATCCGAATAAAGTACTCTACAGACCTAACGTGGACTAATCAGAAAATCTCGGAGAAATAAGAAATCGCCACCGATAGCAAACACATCCTTCAGGGCTGCTTCTGTTGGGACCGCCAGCGAACCATACCGTTCTGACTCGATCAGTAATCAATCCACGCATATCGTGCGCTCGCCGACGCAAGCGACGAAGCGGCCTTGCTGACGGCGCGTGACCACAACCTGCTGCGCGAATCGAAACCGCACCCGGGTTGCCCGCCGGACAGATGGCACGATCGAACAACCCGCTTCCAACCCGTCAAAACAGCCAGTCCACCTTCACCGATCCGCCTTGAGCCGATGCATGATCCGTGTTGATCAGTGCGTTGTAGTCGAGTGACACGGTGCAGTTCTTTGTCGGCTTCATGCCAATGCCGATACCCGCGGTCAGATAACCTCTCGGCAAGCTCGTTCCCGCTGCGGTAAACAGCGTGCCGTCCTGCGACGACACACTGATCGCACGGCCCGCGTCCAGCACCTCCCGCGCGTAGCCAACGCGGACTTGCACATCGACCGGTCTGAACGCATCGCCGAACGCCCGCTTCAGCGCGACCTCCGCATACGGTTGGAGACTGCGGACATTGTCGGTGCCGACCGTGAGATCCTGACCGCCCGCGCCGCTCTCATCGAAGCCATTGGCGTGCAGCCACGCATACCGTACGCCGATTCGCGGCGTCAGCACGAAGCCTGCGAGACCCATCGGCATGCCCGCCTGTGCCGCGCCCGTGAATTCCTGGCCGATGTGGTCGCCACTCGCCGTGCCGATGCCAGCGAACGGACGCTTTTGCGACATGAAATCCAGCCCATAGCCCAATGTCCCCGCGAGGCTGACCGGCCCGAGCCAGCGCCGCGCATAGATCAGCCCGCGCAACGCGTCCACGGTACCGGAATCGCCCGTCGCCTGTTCGCTCAGGTCGATATGCTGATAACCGCCCGCCACGCCGATCAGATCGTCATCGACCGAGCGGTCGAATCCGGCCAGAAAGCCATATTGATTCGCCTGAAATCCGGGTCGGCCGTCCGTGCCATCCACGTCGGTCTGCGCACCGGTTGCCACCGCCCAGCCGCTCGCATTGCGCCCACTCGCGCCGGCAGG
Organism: Paraburkholderia sp. SIMBA_027; assembly: GCF_046535315.1. NCBI lineage: Bacteria > Pseudomonadati > Pseudomonadota > Betaproteobacteria > Burkholderiales > Burkholderiaceae > Paraburkholderia > Paraburkholderia sp. SIMBA_027. The sequence goes on from NZ_JAWRWY010000001.1 coordinate 183,583, forward strand.
CCGGTCGTCGAGACGATCCATCAAGGCGGACGTCACGCCCTGTGCGTTCATGACGGTCGCGGTCCCGACTGCCGTGTAGATACTTGTGTCGGTGGGCGCGACCACGGTGACGTTCACGCTCGTCGGCGCGGCGCTCGCGAGGGTGAGCACGACGTCGTTCGCGCCATAGGTCAGCGACGATTCAAGCGTGCCGAGCGTTGCGCCGCTCGCGAGCGTCGATGTCGTCGACGAAAACTGGCCGCTCACGCCCTTGCTGGCGGTGAGCAGCGTGTATTGCGTCGACGTGTACGTGCCCGGATCGTAGGTGATCGCGAGTACACCGTTGAGCGTCGCACTGCCGTTGACGCGCAATTGCGACGCGGCGCCCGGACTGACTTCGATCGCAAGCGTGGCCGTTGCCGTCTGCGTGTAATTGCCGCCGATGGTCAACGTGCCGATCGATCCGCCGGGCGCAACGGTGCCGTCGTTGCTGACGTCGCCGAGGATCGTGCCGTGACCGCGCAAGGTCGCGTCGCTGTCAACGTCGACGTCGCCGCCGAGCACCGCCTGCGCGTTGTCGGCATCGCCCACCTCCAGCAGTCCTGCGGACACTTCGGTCGTGCCGGTGTACGCCGAACTGTCGCCATCGAGTATGAACGCGCCCGCGCCCTGTTTGATGAGCTTGCCCGATCCGGTGAAACTACCCGAGAACACGCCGTCCGCGCCGGACAGCGTGAGCGTGCGCGTTCCGATGCTCACGCTGCCCGTACCCGACAGGTTGCTCAGAACCGCGCCCACAGTGGTCGCCGAAATATCGAGCACGCCGTTGTCCGCCACGCCGCTCGTCTGCGCGATGCTGCCCTGTCCCGAGAGCGCCAGCGTCGCGCCGCTCGCGATAGTCGTGGCGCCGCTGTAGCTGTTGGCGTTGCCAAGCGTTTGTGTGCCGCCCGTCACGCTCAAACCGCCGGTACCGGAGATCGTGCCGTCGAATGTGCCGCTCGCCTGCGTCACCGAGAGCGCGCGGGCGCCGAGCACCACCGCCCCCGATCCGGTGAGCGCCGTGATGGACGCACCGCCTGTGGTGGCCGAAATGTCGAACGTGCCATTGTCGATCACGCCGGCGGACTGCGCGATGCTGCCCGCGCCGCTCAACGCGAGCGTGCCGGCGCCGATCGTCGTCGTGCCCGTGTAGGTGTTCGCGCCCGTGAGGGTGAGCGTGCCGCCGCCCGCCAATGCAAGACCGCCCGTGGACGCGAGCGTTCCCGCCACGCTCGCCGTGTCGCCGGAGGCGACGGTCCAGGTCGACACGCCGCTCAACGTGAAGTCGTTGGCGAGACTCAATCCCGTCGCGCCGAACATCAGCCCCGCGCCGTCGGACAGGGCCACGCGGCCCGTGCCCAATGCCGTGCTGCTGCCGATGACGAGTGTGCCGGACTGAATCTGCGTGCCGCCGCTGTAGCTGTTGTTGCCGGACAGCGTCAGCGTTTGCGCGCCCGCCTGGATCACGCTGCCCGATCCGGAAATCGCGCTCGAAAACGTGGTGGCGGCGCTCGCCTCGTCGAATACGAGCGTGCCGTTGTCGACCACCGCGCCGGCGATCTGGCCGTCCGTCGCGCCGTCGCCCAGCCGCAGCGTGCCGGCGTCGATCGTCGTGCCGCCGGTATACGTGCTGACGCCGGTCAGCGTGAGCGTGCCGGTGCCGCCCACGATCACACTGCCCGCGCCCGTGATCGCGTTGCTCAACGTCTGCGCGCTCGTCTGGTTGAACAGGACGCTGCCCGCATCGATCGCGATGTTGCCGGTCAACGTCGAGCCCGTTTCGAGCGTCAGGGCGTTCGTGCCGCCGGTGAATTCGATCGCGTTGGCGGTTCCGCCGAGGCCGCTGCCGCCGGAAATCGTGCCGCTGTTCGTGATGCTCAGCGACGCCCCGACGATCCCCTCGCCCCCGCCGCCTTGCTGCCCTCCGTCACTACTGCCGCCCGTACCGCCAGCGATCGTGCCAGTATTGACGATGACCGTGCCGGCCGTGCCCGTCACGTCGACACCATCGCCGCCTCCGCCCCCGCCGCCCACGCTGCCGCCCACGCCCCCGTTGCCGCCCGCGCCGCCCGCGATGGTCCCGCTGTTCGTGAGGCTGCCATCGACCATCGACAGGCCGACGCCGCCTCCGCCCCCGCCGCCGTTGTACTCGTAGGTACCGCTGCCGCCGGCGCCGCCCGCGCCGCCCGTCACGGTGGTTGCGTTGATCAGGCTCGCGGACGCGGTGGTCGAGTCGACGCCCGCGCCGCCGCCGCCGCCGCCGCCGTCGAATGCCCCCTGGCTCCCCACTCCGCCGCCTGCGCCGCCGGCCTGTCCGGTGATCGCCGTACTGCCCGTAGTCGAGGCGCCCGCAGCGCCGCCCACACCGACGGTACCGGTCATACCGGGCGACGCATAAGCAAAGATGCTGCCGTCGCCACCGCTGCCGTTGGCGCTTGCGCTGCCAGTCGCGCCAGTCAGGCCGCCGCCACCGCCGCCACCGTTGCCACTCCCGCCAACGCCCCCATCACTGCTCCCCTGGCCTCCCGTGCTGTCCGCACGCGCGATCGGCGTCACGGCGATGCAACTCGCGGCCATGAGCACCGCACACACGCCTCTCAAAGGCGACGGCACACACGCGCCGCGGACGCCGCGGACTTCGCCACGCATCGCCGGCCGCGCGCTCACGCCCGTCCGGCTGTTCAGACCGTTCCCGCGACGATTCCCCGCCAGTTCCGATGCGACCCGCCACGCATTCGCGGCGGCGCACCAGACAATCCGGTAGATGTGGTTCATGGTTTGTTCCCCGTAGGCGGTGGCCTCGCGTGGTGTCTGCGCGCGCGTCCCACCGTGTTTGTTTTCGTCGTCGGCCGGTGTCAGCCGTTGTCTGGGCTTGCGGTGACGCCCTATGCCGTCACGTACGCGCGTCATGAACGCGCCGCCAACCTGCGGACCGGCGCGAAAAAGCGCAAACTTTCAATGCAAAACCGTCGAGCGCAGGGTAGTAGCTCCGCCCCGATCGTCCCATCGTCTAAACCAGGTATTTCGCGCGCATGCTGCTCTCGCAGGACCGGAAAAGGCGACGGCAAGTCCATCCGCCCGGGTATCATCGGCAACACCGGCTCCCTGCTGGATTCCGCGCGCCTTCGGGCATCACCGGCTTGCGCGCCAGCAACGGGATCTCCAACTGTTGCGTCTCGTCGGCAACCTGTTCCCCATGACCTCAGCTTCAGACGACCGCCCCGAATCCTTCCTGCCCAGCCCGCTTTTACTCGTCGAAGACGAACACCTGATGCAGTTGCGTCTGCGGTCGATTCTTTTAGGACTGGGATATGGCGAGCAGGAAATCTCGATCGCCGGGAGTCTTGCCGAGGCCCGCACGATCCTCGCCGAGCAACCGTTCGCCCTGACGCTGATCGACATCGGCCTGCCCGACGGCAGCGGTGTCGATCTCATACACGAGCTTCATGCTCGCGACCCGGCATTGCCGATGCTGGTAATCTCCGCGTGGAGCACGGAACAGACGATCGTTCAGGCGCTCCAGGCGGGCGCCTCGGGGTATGTGCTCAAGGAACGCGACGATGTCGAAATCGCGGCCTCCATTCGCAGTGCACTGCGCGGCGGCGCGCCGATCGATCCGTTCGTCGCGCGGCATATTCTGGGCCTCGTGCGCGCCGCGGAAGTTCGTGCGAACGCGCCTCCCGCGCCGCCGCTGAGCCCGCGCGAGACCGAAATTCTCGGCCTCGTGGCGAAAGGGCTCACCAATCGCGAGATCGCCGCGCTGCTCTTTCTATCGACCCTGACCGTCGCATGCCATATCCGCAATATCTACAAAAAACTGGCCGTCAGTTCGCGGACACAGGCGGTCTTCGAAGCCCGCACGCATGGTTTGCTGCCCTGAGGCGCATCCTGATTCTTTCGGTGTTGGCCATCGCGACACATGCCGGCGCGGCGCACTCGGCGGCAACTTGCCAACCCGACAATGGCGCATCGACATCGGGCTTCGATCGCATCGAAGCCGCCCGCTCCGGCTGGGATGCGCCCGCGCCGCCGCTAACCGGATGGACGCCCGTCACCTTGCCGGACGTCTGGGCCGGCCGCTGGCCCGGTTTCGACGGCGTGGTCTGGTACCGGTTGAGTTGGCGTCGGTCGGGCGCCGCCCGGCCCTGCGCCATCCTGCTCGACTACCTGAATATGGCGGGCGCGGTGTATCTCAACGGCAGTCTGCTCAGCCGCGACACGAACCTGACCGAACCGCTATCGCGAGCATGGAACACGCCGCGCATCTGGATCGTCGATAGCCCGGTTCTGCGCGACGGCGACAATACCCTGCTCATCCGCGTGTCGGGACTGGCCGCCTATAGTCCCGGACTCGGCAACGTGGTTCGCGGCGACCCCGCGCCCGTCATGGCGCAATACCGGCACGCCTTGCTGCTTCGCCAGGACCTGCAGTTCTTCGGTCTCGCCATCACGGTCACGCTGGGCGGCGTCTTCCTCGCGCTGTGGATCATGCGTCGGCAAGAGTCCGCTTACGGATGGTTCGCGGCGATGTCTATCGCCTGGTGGTGCTATGCCTATAACCAGATTGCGATCTCGCCGTGGCCATTCGCAACGACGCATGCGTGGGAGAAGTTCAGCTCCATCGCGTTTCTGCTTTATTGCGCGAGCTTCATGGTCTTCGTACTGCGTTTTTGCCGACGCCGCGCCCCACGCGCCGAGCGAGCGCTCTGGGCGATCGTGCTGATCGGCAGCGGCTGGCTGATCGTGACGCCCGGCTCGGCAATTGCCGATGCGCGAGCACTCTGGGCGCTCATACCGATGGCGGGTTTCATCGGAAGCTGCGGTCTGCTGCTGTGGTTTTCGTGGCGCAGCCGCGAAATCGAGCAGCAGATCCTGACGGTTTGCATGGTGATTTTCATTGCCGTCGGCGTTCACGACCTGCTGGTTTTTGTCGGCATCCTGAATACCAACATCTACTACGCCGTGTTCACGTCGCAAGCGCTCATGTTGAGCATGGCGCTTGCCCTTGCCTGGCGATTCGCCCAGAACGTCCGGAAGATCGAGCAGTTCAACGACGAACTGCGCTCCAGGGTCGATCTCGCGACGCAGGAACTCGCGCACACGCTGACGCGCCAGCATACGCTCGAGGTCGCGAATGCGCGGCTCGGAGAACGCCTCAATCTCGCCCACGATCTGCACGACGGTCTGGGCGGCACGCTGGTGTCGAGTATCGCGGCGCTCGAACACTCGCCCGCCGACATTTCGTCGGATCGCTTTCTCTCCATCCTCAAAGAGCTTCGCGACGATCTGAGAATCGTGATTGACGCGGCCGCTCACTCAACCGAAGACAGCGCTTCGCTTGCGGAACAGATCGGGCCGCTGCGTCATCGGATGACGCGCATTTTCGAAAACCGGCAAATCGAATGCAGCTGGTTAATCGACGGCGCGGATCCGTGCAATCTTTCGGCAGCGCAGGTGCTCGATATCACCCGCATACTGCAGGAAGCGTTGACGAATGTGCTCAAGCACAGTCGCGCGCGCCGCGTGCAGATCGTACTGCGTACGACAAAGAACGCGTTCGAGCTACGCGTCACCGATGACGGCGTGGGATTCGAAACGCATGGGCAAAGCGGATCGCACTATTCGACCGGTCTGCGCAGCATGGCACATCGTGCCACACGCTTGGGCGCGACATTCGAAGTATCCAGCGCATCAGGATCGACTCACGTCGTCGTGGTCAAACCCGACGTGGAGGCGGCGAATCCGCCGCCTCCGCCTTAACCGCGCGCATTGGACGCGCGCATTGGACGCGCTGATGCGCTTACTTCCAGTGACCGCTTCCGCCCCCCGTTCCGCCTACGGTGCTGACGCCACCTGACATGAAATTGCCAAGGAATTTGCTGCCCTTGCCAAAGAAGTTCACGTTCAACATGACCGGACTGGCATTGAACTGAAAGCTGCGGGTGTCGGCATAAAGCAGTTCGATGTCTTTCGTAAATACGGTACCGAACAATGCGCCGCCGCCCGGGCTGGAAATGCCGCCGGCATTTCCGGTGAACGTTTTGATCGGATTGCCGTATTTCCGGTCCGCCGTCGTTTCAATATGAAAGCGCAGATAAAAGATGGCGCTGATGACATTAGCCTTTGCCGGATATTGCTTACCTTCTTGTGCCGCGCGCAATCCGGACGACACCAGCGCGATGTCTTCGGCAGGCAATGCCGATCGCATGGACTCGGTAAAAAGTTTGATGAGTTCCGCGGGGTCCGCCTTGACCAATTCGTTTTCCATTTTCACGATCTCCTGGTTGGGCAACGCGTGACCAATTTGCTGAAGGTCGTTACTCACCTTCGTGGAACGTGTTCGTTTTTCCACGGCCGGTCGCAGCGTCGTGATGGATACGGTATGGCTTCGAGCGACGGCGAGCCATACCTCAAACCAGGTATTTATTAGACAAAAGCAGCATGAAATGCTCAGGATCGCCGACCGTTTCTCAACCTTCCCCCCCGACGATCACGGCCACCCCGGGCTCAAGTTCAAAGCGCCAAGGCACTCGAATCTCGCGCAGTCTCGTCAATGCCAGCGAACATAAATCGCCTGCGCACAACACTCCCTGCCTCTGCCAACGCAGCCTTGCACATTACAAGGCAAAACTGATCGATGCAGCGCCGCCATGCGGATGCGGCAAGGTCATCATCGGAATACCGTAAATCGCGCTCAGCGTTTGCGCGTCCATCATCTGCGCGGTCGCCCCGTTCGCGAGCAACCGGCCGTCTTTCAGCGCGATGAGCTCGTCGCAGAATCGCGCGGCCATATTGATGTCGTGCAGCACCACGACCACGCCGAGTCCCCGCTCCTCGCTCAAGCGCCTCACCAACGCCAGCACGTCGATCTGATGCGCGATATCGAGCGCCGAAATCGGCTCGTCGAGCAACAGGCAGTCGCTATCCTGCGCGAGCAGCATCGCGATCCAGACGCGCTGACGCTCACCGCCGGACAGGCTGTCCACGGCGCGGTCCGCGTAGCGCGCGACATCGGTCTGCTCCATCGCCTCCGTCACCTTGCTCTCGTCCGTGCGCGAAAAGCGGCCCAATGCGCCGTGCCACGGATAGCGCCCGAGCGCGACCAGCTCGCGCACCGTCATGCCGTCGGCGGTCGGCAGATTTTGCGGCAGATAGGCCACCTTCCGGGCGAACGCACGATTGTCCCAATCGGCAATCGGCCGCCCCGCGAAACGCAACACGCCCCCGCCAGAATGCTGCTGGCGCGCGAGCAGTTTGACGAGCGTCGATTTGCCCGAGCCGTTATGGCCGATCAGCCCATACATGCGCCCCTTCGACAGCGACAAGGTCAGCGGCTTGAGCAGCGCGCGCCCACCGACCTCGAACGTCACCTGATCGAGCGAGAACAAGGGGCTAGCGTCGGCTTCGTTGGGGCGAGCGGCGGTCGCCGCCGTGTGGGTATCGGTCATGTCAGGCGCGTGCATGTTCATGGAAGACTCATTGGCTGGTACGAAACATCTTGACGACGGACGAAGCGCGTGTGGCTGCGCTGTCTTTTGCGAGCAGTTCTTCTCCGGTACCGGCTTCGACGATCTGCCCGTAATCGAGCTTGATATAGCGGTCGGCGAGATGGAAATAGCGGTCGTCGTGCGTGATGACGACCACCGTCTTGCCCTTCGCTTTCAACGCAGGCAGCAGCTCGCGATAGAAAACGTCCTTGAAAAGCGGGTCTTGATCGGCGGCCCATTCGTCGAACAGATAGAACGGCCGGTCCTCGAGATACGCGACCAGCAGCGCGAGGCGTTTGCGCTGGCCTTGCGACAATTCGAGTGTCGAGAACGCGCCGTCCGCAATCCGCACCTTGTGATCGAGATGTAGCAGTTCGAGCAGGCGTTGCGCCGATTGATCAAGTCCGTCGAGCCGCATACCTAGCAAACTGTCGAACAGGAAGAAGTCGCTGAACACCACGGAAAACAGCTGCCGATAGTCGTCGCGCTGCGCTTCGCCCACGGGCTCGCCGTTCACCAGCACGCGTCCCTGCTCGGGCGGATAGAGACCCACGATCATCTTCGCGAGCGTGGTCTTGCCGCTGCCGTTTCCGCCAATCAGATAGACCAGCTCGCCGGATTTGAAGGTGAGATCGACGGGACCGAGCGTGAAGACTTCATTTTCTTTTTCGCGGAAGTACTGATGCGTGACGCCGTCGAGCACGATCGAATCGAACGCGTGCAACGGCGTCGTGGCGCGCGCCATTTCGACGGGCAGATCGAGGCTGAATTGCTGTATGCGCTCCAGCGCTACGCGCGCCGAACTCACATTCGGAATCGCGGCAAGCAACGCTTCGATCGGCATGATCATGTACAGAAACACCATCGCGTAACCGGCCATGACGTGCGGGCCGACCGGATACAGCCGGTTGAGGACGAACAGCGTGCAGCCGATAAACGCGAACAGCATGAAGCTGCCCCAGCTAGCGGCGGCGGCGTACAGCACATAGCCGCGCGTGCGCTGCACGCGCACAGCTTCGACGTTGCCGGCCAGCGTCTCTTCGACGAAGGCGGCGCGGCGCAGGCGATGGAGCTTGAGTTCCTTCGCTCCGTCGAACAGCGCGCGGAACTGCTTGATCAGATCGTCTTCGCGGCGTCGCGACGCACGCAGATGGAACACCGCGCGGCTGTTCGCAAACCAGAAGCCGGCCGCGCCCACGCCGATCATCGGAATGGCGAACATCAGGATGCGCCACGACAGAAACCCGAGATAGCCGAGACAGCCGGCGATCACCGCGCCCTGCATCGCGAGCGTCGGCAGGCTGATGAACAGCACGACGATCGTATCGAGATCCTGGGTCAGCACGGCGAGCGCTTTCGCTCCGCCCTGCAGTTCGAGTTCGCGAAACGACGCTTCGCCGATGCGCCGCACGGCGTACATCCGCAGCGTGGCCTTGGCGCGCTGTCCGAGATACATGAACTGCGTCTGCGAGAGCGTACGGGTGACGAGCACCAGCGCGCCCACCAGCAGGAAGCGCCAGCCGAGTTCGATCAGGCGGTCGCTCGACGCGCCAAGCGCTTCATTGATGAGCGCGATCAGCGCGGCGTTGCCGAGGCCGCTCACGATGCTGGTGGCCAGCGCCGTGATCAGCATCCAGCGCGACTGGCGAACGAGATAGAGAAAGATGGACATGGGGATTTCCTGAGGCCGTCTCGCCGTCCGCGCAGTGTGGCACGGCGCGGGCGGATGGCCATTCATTGTTCTGCGAATCAGGTTGCACGCGATGGCAAGCGACGAAGTCCGCGAGACGACTTCGCCGCTGGCTAACGTCTCAACAGCCACAACAAATAAGGACCTCCAATCATGGCGGCAAGCAATCCGGCCGGCATCTGCTGCGGGAAGATCAGGTTGCGGCCCGCCCAGTCGGCGAGCACCATCACCAGCGCGCCAGTCAGCGCCGCCACTGTCAACTGGCCACGTGCGCGCGGAAAGCCGAGCAGCCGCGCGAGATGCGGCGCGAGCAGCCCAATGAACGACAACGGGCCGACCACGATCGTTGCGCCCGCCGTCGCCATGGCGGCCACCAGCATCAGCAGGAAGCGCGCGCGCCCCGGTTCGACGCCCAATGCGCCCGCCATGCCCGCGCCCAGCGGCAACATCGTGAGCCAGCGTCCGCAGACGAGCGCCGCGAGCGCCGAGGCCACGGCCCAGACCACGGCCGCCGAGGCCACGCCCGGCCCGATCAGATAGGTCGAGCCCAGCGTCAGGCTGCGTAACAGGAAGGCGAACGCGCCGCCGCTGGCCGTCGCGAGCGCGATCACCGATTGCGAGAGCCCGGTCAGCGCCACGCCCGCGAGCAACATCGACGCGGGCGCGAACCGGCTGCGGCGCGCAAACAGCATCATCGCCGCGAGGCCGATCAGCGAACCGGCAAACGAGGCGCCGAGCAACGCGGGCGCGGTCGGTGCGGCAGACGTCAGCGTTGCGCCGAACAGCCCGAGCATTGCGCCGCCGCTCACGCCGAGCAGTTCCGGACTGGCCATCGGATTGCCGCTCGTCCGCTGCAGCACAGTACCCGCGATCGCCAGCATGACGCCCGCCGCCGCCGATGCGACCAGCCGCGGCACGCGCCAGAGCGACACCGCGCCCAGTTCGCGCGCGCCACTCCAGTACCAGCCAGTCTCCGTGTTCGCGTAGCACAGCGAGACGAGCACGGCGAGCGCGAGCGCACCCAGCAGGATCATGACGGCGGTCGCGAGGCGGCGTCGCGCGATGGCCGGTTCGGCGTGCAGCAAGCCCGCCCCGCCGCCGTCGAGCGGCAGGCGGCGCAGGAGCCAGAGCAGAAGCGGACCGCCCAGCAATGCGGTGGCCGCGCCAGTGGGCAGCAACTCGCCGCCCAGACCGGGCAGGCACTGGACGAGCTGATCGGTCAGCGCGAGCAGCGCCGCGCCGGTCAGTGGCGCCCAGAGCAACTGATCGCGCAGACGCCGTGCGCCCGCGAGGCGCGCCAGCACCGGACCCGCCAGCCCCACGAAACCGATCACGCCCACCGCGCTCGTGGCGAACGCCGCCAGGGCCACCGCCACGCCCAGTGCCAACGGCCTTACGCAGGCGAGCGAGAGACCGAGTTGACGCGCGCCCGCATCGGGCAGCGCGAACAGTGTCAGCGGCCTCACGAGCAACACGGCGCACACGAGTCCCGCCGTCACGCGCGGCAGCAGCCACAGCACGCTGTCCCAGCCGTTCTGGCTCAGCGATCCGCCGCCCCAGATGAATACGGCGATGAGCGTGCGTTCGTGCGCGATCGTCAAGATCACGGCGACTGCGCCGCAGTACAGATTGACGATCATCCCCGCCAGGACGACCGGAACGGGCGCGAAGCCCTTGCGCCAGGTGAGGCACAGCGTGACGAGCATCGCCAGGGCGGCGCCCACGAGCGCCACGCCGAGGCGCTGGCTGGCGAGCAGCGCGGGCGCCCAGATCGCGGCCACGGTCATGGCGAGGCTCGCGCCCGCCGAGACGCCCAGCGTCATTGGCTCGGCAAGCGGGTTGCGCAATACCTGCTGGAACAGCGTGCCCGCCAGCGCCAGCGCGCCCCCCACGAGCAGCGAGACGGCCAGACGCGGCCACCACGCGTAATGCACGACCATGCGCTGGAGCGCGACCACGGGCGAGTCCGGGTTCGCATCGAACCAGTGCGCGGGCGCGAGATGGCCGCTCAGCGTATGCAGCGCGATCAGCGCGGCGCACAGCGCGAGCCACGCGGGCAGACGCCAGGGTCCTCGAATGGGAAAACGAGCAAGCAGTGGCGCGATGGCCGCTTCGTCGGCGATACGCTTCATGATCTCGCTCCGCTCAATGCACCGGCCAGTTGCGTGGCGAAGCGCATGGCCGAGACGGGGCCGCCGGTCGGCGACGCCTTGCCGATCGAATGCAGCCGCCCGTCCTTGACGAACGGCAGCGCGCGCCACAGCGGACTCTGTGCGAGTTCTGGCGGCACGCCGGACGACGCCATGCCGACCAGCACCGCGCCCGCCTCGGGCCGCTGCGCCAGGGCGGCGAGATCCGTTTCGGCGGCGCCCTGTGCGTCGGTACCGCCCTGCCATGCGTTGGTGAGACCGAGTTCGCGCATCACGCCGTCGAACAGCCCTTGCGGCCCGTAGACCGTCACATGGCGCCCATCGATGGGCCGCAGCGCGTACAGCGACCAGCGCGCTGCGCCGGATTCGCGCACCTGCGTGGCGCTCCGCACGATGGTTGCGTCGAGACGCGCCAGCAGCGCGTCGGCCTGCGGCTCGCGGCCCAGCGCGTGTGCGAGGTAGCGCGTCTGCGTGCGCATGTTCAGATAGGCGTCGCCCCGCGACGCAGCAACGCCCGGCGCATACAAGGTCACGGTCAACGTCGGCGCAATCCGTTCGAGCAACGGACGCAGCATGGCGTGCCATGCGGTGATGACGATCAGATCGGGCGCGAGGCGCTGCAAGACTTCGAAATTCGGCTGATACAGCAACCCCGTATCGACGACCTCGTCGGGCAGCGGCGGATCGCCGTCGAGTTGCGTGTACCAGATGGGCCGCGCCACGCCCACCGGGACGACGCCGAGCGACAGCACGATCTCGGTGAGGTCCCAGTCGAGCACGACGATACGGCGCGGCGCTCCGACGGCTGCGCGCGCAACTTCATTGGCGAATGCAGCGGGCGAAGGCGGCATCAGGCAAGCAGGCGCCACCAGCCACGCGGCCAGCCTGCCGAGCACGCGGCGGCGCCCGGCGTCGGGTTCCCGAGCCGGGCGCCGCCGCGCCACGATGGCTTCATCGAACAGGTCGGCGATGTTTACCACGTCGTTACCACGTATAGCGCGCCGAGCCGACGATGGAACGCGTCGCGCCCCAGTAGCAGTAGAACGTATTCGTGCAATACGAAATGTATTCGTGATTGAACAGGTTATTGATGTTCAGACCCAGTCTCCAGTTCTGCCAGTCGTAGTGGAACGCGAGGTCGACCAGCGTGCGCGCCGGCACCTGGAACGTGTTCGCGCTGTCGCCCTCCGAACTGCCCATGTAGCGAAGCCCGCCGCCAAGGCCGAAGTTGCGCAGCGGCCCGCGATGGAAGGTGTAATCGGCCCACAACGCGGCGCTGTTACGCGGCGCGATGGTCGGACGCTTGCCTTCGTAGGTCGAGTCCTGCGTCACGCGCTGGTTCAGATACGTGTACGAGGCGATCAGCTTGAGTTCTTCCGTGATGTTCGCGTGCGCTTCGGCTTCGATCCCTTGCGAGCGCACCTGACCGGTCTGCACCTGGAAGTTCGCGTTGGTGGGATCGGTCGTGGCCACGTTGTTCTGGCGCAGGTCGTAGGCCGACAGGCGGAAGTAGCCCGCATAGCCCTTCGGTTGATAACGCACGCCGACTTCGAGCTGCTTGCCCGTGGTCGGCACGAACGGCGCGCCGTTCTCCGTCGACCCGAGCACCGGCTCGAACGACCGCGCATAGCTGACGTACGGCACGATGCCGTTGTCGAACTCGTAGGCCAGACCCGCGCGCCACGTGAACGCGTGATCAGTGGCATGCGTGACCGCGCTGTCGTCCTGCTGGTTGGTGCTCGCATAATCCTCGCGAATACCGACCGTGAAGACCCAGTGCCGGTAGCGCATTTCATCCTGTGCATAGACGCCGACCTGAGCCAGCGAATAGTCGAGACGCTCGTCCGGCGTGATCGTCGACAGCGAGGCGTAGTCCGGGTTGAACAGATTCAGCGTGCCGGCGAGGCCGCCGCCCGTATCGTCGCCGCCCAGCACGCGGCGATAGTCGAGGCCGAACAACACCGTATGGTCGACCGGACCCGTGGCGAACTTCGCCTGCGCGTGCGTATCGACCTGGAACTGGCTCCAGTGCTCGTTATCGACATTGCCCCACATGTAGGCCGTGTCGTTGTTGGTCAGGCCGCTCGTGACCGAGGTCTGGTAATAGCGCTCGTCGATATGCAGGTAGCGCAGATTCTGCGAGACGCTCCACGTGTCGTTGAACGCGTGCTGAAACTGATAGCCGAACCAGTACTGCGTGCGCTGCATGCCGTCGGTGTTCGGGTCGCCGAAGTACTGGTCCGGGCCGAGCTTGCCGTTCGGGTTGTCCCAGATCGTGCCGCTGGCCGTGATCGGATTGAACAGCCCGCCGTTCGGGTCGCGCTGATAACCGGCCTGCAGCGTGAGGCTGGTCTGGTGATCGGGCTTGAACGTGATGGACGGCGCGATCGCAATGCGCTGGTCCTTGATGTCGCTGACCTGCGTTTCCGAATCGCGGCCAATCCCCGTGATGCGATACAGCACCGTGCCGTCCTTGTCGAGCGGGCCGCTGAAATCGAAACCGAGCTGGTAGTTATTGTGATTGCCGATGATTGCTTCGACCTCGTGATACGGTGTGTCGGTCGGCAGCTTGCTCACGTAGTTGACCATGCCGCCGGGGTTGCCCTGCCCGTACAGCACCGAGGACGGCCCGAACAGCACGTCGATACGATCCATCAGATAGGTGTCGATCCGCGGCGTGGCGAAACGCGGCGACTGATACAGCGCGAGGCCGTCCATGTACGAGTCCATGTCGAAACCGCGCGCGCGCAGCTGGTCGAAGCGTACGTCGGTGCCGTCCTGCGTGTAGACGCCGGTCGTGTAGCGCAGCGCCTGGTCGACCGTCTGCACGCCCTGATCGTCCATCTGCTGGCGCGTGACCGTTGAGATCGACTGCGGATTGTGGATCACCGCCGAGTCGGTCTTCGAACCCGTCTTGCTGCGCTTCGCGACGTAGCCCACGCCCGGCCCCTGCGGGTCCTCGACGGCGGCGGATTTCACGTTGACCATGGGCAGCACGTTGCCGTTCGTCGAAGCCGAAGGCGCGGATGCCGCCGCTGCAGCGGAAGCGGCATCGGTCGAGTCGGCCGCGTGCGCTCGCAGCACGCTGCTCCCCAGCAGAGCAGCGATAACGCTCAATTTGAGCGGGTTGGAAAGATCCCCGATTTTCATCTTCTATAGCCTTTGTGTGCCTTGCCAGGCACAATTTAAATGATAAGCGTTTGCATTTGCATTCGCACTATGTTTCTCACTCAGTTGATCTATAGGATGATAGCGACTACCATTTCACACAGGTTGACAACAAATGTTCAGTTTCAGCCATCTTCTGGCCGGATCTAAACGGTCACTCCGGGAGTCGCATGAAGGAATTTCTGCTCAAGCGCTATCCGCACCAGCGCAGGCAACTTGCGCGGCAGGTCACGGTGCGCGCACTCGCCTACCACGACGGCGAGCGCGAACTGTGGCATCAGCATGAGCACGGCCATTTGATCGTCCCGCTGCGCGGCGTGGTGCGTGTGCTCACGCCCAACCGCACCTGGACGCTGCCGCCGTCGCGCGGGCTGTGGCTGCCATCATTCATCGACCACGAATTGCACGCGGTCGGGAGCCTGCATCTTTGCACGGTGAATGTGGAGCCCGGCACGACCGGATGGCTGTGGGCGAACGGCAAGGTGCTGCCCGTCGAGCCGCTGCTGCGCGAACTGCTCAAGGGCATGCTGCACGACGGCACGGATTACGAGCCAGACAGCCGCACCGCGCTGGCCGTTCCCTTCCTCCTGAAGATGCTCGAAGAAGCGCCGCTGCTGGGCGAGGAAGGTCTGCCGCTACCGCGCGATGCACGATTGCTCGCGATCTGCGAGCACATGATGACCGAGCCGGCCACCGATTACACGCTCGACCGGTGGGCGGACGAAATCGGCACGAGCGGCCGCACGCTCGCGCGGCACTTCAAGGAGGAAACGGGTATGAGCTTCGGACACTGGCGTCAGCATATGCGCGCCGCCGAAGCGACGACGCGGCTCGCGCTGGGCGCTGCGGTCACGTCGGTCGCACTCGATCTCGGATACAGCACGCCGAGCGCATTTACGGTGATGTTCCGGCGACTGTTTGGCGCTTCGCCGCAGCAATATATGTCATCGTCCAGCAACGAATAAGCGAACGGATGTCTCAAGCGTACACGTGTGTTTGGTTCGCCAGACAGAACACTCTGCAATAGTTGGGCATTCGCGAACGACCGCGCTGTAGCCGTAAACGGTCATTGGGTTATGAACGCATGAGAGGCAGCTTTGGGTCGCATGCGGACTCTCGCCTCAACTCGAAGTGCGTCACTCTATGCGATGTGCATGAGACGGCACTCGGCCATGAGGAGGAGCTCACTCGGCAGCTATAAGTGGCTGCAAACTGCTGCTCTTCGATCATCCGATCGGTTGGTGGACCGATCGACCACGAACCCGAATCTGCGCGTGCAGCGGACCGGACCTAAAACTGTCCTGTCACCTGGAAGCCGAGCGTCACTCTCGACGCCGGAAAATCAGCCGGTTTATAGACGGGGGCGCCAGCGAACACGTCATAACTGAGCGTTCCGAACCGTCCGGAAATCGCTCCCTTGAAGCCGATGACCGCGCCAGCCAACTGCGTGCCCGCGAGATACTGTGCGGACGGCCCCCAGACGTGGCCGTAATCGAGCCCAGCATAGACCGCCTGGCCGCTCTGGCCGATGGAATACTGCACTTCGTTGCGCAAGTAGAACCCACGCTCTGCCGCCAGCATCGTTTCGCCGCTGAAACCTCGCACCGTGTAACGACTGCCGATAGTGAGGTCATCAATGTAGTTCAGTTCGTCTGCGGTGTACTGCCCGTGCAGCGTGCCAACGTAGCGGAAGTTTTGCCCTGCAATGGCGAATGGCGCTACGAGATTCGCGTCGAGCGTCGCCATACGGAAACGGTACGTGGGGCCATCCGGCGTGTCAGTCTGTGCGCCGAACCCGCCGACACCCTGACGATACGCGAGCGTACCGTCGAACTGCGATGCGCCGAAGTAATGACGGTTCGTCACGCCCGCCTCGACAAAGGTGTTGTCGCGGCGCTGCTGCGGAATCTCCGTATCCTCGACGAAGCTCGCGCCAAACCGCTTGATGAACTGGAATTCAAAGCCTGTCACGTCCGACTGGCTGCGATACACCACACGTTCCAGCTTGAGTCCCACGGTCTGCGCGTTTCCGCTGGAGACAAACGTTTGATTGACGCCCGCGACCTGCTGATAGTACGTGTTCGTATAACCGTAGAGCGTGCCGGTCCAGAAGCCCCACGGCACCGCGTAGGAACCGCTCCAGCCGTGTGTTCCGAGCTTGTGATTACCGAACTGCAAATCCTGGTTATAGCCCGCAGACAGTACGTCATTGACGCCTAGCACGTTATAGAGCCCGAGCGTCACATTGCCGATATAGCCGCCCGTCTCACGTGTGCCGGAGTTATCCGCAGACACGACCAGCGACCATGGTTTCGAACGCTTGACGGACACGACCACGTCACTTTCACCGGGCGACGTGCCAGGAACTAGCTGCATGGTCGCATCCTGATTTGGTACGCGTTTCATCTGCTCAAGGCCCTGTTCCAGATCGCGGAGGTTCAGCACGTCACCATCGCGCGCGGGGAAGGCCGTTTTGAGCGTGCCGCGTGTGTTCGCGTCAGCAAACTTCAGATGACGGATGACACCTGGTATCAGCGCAAATTTCAGCACTCCTTTGGACAAATCCTGCGTCGGCAGGAGTGCGCGCGTCGTGATGTAGCCGCGACTCAGGAGAACACCTTGCAAGCCCTTGGCCAGCACATCAAGGCCCTCTTTGCCAACGCATTGTCCGCTATAGTGCTGGAGCCATTCGGGCAGAAACGAGAACGGGTCCATCGGCAGCGCCGACGCGCCCTTGACGCGCGTCGCGGCTGGCAGCGAATCCGGCACGCCGACCGTGAATACCTCAATACGGAAACACGGCGTTTCGACGGGTAGCGCAGGCCATTCGTCAGCCTTCGGCGCGTCCGAGCGCACGACCGGCGCCGCCACGGCAGCCGCGCGCTGCTGGGCCTCGCGGCGTTGCTGGACTTGCTGTTGTTGTTCGGCGTCCACGTGTACCGCCGCGTTGGGCGGCGTCTGCGAATGAGCGAGCGACATCGCGGCTGTAAGCGGCAGTGCCGCCAACCTGGTATGGATTTTCACGGGTATAAAACTGGCAGGATTAGGGCGTGAAAATCACGCCACATAGCCTTTTATTTTTTAACGAAATTCTCGTAAATTTCCGTCAATTTCCCGACAAAATCCCGATTCAGAGGTGAAGAAATTGAATTCCAGCTGCACATACCAACCGACTCAACAATCTTCTTGAGCTCATCAGTTCCGTTGAAATATAAAACATCCCACAGAACATCAACAGGAATATTGTTCCCAACATCTCCATTAGACAATAATTCAGCAAGAAATCGCGCGCTATCGTGCGCTGATATTTCTGGCCTATGCGTAGCCTCGATGAGTCCGCAGTTGACATTTAGGCACAGAAAATTCACAACCGCTCGCCTCCAATTTTCGGGAGTAGCTCCAAATTGCCCTCCGAGAAAATTCGGCAGCGTTGCGTTGGGCGTAAAGTCATCGAGACTTGCTACGATGAGTTGCCGTTGATAGTCACTTTCAGGGAAATTCATTACATTACTCTCACTCACTCGGAAATTTGAACTTCGCAACATTTCCATTATTGATATTTTTTACGGCTGCACTATTAATTTCAACAGTCGCTGTTGTATCTGCCGTTGCAACCGATGCCTGACCCGCAGGACGGTAGGTGATTGCCGTACCATCTGGCATGATTGCCACCCAACTACCTTCACCCGTTATGCTCTTTATAACCTTGACAGGAGTTTGACCATTAAACGCCTCAGTAGCAAATTGCTCTGCTGTTGCGCTAGGGTCAGCCGTCGGCTCCATTGGAATTGGCGTGCCCAGTCCGCCGATCCCGGCAGGCAGTTTTCCATCTTCGCCCAAGATGGAGGAAGGCACCTGTGAATTGTCGCTACCGTTGTTTGCCAAGGTTGCATTGTCAGGAACATAACCCGGAGTTCCTGGCGTCACAACAGCAGGTGTTACTGTGCAGCCGCCATTCGGTGTGCAGACGATGACCGATGGCGTAACAACCGCGCCCGCCGAGCCAGAAGGAGTATTGCCTCCGTCGTTCGCCTGCACAAGCGGATTGGCGTCAGCGGGTGGATTCTGCCCGTTATGCGCCTGCACCTGACCTACTACTCCGCTGACCGTCGAGCTGATGGCAATACTGACCTTCAGCCTTGCTTGTTGGACAGCGTTATATGCGGACACAATCTGCTGACCGAGCGCGTCCAGTTCCGTCTTTGCGGCCTCGTCGCCCTTGTCGTTGTTCTCGTTATAGAGATTGACGCTCGATCCCGTTGCCGCGCCGGCCGCCCCTCCGACAAGCGCGCCGCCTACACCGGCCAGCACGTTACCGGCGAGGTTGCCCAGTAACTGCGAATCTGTCGTATCCGCAACACCTTTACCTGCAGCCTTGATCTGGTCAGCGAGGAATGACGAGAGCCCCGCCCCCGCTGCTCCACCAGCCGCCGTAAAGCCGCTACCGCCACCGAGCCCGCCAATCAGCGCGCCGCCGATAATCTGCAATTCCGCGCGGGAGCTTCCCCCTTCCAGCCATTGTTTCGCCGCCGCTGCGTCCGCTGCAGCTGTTGCGAGGTCGCCACTTGCTAAGGCAGCCTTGCCCTCGGCGATCAGTTCGTCGCGTCTCGCGTCCGCATAGGTGCCAATTCTCTGGGCGACAACCTGACCAGCCGCCTGCGCGGCCTGCATGAGGTCGCCCTGATCGGACAGCATCGCATTCACATCAGGCGTTTTAGACACGTTGCCGCTGGTATTCGTCGTGTCGCGACTCAGGGTCGATACATCCTGCGTCTGCGCAGCCTGGTTCGTGATGCTGATCGCGCCTGCGCTGATCGCACTGCGCGTCGTCGCGCTATCGTCGCCGCTCTCGTCCTGCGAAATCATGGGGGACACCCCAGGGACACCCGCCACCGAAGCAGGCCCTGTCGCTTTGCCCGTACTGCCCCCAACCGTGCTGCTTGTACCGAAGCCTGCCGAAATCCCGTTGCTGGCAGCGCTGTAGTGGGACGAATTGTCGATATTGCTGAATGTGAGCGTGCCCGTCGTGAACGCATTTTCTGACTCGCCGGCATCGCTCGCAATATAGGCGCCCGTCAGGTTCGTGTTGCCGGCAACTGCGATATTGAAACCGCCGCTGCCCGCTTGAATGCCTGCCTGCTCGTTGACCTGCACATAGTTCGAATCGGCGTGTCCGTTTTGCGCCGTAACGCTCACACTTGCACTGCGCTGGCTGCCAGAGACACTGAAACCAGAACTACTCTGATGCGCGGCGCTCGAAGCCGTATCCTGGACGCTTTCAATATCGAGATTGCCACCGACGACCGCCGACACCGCGCCGCCATTCACGTTCGAACCGATAATGTTCGTATCGCCGCCGCTCACGATCGACACGCTGTTCGAGCCGGTGACGTGGGTGTTATTGACGGTCGTTTCCGTGTCGTTCGCGTCACCGTGCGAATTCGACACCGAGGCCTGTCAGGTTGCAAAACGACACAAACGACAATATGGGCCGCAAAGCGCCCACTGACTGCGGCGTCTCTAAATGTCCAAAACGGGTTAGCTACAGAAACTCAACGATTGACAGAGCCGCGATGGCAGCACCACTCTCAGCTTCCGCGCGCCGGCCGACAAGGGACATTCGACTACGCCGCCTGAATTGCCGACACTCGCATGACCACAATTCCCTGGAGAGGCGAATTGCTTCGGGTCGGCAGTACACACTGCCGACTGCCCGATTTCCGACGGTGAATTTGAAGAGCGGGCTGACACAGCCCTCCCAGAAGAGACCCACGCGGAGAGTCATAGACACGCCCGTGCGTTCCGCCGACATCTGATCCACTTATGCGACAATTTCCGCCGAATCTAAAGCCGAAAGCGAAGGGCAGCGCTGCCGCCAACGCATACCATCCGGTGGAACCATGCTTAAAGACGATGTTCAAGCGGTCTTGGATACTTATTATGCAAGAGCGCTTGCCGCGGCCAAGTCCGGCTTGATTCAATATTTTCACGAGTTGTCGGCGCCGTTTCTCCTGAGCGTATCTCAGGCTTACCTCGATGCGCCCGTCCGGGTCATGTTCATCGGGAAGGAAACTAACGGGTGGTGTGGCAAGCTCGGAGCCTTTTACGAGCGCCCGGACATGATCGATATCGCGAGGGCTCGCTACGAGGATCAACATGCCCGTGGCACCGGTAATAGTGAGTTATTGCGGCAATGGCAGCGATTCGCCGACGCGTTCGCGAGAGGCGACCGAGCCGCTGTTTGCTGGAACAACCTAATGAAAATGGACTGGCACCGTCCGAAACGCGGCTATTCCAGAACCTCGATCGGTCATTCCGCACATTTGTTTGATTTTTCGGTAGCAACCGTCAAGTTCGAAATCGAATTGCTTAAACCGGATCTCATCATTTTCGGTAGCGGCCACACGTACGATCGCGCCTTGAAAGCTGTGCTTCCCGAACGCCAGACTGTGAAGGTCGAGCCAAAAGCTCTTTGGCACTTCCGGTCGAATGGCATCGAGTGTTTCAGGACATTCCATCCTGGCGCACGGGATAAGCACGTCAAAAAGCACTACCGGGAAATTATTGACACCGCTTCGAACGCATTTGAGGAGCGCCTGCCGATGCGGAAAGCTTCGGCATAGCGACGTTATTTCAATACTCTTCAACACGGTCGTGCGACGGGTCGGCTGCTGTGTGGACGATACGGAACGCGGCCCAATGTGGGCCTTCCCGTGCTCACGCGTCGGCTTGCCGAGTCCTGCCGGGCGCCATCGGGATTACACCGGAGGTGCTCTGCGGAGCGGCGAGGTATCGCTGAGTCAATTGTCGCTAGTCCGCCGCCATGAGGCGGGACGGCAAGGCGCTGAAAGCCTTGCTTCACATGACTTCCGGCGCTTGTTTCCTGCACATATCGACGACGTTTCGCTAACTATCGCTGCGTAGAAGTCGAAGCACGCACGCCGCCCGGCAAGTCCACTCACGCCTGCGCCTGCGCTATGAGCGCGCGCACGGCATCGCGCGCTTCGCGCCCGAGTTCGACCATGTCGAGCCCTGGAATGGTGTCGTCGACCACCACGGTCTGGCCTGCCGCGAACAACGCCTTCAACGCGGGCCGCCCGCCGCTCGCCACCGGGCCGATGGCCGGATCGTGCAAGCCAAAATAGCGCGGATCGTCGAGCCGGTAGATCGCGAGATCGGCGGGCGCGCCGGGCGCGATGCGGCCGAGATCCGTCAGGCCGAGCACGTGCGCGCCCCCCGCCGTGCCCCAGTGAATCACGTCTTCCACGCTCGCCGCGTGCGCCCCGCCCTCGAAGCTGCCGCCCGCATACTCGGGACGCGCCGCCATGCCCACGCGGGCGCGCTGCGCGAGCCACGTCATATGCACCTCCGAAATCATGTCGGCGGCCTCGTTGGATGCTGCGCCGTCCACGCCGATCGAGACAGGCGCGCCCGCCTCCGCCAGTTCGGTCAGCGCGCAGATGCCGCTGCCGAGCCGCCCGTTGCTTTGCGGACAGTGCGCCACGCCCGTGCGCGTCTGGCCGAGCATGGCGATCTCGTCCGCGTCGAGCTTGACGAGATGGGCGAACCAGACGTCGTCGCCAAGCCAGTCGTATTCGCCGCAGAACGCCACGGGCGAGCAGCCGTGCATCGCCCGCGCGCTGTCCTGATACGAAACCGTCTCCGACAGATGGCTGTGCAGGCGCAGGCCGAGCCGCCGCGCGAACGCCGCGCTCTCGCGCATCTGCTGCGGCGAAATCGAATAGAGCACCGTGGTCGGCGCCATGACGACGCGGCGCGACGCGCGCGGCGACGGATCGTGATAGCGCGCGGCCAGCCGCTCGATATCGGCGAGATAGTCGTCGAAAGACTCGGGACGCAAGGCCGTCGGCAATTCGGCCTCGAGCTGGCGCGTGCGCGTCGCGCCGCCGCGCAGCAGCACGAAACGCAGACCCAGCCGCTCGGCCTCGTCGAAGAGAATCGCCGAGCTGTCGAACGGCATCTGCGGGTAGTACAGGTAATTGTGATCCGCGACCGTCGCGCAACCCGAGCGCGCCAGCTCGATCAGGCCGATGCGCGCCGCCAGCCGGAATCGCGCTTCGTCGAAGCCCGCACGAAACCGGTACGGCGTGGCCGCGAGCCAGGGCGTGAGGCTCGCGTCGAGCCCCGCGCGGTCGCCCTTGAGCAGCGACTGGAACAGATGGTGGTGGGTGTTCACCCACGCCGGGTAGATCACGCAGTCGGTTGCGTCGATCACGCGCTCGCCCGGCAGCGGCGCGAGCGCGCCAATCGCTTCGATGCTGTCGCCGCGCAAGCGGATGTCGGGACCGGCGAGCCGCGTCGCTTCGCCCGCGCGCGGGTCGCCGCCCGTCATGATCGCGGCGGCATGGCGGATCAGCGTGGTGGAAATCGTGGATGTCATCGGTGACGCCTCATGAAAATGCCGTTGCGTTGATTGTCCGGCCATCGACCGCTCGCTCTACAGCTCGCTCTCGTGCCAGCCGCGCAGGCAAACCCGCGACAGCCACACGGTCATGCCGAACAGCAGCACGCCCGTCACGGTGATCAGCAGCAGCGCGGCGAACAGACGCGGAATGTTGAGCTGAAAGCCCGCTTGCAGGATCTGATACGCAAGCCCCGCCCCGCTGCCGCCCGTGCCCGCGACGAACTCGGCCACCACGGCGCCGATCAGCGAAAGCCCGCTGGAAATGCGCAGCCCGCCGAAGAAATACGGAAGCGCGCTTGGAATGCGCAAGCGCACGAGCGTCTGCCAGCGTGTCGCGCGATGAATCCGGAACAGATTGACGAGCCCCGGGTTCACGCTGCGCAGTCCGAGCGCCGTGTTGGAGATGACCGGAAAGAGCGCGACCAGCATCGCGCAGACGACCAGCGCCGCCGTCGTGTTCTTGACCCAGATGATGATGAGCGGCGCAATCGCCACGACCGGCGTGACCTGCAACAGGATCGCATAGGGAAACAGGCTCGCCTCGATCAGCGGACTCTGCACGAACAGCAACGCGATCGCCACGCCCAGCACCGTCGCCACGGCGAAGGCGAGCAGCGTGATCTTGAGCGTCGCGAGCAGGCTCGCGAACAGCATCGGCCAGTCCTGCACCAGTTGCTGCACGATCGCGGCCGGCGACGGCACGAGATACGCCGGCACCGCGCCGAGCGTGCACCACGCCTGCCAGATGCCGAGCATCAGAAAGCCCACGCACCAGGGCGCCAGCGCGCGCGCCACGCCGGGGCGGCGCAGCAGCGGCACGCGCTCGCGCGCGGCGGTCGTGGCTGCCCCGGCGGTTTCACCGGCCGCGCGCGCGATGCGCAGCGGCTGCACGGTTTGTCCGCTCATGATTGCACCTCGCTGTCCTCGTCGATCTGCAACGCGGCGTGCGCGTCGGCAATGCGTTTCGAAAGCGCGCACGTATGTTCGATAAACGGCGTGCTGATTCGCCAGTCGTCGTCGCGCGCGGCGGGCCCGTCGATCGGCACGTCGGCGATCACGCGGCCCGGCCGCGCCTGCATGACCACCACGCGGCTCGACAGAAATACCGCTTCCTGGATGCTGTGCGTGACGAACACGACCGTCATCGCGCGGCGCAGCCAGAGCGCGCGCAGATCGCTGTCGAGCCGGTTGCGGGTGAATTCGTCGAGCGCGCCGAACGGTTCGTCGAGCAGCAGCAGATCGGGCTCCGTGACAAGCGCGCGGGCCAGCGACGCGCGCATCTGCATTCCGCCCGACAACTCGCGCGGCCGCGCGGCGCAGAACTTGCCGAGCCCCACGCCTTCGAGCGCCTCGCATGCGCGCGCCTGCGCCTCGCGGCGCGGCACGCCCGCGAGATCGAGCGGCAGCCGCACGTTCTCGGCGACCGTCGCCCACGGCATCAAGGTCGCCTCCTGAAACACGAACGAGAGCCGCCGCCCCGGTGCGCCCACCGTCGCGAACGGGCCGCCCCACCAGCGCAGATGGCCGTGCGTGGGCGTTTCGATGCCCGCGAACATCTTGAGCAAGGTGCTCTTGCCGCAACCCGACGGCCCCAGCAGCGAGACGAACTCGCCCGGCTCGATGTCGAGCCTCACGTCGTCGAGCGCGACGGTGCCGTTCGAATAGCACTTGTCCACGCGCTGCACTGCAAGCAAAGGAATCGACATGATCAGACCTCCGTTTCGATACGGAACACTTCGCGCTCGCCATGCGTTTCGAGCAGCTTGAGCAGCATGCGGCGCATCAGCAGGCCTGGCTGATCCGATTCCATGTGGCACTCCTGCTGGCGACGCACGTCGATGCAGGCGTCGTAGTCCGTTGCTTCGAGAATGTCGCGGTCTTCATCCGTGATCGGGCGGTCCCAGTCGATCAGCTCCTGCGTCGAGCACGCGTCCTCGGTGTCGTTGCGATAGAGCCATTGCGACAGCATGATCGTGCGGTCGTCGATCGGCGTCGCGCAGTTGTAGATGATGTGATGCACGCCGCTCGCCGGATACACGCAACCAAAACGCCGCGCGAACGGCATGAACCAGCGGTTCAGCAGATGGCGTTCGGTGATCTCCTCGGTCGTGCCGGTGATGCGATGGCTGGCGGCCGGATTGCGCACGGGCACGTGCGTTTCGGCTTCGAAGCCCCAATCGTTGGGCCGGAATGCGTATTTCGACGGTTTCGGGCTGCTGAACAAGCCGAAGTTGGCCTTGTGCACGAAGCTGAAATGCGAGTTGTCGAAGGAGTTCTCCATCATGCGCAACGGGCTCGTTTGCCAGCGCTCGTAGAACTGCAGGACGCGCCGATAGCCGCCCGCGGTTTCCTCGGGAAAGTCGGGAATCGGCTGCAACGGTTCGTCGAGCGCGACCCACGCATAGCCGTAGCGCGCCTCGCAGCGATACGCGGGCACCACGGCGCGCGACGGAATGGCGGCGCCGTCGTTTTGCGGAATCTTCACGCAGCGGCCGCTGCAATCGTAGGTCCAGCCGTGATAACCGCAGGCGATGTTGCCGTCGTCGTCGACGAAGCCTTTCGAGAGTTTCGCCGTGCGATGGCAGCAGCGGTCGCGCAGCGCGTGCGGCTGCCCGTCGGCGCCCTTCCAGAGCACGATCGGTTCGCCGAGCAGCGTGAACGGTTGCGGGCCCGCGTCGAGTTGCGACAGCGGCATGATGGCGTACCAGAAGCGGCGCAGCACTTTCTGTTGCGTGACGAGCATGGTGTGATCCTCTTGTTGTCCTCGTGATTGCCTTATCGCGTGCGCGAGGTTCAGGGCATGACCTTGAGGGTGTCGACGAACTGGAGCGTGTAGGCGTTGCGGTAATCCGTATCGGACTTCAGCAGGCCCGCTTCGACCATGTAGTCGTAGGTGCGTTTCCAGCGCGCGTCCGTCATGGCGCCGATGCCGAGCGTCGCGGCGTCGCCGCCGGTAACGAGCCGCAGCTTCTTCATCTGCGCCACGCCGTAGGCGAGCTGGGCGTCGCTCATCTGCGGGTTGTCCTTCTTGATGAGCGCGTTGCCCGGCGCGGGATCGCTGAGATAGCTCTTCCAGCCTTCCATCGACGCCTTCACGAAGCGCGCGACCATCTCGGGCTTGTGCTTGAGCGTGTCGCGCATCGTCACGATCGTGGTGTTGTACGGCGGATAGCCCGCGTCGGCGAACAGGAAGAAGTGGGTTTTCACGTGCGCCGCGTCGGCCTGAAAGGTCTCCGAGGTGGGATAGGCCTGCATGGCCACGTCGCGATCCGCGTAGAACGGTTGCAGGTTGAACGTATAGGGGCGCGCCTGCGCGTCGCTGTAGCCGTACTTCGCCTTGAGCCACGGCCACCAGCTCGTGCGGCCCGAACCCGCCACGAGGATCGTCTTGCCCTTGAGATCGGCGAGCGTTTTTACGTCGTCGTGCGTGAGCATGCCCTGCGGATCGAACTGGAACGACGCGGCCACGGTCGTGACGGGAATCTTCGCCTCCACGGCCGACAGCACCTGGAAGTCGTAGCCGAGAATGAAGTCGGCCTGGCCGCCCGCCAGCAGTTGCAGCCCGTTGACCTGCGGGCCGCCCATGCGGATCGTCACGTCGAGCCCGTACTTCTTGTAGATGCCGGTCGCGACGGCCTGATAGAAGCCGCCGTGCTCCGCCTGCGCATACCAGCTCGTGAGGAGCGTGACGTGATCGTCGGCGCGGGCGGCGGTGGGCCAGGCCGTCATGAAAACCGACGCCAAAGCCGTCGACGCAAAAACACCGAGGAAACGCGCGAGCCGAAGCCAGCGCGCAACGCAAAGCAGGTTGCTCATGGGGAAACTCCGGGTGCTGTGGGAAATGAAGGCGCGAAGCCGATCCGCGGCGCGTGTGTGCGCCGGTTCGGCAACGTCGTGGTGATGAATCGTCTGGGGCCGCTGCATCGCTCGCTCCTTGTTGGCGGAATCCGACGATTCCGGTCAAACGCCGATCGATGATCGGCGTGGGCGCACGATGCGCCCCAAGAGCAATGCCCCACGGTGCCGGCTGCCTCGAAGGCCGTGCCGGTCGCTAGCCGCTTCTACTCTGTGCCGTGTTTCAAGCGAGCTTCGTGCCAGCTACGCACGAAACGCCGCATCCCTGCAATGACGTGGCGCAAAGCGCTGCATGCGCCACGGCGTCGCCGTTGGCGGCACCCTGGCTGGGCATCGAAGCACCAGAGGCGTGCGTGCATGCCCTCGCGCCCGCCAAACCACCGACGGTTTCAGTGGGCCGCATAAACGCCCGCCATCGTCACGAAGCCATCGAGGCGCTTGATGCGCGTACACCATGTTGCAAGCGACGGATAGTCGATCGTCTCGATCTGCGCTTCGTCGAGCAGCACGACGGGCGCAAAGCACGCGATATCGGCAATCGTCGGCGTGCGGGTCGAACAGAGGAACGGCGTGTCCATCGCCTCGTTGAACCAGCAGGTTTCGTCGAGCAGGCGCAGCAAGGGCCGCGCGTCGCGATCCGCGCGAGGCACCGGCGCGCCTACGTCGTGGAGCACCTGCTCGCGGCGCGTAAACACGATGTGCGAAAGCCGCGTCGCCACGCCGAGCCAGCGCTGGATCGCCGCGTGCGTTTGCGCGTCGTGTTCGGGCAGCCACGTGCGGCTTGCGTCGTACCGCTGCGCCAGCCAGACGAGGATCGCGTGGGCGTCGGCGAGCGTGGTGCCGCCGTCCTGCAACACCGGCAACGCGCCCAGCGGGCTCAGCTCGCGAAACGCGGGCGCATCCTGCTGGCGCGACGGATAGCGCTCGACGCGGATGCGCTCCGCGTTCAGGCCGAGCAAGCCCAGCAGCAGACGCGCCTTGTAGCTGTCGCCGCAGAGTTCGTCGTCGTGGAGTTTGAGCATCGGCGGCCTCACAGGTCGAGCGTCAAGGTAGGCGTGCGTGCGCGCGAGACGCACACGAGCATGCAGTCGCCGGCGGCGCGTTCGCGCGCGTCGAGCCACACGTCGCGATGCAGCGGCTCGCCGTCGAGCACGGGCGTCAGGCAGGTGCCGCAGACGCCCTGCTCGCACGACGTCGGCACCTCGACGCCGTGCGCGCGCAGCGCGTCGAGCAGGCTCGTATTCGCGGGCACGTCGACGCTGCCGCCGCTGCGCGCGAGATGCACGGTGAACGGACCGTCTTCTTCGCTCGATGCCTGGTTCGATGCGTCGATGGCCGGGGACATCGCGCTCGGGGCGGCGTCCATGCGCACGAGCGGCATCGTGACGGCGACGGGCGATAGCTGCGCGCGCGGCGTGCGGTTTTGCGCGGGCGCTTCGGCGAGCGAACCGGTTAACGCATCGGGCTGCTCTTCGCTCACCGCTTCGAGCGCATCACGCACGGCATTGAGTCGAGCCTGATGCGCGCGCTGGAGCGCGAGCCGCTGCGCCGCGTCGAAGTCGCCCGGCACGACGCCGTGCACGCGCGTCTTGCCCTTCTGCGCGGGTTGCAGCACGAAGATCGCCGGGCACGCCGCGCCGTCGAGCGACTCGACCGTGAGCGTGCCGGATTCGCATTCGAAGGCGGCGCACTCCGCGGCATCGGCCTGCGGCAGCACATAGGCCGACAAGGCACGCTTCACGCTCGCGAGATCGGCGTCCATCGTCGTGGTGCGCAAGGGCACGCAGTCAGGCGGCCGGGCGGCGGTGAGCGCGTCGATGGCCGGAAACGCCGTCGGCGCCGCGCCTTCCGCGCGTGCGTACGTCCACACGAAACCGTAGCGCTCGATCGCGGGCCACGTCGTCGCGTGGATCGGCGGCGCGCTCGCGTGCGGATGCGCGGGCACCGCGCGGCACGCGCCCTCGCCGCTCGCGAAGCGCCAGCCGTGATACTGGCATTGCAGCGTATCGCCGCGATGATGACCGAGCGAAAGCCGCACGCCGCGATGCGGGCAGCGGTCCTCCCACACATTGACGCGCCCGTCGTCGGCACGCCAGACAACGAGGCCTTCGCCGTGCAGTTCGGTGCGATGAATCGCCCCCTTGTCCAGCGCGCCCGCCGCGCACAGCGCGTACCAGCGCGCCGGCTCCTGCCTGCGCTCATCCATGCTGCGCTCCTTGTGACGGCGACGCCGTTGTGCCAGCCACCGCGCCATCGGTTGTCCCATACGTCACGCCGCGAGCGCGCAGCCAGCGCCGATACGCCACCGACATCGCGTCGGCCAGCACCGGATGTTCGCTGCCCGCCGTCAGCGGCAGACGCCTGGGCACCTGGTTGACGAGAATCTTGATGTCCTGCGCGAAAATGGTTTGCTGAAAGCCGCGCAAGGCTTCGTCTGGGCTCGCATCGTCGAGATAGCTCATGACCGTGTGCGCCACGCACCACTCGTCGTCGAGCGGCTGCACGAACAGCGCGATGACGTCGAAGCGCGCGGGCTGCGGCGGACAGGTCTTGTACAGCACGGCGATATACGGCCGCGCCACGCGATAAACGTATTGCACGTCGAGCGCCGCATCGGCGGTCATCGCCGCGCGCGGCTGATAGAAACGGCAATCGCGTGCGTACAGTTCGTCGTTCGCCTCGTCGTGTTCGATGCGATACGGCGCGACCTCGGTGTAAGGCTCGACGCCCAGATAGCCCGTATGCACGAACGGGAAATGACCCATGTCGAGAAAATTCTCGACCGCGCGCAGACCGCTCACATGCACGCGAAACGCACCGGCGTGCAGCAGACGGCGGTCCGGCTCGGCGGTCTCGGGAATCGCGACGATGTCCGCGCGCGGCTCGCCGAGGCACGCCCACACCACGCCATGCCGCGCCCGCGCGTGACACGGCGTGCCGAGGTCGAGCCGCGTCACGCGCGGCGCATTCGGCGAACCGTCGCCAGGCTCGACATACAACGCAACGCCCAGCAGCTGCGTGCGGCCCGCGCGCAGGCCGTCGAGCGCGGCCACGGGATGCCAGTCGTTCCAGATCAGCGCGTCGCGCGCTGCGTCGTTTGACGTATCCATCTGCCCGTCTCCCAGTTCTTTTTTCGTGGTGCGCGCGATCACTGCGCGAGGCTGCCCTGCACGCCGTCGACGAACCAGTCGAGCCGGTTGGCGTCCGCCGCCGACAGCGCCGTGCCCGCCGCCACGCGCGTCTGGCCCTTCTGATCCTTGATCGGCCCGGCGAACGGATCGAGCGTGCCCGCGACGAGCGCGGCGCGGCGCTCCGCCAGCTTGCTCAGCGCCTCGGGCGGCACGGCCTGCGCGTTGACGTGCACGAGATCGGTGATGCCTTCCTTCACGCCCCAGTACACGGGCTGATTCGTCCACGTGCCTTGGCGCACCGCCTCGATCGCCTTGACGTAATACCTGCTCCAGTCGTAAGCGACCGAGCCCAGATGCGCGTGCGGTCCCCATTGGCTCATATCCGAGTCCCAACCGAACGCGTGGACATGGTGCGCTTCGGCCACGCTCATCGTCGCGGTCGAATCGGTGTTCTGCATCAGCACGTCGGCGTTCATGCCGATCAGCGTTTCAGCGGCCTGGCGCTCCTTGCCCGGATCGAACCAGCTGCTGATCCACACGACCTTCACGACGGTCTGCGGCGCGACCGAACGCGCGCCGAGCGCGAACGCGTCGATATTGCGGATGACTTCGGGAATCGGCACCGAACCCACGAAGCCCAGCACATGCGTCTTCGACGTATAGCCCGCGAGCACGCCGGCCAGGTAGGCGGATTCGTAGACCTTGCCGTTGAAGTTGCCGAGATTGCGCGCGCTCTTGTAGCCCGAGCAATGCAGGAACACCGTGTCGGGATAGTCGCGCGCGACTTTCATCATCGCGTCCATGTAGCCGAACGAAGTGCCGATCACGACCTTGTCGCCCTTCGCCGCGCGGTCGCGGAACACGCGTTCGGCATCGGCGTTTTCAGGGACGTTTTCGATCCGCTTGAGCTGCATCTCGCCGCCGAGCACCTTCTGTGCGGCGCTGATGCCGCGTTCGTGCGCGTAGGTCCAGCCCGCATCGCCGGGATTGCCGAGATAGACGATCGACACGTCGAGCGGCGCGCCGGAAGCGGCTTGCGTGGCGGGTGCGTTTTGCGCGGCGCAGACGTCGAGCGGGCCCGCGAGCGCGGCGGCGACGAGCGCAACGAGCGAAGCGGACCGAAAAGCGGAAGACACAGTGGACGAAAAAGCGGACATAACAGCGGACGGCAAATCGTTGAGACAGGCGTTAAGACAGGCGGGCGTCGTCATGTGGGCGTTCCCTTCAGGGCGCGAGGTGAGGAAGCGGAGCGTGCGGCGGACAGATCGTCATGGGTGATACCGAGTTCGGCGAGCGTTTCGCAGACGATCCGCGCGAGCGCTTCGGGCTGGGCGAGTTGCGGAACGTGGCCGCATTCGAGTGTGCGCACGCGCGCGCCGGGCACCAGCGCCTGCATACGGCGCTGCAAAGGCAAGAGCACGGAGCGATCGAGCGTCGCCTCGATGTAGACGCGCGGCACGCGGCCAAAGCGCGCCGCGCTCAGCGTCGCGACGAGCGCGCGGCCGCCTTCGGCCTGCGCCGTGAGCAGGCCGGCCGCTCGCCGCGCCGCGCCGGGCGGGCAGTCGTGCAGAAAGATTTCCAGCGCGGCGGCGGCGGGCACGCGCGACACGCGGCCGTCGTCGCTCCAGACCAGGTAAGGCGCGATGCCGCCCGCGTTCTCGACCTCGGCGCTCGCGGCTTCGACAAGCTCGCCGTAACCCATGCCCGACGGCAGCATCATCCCGGCGACGTAGACGATCGCCGCGACGCGCTCCGGCACGGCTTCGGCCACCTGCGAGGCGATCACGCCCGCGCCGCTATGCGCGACGATCACGCACGGGCCGTCGAAACGGTCGAGCTGCGCGCGCACGGCCTCGACATAGGTATCGAGCGTGATCTCGCCCGGCGCGGCGTTGCGCGCGAGATCGCCGCCGTTGCCGCCGTTGCAGCCATTGCCGGGCAGATCGAGCGCGTGCGCGAGCCAGCCGCGCTCGCGCATCGGCGCGCGCCACGCGTCCCATGCCCACGCGCCCTGCCAGGCCCCGTGGATCAGCAGCATGCCGGCCGCGCGCGTCATCCGTAGGTTCTCCGGTAGCAGGCCTGCAAGTGGTCGCCGACCGTGATCGGCGGCCACGCGGCGGCTTCGCCCGGCGCGGCCGTGATGCAGGTGACGAGATAGTCCGGGCGGCCGGTGAAGAAGAACGGCATCGAGTAGCGCTCGCGCCCCGAGACGTTGACGACGCGATGCAGCGTCGAGCGATAACGGCCGTTGGTCCAGCGCGCGATCAGATCGCCGAGATTGACGACGAAGGTCCCCGGCAGCGGCGGCACGTGAATCCAGGCGTCGCCGTCCTCGACTTGCAGGCCGCCGTGCTCGTCCTGCCAGAGCAGCGTGAGGCAGCCGAAGTCGGTGTGCGCACCGCAGCCCTTCTGCCCCGGCAGCGCGCCCGCCGGTTGCGGCGGATAGTGGAGCAGCCGCAGCGTGGCCATCGCGTCGTCGCAGAATCCGTCGAAGTGGTCCTCGGCGAGACCGAGCGCCAGCGCGAGGCCGCGCGTCAGACGTTTCGACAGCGCATACAGCGCGTCGAAATACGCCTGCATCGCGGGACGAAACGTCGGCGAATGGCGGGGCCACTGATTCGGGCCGCAATTGAATGTGCGCGCCTGCACGTGCGGATGGTCGTCGGCGAGTTCGTTGCCGATGTAGAAGCCTTCCTTGAGATCGGGTGGCGTGCCCGCCTCCAGCACCTGGCCGCGCAACGGCTCGTACCCCCGGTTGCAGGGCGAAAGCGCCTTGTCGACACGGCGCTTGTCGGACTCGTCGAGCGCAAAGAAGGCTTCCGCTTCGCGGCGCGCGGCGTCGACGAGCGCGACGGGCACACCGTGGTTCGCGATGTAGAAGAAGCCTTTGTCGGCGCAGGCGGCGTGCAGCGCCGCGCCGACCTGTGCGCGATCGTCGGCCTGCGCCGATAAGAGACCGCCGATATCGATGACCGGCAGCGTGGCCGTGGGTACGATGCGCGCGGCGAACGGCGCCTCGGCGGGCGGGCAGACTGACATGCGGATTCCTTGCAAAAGGATTTCAGGCAAGTCTAGCCGTGCCGCCGTGCTCAAAAAAGCAGAGAAAAGTGTCCATGGTGATGCCGTTTCGGCATCGGCTCGCACGTGCACGCGCCGGGGCTGGCGGGTGGCCGTTGCCTTCCCCCGGGCTCACACGATCGGCTCGTCCTGTTCGCGTTCGGCGATGGCTTCCGCGAGCAGGCGCACGAAGGCGTCGAGCGCCGGCGTCATCGTGCGGCCGGCGCGCGCGTAGACGCCCAGCTCCGAGACGAGCGGACGCGGCGAACGCAGCGGGACGTGCACGAGCGAACCTTCGGCGAAATCGTTTTCGAGGCCGAGCCGCGTCTGAAAGCCCACGCCGTGGCCGCGCGCCGCGAGACGCCGCATCAGCTCGATCGAATCGCTTTCGAGCACGGTGTCGAGCGGCTTGGCATAGCGGCGGATCAGCGGTTCGAGCAGGCCACCGATCGACAGCCGCGCGTTGCCGAGCAACAGCGGAAACCGCGCGCATTGTGCGAACGTGACGCTCGCCTCGGCCGCGAGCGCGTGCCCCGCGGCCACGATCGCGCCCAGCTGGAAGCGGCCGACCGCCAGTTGCTGGAGATCGCCCGTGTGCGGCAGCGAAAACGCCAGACCGAGATCGGCGTCGCCGTCGAGAATCATGCGCCGAATGGCCGCCGAGCCCGCCGTATGCACGTGAAAGCGGATGCCCGGATAGCGCGTCAGCATGCGCTCCACCACGTCGGGCAGCAGGCTCGTGTTGAGCCCCTCGACGGTCACGAGCGAAATCTCGCCGCGCCGGATACCGCGCAGCGCATCCATTTCGCTGTCGAAGCGGCGCGCGTCCTGAAGCACCGTGATGACGTGACGCGCGAACGCCTCGCCCGCCGCCGTAAGCGCGAGGCCGCCCGGCAGACGCTCGAACAGCGGCGTGCCGACTTCGGCTTCGAGCTTCAGCAATTGCCGGTTCACCGCCGACGACGCGACATGCAGTTGCCGCGCCGCCTCGCGAATCGAGCGGTGACGGCGGATGGCGTCGAAGTAGCGCAGCGAGCGCGCGTGAATGTGCGAGGCGAGAGCGTCGGATTGGGCAGGCTTGTGCATTGGGGCGGATGAAAGGGACGAGAACGTGAAGGACGGTTAAAGCGCAACCATCCTACCGTACCGCGCGTGCGGAATTGCCGGGCCGCCGGTTAGAGAGCTCGCGGGAAATACTTACACGGATTGGTAATGATTCGAAAATAGGCTGTGCGGAAATTAACATCGTATTCTCGTGTGAATAACCGCACGCATACTTTCATCGGCCGCATTTGAGAATGGAATGCGGGGCCGCGAATTTGACGGTGGCGCGACTTGCGACCCTGGCCGAGATTGACCAATGCAGTATTTCACATACTTGTCACAGAGACTTCCGACCGCGAAAACGACCAGGCTAGCTTTGGCGCTATCTGCGGTTCTGGGGCGATTGCACCGCGCTGACCATGAGCTTCTGGTCGAATGGATGAATGTGTTTGCCGCACGAATTCGGCGGCTTCCCCATATGCGCATGTCAGATTTTCCTAACTTGCCGTGATGCAAATAGCGTGTGTCGAAAGGCCTGCCTGGCGCGCTCGCATAATCCCGATGGCAATCGCAATGACCCGGGTGCGCTGATTTATCGGTCGGCGACGGGTTTGCCTGCCTTCCATGACGCTCAGTTAGCGATTGGAAACCTTTACCCTTCAGGCAACCAACTCCGCGCCGTCTCGCCATTGCGGTGCATGCGCATGGCGCCAGCCATGGTGCGGTGCCGCACATAATCTTATTTTTTCATTCGGCGACGTACACCAAGGTTCGATACGATGGCATGGATTTTCGAATATCCACTTCACGCCATTTAATAAGGTTTGCGAAATATATATCCACCGGATCGTTATTGATAACGCGCACCGGGCTGGTAACGTGTTGCCGGTGACAGGAGAGAGCTGACATGTTCGAAGACTTTATTGACCTCGCAAAACAGATCCGGCGAAGTGAAGCCTTCAAGAACGCGCTCAATTCCCCGTCGCGTTTGTCGCTTCATCTGAAGCAGCACTTCAATCACGGATACTTTGCGATAGAAATTCGCGCAAATTCGGGATTTTTCTCCGTGATGCAAATCGTGTTGTGCATCCTGCTCTACTGCGAAGAAAAAAATCTGACGCCATTCATCTCCGCGCGAGGCGGCAGTTATGGTGACGCGCAGGGCAAAGTCGACTGGCTTGCCGAGTGCTTCGAAAACATCGCACACAGTGCCACACCGCGGGACTCAAACTTGCGCTTGCGAACGTCACGAGTGGAAGACCTTGGAAATCTGGGGTTTCGTCGATACGAGTCGGGCCTTCAGCTGACACACGCGAGCACGGTGTTTCTCTCGCAGTATCGCCCTGCTCCATCGATCCGGACCGAGGTCGACACGACATGCCGGAGACTGGGTATTGGTCCATCTACACTCGGGGTGCATTTTCGCGGAACCGACAAGAAGTACGAAGCCCATGTAATCGAACGAGATGCCTTTTGCCGGATGGTAGAGAAAACGCTCTCCGACCATCCGCATCTCACGAACATCTTCGTGTCGAGCGACGAGCAGACCTTTCTCGACTTTTTCAAGAACTGGGGATTCGCCGTGCCAGTCGATATCGCGCCCGCGACAATGCTGGCAAATGGAGAAAAGCCGGTGCACTTCAGCGGACACCCCGGGCTTGCGATCGGGCGCGAAGCGCTGATTACGAGCCTGCTTCTCTCGAGTTGCGGGTATCTGATCAAGACGCCCTCGTATTTGTCCGCGTGGTCCAGGATCTTCAATCCGTCATTGCCAGTCAGGCTCGTCGCACCTCCGCGCGCAAACGCTTTCTGGTTTCCCGACAGCCAGATCTGGTTGGAGCAGGAAAATCACGGCAGAGAGCAGGCCGGACTTCAGATCGACGCGCTGGCTTCCAACTCGCCATTTGTGGGAACCAGCGCGACTTCGTGAACGAATTGCCGTCAGGGAGCTTGATCGCGGACTTGTGCACAACCCCGTCTTACCGGTGACGGAATCATGGTATTTCGCGGGAGCACGCGATGCCCGGTCATCGCCCGGTTGCGAACAAACTCCGATTCAGTGACCTACGGCACTGCGACGTCCTCCGGCAGTCGAACGCCTGAATCGGCGACATCGCGGGCGCAGGCGGTCGTCGGCCATCCGGTGCGTAGTCCAGGTTCGGCGCGCCGGCGCCTCCCGCGCACCGCCCGCCTCACCGACGACAAGAACCACCTCCTCGCCTGTTTTCAGGTTCAAGTTGACATCACTTTGGCATAACAATATTATTGGTACAACCTTGTACCAATATCCTGCCATGCAACAGACCATCGACCGGATTTCGACCATTCCCCTGTACAGCCAGATCAAGCAGATCCTGATCAACGAGCTGCAGGGTGCGGGCAGCGCGACCGCGCCGGCCTTGACGGAGGCCAGCCTGATGAAACGGTTTCATGTGAGCCGGGCGCCGATTCGTCAGGCGCTCAAGGAACTGGTCGACGAGGGCTACGTCGTTCGTCAGCGAGCCAAAGGCACGTTTCCGGTTCACGGCGTGAATGTGCGCCTGCCTCCGGCGCTCGAACTGGGTGGTTTGACCCGCTACCTCACCGAGCAAGGCTTGACGCCGACCTCGCGCGTGACCGGCCTTCAGCGCGTCGAGCCGCCGGAAGCCGTCATGGAGGCGCTCGGCCTCACCTCGCCCGAGAAGCTGCTTTATCTCCAGCGCGTTATTTCGGTCAAAGGCGCCCCGCTGGTCTGGGCCTGTACCTACCTTTGCACGCCGCCCGATTTTGCTCCGTCGGTCGAAGAGCTCGAGCGCGTCGGCACCGTGTTCGCGTTGATCGAGCAAGCGCTGGGCGTCGTGTACACGCGCGGCGAGCAGCACATCTGGGCGTCGGGCGCGAGTCCGGAAGAGGCGCAGGCGCTCGAAGTCGACGTTGGCGCGCCGGTCCTCGTCGCCGAGACGACGCTTTTCAGCAGTGACGGGCATCCCGGCGGCTGGCGCCGGGCGGTGCACCGCGCCGAAGACTTCAAGTACGCGTTTGGTCTGAGCCGCTGACGGTTTTTTTTGCCCGGCACTTTGTCATAACAATACAACATTGTAATCAATGAACAGGAGACATCCTCTTGAGTCGCATGACCGTTTCTATTGCTGGCGACGTGCATCGCAGTCCTGAGTCCCTCGGAGGCCGACATGTGCGTTAAACACAGCCAGGGCGTCCCGGAGCCGACGCCGCCCTTCACGTCCCTCATCCTTGCCGCACGCAACGATGGTGGCGTCGATGCCGGGACCGTCAACACGGTGCTCGGCCCCGTCGACGCCCGCGAACTGGGCATTACGCTGATCAGCGAATCGCTGCTGTACGTGTTGCCCGGCGCGCAGTACGCCTACGACCTCAAGTTCGATCGCGCGGAGATTTTCGACGCCATCGCAGCCAAGCTGCGCGCGTTCAAGGCCGCAGGCGGCGGCGCGATCGTCGACGCGACCGGCATGTTCGAGGGGCGCGACCTGCGCCTGTATGAAGCGCTGTCACGCGCCACCGGCGTGCATATCGTCGCGTCCACCGGGCAAGGTCCGGAAGCCATGCTCGGCGGCTACTTTCTGACGCCGCAGACCAATCCGCCCGCGCCCTGGCCGGCCGCGAAGTTCGCCGAGATGTTCGGCCGCGAAGTCAACGATGGCATGGTGGTGCCGCGTTTCGAGCGCCGCGCGCCTGCGGGCCTCGTCGCCACGGCGGTGACCCGCAGCGGCATGACGCCGACCGACGGCAGCCTCGTGCGCGGCGCGGCGCGCGCCGGTTCGACCTACGGCGTGCCCGTCTTCATCCGATACGGCGCCAACGCGCTGGAAGACATGCAACTGGCGCTCGACGAAGCGCTGAACCCGAACCGTCTGGTCATGGGCGGCATGGATCGCCGCGACGCCGTCGCCAAAGACTGGCCGATGGCGGTTGCACGCGCGGGCGTGCGAGTCGGCATCGACCACATTGGTTCGACCGACCCGCTCTACATCACCGACGCCGAGCGCGTCGACCTGATCGTCGCGTTGATCGAAGCAGGCCACGTCGATCGCATCGTGCTCTCGTCGAGCGCCACCGGCATCGCGTTCGGCGAAGCCGGCAATGACCTTCCGTACTGCGACGTGCTCACGACGTTCGCGCCCATGCTCGAGGCGGCCGGGGTGTCGCAGCAACACATCGCCCACATTCTGATGACCAACACCGCCCAACTCCTGAGCGTCAACGGGGAAGCCAAATGACACGCGTAAATACAGTGCTGGGCACGATTTCGGCGGCGGAGCTTGGCTTTGTTGCGATCCACGAACACATCGGCTACGGCATGCCCGGTTGCGAGCTCGACAGCCGCTGGTGGAAGACGCCGGAGCAACGTTATGAAGAGACGGTGCCCAAGCTGCGCCGGTTTCACGAAAACACGAAACCGTGGGGCGCGGCGACCTTCGTGGAAGCCACGGGCATCTGCAACGGTCGCGACATCGACTACTACAAGTCGCTGTCCGACAAGACCGGCGTGCATATCGTCGCGAGCACGGGCTTTGTCGGCGGCGACACCGCCTTGCCGTTCTTCGAGCGCGCGAGCGTGGAGTATCTGACCGATCAGTTCGTGCACGAAATCACGGTCGGTATCGGCGATACGGGCGCGAAGGCCGGGATCATCAAGGTGGGCGTGAGCCGCGGCTTCAAGATGAAGGAGCTCGATCTGCGCATCTATCGCGCGGCGGCGCGCGCCTCGCGCATCACGGGCGCGCCGATCTTCACCCACCTCGCCGTCGATTCCGCGCCGGCACTGAACATCTTCGCGGAAGAAGAACTGCCCTGCCATCGCGTGCTGTTCGGCCACGCCGACGATGGCGTCAGTCAAGGCCTCGTCAACGAGAAAGCCATTCTGGAAGCGGGCGGCCGGATTGGCTTCGACACCTTCGGCTACGACCTCGAATTGCCCGATCCGCCCTTCTGGGGCCGCCATCGTCAAGAGCGTCTCAAGCACTTCCTGCGCTTCCTCAACACCGGTCTGGTGAAACAGGTGCTGGCGTCGGCGGATGCGAACTGCTCGCCGCTCGGCTGGCCCGGCGTGAAGGGCCACACCGTGAATTATCTGTTCGAACAGCTGTTGCCCGACCTGCGCGCCGAAGGCGTCGAGGACGCGGTCATCGACCAGCTGTTCGTGCAGAACACGGCCGAGTTTCTCGCCCTGACGCCGAACCCGCAGCATTGACAGAACAATCAACTCAAGAGACACATCATGACACCCGGTAATTTGAAGAACCTGAATATCGCCGTGATCGGCGCCGGTTATGCCGGCGCCACGGCCGCCCTGGCGCTGAGCCAGGCCGGCGCCACGGTGACGGTCTACGAGCAGGCGCAAGAAGTGAAAGAGGTCGGTGCCGGGATCGGCCTGCGTCCCTCCACGATGGACCAGTTCCGCAAGCTCGGCATATTCGAGCGCATCGCCGCCGTGACGTCGGCGAGCGATTATTTCGAAATCCTCACGGCACTCGGCCAGCGCATCGCGATGGAAGAGTGGCCCGAAAAAGAAGCCTTCGGCGCGACCACGCGCTTCGTGCACCGTGGCGATTTTATCGACGCGCTGCTGGGCGTGCTGCCCGAAGGCATGGTGAAGCTCAATCACCGTCTGAGCCAGATCGTCGACAACGGCGACAGCGCCACGGCGGTCTTCGCGAACGGCGTGAGCGTGACGGCCGATCTGATCGTCGGCGCCGACGGCATTCGCTCGCAGGTGCGTCAGCATCTGTTCAGCGACAAGCCGCCGGTTTTCGCGGGTGAACACGCGTATCGCGCGGTTATCCCGGCGGCGGATACCTGCGGTCTCGTGGACGACGGCAACCTGCGCATGTACGTGGGCCACGGCACCAAGATCTATTTGCTGCCGCTGCATCATCGCGACGAAGTGTCGTTCGACGTCACCTGTCTCGCGACCGACTCCACGCCCGCGCCGGTGGCGAGCAAGGAACAGTTGCTGAAGGTCGTGGCGGGCTTCGATCCTCGACTGGTGGCGATCACCGAGGGGCTCGACATGGACAAGGTGAACCTGCGCGCCGTCTACGACATCGACCCGGTGCCGACGTGGCACTCGAATTCGGTCGTGCTGATCGGCGATGCAGCGCACGCGATGCTGCACCATCAGGGACAAGGCGCGAACTCGGCGGTGCTCGACGCGGGCGCGCTCGCCGCCTGCCTGAGCGAGGCCGAGTCGATTCCGCAAGCGCTGGCGCAATACCAGGCCAGCCGCAAGCCCGTCACCGACGAACTTCAACGCCTGTCGCGCCAAAGCTGGAGCGAGGACGAAGTCCAAAGCGTCTTCCCGAGCCAGCATCAAGGCGAACTCGCCGCACGGAGCTAAATCATGGCCCTTCATCCTCAGGTTGCCCAGTTCATCGCTTCCCTGCCGCCCCCGCCGCCGGGTCCGCTTGATCCGGCCGCCATGCGGGCGGCGGACGAAAGCCACGTTGCGCCCATCGAACAGCGCCTGCCCGTGCACGCCGTCACCGAACGCATCTTGCCGACGCGCACGGGTGACGTGCCCGTGCGCGTCTACCAGCCGACGGCGGCGGACACGCATCCGGTGCTCGTATATTTCCACGGCGGCGCGTTCTTTCTCGGCAGCCTCAACACGCACGATCATGTGGCGCGCGCGCTCGCCAATGCGACGCAATGCGCCGTGGTGGCGGTCGATTACCGGCTGGCGCCCGAGCACGCGTTTCCCGCGGGCCTGAACGACTGCTACGCCGCGCTCGAGTGGATCGCCCAGCATGGCCGCGAGCCGGAGAACGGCATCGGCTGGAATGGCGAAACCCTGGTGGTGGCCGGCGACAGTTCGGGCGGCAACTTCGCGGCCGCCGTCACCGCGATGGCGCTCGATGCGGGCCTGAACTGCATCACGCATCAGGTGCTCTATTATCCGTCGCTCGATCTCGACTTCGATGTCGAGCGCTACGCGTCGCTGAAGACCAACGCCGTCGGCAACGGTCTGGAGACCGCGTCGCTGAAGCCGTTCAACGCGTTCTACATCGAGAGCGGCGCCGATCCCGCCAACCCGCTCGTCTCGCCGATCAAGCGCAAAGACCTGGCCGGATTGCCCGCGGCGCTCATCATCACGGCGGAGTGCGATCCGCTGCGTGACGAGGGCGAGTTGTATGGCCACGACCTGAAGCAAGCGGGCGTCCCCGTGAAGGTGCATCGCTACGAGTCGGCGGCGCATGGCTTTGTTCAGTACTTCGCGTGGCTTCCCGAGTTTCAGGGCGTGTTCGCCGAGACGGCCGATTTCATCCGGAATCCTCAACGATGAAAACCGTCGATATCCACCCGCTGTTCTCGCAGTGGGGACGCTTTGGCCTCTACAGCTTTTTTATCGACGGCAGCGAGCCGGCGATTGTCGATACGGGCATCGCCGCATCGCCCGCCAATGGCATCGCGCCGGCGTTCGCGCAACTGGGCCGGCGCATCGAAGACGTGCGCTGGATTCTGCTGACGCACGGACACATCGACCATATCGGCGGCGCGCATGCGCTGTGGGAACTCACGGGCCGCAAAGCAAAAATCGTGATTCACGAGGCGGACGTACCGTTCCTTCGTTCCCGCCGCACGCATGTGGACGAGTATCTGGCCGCGCGTGGCCGCTATATCGACGACGCGGACGCGGAAGCGAAATTGACGGCCGCCTGCGAGGCCGCGATCTCCGGCGAAATGGAACCCGACGTGATCGTGCGCCACGGCGATGAAATCTCGCTGGGACCGGACGTGAAGATCACCGTGCATTCCGTTCCGGGCCACACGGCCGGTTCGGTCGCGTACGTGGTGGAAGGTCAGCGCGACGTCTTCGTCGGCGACGCGGTGCAGATTCACGGCGCCGCCAACGGCTTTCCGAGCTACGCCGATCCGGACGCGTACCGCGCGAGCCTGCTGCACCTGCGCGACCACGTCAAGCCGAACCGCCTGTTCCTCGGCCATCCCTATCGCAGCCAGAACGCCGAATCGCTCGGCGTGGTGCTCGATCGCGAACAGGCGGCGGCAAAAATCCAGGAAAGCCTCGACATCGAGGCCCGCGTGCGCGCCGCCACCGAACAATTCGGCCTCGACGGCGACGCCGTTGCGAAGACCTCCTGCTCGCCCTTCTGCTGTATCGCGCAATACCTGCGCTACGAGGGCGATCCCACGCTCGAACCCTCACCGTTTTTCACCACTATGCACGGCTACTTTCACAAGGGTTATCGGTCATGATCGTCGTACACAAAGACCTGCGCGTTCCGATGCGCGACGGCGTTCATCTGGCCGCCGATGCCTATCACGCCAAAGGCGACGAGCCACGTCCCGCGCTGGTCGCACTGAGCCCTTACGGCAAGGAACTTCAGGCGCTGGCGCTCACCATGCCGCCGCAGCGCCGCCCTTCTCCGCTGTGGGACGGCTGCATCGAAGCGGGTGACATCGCGCGCGTGGTGAAGGAAGGCTACGTGCACGTGATCGGCGATGTGCGCGGCTCGGGCGCATCCGAAGGCGAACACATCGGCAACTACAACGCGGGCGGCGTGCCGCTCGGGCAGGACGCGTACGACTTCATCGAATGGGTCGCCGCGCAGCCGTGGTGCAACGGCGTCGTCGGCATGATCGGCATTTCGTATTTCGGCTCCATGCAGATTTTTGCCGCCGCCGAACGCCCGCCTCATCTCAAGGCTATTTTCGTCAGCGGCGGTCATTTCGACTTCTATGAGACGACCTATCACGGCGGCGTGATGTGGTTCATGCCGCGCGCGGCGCGCGAAGGCCGCGGCGGCGATTCGGGCTGGGCATTCACGCATCGGCACAAGTCGCGCATGCTGGAAACGTACTCCGAGGAAGCGGTTCGCCAGCGCGTGGCCGAGCGTCTCGCCGATCCCGACGTCGCGGCCTGGCCGAACCTCGTGCATGTGCTGAACTATCCGATTCACCATGAATCGTGGTTCGACATCGTCACCAATCACCTCGACGGCGAGTGGTACGAAGAACAGAATCCGATCAACCTGGCGAGCAACATCGACATCCCGGTGTATCTGCAGATCAACCAGGGGCGAGGCTGGACCGTCGATGGCACCCTTGAGCTTTTCGACGTGCTCAAAGGCCCCAAGAAGCTGGAGATCGGGCCGTATCCGCCGATGCAGACGCGCCCGTGGGTGGACGAGCACGACACCATGTTCCGCTGGTACGACTACTGGCTCAAGGGCATCGACAACGGCATCATGGACGAGCCGCCCGTGAAAGTGCATGTCGAGGGCAGCCGCCAGTGGATGAGCGGCGAGCATTGGCCCGTCACGCCCGTCGAATACCGTTCGCTGTATCTGCGCACCCGTAGCAAGCTGGCGTTCGAACCCGAACCGCTCGACGCGGAGCATGCGCATGCGGAAGGCTTCTATCAGGCGCCGCTGACGGTCGTCGACAAGGTCGAAAAGCTGACGTGGTCCACCGAACCGTTCCAGAGCGCCACCTCGGTACATGGCGTGGGCGCGGCGCACCTCTACGCGGCCATCGATCAGGACGACACCAACTTCATTCTGCGCATGTGGGACGAAGCGCCGACCGGCAAGCGTCAACTCGTCACGACGGGTTTTCTCAAGGCGTCGCACCGCGAACTCGACGAGCGGACCACCGAAGGCAATCCGTATCACCCGCACACGCGCAGCGTGCCGGTCGAGCCTGGCGTGATCAACGAGTACGTCATCCGGCTCTATCCGTTCGCCAACGAGTTCAAGCCCGGCCACAAGCTGGTGGTCGAACTCATGTGCAACGAGCCGCTGGTGGATGAACACAACTCGCTGTTGCCGCCCGATGCGTTCCATCTGCCCGTTGGCCGCGCAGTCAGTCACACGATTTACCGGGATGCCACGCACCTGTCGCGCCTCGTTCTGCCTTTCGCATCGTCAAGCCGATAAACGAAGAAGTGGCGGCAGCAGTTGAATTAGCCTGAATCATCCGCGAATGAACGACTAAGTAGTCGTTCATTTTTATCGGACTACGAACTATTTAATCATAAGAAACAGCCGCGATCGAATCGTCGCGGACCGTTCGCCATTGCCAGACCTTGGGAGTCGTGCCCGGATGTAAAGATTCACATGCAATAACCAGTACTACTATATAAAGGAGACAGCATGACAAACGGAATCGGATATCACAGCAGGATGGGTCGATATGGACAGGTCGTCGCTGGCGCGACATTGGCCGCGATGTCATGCCTCGTGCAGGCCTCGACCTATCAACCGGCCGGCATCGACCTCGGCGCCACGACGTTCAACGACGCATTCGGCTCGACGGAGCCGGGCTGGACGAGCATTCAACTCCTCCAGTACGAACACAACACGAACTTCTATACGAATACGGGCGCACGCAGCCCGGCGTTCAAGGACGCGCAGCTCAATGCGCTGGTCTGGATGCCGCAGATCGTCTATACGTCGCCGATTCACATTCTCGGCGGCTCGCTCGGATTCACGGCGATGCTGCCGGTTGCCTGGCTGAATTCGCACTCGACCGAATTCAATCCCTATGCGCCCACGCTGACCTCGCGTTCCGGCTTCGGCGACATTACCTTCGGTCCGTTCCTGCAGATGGCGCCCGTGATCAGCAACGGTCGTCCGGTCTTTGTGCAGCGTTTCGAGTTCGACGTCATCGCGCCCAC
Source organism: Paraburkholderia sp. SIMBA_027 (assembly GCF_046535315.1). Lineage (NCBI taxonomy): Bacteria > Pseudomonadati > Pseudomonadota > Betaproteobacteria > Burkholderiales > Burkholderiaceae > Paraburkholderia > Paraburkholderia sp. SIMBA_027. Next base: position 228,262 of record NZ_JAWRWY010000001.1, read on the forward strand.
GGGCGCTTACGACCCGAATCGGCTCGTCAATCCGGGCTCGAACTTCTGGTCGCTGAACCCGTACTGGTCGGTGACGATTCTGCCTACGCCAAAAACGGAAGTGTCGGTGCGTATGCACTATCTGTACAACCTGAAGAACACCAATCCGGGCATCAATAACCCATTCGAAGTACCCGATATGATGAACTTTCAGGCGGGCCAGGCGGTGTGGGCCAATTTCGCGGCGGCCTACAAGATCTTGCCGAATCTCGAAGTGGGCCTGAACGGCTTCTGGTTCCGTCAAATCACCGACGACCGCGTCAACGGCGCGAGCCAGCCCGCGGCGCGCACGACGAATCTATCGCTGGGCCCGGGCGCCGAGTGGACCATCAATCGACATAACTTCGTCTTCGCCAACCTCTACTTTCCCGTCGTCGAACGTAACACCTACTCCGGCACGCACGTGAATCTGCGCTGGATTCATGCGTTCTGACAAGGAGACGAACATGCAACAGCCAAGCCAACATCCAAAAATCGAAAGCGCGCGCGGCATGGCCACGCTGATGATTGCCCACTGCGCCGGCATGCTCGATCTCGTCGCGCTGCCGTTGTGGGTCGGCACACTGATCGCGTACTATCGTCTCAATCCGCAACAGGCCGGCACCTTGCCGACGCTGTTTCTGATCGGCGCGTCGTTGTCGAGCGTATTCTTTGCTTCCCGCTTCAACCGCGTGAACGCGCGGTGGGCCGCCGTCGCGGGCTTTGCGATTGCCGCGCTGGCGTTCGCGCTCTGTTACGGCCAGACGAGCATGAGCACGCTGGCGCCCTTGCATTTCGCAGGCGGCCTCGCGGCGGGAACCGCGCTGAGTTTTACGCACGGCACCATCGGGCGCGCGCTCAATCCGCACCGCGTTTTTGCATGGGCGGGGCTGGCGATCGGCATATTCGGCATCGTGTTTCTGGGCGGCACGCCGGGCTTGCTGGCCCGATTCGGCGGCGCGACGCTGTTCATCGGCTTTGCCGCGATCATGGCGCTGGCCGCCGTGATGGGCGTGCTGTCTTTCCCGCGTCCGAGCCGGCAAGACGATGAGCAACGCGAGGGATCGTCGGCGCGGGCTCAACCGCTCTCGCGTGCAGTCTGGTACTCGATCGTCGGCATCGCCCTGCTCGCCATGACCCAGGCGATGACGCTGAGCTTTTACGAACGCATCGGCATCGCACGCGGCTTTGGCCGTGAACTGGTGACGCTCGCACTCGTGCTCTATGGGATCGTCACGCTCTTTCCGGCGCCCCTCGCCGGTCTGCTCGAAAAGCGCATCAAGGCCACCACGGTGATTTCGATCGGACCGATCATGCAGGCGGTGTTTGCCATGATCGTGACGCATACCTGGAGTTATCTGTTGTTCGCCGCTTCAGGAGCGCTGATGGCGTTCACGATTCTGTTCACGCACACCTTTGCATTTGGTCTGCTGGCTCGCCTGGACCCGACCGGACGCGCGGTGGCGGCCACACCCGCCATGCTGATGGTGGGCGCCGCCATCGCGCCATTTCTTGGCGGCACGCTGGTCAAGTTCATTGGCTTCGGTGCGATCGGCTATGCCGCCATTGCGCTGGTTGCGATCGAACTGCTGTTGTTTAACCTGACGCGCCTGGCCGCGCGGGACGAATCGCCGCTCGAGCAAGTGCCGGCGGTTTGACTCTGTGGGGGCGGCTGCATTCGACGGCACTCGCCCCCACCATTCATTTCATGCGCAGACGTTGCAAAACGCGTAGCAAACCCATCAGCTCCTTACCTGCCCCCCATCCCCCGGCTCGTCCGCTGCGCTGCGCAATCCAGCCGTTTCGATCCAGATATCAACATTCGTAATGACAAAAATACGAAGATTCGATTGGATCGATTTCAGCGAACCGGCCATCATGGCGCAACGCTTTTCGGCAACGTGTCACCATACGGCTCGTTGCGGGTTCACTGAATTCGCGCCGGACCGGTCGAGTCGGCGCGCGACGGAGCAATGCCATGCAAATGAATGCGATCATCTGGCCCGACGGCTACACCCCGGGCTTCACCGACAACTTCTGCTCGAACGAAGTGATCGTCGCGGGCTTGAGCGCCGCCGACGTCTGGCCGCTGTTGAGCGTCCCCGCGCGCTGGCCGGAGTATTACGCGAACTCCGCAAATATTCGCTTCCACGACGGCAAAGGCCCCGTGCTTGAAAACGGCGTGCGCTTTTACTTCGAGACGTTCGGCTTTCCCGTCGAATCGCAATGCACCGAATATGTCGCGCCGGCCAACGGGCAGCCAGGCCGGGTGGCGTGGCATGGCTGGGCGGGCGAAGGCGATTCGCGTCTCGATGTGATCCATGCGTGGCTCGTCGAGGATCTCGACGGCAAACGCGTGCGCATCCTCACGCAGGAAAGCCAGAAGGGCAAGCCCGCAGTCGAACTGCATAACACAAAGCCGAATCCGATGATCAACGGTCATCAGGATTGGCTCGACGGCCTCGTCGCCGCCTCACGCAAGGTGAAACAAGCATGAAAGCAATTGTGGTGCGTACGCCAGGTGGCCTCGATCACCTGCAACTGACCGATCTGCCCGATCCGGGGCAGCCCGCTGCGGGCGAAATCCGCGTGAAGCTGCACGCGACTTCGCTGAACTTTCACGATCTGCTGGTCGCCAACGGCGGCATTCCCACGGCCGACGGCCGCGTGCCGATGGCCGACGGCGCGGGCGTGGTGGAGGCCGTCGGCGCGGGCGTGAGCGAATTCAAGCCCGGCGATCACGTCGTGTCGTGCTTCTTTCCGCACTGGCCCGCCGGTCCTGCGTTCGCCGAGGTCGGCAATTTCCAGGGCACGCCGGGCGATGGCATCGACGGCTTCGCGGCGGAGTATGCGGTCCGTCCCGCCAATGCGTTCACGCACGCGCCGCGCGGCTGGACGCACGCCGAATCGGCGACGATCACGACCGCGGGACTGACCGCATGGCGCGCGCTGGTCGGCGACGGCCAGTTGAAAGCGGGCGACACCGTGCTCACGCTCGGCACCGGCGGCGTGTCGATCATCGCCTTGCAGATCGCCAAGGCGATGGGCGCGCGCGTGATCGTGACGTCCTCCTCGGACGAGAAGCTCGCGCGTGCGCGTGGACTGGGCGCGGACGACGGCGTCAATTACCGCACCACGCCCGATTGGGGCCGCGCCGTGCGCGAATCGACGGGCGACCGTGGCGTGGATCACGTCGTCGAACTCGGCGGCCCGGGCACCCTCGCCCAGTCGATCGACGCGGTGCGCGTGGGCGGCCATATTTCGCTAATCGGCGTGCTCACGGGCCGTCAAGGCGATGTGCCGACTTCGGTGCTCATGGCGAAACAGGCTCGTCTGCAAGGGCTGATTGTCGGGAGCCGCCAGCAGCAGCGGGACTTCGTCGCCGCACTGGAGCAGACGCGCATTCGTCCGGTGCTCGATCGCAGTTTCGGTCTCGAACAACTCGCCGATGCATTCCGTTTTCAGGAAAGCGGCGGCCACTTCGGCAAGGTCGTGGTCGAGTGGTGATCGGCACCTAGCCGCCCCGACTGACGCCGGCAACACGGCGCGGCCGCCATGACGGCCGCGCCGTTCATTCCCGAACGAAGCACATACGTACGCGCTTCACCGCGTGCCCGTCTCGCGACAAGGGACGCCGTCGCGACATCGGCACGACGTGGCAACGCTGGCGCAGTCATGCCGGGCGCGAGCCCGACCACGCAGCCGTCAACGTGACGGCGCCGCCTCCAGCAGCGTGGACGACAAGGCCGGATCGGCCTCGATCTCGCTTTCGGTGAAACGGAAACGCTGCCACGCGCCGCGCGCGAACTCGCGCGTCGCGTCGCTGAAATGCGGCGAAGCGGGATCGTCGGAGAGCGAGTGGGCGAGCATCGTGTCGGCATGCACGCCTTGCGGGCCGAAGCTCACGACCTGCACATAGCTGTCGCCGTGGCCGCTGCCGTCAATCGCATAACCGCCCGCATTCAGCGGATGCTGCGCGCACACCACCGTGAAATAGCCCGCGTCGTTGCAACCGCCGTAGAGCGGCACGCGGGCCGCGCCGCGCTGCGTGTAGAGCAACTGACCGCGCGGCGAGTCGGCCGCGAAGCCGAAACCGCGCAGCGCGCGCACGGACTCGGCGAGCGCGTGGCGCAGCGCGGCGACGGTGTCGGCATCGGCGGTATTCAGGCCGTTCGGCGTGGTGAGCGGCGCGGCCGGATCGAACGGCACGCGATAAAGCTTGTCGGCGGGCACCTTGCTCGCGCGGGCCCAGAACTCGTCCCAGAGATTCGCGCCGCGCGCGTCGCTGCGCGCCGTGCCGTCCCATTTCGCGAGCACGTTGCAGGCTTGCGCGACGTCGGCATCGTCCGCGGGATTCACGGCGCTCGCCTGGGTAGCTCGATCGCGCTTGCACAGCGCGTCGAGCACGGGCCGCCGCAACAGTTCCTCCGACATCGACCGGCTCGCCAGCACGCCCTGCTCCAGCGCCGCACGCGTGACGCCACCCGGCGCGGCCTGCAACTGCGCGGCGAGCGCGTGGCCCAGACGCGTGCGCAGCGTCTGCGGCGTGCCCGTGAGCCCCGTCACGCGCGCAAAACCCATGAGCGGCGCGGCCGGATTCGTGAGCCAGTAACTGCCGTTGAAATTGCCCACGTAGTCGTCGCGCGTGAGCGACGGCATCTGCGCCACGCCCAGCGTCTGCGCCTGCGGCGCGTGGGGCGCGCTCTGCCAGGCGCAGGCGCTTTTCGAGCCGTCGAGGAACGGCACGCCCGGCGCTTTGGCGTCGAACGCGCGGCCGAGCGGCGGCGTGCAGGCCTGCGCGAGCGCGTCGCTCACGCCCGGCATCGCGCCGATGTCGGCGAACCACACGCGCGGGTCGTTGCGGCCGATCGCAAACGTGTTGACCCACGGCATGGCCGCGTAGCGCTTCTGGATCGCGATGAAGTCGTCGAGCGACGACGCGCTGCCCCACGCGAGGAAGTTCTCGAACACGCGCGTGTTGTCGGCGTTCACGTCGCGCAACGCGAACGCGTGCTGCGCATTCCACGCGAGCGCGGGCGACATCGTCGACAGATTGATCAGCGGGCCGAATCGCGAGCGATAGAGCGTGCGCGTGACGTGCGTGATCGAGCCGTCGCTGCCGCGCACCGGCACCGTGACGGGCACCGCCTGCATGGCTTCGTCGCGGCCGTCGTAGAGATAGTGCGTCGGCGCGCCCGGCACCAGCGCAAGCTGGAAGATGCCGAAGCGGCGTGCCTGCGAAACGGTGTGCGTCCACGCGATGTTGTCGTTGAAACCGATCATCACCACGGGCACGCCGAGAAACGACGCGCCCGCCACGTCGAGCTGGCCCGGAATCGTCAGCTGCGCCTCGTAGAAGCGGTCGGGGCCTTCCCAGAACCAGTGCGGATTGCCGAACAGCAGGCTCGCGCCCTCGCGCGTTTTCGCCGCGCCGAACGCCAGCGCATTGCTGCCGATGCCCGCACGCTGGTCGATGTCGAAGCGTGTCGGCGCGATCTCGATCGACGCCGTCGTGGCGCTGGCCCGCGCGGCTTGCGGCGCGCTCGCGGCAGGCGCGGCTTCGGCCGATGGCGGCTTCGCGTGCACGATGGCCTCGACGAAATGCGCCTCGCCGCCCGCGAGCGCGGCCGCGATCAGGCGGCGATAGACATCGTCGGCGTCGATCGGGCGCAGCCAGGCGGCGTTCGCGCACGCGGCATGCGCGTCGGCGAAGCGCCCCGCGCGCAGATCGTCGAGATAGCGGTCATAGCCCGCCGCATAGCCTTCGACGAGCGCGCGCGTGCGCGGCGTCTGCGCGTCGCGAAAGCGCGCCACGGCGTCGTTGCCCGCGACGAAGCGGAAGAAGAAGTCGGCGTCGAGATTGTGCGGCTGGCCGAACGACGCGGCCGCCGGCGGACGCGCTTCGGCGCCGAACTGCTCTGAGCGCTCGCCGCGATAGGTCACGAAGGCGTCGCCGAGCGTGCAGAGATTGTCCTGCGCCTGCGCGTAGCCGGTGCCATAACCGAGGCTGCCCCAGTCGTTCGCGCGGATATGCGGTATGCCGTCGGCGGTGCGGCGGATGTCCGCGCGATAGGCCGGATGAGACTGCTGCGCTTGTTGCGTCTGCTGTTGCGTGGACGTCGTGCACGCGCCGGCCAGAACGGCGCACAGCGCGCCGGCGAGGAGATTGCCTGCTGCGGAAAATCGTTTCATCGAAGGTGGCGTCGGGTGCGGTGTCGGAAAACGAAGTTTGGGCGGCGTTTCAATGGCGTTCGGCGGGCGCGAATCGCGCGCTCAATGCGCGAAACTGATCGGCATGCCGCCGTCCGGATGCGCGACCGTACCCATCGGAATGCCGTAGATCGCACTGAGCGTCTCGGCGCGCATCAGCTCGGCGGACGGCCCATGCGCAAGCAGACTGCCGCCCTTGAGCGCGATCAGCTCGTCGCAGAAGCGGCCCGCCATGTTGATGTCGTGCAGCACCACCACCACGCCGATGCCGCGCTCCTCGCTCAGGCGGCGCACCAGCGCGAGCACTTCGATCTGATGCGCGATGTCGAGCGCAGAAATCGGCTCGTCGAGCAGCAGACAGTCGCTGTCCTGCGCGACCAGCATCGCCAGCCACACGCGCTGACGCTCGCCGCCCGAGAGGCTGTCCACGGCGCGATCGGCGAAGCGCACCACGTCGGTTTGCTCCATCGCCTCCAGCACTTTTTGCGTGTCGGTGCGCGAGAAACGCCCGAGCGCGCCGTGCCACGGATAGCGGCCGAGCGCGACCAGCTCGCGCACCGTCATGCCGTCGGCGGCGGGCAGTTGCTGCGGCAAATACGCGACCTTGCGCGCAAACGCGCGGTTGTCCCACTGCGCGAGCGGCTGCCCCGCGAACGTGAGCGTGCCCGCGGCGGGCTGCTGCTGACGCGCGAGCAGCTTCACGAGCGTCGACTTGCCCGAGCCGTTATGGCCGATCAGGCCATACATGCGGTGCTTCGCCAGCGTGAGCGAGAGCGGCTTGAGCAGCGTGCGGCCGTCCGCCGCAAACGACACGCCGTCGAGCGTGAACATCGCCGGCGCGTGAGCGTCCTGCGGACGTGTCGCCGGATGAATGGCGTCCGCGCTTGCATCGTTGCTTGCATCGGCATTGGCGGGCGCTTCGGGCAACGTCTCGCCTTGCGAAAGATTCATGGTCAAGCTCATTGGCATCTTCAAGTGTAATTGACATCGACATCATCGATGCCGCGCATGCATCGGCTTCAGCGCGCGGCGACCCGCGCGAGCGTCGCGAGATCCGTTCCATGCTCGCCGTTGCCCGCCGCGCGCGCGCCCAGATCGGCGCCCAGGCCGGTTTCCACGAGCTGACCGTATTCGAGCTTGATATAGCGGTCGGCGAGATGGAAATAGCGATCATCGTGCGTGATGACCACCACGGTCTTGCCCTTCGCCTTCAGCTCGGGCAACAGCTTGCGATAGAACACGTCCTTGAACAGCGGGTCCTGATCGGCGGCCCATTCGTCGAACAGATAGAACGGGCGATCCTCCAGATACGCGACCAGCAGCGCGAGGCGCTTGCGCTGTCCCTGCGAGAGTTCGAGCGTGGAAAACGCGCCGTCCTTGATGCTGACCTTGTGATCGAGCTGCAGATGCACGAGCAGATCCTGCGCGGTCTGGTCGAGGCCGTCGAAGCGCATGCCGAGCAGACTGTCGAACAGGAAGAAGTCGCTGAACACCACCGAAAACAACTGCCGGTAGCTGTCGCGATCCGCTTCGCTCACGGGCGCGCCGTCCACCAGGATACGCCCGCTCTCGGGCGCGTACAGCCCCACGATCATCTTCGCGAGCGTGGTCTTGCCGCTGCCGTTGCCGCCGATCAGATAGACCAGTTCGCCGGGCTTGAAGCTCAGATTGATCGGCCCGAGCGTGAAGACATCATTCTCCTTCTCGCGGAAATAGCGGTGCGTGACGCCGTCGAGCACGAGACTCTGGAAGCCGCGTTTGACCGGCGCATCGAGCCCGTTTTCGAGCGGCAGTTCGGCGTTCACTTCCTCGATGCGTTCGAGCGCCACGCGCGCCGTGCTGATGTTCGGAATCGCCGAAAGCAGCGACTCGATCGGCATGATCATGTAGAGAAATACCATCGCGTAACCCGACATCACATGCGTATTCACGGGATACAGGCGCGCGACCACGAACAGCGTGATGCCGATGAAGGCGAACAGGATGAAGCTGCCCCAGCTCGCCGCCGCCGCGTAGAGCACGTAGCCGCGCGTGCGCTGCACGCGCACGGCTTCGACGTTGGTGGAGAGCGTGTCGTCGATGAAGGCGGCGCGGCGCAGGCGATGCAGCTTCAGTTCCTTGGCGCCGTCGAACAGCGCGCGGAAGTGGCGCACCAGATCGTCCTCGCGCTTGCGCGACGCGCGCAGGTGAAACAGCGCGCGTCCGTTGGCGGCGCGAAAACCGGCCGCGCCGATGCCGATCGTCACGATCGCCACCAGCAGAATCTGCCACGACAGCACGCTCAGATACGCAAGACAGCCGATGATGACCGCGCTTTGCATCGCCAGCGCGGGCATGCGCACGAACAGCATCACGATGGCGTCGAGATCCTGCGTGAGCACGGCGAGCGAGCGCGCCGCGCCCTGCTGCTCCAGATGGCGGAACGAGGCGCCGCCCAGACGCCGGATGGTCTGCATGCGCAGATCCGCCTTGGCGCGCTGGCCGAGGTCCATGAACAGCGTTTGCGAGAGCGTGCGCGTGGCGAGCACGATCACGCCGAGCACGACGAACTGCCAGCCCAGACGCGCGAGCTGCGAAGTCGAGGCCGACAGCGCCTGATTGATGAGCGCGACCAGGCCCGCGTTACCGAAACCGCTGACGAGACTGGTTGCGAGCGCAACGAACAAGGTCCATCGGGCGTTGCGGGCGAGCTTCAAGAGCAAAGACATGGGACTCCTTGAGAGAGTGCGTCATGAACCGGGCCGATCTTGCGCCGGCCGCCGGAACATTGTGAGGATCAGATAAAGTCCGCCGAGCAGCGTCGCCATCACGCCGGCCGGCATTTCCTGCGGGAACAGCACCCAGCGGCCGAGCCAGTCCGAGCCGATCATCAGCGTCGCGCCGAACGCGGCCGCCACGAACAGCAAGGGCATGGCGCGGCGAATGCCGAGCATGCGCGCCATATGCGGCGCCATCAGGCCGATGAACGACAGCGGCCCGATCACGAGCGTCGCCACGGCGCTCAGCAGCGCGCTCAGCATCAACAGGCCGAGGCGCGCCCCGGCGATGCGCACGCCGAGCCCCACCGAGACCGCGTCGCCGAGCGGCAGGATTTCCAGCCAGCGCCGGCACAGCGGCACGGCCGCCAGCGCGAGCAGCGCGCAGACCGCGACGAGCGCCGCCATCGTCGGCCCGACGTTGTAGGTCGAGCCCGCCAGCAGGTTGTACAGGACGATGACGCGCGGGTCGCCGCTCGATACGGCGATCACCGACACGGCCTGAAACGCCGCGCTCAGCGTCATGCCCGCGAGGATCAGCGTGTCGGGCGCGAACGACGAGGCGCGCGCGATCAGCACGAGCGCGCCCAGCGTGAGCATCGACCCGGCCGCGCACCAGACGAGAAACGTCGGCAGGTCCGGATGCGTCGTGAGAAACAGCGCGCCGGTCAGGCCGAGCGCACCGCCCGCCGACATGCCGAGCAGGTCCGGGCTCGCCATCGGATTGCCGGTCATGCGCTGCACGACGCCGCCCGAGAGCGCGAGCAGCACGCCCACGCCCGCCGCCGCCACCACATGCGGCAGGCGCAGGAACAGCAGCGCGCCCGCTTCGTGCGCGTTGCTCAGATGCCAGCCCGCGAGCCCGCGCCCGAGCATCAGCGAAACGACCACCACCGCCGCCAGCGCCAGCACGCTCGCGCCCGCGACGAGGCGCAGGCCGCGCGGCGACAGCGGCGCGCTGTGCTGCACGGGCGTCTGCGTGAGATCGGGACGGCCGCGCAGACGGCGCAGCATCGCCAGCAGCAGCGGCGCGCCGATCAGCGTGGTGATCGCGCCGGTCGGAATCGCCATGCCGAAGCGCGCCGTGCACAGTTGCGCGAGTTGATCGGCGAGCCACAGCAGCACCGCGCCGATCAGCGGCGACCAGATCACGCGCTCGCGCAGACGGCGCGCGCCCGCGAGCCGCGCGACCGCCGGCGCGGACAGCCCGACGAAGCCGATCACGCCCACCGCGCTCACCACGAAGGCGGCGATCAGCAGCGTCAGCGCGAGCGTGAGGCCGCGTGTGGCGCGCAGCGAGACGCCAAGGCTCGACGCCACCGTTTCGCCGAGATCGAACACCGCCATCGGCCGCAGCAACAGCAGCAACGGCACCGCGCACGCCGCGAAGCGCACGGCGAGCGCGAGCGCCACGCGCCAGTCGTGCTGCGCGAACGAGCCGCCGCCCCAGACCAGCAGGCCGCTCAGCAGGTCGTAGTGCGAGATCGCCAGCGCGAGACAGAACGCGCCGCCGCACAGGTTGACGATCATGCCCGCGAGAATCAGCGCGAGCGGCGACATCCCGCGCCGCGCCGCCAGCGCGAACACGGCGGCCAGCGCCACCGCGCCGCCCGCGAGCGCGACGGCGTCGCGGCCGCCCGTCAGCAGGAACGGCGCGTAGACGGTGGCGAGCGCGAGCGCCAGCCACGCGCCCGAAAACACGCCGAGCGTCATCGGTTCCGCGAGCGGATTGCGCAGCACCTGCTGGGTCGCGACACCCGCGAGCCCGAGCGCCGCGCCGCACAGCAGCGTGACGGCCACGCGCGGGTAATCGCCGTAGTGCACCAGCAGTTGCGCCACGTCGGTCGCGGACGGCGCGACGAGCGCCTGCCACCAGAGCGCGGGCGCGAGCCGCGCGTCCAGACGCAGCGCGAACAGCAGCGCCGCCAGCGCGAACAGCGCGCAGACGGGCCAGAGCGGCGTGCGGCGCGACGGCGCGAACGGCGTGGTGAGGGCCTGTTTCATGCGGCCTCCCGCAGCCGTGCGGACGAAGCCACGGACGAAACTGCGGACGTCACTGCGGACGAACCCGCAGGCAGCGCCGCCAGCGCCTCCACCAGCGACCGCGCGAAATACGCCGCACTCAGGATGCCGCCTTCGGGCGACACCTCGGCCATGCCGGTCATGCGTCCCGCGCGCGCGAACGGCATCGCCTGCCAGACGCGGCTCGTCTGCATCATCGACGCGGTCATGGCGGGCAGCGGTTTGACGTAGACGAGCGTGGCGCGCGGATCGGCGTCGAGCGCATCGAAGCCGATCATCGCCGCCGACACACGGTCCGCCCGGCTCCACGCATTGCGCAGCCCGAGTTGCGCGACCAGTTCGCCGAACAGGCTGTGCGTGCCGAACACGCGCAGACGCGATTCGTCGACAAAACGCGTCAGGTAGACGGGCGCGCCGCCGTTCGCATACGCCGGCAGCGCATCGAGCCGTGCGCGCGCCGCCGCGACCGCGCCCCGTGACTGCGCCACGGCGGCCTCGGCCTGCGCCTCGTGGCCCAGCATGCGCCCGAGCCGCAGCGTCTCCGCACAGGCGTCCGTGTACGGCGTCGGGCTCGCGTGGAACTGGCCGAGCGTGACGGTCGGCGCGAGGCGTTCGAGCGAGCCGCGCATCGACGCATGCGCGGGCGTGATGACGATGAGGTCCGGCTTGAGCGCGAGCATCAGCTCCATGTTCGGCTGGAACATCAGCCCCAGATCGACCACGGAATCGGGCACCGGGCAGGCCGCGAAGTTGCGCCGGAAACCCGGCGTGTTCGCCATGCCGACCGGCACCACGCCGAGCGCCAGCGTCAGCTCCGCGAGCCCCCAGTCGAGCACGATCACGCGGCGCGGCACGGCGGCCGGCGGCGTCCCGGCGCGCGCGCCCGTGCTGGCGAGATTGAGACAGACGCCGCCCAGCAGCGCGGCGAGCAAAGTCCTGCGATTCATTGCATCAGATCGGAAAGTAGGGATTGCAGGGTATCGGCGTCCGGCGCGGCGCTGTTCTGAGCGCGCGCGGCGTCCACGGCGCGCGCGTAGGCGTCGAGCGTGGGCGCGGCGAACAGCGCGGCCAGCTCCACGTCCGCCTGGCATTCGCGCGCGACGCGACGCTGAAGTTTAAGGCTCAGGATCGAATCGCCGCCGAGTTCGAAGAAGTGATCGAAACGGCCCACGCGCTCGACGCCCAGCACTTCGCTCCACAGACGCGCGAGCACCGTTTCGGTGTCGCCTTGCGGCGCGGCGTAATCGTGCGCGGCCTGGAGCGCCGGCACCGGCAGCGCGCGGCGGTCGATCTTGCCGTTCGGCGTGAGCGGCAGGACGTCGAGCACCGTGATCGCGGCGGGCACCATGTAGTCGGGCAGCGTGAGTGCGAGCGCGTGCTTGAGTGCTTGCGGATCAAGTACGCCGGTTTGCGTTGTCACCCACGCGAGCAGACGCGCGCCGCCGCCGTTGCCGTCCACCAGCGCGACGGCTTCGCGCACGCCCGGCTGCGCGAGCAGCGCCGCCTCGACTTCGCCCAGCTCCACGCGCAGGCCGCGCAGCTTCACCTGCTGATCGAGACGGCCGAGGTAGTCGAGCGCGCCGTCGTCGCGCCAGCGCACGAGGTCGCCGGTGCGATAGAGACGCCCGCCCGCCGCGTCGAACGGATCGGGCACGAAGCGTTCGGCGCTCAGCGCGGGCCGTTGCAGATAGCCGCGCGCGAGCCCCGTGCCGCCCAGATACAGCTCGCCCGGCGCGCCGCGCGGCACGAGATTCATGGCCGCGTCGAGCACGTAGGCGACGCGTTCGCCGATCTGCCGCCCGATCGGCGCATACGCGCCGTCGAAACTCGCATCGACGTCCCAGGCCGTTGGCGCGATCACCGTTTCGGTCGGCCCGTAGGCGTTGATGAGGCGGCAGCCCGGCAGCGCGCGCGCTGCGGCCTGCATCGCCTGCGCGCTCCACGCCTCGCCGCCGACGATGCACAGCCGCAGCGCGAGCGCGGGCAGATCCCCTGCGTCATCGAGCGCGCATTCGGCCACCAGATTGGCCAGATACGACGGCGTGAGAAACACCACCGACACGCGCTCGCGGCGCAGCGTGTCGACGAGGCGCGCGGTCGACCAGCGCGACGGCTCCGCGATCACGAGCGCCGCGCCCGCGCACAGCGGCACGATCCAGCGTTCGTGCGCGATGTCGAAATTGATCGACGCGAAGTGCAATTCGCGCTCGGCGGCGTGCATGCCGTCGCGTTCGGCGATCGCCGCGCAGTGCATCGACAGCGCGTCGTGCGCGACGGCCACGCCCTTGGGACGCCCCGTCGAGCCCGAGGTGTAGATCACGTAGGCGAGATGGCCGGCGTACGGCGCGGGGGTGACATCGGACGCAAGATCATGCGCCGGTTCATCGGCGAGATCGGGCGCGTCGAGATCGAGCACGCTCAGCGGCGCGGCGGCGAGCATCGCGGCGGCGTGCGGGTCCGCGCCTTGCAGCAGCACGAGGCTGATGCCGCTGTCCTCGATCATGTGCGCGAGGCGCGCGGCCGGATAGGCGGGATCGAGCGGCACGTAAGCGCCGCCCGCCTTCATCACCGCGAGCATCGCGACGACCATCTGCGCCGAGCGATTCACCGCCAGCCCGACCCGCACCTCGGGCCCGACGCCCGCGCGCACAAGCCGGTGCGCGAGCTGATTGGCGCGCCGGTTCAGTTCGCCGAACGAGAGCCGCGCGTCGTCCGCGACGATGGCGGGCGCATCCGGCGTGAGCGCGGCGCGCGCGGCGATCCGCAGATGCACAGGCGCGTGCGTGCGGGACGGCGCGACATCAACGGTATCGGCACTATCGGCGCGGCCAAGCGCGAGCAGATCGGCGCGTTCGCCGTCGTCGAGCAATTCGAATGCGGCGGGCGCGAGCCGCGCCGCGCCCGGCGTGCTGGCGAACGCGCGCAGCAGACGCGCCATCTGCTGCGCGAGCCGCGCGGCGTCCGCGTCGTCGAAGGCGGCGCGCGCATGACGCAGACCGAGCCGCAGCGTCTCGCCCTGGGTGACGCCGAGCGTGAGCGCGTAGCTCGTTTCGTCGCGCGCGCTCACCTCGCCGATCTCAAGACCGCCCGGCGAAGCTTCCTTGAGCACCGCATCGACGGGATAGTTTTCGAACACGACGAGACTGTCGAACAGGCCCTGCCCGCTCGCGCCCGCCCAGCGCTGGATCTCGTGCAGCGGCGTGTGCGCGTGCTCCTGCGCGGCCATGCCCTGCGCCTGCAACGCGCGCAGCCAGTCGCCGAGTTGGCGCGCCGCGCGCGGCTGCGCCACCACCGGCAGCGTGTTGATGAAGAGGCCGAGCAGATGCGCCGCGCCGGGCAGATCGGCGGGACGGCCCGCGAGCGTCGCGCCGAACACCACCGCGTCCTGATTCGTGTAGCGCTGCAACAGTAGCGCCCAGGCGGCCTGCAACAGCGTGTTGACGGTCACGCGTTCCTCGCGTGCGAACGCGACGAGGCGCGCCGTGTCGGCGTCGTCCAGCTCGACCGTGTAGAGCGCCTGGCCCGATGCCTGGCTCGATGCATCGCCGGCGCGTTTCGGGAACGCTTCGGCGAGCCGCGTCGGGCCGTCGAGACGCGCGAGCTGCGCCTGCCAGTGCGCGGCGCTCGCGTGCGCATCGTGGCCGCGCAGCCAGCCGATGTAATCGCGATAACGGCCGCCCTGCGCGGGCAGCGCCTCGCCGCTGTAATGGCGCAGCACTTCGCCGAGCAGTTGCGACACGCTCCAGCCGTCCATCAGCAGATGATGGTGCGTCCAGACGAAGTGATAGCGCCGCGCGCCGGTGCGGATCAGCGCCAGCCGATGCAGCGGCGCGCGCGCGAGGTCGAAGCCGCGTTCGAGTTGCTGCGCGGCGAAGGCGTCGAGTTCGGCGCGGAGTTCGGCATTCGAATCGTCGCTGATATCTGTCTTCGCTTCGCCGTCGCGCACGCGCCAGTCGTGCTCTTCGAGCGGCAGTTCCACCGCGCGCGCGACCCATTGCAGCCAGCCCTCGCCTTGCGCGACGAAACCCGTGCGCAAGATGTCGTGACGCTGCGTGAGCGCCTGCCAGGCGGCGCGAAAACGCGCGGCGTCGAGCCCGTCGAGATCGACGCGCAACTGGTTCAGATACACGCTGCCGCCGCGCGCATAGAGCGCGTGGAACAGCATGCCCGCCTGCATCGGCGAAAGCGGATACAGATCGGCGACGTCCGCGAGCGCGAGCGGCAGCGCATCGAGTTCGGGCTGAGCGAGCGCCGCGAGCGGGAAATCGGCGGGCGTCGCGCCCGCGCCGCGCGCGGCCTGCGCCTGCGCGCACGTCGCGATCAACTCGCGCAGCGCCGCACCGAACGCGGCAGCGAGATGCTCGATGGTGGCATCGCGATAACGCGCGCCGCTGTAACCGATCGTCAGCGTGAGCGCGCCGTCGAGCACCTTGCCGCCGACCGCGAGCGACCAGGCAAGCGGCGCATCGGCGGCCTGCGAACCCGCCTGCGCAATGTTCATTTCGCGCGCGGGCTGCCAGGCCTGCGCCGCGTCGAACTGCTGGTCGAACTGGCCGAGATAGTTGAACACCACCTGCGAGGGCGCGAACTGCGCGAGCGCCGCACGCGTCGCATCGTCGCCGAGATGGCGCAGCACGCCGTAACCGATGCCGCGCGCGGGCACGGCGCGCAGCGTGTCCTTCACGCGCCGCAGCGCTGCACCGGCGTCGCCGCGCACGTCGAGCACGACCGGATACAGGCTCGTGAACCAGCCGACGGTGCCGCTCGGATCGACGTCGTCGAACAGTTCTTCACGCCCGTGGCCTTCGAGGTCGATACGAATCGACTCCGTGCCGGTCCAGCCACACAGCGCGCGGCCGAGCGCGGTCAGCAGCAGGTCGTTGACCTGGGTGCGCCAGGCTGCGCCCGCTTCGTGCAGCAGCGCGCGCGTCTCGTCGCGATCGAGCGAGAACGTCACGTGACGCTGCTGCGCGACCGTGTTCTCGCCGTCGGGCGTATCGCAGGGCAGCGCGGCGTTCACGCGCGCGACGTCCTGCCAGTAGCCGATTTCGTCGCGCATCGCGGGCGTGCGGGCGTGCGCGGCGAGGCGCGCGGCCCAGCCGTCGGCCGTCACCGTCGCCGGGGGCAATTGAAGCGATGCGCCGGTTTGCAGCGCGGCGTAGGCCTCGCGCCATTGCGCGATCAGCAGACGCCACGACACGCCGTCGACGGCCAGGTGATGGATCGCCAGCATCAGCCGCCAGCTGCCGTCCGCCATCTCGACGGCGAGCGCGCGCAGCAGCGGTCCGTTGGCGAGATCGAGGCTGCGCTGCGCCGCGTTGCAGTGCGCGGCGAGTTCGTCCTGCGTCGCGGCCTGGCGCACCCACAGCAGCGTGCCGGGCGCGGGCGGCGCGCCGTGCGTCGCGCGCCAGCGGCCCCCATCATCCCGCTCATCCTGCCTGTAATGCAGTCGCAGCGCCGCGTGATGCGCGACGAGCGCATCGAGCGAGCGCGCCAGCAACGCCGTGTCGAGCGGCGCGCGGCTCGTCAGCAACACTGCCTGATTCCAGTGATGGCGCTGCGCGAACGGCTGCGCGAAAAACCACGCCTGCATCGGCAGCAGCGCGGCTTCGGCGCCCACGGGTGCGATCTGCGCGGCTTCGGTGCCGCGCTCCGCGCTGTGTCCATGCTCAATCGCCTGCGCGACGCTCGCCAGTTGCTCGACCGACTGACGCTCGAACACCTGACGCGGCGTGAGCTTCCAGCCTGCGCGGCGCGCGCGTTCGACGATCTGCAGGCTCAGGATCGAGTCGCCGCCGAGTTCGAAGAAATTGTCGTGACGCCCGACGCGCGCCACACCCAGCACCTGTTGCCAGATCGCCGCGAGCGCCGTCTCGGCCGCGCCTTGCGGCGCTTCCCAGCCGCGCGCGTCGTGGCCCGGCTGCGGCAGCGCGCGCCGGTCGATCTTGCCGTTCGGCGAAAGCGGAAAACTCGCCAGCTCGACCCACGCGGCGGGCACCATGTACTCGGGCAGTTCGGCGCCGAGCGCCGCCGCAAGCGTGGCGCGCTCGATGCGGCAACCCGCGCGCGCGCTCACATAGGCGACCAGCCGCTTGCCGTTAGGACCATCGAGCGCGGCGACGACGGCGGTTTCGACGCCCGGCTGCCGCTGCAACACGGCCTCGATTTCGCCGAGTTCGATCCGGAAGCCGCGAATCTTCACCTGATGATCGAGGCGGCCCAGATAGTCGAGCGCGCCGTCCGGCCGCCAGCGCGCGAGGTCGCCCGTGCGGTAGAGACGCGCGCCCGGCTCGAACGGATCGGGCACGAAGCGCTCGGCCGTCAGCGCGGGCCGGTTCAGATAGCCGCGCGCGAGCCCCGCGCCGCCCAGATACAGTTCGCCCGCCACGCCCTCGGGCAGCGGATTGAGCGCCGCGTCGAGCACATGCGTCGACACATTGGCGATCGGCCGGCCGATCGGCACCACGGCGTCGCCCGCGCGGCAGGTCCAGTGCGTGACGTCGATGGCCGCTTCGGTCGGACCGTAGAGGTTGTGCACCTGTACGTGCGGCAGACGCGCGAGCGTCTGGTCCTGCAACGGCGCGGGCAGCGCCTCGCCGCTACAGACGATCTGGCGCAGGCTCGCGCAGACGCGCGGCGCGCTAGCATGATCGACACCGGCGGCGCGGCGGTCGAGCGCGGCGACGAAGGCCTGCAACATCGGCGGCACGAAATGCAGCGTGGTGACGCGATGCGCGTCGATCAGCCCGACAAGCCGCGCCGGATCGCGATGGTCGCCGGGCTGCGCGAGCGCGAGGCGCGCGCCGGTCATCAGCGGCCAGAAGAATTCCCACACCGAGACGTCGAAGCTGAACGGCGTCTTTTGCAACACGGTGTCGCGCGCGTCGAGCCGGTACGCGGCCTGCATCCACGCGAGCCGGTTGAAGAGCGCGCCGTGCCGGTTCGCCGCGCCCTTCGGCCGCCCGGTCGAGCCCGAGGTGTAGATCACGTAGGCGAGGTTTTCCGCATCGAGCGCGACCTCGGGGCACGCGGCGGATTCCTGCGCGAGATCGAGCGTGTCGAGCGCGAGGACGGTGCAGCGCGCGTGGGCGTTATCGGTGTTATCGGCGTGTTGCTCATGAGGAATCAGCGCTTCGAAGCGCTCGCGCAACGCGTGCTGCGTGAGCAGCAGACCGATGCCGCTGTCCTCGATCATGTAAGCGAGGCGCTCGGCGGGATAGTCGGGATCGAGCGGCACGTAAGCGCCGCCCGCCTTGAGAATCGCGAACAGGCCGACCACCATCTCCACCGAGCGCTCCGCGCCGATGCCCACCTTCACGTCCGGCCCCACGCCCAGCCGCCGCAGGCGTTGCGCGAGCCGGTTGGCGCGCGCGTCGAGTTCGGCGTAGCTGAGCACGGCATCGCCGAACAGCAAGGCGTCGGCGTCCGGATGCGCGGCCGCTTCGCGCTCGAACAGCCGATGCACCGGCACGGCCGGACCGTAGTCGGCGTGCGCGCGGCTCCACGCGGCCAGCCGCGCGCGCTCGTCGTCGCCCAGATACGGCAGTTCGACGATCGCGCGATCGGGCTGCGCGCAGAGCGCCGCGAGCAGCGCCTCGTAATGCCGGCAGAAACGCGCGACGGTGTCAGGCCGATAACGCGTCGCGTCGTAACGCGCCGTCACGCTCACCGCCTGCGCGCCCACGCGCACATCGAAACTCAGATCGAAGCGCGCGAGCGGATTTTCGGCGTCGACGATTTCCACGTCCAGACCGTCGAGCGCGAGCCGCCCCGACGCCGCCTCGCCCTGCACGTTGAACAGCGTCTGAAACAGCGGATGACGATCGGCCTCGCGCCGCACACCGAGCGCGTCGACGAGCAGCGGCAAGGTCACGTCGGCGTGATCGAGCGCGGCGCGCGCGTCGGCGCGCACGTTCTCCAGCAGCGCGCGGCCCGTCATCGACGGATCGAGGCGCGCGCGATGCACGCGCGTATCGACAAACAGACCGATCAGGTCGTCGCATTCGGCGAGCGTGCGCCCGCTCGTCGGCACGCCGATGCAAAAATCGCGGCTGCCCGCGTGACGCCACAACAGCAGTTGATACGCGGCCATCAGCGCGACGAACGGCGTGCAGCGCGCCGCCCTGCAACGCTCGCGCAACGCCGCGAGCGTCGTGTCTTGCAGCGCAAACGTATGCGCGAGCGCGCGGCGTTCGGCTTGCGGCGCGCGCGGAAAATCGCCGGGAAGTTCGAAGCTGTCGTCGGGCGTGCCGATGTAGGCGCGCCACCACGCGAGATCCGCCTGGGCCTTTTCGCCCGCGAGCTGCGCGCGCTGCCACGCGGCGAAATCGGTGTATTGCCATTCGAGTGATTCGGCATCCGAATGATGCGCGGATGCCGGATCGCGCAGCGCATCGCCATACGCCTGGGCGAGTTCGCGCGCGAAAACGGCGTTCGAGCCGCCGTCGGAAATCAGGTGATGCACGACCACGGACAGCACGTGCCAGTGCGGCGCGAGACGCACGAGGCGAAACCGCGCGGCGCCGTCGCGCGCGAGGTCGAACGGACGTTGCGCTTCGTCTTCCAGCACGCGCGAGAGCATGGCGTTACGCGATGCGTCGTCGAGATCGTCACGATCGTCGAGAAGAAGCGGATCGCGCGGCGCGTCGGCACGCAGATCGGCGATCTGATACGGCGTGCCGTCGCGTTCCTCGAAGCGCGTGCGCAGCACCGCCTGGCGCGCACGCACGCGCGACAGCGCGCGATGCAGCGCCGCGCCGTCGAGCGGCCCGCGCAGATGAAACGCGCGGGCCAGATGCCACGCGCCCGAATCGGGCGCGAGGCGCTGCATGAACCACATGCTTTCCTGCACGGGAGACAGCCGCTGCCACGCGGACGACACGCCGGCGACACTCATTGTTCGTTCTGCGGGAACCTGCATGGCAGCACTGCCTCCTGTTGAATTACCACTGATATTTCGCTCCTGCCAGCAACAGCCGGCCCTGGCCCCAGTAGCAGTAGTTCGCGCTCGTGCACGAGGCGAAGTACTTGCGATCGAGCAGGTTCGACACGTTGATCCACGTCGTCCAGCCTTGCAGGCTGGAGAAGCGGCGGCCGAGGTCGTAGCGCAGCGAGAGATCGACCAGCGTCGCCGACGACGTCATGAAACTGTTCGCCGTATCGCCATACGAGCCGCCGATGTAGCGCACGCCGCCGCCGAACAGCAGGCCCGCGAGCGGTCCCGCCGAGACCGTGTAATCGGCCCACAGCGAAGCGGTGTTGCGCGGAATGCCGACCGGCACCTTGTCGAGATTCGACGTATTGCTCTTGGTATTGAGCAGGTTCGTGTAGGTGTAGCTCGCGATCAGCTGCAGGTTGTTGGTCAGGCTCGCGTGGCCTTCCACCTCGAAGCCCTGCGAGCGCACCTGGCCCGTCAGCACGCTGAAGCTCGTGTGCAACGGATCGGTGGTCGCGACGTTGTTCTGCGTGATATGGAACGCCGACACCGTGACGAAGCTGTTATAGCCCTTCGGCTGGAGCTTCACGCCCACTTCGTACTGCTCGGCCGTGAGCGGCGCGAACGCCTCGCCGCTATACGAGGTGCCGACCTGCGGCTGGAACGAGCGGGAGTAGCTGAAGTACGGCGCCACGCCGTTGTCGAACTGGTACACGCCGCCCGCGCGCCACGTGAAGGCGCGGTTGAACTGCTCGGTCGTCGCGCCGGTCTTGTACGAGGTCTGATCCTCGTTGGCCCAGTCCTCGCGCACGCCGAACAGGAACGACCACTTGCCGATGTCGATCTGATCCTGCGCGTACACGCCGAGCTGCTTGATCGAGGTGGCGGTCGAGGTCGCGAACATCGTGGTCGGATACGGGATCGTCTGACCGTAAAGCGGGTTGCTCGCTTCCAGACCCGGCGCCGCGCCACCGAAGAAATAGTGGTTGAACTGGATGTTCTGGTAGTCGAGGCCGAACGTGACGTTGTGCTTGAGCGCGCCCGTGTTGAACTTCGCGTTCAACTGGTTATCCACGGTATGCGAATTCACCATGCCGCGGTTCAGGTAGGCGTCGCGCGACAGCGTGTCGGTGCCGCTCTTGAAGCCGTCGTTGGCGACGTACTGGATCGTCTCGCTGTTGTGCAGGAAGCGATAGCTCTGCTTGAACGACCACGTGTCGTTGAAACGGTGCTCCAGCTGATAGCCGATCGACTCCTGGGTCTTGCGGAAGCTGTCCCACGTCGGCTCGCCCGGGTATTCGCTGCGGCTCGTCCACGTGCGCGGCACCGAGTTGTAGATGCCCGCTTCCGGATCCGACTGGTAGTTCGCGAAGACCGTGAACGTGGTGTCGCGGCTCGGGCGGAACTCGATGGTCGGCGCAATCGAGAAGCGCTGCTGGTTCACGTAGTCGGTCTGCGTGCCGGTGTTGTAGCCGTCGGCCGTGACGCGGTAGAGCACGCTGCCGGCCTTGTCCACGGGACCGCTGAAATCGAAGAAGCCCTGCACGCGGCCATAGCTGCCGGTCTGCATGCCGACTTCGTGGTACGGCGTGTCGGTCGGCATCTTGCTGACGAGATTGACCGTGCCGCCCGGCGAGCCCTGGCCGTACAGCACCGACGCCGGACCGTGCAGCAGTTCGATGCGCTCGAACATGTACGGATCGAAACTCGTCACGTTGTAGCCGAAGCCGCCGCTCGGGCCGGGCGTGCGCAGCCCGTTCCAGAACTCGTCGACGAGAAAGCCGCGCGCATAGAGATATTCGAGCGAGTCGGTGTTGGTGCCGCGCTGTTCGGGGTTGATGCCCGAGGTGTAGCGCAGCGCCTGCGCCACGCTCTGCGCGCCCTGCACGTCCATCTGGTCGCGCGTGACGACCGAGATCGCCTGCGGCACCTTGATGATCGGCGTGTCGGTCTTGGTGCCCGCCTCGCTGCGCTTGGCCACATAGCCGACCACCGGACCGGTGGCCGTTTCCGTGCTGGCCGTGCCCTTCACGACCACGGCCGGCAGCTGCTGGCCGCCCTGGACCGGCTGCGCGGCCGCGGCATCCGATGCCGCCACCGGCGCGGCCGTCTGCGCACTGGCGATTTTCGCGATCGCCAGCGCCACGACCGCCGTCATGGTGCGCAGCCTGATGCGCTTCGCCTTGCCCGTTCCCGCGTCGCCCACGCCGTTATCCATGTGGTTCAATGACTCCCCGCCCCATCCCCGATTCATGCCCTTGCGCCCTGTTCAAAAATTTAAGATTAGCCTCAATACAAATGCGACTCATTACTATTGTCATTCGTATGCGGCACGCGGAGGATAGAATACGGGCTGTGCTTCGCCGTCGTCCTGTCAAATAGCTGCGCGAAGCCGTCGATATTTGACGGTTTTGCCATACTTTTTTCGTTGACTCACAAAATGACCGAGATCTGGCAACGTTTTAACGGTATGCAGCGGCGATACCTCAAGCGTCCAGTCATTGCCAAACGCTATGACTTCGAAACCGGCGATAGCGAGAGCTGGCACTCGCATACGCAGCCGCAATTCGTCTACACGACGCGCGGCGTGCTGCGCGTCATCACGCCCGACGGCGCGTGGACGCTCGGCCCGTACCGCGGGCTGTGGATCGCGCCGCTCGTCGCGCACGAGTTGCAGGCGGTCAGCCCGACGGTGATGTACACGGTCTATTTCGAAGTCGATGTCGCGCCGCGCGACGAACCGCGCTGCCACGTGCTGATGATTTCGTCGCTGCTGCACGAACTGGTGGCGGCGCTCGTGCTCGATCAGCAGAACGGCCAGGCCGAGCGCCGCTCCGCGCTGATCGACCCGCTGCTGCTCCAGGAAATGCGCGAGGCGCAACTCGCCACCGAAGGCCTGCTGCCGCTGCCGAAGGATCGCCGACTGCAACAGATCTGCGGCCAGTTGATGGACGCGCCCGCCGACAACACGCCGCTCAACGACTGGGGCATGCGCGTGGGCGCGAGCGAAAGCACGCTCGAACGCGCCTTCAAGGACGAAACCGGCCTGACCTTCGGCCAGTGGCGTCAGCGGCTGCGTCTCGTCGAGTCGATCTCGCGGCTCGCCAAGGGCATGGCGGTGTCGACCATCGCGACCGAGCTGGGTTACAGCAATTCCAGCGCGTTCATCACCATGTTCCGGCGCGCGATGGGCGAGACGCCGCAGCGCTTCCTGCGCAATCGCGGCGGGCTGGAAGCGGGCGCGGCGCAACCCCCGCAAGCGGCGCAGTAAGCGGCGCAATGAGCGGCACGAAACGCGACACGACAAGCGACGCAAGCTCACGCGCCCTGCCGCGCCGCCAGCAACGCGCTCAGCGACGCCACGCTCGGGTGATCGAACACGTCGCCCGGCGCCAGCTCCACGCCGAGCTTGCGGCGGATGCGCGCCACCAGCTTGATGACGAGCAGCGAATCGCCGCCCAGTTCGAAGAAGTCCTGATCGTCGCCGATCTCGTGCGGCGCGAGGTCGAGCAGCGTCGCGAACAGCTCGCGCACGTCGGCGTCGAGCGGCTGAGCCAGTGAAGTTGCCTGGGTTTGCATAGCGGTGAATCCTGAGTGATGAAAAAAGGCGCGCGCGGCGCGCCCGCATGTCAGACCGTCGCCGCCAGCACGTCCGCGCGCGCGACGAGTTCGCTCATCGCCACGACGATCTTGCGCGGCCCGCTGAACGGATCGCGTGCGTGCGCGACCAGCATGTTGTCGAGCATGATCGCGTCGCCCTTGCGCCACGCGAAGCGCACCGCGCAGCGCTCGTAGGCCGCGCCGATGGCGGCCATCGCCTCGTCGCCGATCTCGCCGCCGTCGCCGAAATACGCCTGGCGCGGCATGCGTTTCGCGCCCGCGAATTCGAGCAGATCGAGCCGCACGTCCTCGTCGAGACAACTCACGTGATGCAGTTGCACCTGGTTGAAGAACGCACGCTCGCCCGTGCGCGGATGCGCGATCACGGCCGGGCAAACGGTGCGCGTCTGCAATTCGTCGTTGGCGAGCCATTCGTATTGCACCCCCGCGGCCTCGCAGCGCGTCTCCACTTCGCGGCGATCGTCGGTGTGGAAAAACTCGCGCCACGGCACGTCGAGTCCGCGCGTGAAGGTGCGCACGTACATGATCTGCCGGCGTTCGAACGCCTCGACGAGAGCCTCGGGCAGCACCCGCAGCATCGCGCGGCAATCGACGATGGGCGTCGCGCCGCCGACCGGCGACGGCTGTTCGCAGAAGAAGAACTGGCGGCGCGGCCAGTGCGGCTGATGCGCGCTTTCGTTGTGAAACAGGATCATCTGCTTCTCGGGATACGGCGTGGAGCGGTAGGTGTTGCGCCCGCCCTCCTTCTTCGGCAGGTCGCCGTATTCGCCGTACAGTCCCGGCGAGATGGTTTCCGCGAACGCCTCGAAGGCGGCGGGATCGGCGAGGCCGAAGTCGCGGAACAGCACCGCGCCGTGGCGCAGCAGCGCGGCTTCGAGCGCCTCGCGATGCGTGCGGACCCACGCGCGCGCGTCGTGCGTGGGATCGAGCGGCGCGCGCGGCGTCAGCACCAGCGGCATGGCGTGGGTGGCGTGGGTGGCGTCGAGCAGGGAAGCCTCGATGGCGGCGTCGGGAAATAGCGATGCGTTCATGATTTCAGCACTCTCGTTCTGGGCTGCGGGCGTCGTGCGCGACGTCCGCGGATAACGGCGAGGTAGACAAGGACGATGCAAGCGGCGCGCGCGGATCGGCGCTCACCGCGTCGAGCGTCGCGCGCCACGCGTCGAACGCGCGCTCGATGGTCGCGGCGTCGAACAGCGCGCTCGCGTAGACCCATTCGATGTCGTAGCCGCCGTCCACGGCTTCGACGAACAGCGCCATGTCGAATTTCGACTGCGTCGTCGGCGGGCGCAGCAACTCGACCGCGAGTCCCGGCACGCGCGTGTTGCCGCGCGGCAGGTCGCGCAGCACGAACAGCACCTGCACGAGCGGATTGGCGTCGCGGCGACGCTTGAGCGCGAGCGCGTCGACGATGCGGTCGAACGGCAGCGCGCGATGATCGAGCGCGTCCCACGTCGACTGTCTGGCGGCGTCGAGCCACGCGTCGAAGCTCGCGAGATTCGCGCCGTCGGCGGCGATGCGCGAGCGCAGCGGCACGACGTTGACGAAGAAGCCGATCAGCGCTTCCAGCTCGGCGCGCTCGCGTCCGTCGACATCGGTGCCGATCACCAGATCGTCCGCGCCCGTGTGGCGATGCAGGAACCACTGGAAGCTCGCGAGCAGCACGGCGAACGGCGTCATGCCGTGCGCCTGCGCGAGCGTGCGCACGCGTGCGCCGAGCGTCGCGTCGAGCCGGAAATGGCGCGCCGCGCCCGCGTGCGACACCCGCGCGGGCCGCGCGCGATCGGTCGGCAGCGGCAGCAGCGCCGGCGCATCGGCGAGATAGCCGCGCCAGAACTGCTGCGCCTCGCGCACCGCGTCGGGCGTGAAACGCGCGCGCTGCCAGTGTGCGTAATCGGCGTACTGCACGGCCAGCGGCGCGAGCGCGGGCGGCGCGCCGTCGCGTTGCGCGCGGTAGAGCTCGCACAGTTCGTCGAGCAGGATATGCACCGACGCTCCATCGGCGACGATGTGATGCAGCGACACGATCAGCACGTGATGCGCGGCATCGAAACGCAGCAGCGTCGCGCGCACGAGCGGCGCGCGAGACAGATCGAACGGCGTGCGCGCGGCGTCGTCGAGCGCCTGGGCGATGGCTTGGGTCCGCGCGTTCTCGTCGCTGTTTGTGTGGCTGTTTGTGTGGCTGTTCGCGTCGTTGTCCGGATGCGCGAGCGGCTCGATCACCGGCATCAACACCTCCATGCGCGGCGCGATCTTGAGCACCGGATCGCCCTCGTCGTCGGCGTCGAAGGCCGAGCGCAGCACCTCGTGACGCGCGATCAAGGCGGCCAGGCTGCGTTGCAGCCGCGCCGCGTCGAGCGGGCCGCGCAGATCGAGCCCCGCCGTCATGTTGTACGACGCGAGCGCGCGGTCCGCGAGTTGATCGACGACCCAGATGCGCTGCTGCATCAGCGAAAGCGGCAAGGCGCTGCGGTCCGCAAGCGCGTGAAGCGGCGTGGCGGATTCGGCCTTGTTCGACGCCTGATTCGAAGCACGATCCGATTCCACTCGCAATGCATCGATGCGCGCGGCGAGCGCGGCCAGCGTCGGCGACGCGAAGATCTCGCGCAACGGCAATTCGACCGCCCAGCGCGAACGCACGCGCGACGCGAGCCGCATCGCCGCCAGCGAATGGCCGCCGAGCGCGAAGAAGCTGTCGTCGCGCGCGATCGACAGCGATGACGCGGCGGCTGCGTTGTCCGTTGCGTTGTCCGTTGCGTTGTCCGTTGCGTTGTCCGTTGCGTTGTCCGTTGCGTTGTCCGTTGCGTTGTCCGCTGCGTTATCCGCAGCGCTATCCGTCCCATTCGACGGCTCCAGCAGCGCGGCCCAGCATTGCGCGAGCGCCGTTTCGGTCTCGCCCTGCGGCGCCGCACGCGCGGCCTCGCGATGCGGCGCGGCCGGACGCGCGAGCGCGCTCAGCGCCTGACGATCGAGCTTGCCGTTGCGATTCAGCGGCAGCGCGTCGATCACCCGCAACACCGACGGCACCATGTAGTCGGGCAACAGCGCGGCCAGCGCGCGCTTGAGCGCCGCCGCGTCGAGCGACGCGCCGGGCTGCGGCGTCGCGAACGCGGCCAGACGCGCGCCCGCCACCACGATCACCGCCGCATCGCGCACGCCGTCGAGCGCCTTCAGGCGCGCCGCGATCTCGCCGGGCTCCACGCGATAGCCGCGAATCTTCACCTGATCGTCGATACGGCCGAGATATTCGAGGCTGCCGTCGGCGAGACGCCGCGCGCGATCGCCGCTGCGATACAGCCGCGCGCCCGCCGCGAACGGATGCGGCACGAAGCGCGCGGCCGTCAGCGCGGGCTGGTGCAGATAGCCGAGCGCCACGCCCGCGCCGCCCAGATACAGCTCGCCGGTCTCGCCCGTGCCGACCGGATTCAGATGCTCGTCGAGCAGCCAGGTTTCGTTGTTGTCGAGCGGACGGCCCAGCGGCAAGGTCGCCGCCGCGCGGCACGCCTGAGCGGCAGGCTGCGTGAGAATGCCGACCGTCGTCTCGGTCGGGCCATAGTGATTGTGGACGCGGCAGCCGGGCCGCAGCGCCGCGATCGTGTCGAGCAGTTCCCACGAGGTCGCCTCGCCGCCGAGCACAAGCGTATGCGCGGGCAGCGCGTCGGCGGCGCGTTCGGCTTGCAGCAGCGCGTGCAGATGGCCCGGCACGATCTTGAGCACGTCGATGCGCGCGGCCGCCAGCGTCTGCGCGAAACGGTCGGCGTCGAGCGTGGTGTCGCGATCGATCAGATGCAGCGCGCCGCCCGAGGCGAGCGCGCCGAACAGCACCGTATGGCCGAGATCGGCGCCGATGGTCGAGACCATCGCGAAGCGCGCGCGCGGCGGCGGATCGAGCCGCGCGAGCACGGCATCGACATAGTTCGTCAGTGCGCCGTGCGCGATCACCACGCCCTTGGGCGCGCCGCTCGATCCCGACGTGTAGATCACGTAGGCGGCGCTGCGCGGATCGACGGCGGGCAATGCATGGGGCGCGCGAAGGTGTTGCTCTCGCTGTGCTTCTTCTTGCGCCGCGTCGATGCGCGCGTGCTGCACGCCCATGAGGTCGAGCGCGGAGCAATCGTCCTCGCACAGCACGAAACGCGCGCCGCAATCGCGCAGCGTCTGCGCGAGGCGTTGCGGCGGATTGCCCGCGTCGAGCGCCACATACGCGCCGCCCGCCTTGAGCACGCCGAGCATCGCCACGACAAAGCGCGCCGAGCGATGCGCGACGATCGCGACCGGCTCGCCGCCCTGAAGATCGCGCGCGAGCAGCCATTGCGCGACGTGCGCCGCGCGCGCGTCGAGTTCCGCGTAGCTCATGCGCAGCGCGCCATCGATGACGGCCGGCGCATCCGGTTGCGTGTCCGCATGCCGCGCGACGCGCAGATGAATCGGCTCGCCCGGCGGCGTGCGCCGCGCGACGCTTGCGGCGCTCACGCGCGCGCGTTCGTCGGCATCGAGCAGATCGAGCGTGGCCAGCGTCGGCGCGGCGGCATCCGTCATGTCGGCGCTTCGATCGCCGAGTGCGTGCGCGAACGCTTCCACCGCGCGCAGATACTGCGCGGCCATGCGCTCGACGCTGGCCGCGTCGAAGCGCGCGCTCGCGTAGGTGAAGTAAGCGCGCATCGAGCCGTCGCGGCTTTCGCGCAGGTCGAGCGCGAGCGGCACCTTCACGTGCGTCTCCGCGATCTCGACGCGCTCGGCGCGCGCCCCCGGCCAACGCGCGAGCGCCGGGTAATCGTCGCTCAGGTAATTGAAACTGGTCTCGAACAGCGGACCGTGCTGCGCGTCGCGCGCGGGCCGCAGATGCTCGACCAGCACGTCGAACGGCAGCGCCTGGTTCGCCTGCGCGTCGAGCGTGCGCTGGCGCAGCTGCGAGAACAGACTCGCGAGCGGCGTCACGGCCTCGCAGTCGCTGTGCAGCACGAGCGTGTTGACGAAGAAGCCGATCACGTCGTGCGTCTCGGGCCGCGTGCGGTTCGCGACCGGCACGCCGGTGCGGATTGCGCGCTGCCCGGTCACGCGATAAAGCCACGCGTGATACGCGGCGAGCAGCACGACGAACGGCGTCGCGCGATGCCGGGCCGCCGCCGCGCGCACCGCCTGCGCGAGCGGCGCAGGCAGCGCGAACGCGACGCGCGCGGCGGCGCGCGGATCGGCGTTTTCGCTTGCGGTATCGGTGGCGGTGTGGTCGTAGGGCAGCGCGAGCGGCGGTGCGTCGTCGGCCAGCGCCGCGCGCCAGTACGCGAGTTGCCGCGCCGCCGCGTCGCTCGCGAGCCAGCGGCGTTGCCACGCGGCGTAATCGGCGTAGGTGATGCGTGTTTTTGCTTTTGCTTGCGCTTCCCCATGCGTCGTTGCGCCATCAAGCGCGGCACGATAACCGTCGACGAGTTCCTCGACCAGCAACTGCATCGACCAGCCATCCGTGGCGATGTGATGCAGCGCGAGCATCAGCACGTGACGTTCGTCGCTCATGCGCACGAGTCCCGCGCGCAGCAGCGGCCCGCGCAGCAGGTCGAACGGCGCGTCGGCGAAACGTTGCGCGCATTCGCGGAGCGCGCGCTCAAGGTCGTATTCGCCGATATCGCCGAGATCGCTCAAATCGACATGCGCCCACGCAAGCGGCGCGGCGGCTTCGGTGCGCGGCGCGTAAAGGTGCGCGGCGTCGCCGGTTTCGACGAAATGCGTGCGCAGCGCCGCGTGACGCTCGCACAGGCGATCGAGGCTCTGGCGCAAGGCATCGCGATCGAGCGCGCCGTCGAGCCGGATGCCCGCCGCGACGTGATACGCGCGGCTCGCGGGATCGAGCCGCCACGCGAACAACTGACGCTGCTGCGCATGCGAAATCACGGCCTCTTCGGCGGGTTCGATCGGCGCGTTGTCCTGCGCCTCGTCTTGCGCGTCGTCCTGCGCCTCTTCAACCGATTCAGGTTCCGCAAGCGCCGCGGCCATCGCCGCGAGCGTCGGCGTTTCGAAGATCTGCGCGAGCGCGACGCGGCGGCCCAGCCGCGCGCCGATCAGCGCAACGAGCCGTGCCGCGCTCAGCGAACTGCCGCCGCTCGCGAAGAAATGCGCATCGGGCGCGAGCGCGAGACGCGCGTCGAGCGCCTCGCACCAGAGCGCGGCCAGCGCGCTTTCGCGTGCATCGAGCGCGGCCGGTGTGTCGGGCGCGCGCGCCGCATCGTCGTCGCCGCCGATCACGAACGCGCCCTGCTCCCAGAGCGCGTAGAGGTCGAGCGTGCGTGCGCGCCAGCCTTCGCGCGTCGCGGCGCGCTGGAGCTTGCCGCTCGACGTTTTCGGCAACGCGCCCGGATTGAGCAGCGCGATCGCGGCGGGCGTCTCGCCGCACGCATCGAACGCGATGCGGCGCAAGGTTTCGACGATCTGCGCGGCCGCGAAGCGCTTTTTCATGCGCGGCGCGATTTCGAGCGCGAGACCCAGCGTCTCGCCGCCGCCGAGCGTCGCGCCGAACGCGATCACGCGGCCCTTGCGCGCGAACTCGGCATGCGCCTCCACGGCCTGCTCGATGTCCTGCGGATAGAGATTGCGTCCGCGCACGATCACGAGATCCTTCACGCGTCCGGCGATATACAGCTGTCCGTCGTGCACGAAACCCAGATCGCCCGTGCGCAGCCAGCGCGCCGGGCCGCTGCCGTCGGGGTGGCGCGGGGCGTCGACGAACGCCTGCGCGCTCGCGTCGGCGCGCTGCCAGTAGCCGTGCGCAACGCTCGGGCCGCTCACGTGAATTTCGCCGATGCGGCCATCCGCGAGCCGTTCGCCCGCGCGCGACGTTTCTGTCTCGACATCCGCTTCATGCGATTCAGCCGCCGCGCGCGCCACGATCGCCACGCGATGTCCGGCCTGCACCGCGCCGCAGCCGACCAGCACGGTGGCCGCTTCGTCCGCGCGCGCCGCCTCGGCGCGTCCCGCCGAAAGCGCCGCGCTGCTGAACGCGTGCGAGACGAGTCCCGCGCCGCGCACGCCACCGGTGACGAACAGCGTCGCCTCGGCAAGCCCATAGCACGGATAGAGCGCGGCGGCGGCGAAACCCGCCGGCGCGAAGCGCGCGACGAAGTCGTCGAGCGTGTCGCGCCGCACCGGTTCCGAGCCCGAAAACGCGAGCCGCCAGCTCGACAGATCGAGCTTCGCGCGCGTCTCGTCGTTGATGCGTTCCGCGCACAGCCGATAGGCGAAATCCGGCGCGCCCGAGATCGTGCCGCGATGGCGCGCGATGGCGTCGAGCCAGCGCAACGGCCGCTCCAGAAAGTATTGCGGCGACATCAGCACGAGCGGAATGCCGCTGAACACCGGCTGCAACAGGCTGCCGATCAGCCCCATGTCGTGATACAGCGGCAGCCAGCTGACGAACACGTCGTCGGGGCGCACGCCGAGTCCCGCCTGGATCGCGATCTCGTTGGCGAGCAGATTGCCGTGGCTCACCATCACGCCCTTCGGCGATCCCGTCGATCCCGAGGTGTACTGGAGAAACGCGAGATCGTCCGCGCGCACGGGATGCAGCGGCGCATCGGACGGCGTATCGCGCGCGTCTAACGTATCGACAGCCACCACGTCCGCGCCCGGCGCGAGCATCGACCAGGCGTCGGCGTGGCGCTCGTGCAGCGCGGCGGTCGTCAGCACGTAGCGCACGCCCGCATCGCGCGCGATGCCGCGCAGACGCGCGAGATGCTGTTCGCGCTTCGACTCCGGCGGATAGACCGGTACGGCCACGACGCCCGCGTACAGACAACCGAAGAACGCGCTCACGTAATCGACGCCGCTTTCCATCAGGATCAGCGCGCGCTCGGCCGCCGCGCCGTCGCGCGCGAAACGCGCCGCCAGCGCCCGCGCGCGGCGGTCGAGTTGCGCGTAGTCGTAGCGCGTGTCGCCGTCGGCGTCGACGACGATCAGCGCCGTGGCCTCGGGCCGCTGTTGCGCGAGCGCGCGCAGGCGCGCCGCGAGTCCGTGCGCGGGCACGGCGTCGGTGTCGATGCCGTGGGGAAACACAATGTGTTGCGCGGCGTTCATCGCGTTGCCTCCAGCCAGGCGGCTTGCGCGAGGCTCGCGCGCAGTTCGCGCGCGAGCGCCTCGAACAGGTCGCGGTGCCGCACGATGCCCTGGTGATCCGCGTCGATCGAACCGGCCTGCGTGACGCGGCCCGCCACGCGCGCCTGCCACATCGCGGCGGACTCGGCCGCCGGACGATGCGGCGCGCGCCCGGACCACCAGAGCGTCAGATCGACCGGCGCGCGGGACGCGGGCTGCACGCGCGCGATATGGCCCAGATGGCGCTGGAACAGCAGCACCTTGCCGAGCAGCGCGCGCGTCTGCGGATCGTCGTCGAGTGTGTCCGGCAGCGGCCAGCGGCGGCGTGCGCCGTCGAGCAGCGTGCGCAGTTCGGCGTCGCTCGCGTGCCAGTTCTGCGCGGTGTCGGCGCTGATAAAGGCGTCGTCGGGCGCGGCGTCGTCGGCGTGCGGCACGTAGGCGTCGATCAGGCCGACGAAGGCCACCTGCGCGCCGTCCGCGACGAGCGCGCGCGCCACCTCGGCGGCGAGCAGCCCGCCGACCGACCAGCCGATCAGCCGATACGGCCCGTGCGGCTGCACGCTGCGGATGCGCGCCGCGTAATCGGCGGCCAGTTGCGCGAGATCGCCGGGCCACCAGCTTTCGGTGTGGAACGGCGCCTGCACGCCATGCACGCTGGCCACGCCGTCGAGCGCTTCGGCGAGCGGCCGGTAGTCGGCGACGAGACCCGACGCGGCATGCAGCGCGAACACGCGCGGCAGGTCGCTGCACGGCGACAGCGCGACGATATTCGACGCACGCGGCGCACCGTGCGCGTCGGTCGTCGCCGATTCGATATGCGCGGCCAGCGCGCGCACCGTCGCGTGCTGGAACAGCGCTTCGAGCGTGAGGCCCGGCAAATCCAGATCGCGTGCGCGCGCCAGCAGTTTGAGCGCGAGCAGCGAATGACCGCCCGCCGCGAAGAAGTCGTCGGTGACGCCGAATTCGCCTTGCGGCAGCACCTCCTGCCACAGCGCGAGCAGACGCGCTTCGAGCGACGTGCGCGGCGCCACGCGCGCCGCCGATGCGCCCGCCTGCGGCGCGGGCAGCGCCGCACGGTCGAGCTTGCCGTTCTGCATCAGCGGCAGGCGTTCGAGCCGCACCAGCGCCGACGGCACCATGTACGCGGGCAGCCGGCTTTCGAGCACGCGGCGCAGCGCGCCGTCGTCGGCTTCGTCAGCATCGCCGACGACATAACCGACCAGCCGCTTCGCGTCGCCCTCGCCGTGCAGCGCCACGGCGCTCGCCGTGACGCCCGGCGCCTCGCGCAGCACCGCCTCGATCTCGCCCGGCTCGATGCGGAAACCGCGCAGCTTCACCTGCTGATCGAGACGGCCGAGGAAGTCGATGCTGCCGTCCGCGCGGCGTCGGCACAGATCGCCGCTGCGATACAGACGCGCGCCGGGCCGCTGCGGATCGGGCACGAAGCTCGCCGCCGTGAGACCGGGCCGCCCGAGATAGCCGCGCGCGAGCGTGAGCCCGCCGATACACAGCTCGCCCAGCGCGCCCGGCGGCAGCTCGTTGCCGTCGCGGTCCATCACGTAGACGCAGCGCGACGCATACGGCTCGCCGATCGACACGATGGTCTGCGCGCTGTCCTCCGCGCGCGTTTCGCGATACATGCACG
Source organism: Paraburkholderia sp. SIMBA_027 (assembly GCF_046535315.1). Lineage (NCBI taxonomy): Bacteria > Pseudomonadati > Pseudomonadota > Betaproteobacteria > Burkholderiales > Burkholderiaceae > Paraburkholderia > Paraburkholderia sp. SIMBA_027. The sequence continues at coordinate 261,548 of NZ_JAWRWY010000001.1, forward strand.
CGACCGTGGTTTCGGTCGGACCGTAGAGGTTGTCGAGACGGATGTGCGCGAGCGGACCCGCCTGCCATTGCGCGAGCGCGTCGCCGGGCAAGCCCTCGCCGCCCACGGTGATCTGGCGCAGCGCGGCCAGATCCTCGCGCGGCGGCGGCGTGCGCAGCCATTGCTGCCAGTAGGCCGTCGGAATGCGCGCGAAGCTCACGCGGCCCTCTTTCAGATGGCGGCTCGTCGCGGGCGCGTCCCACAACTGCGGGCCGCGCATTTCGACCTGGCCGCCTTGCATCAGCGCGGGCAGCATCTCGTGCAGCGCGACGTCGAAATTGATCGTCGACGATTGCAACTGCGTGTCGCGCGCGTCGATGCCATACGTGGCGATGAAGTCGTCGAGATGGCGGCTCAGCGCGTCGTGGCTCACCGCCACGCCCTTGGGCCGCCCCGCCGATCCCGAGGTGTAGATCACGTAGGCAAGCTGATCCGGGTGGATCGCCGCGTGCGCCTCGGGCGCGATGACGTCGCGCGCGCCGTCACGCAGCGCGGCGATGTCGAGCGCGTCGCGGCCCGCGAACAGCGCGCCGCAGGCGTCGAGCGTCGCGGCGTCGGCGAGCACGCAGGCAAGCTGCGCTTCGTCGATCATCGTGCGCAGACGCTCGGGCGGATAGGCCGGATCGAGCGGCACGAAGGCCGCGCCCGAACGCAGCACGCCGACGAGCGCCGCCACCAGCCCGACCGAGCGCGTGAGGCACAGACCGACGCGCTGCTCCGCGACCGCGCCGCGCGTCTGCAAGGTGCGCGCGATGCGGGCCGACCAGGCGTCGAGTTCGCCGTAATTCAGGTGCTCACCCTCGCAGTGCAGCGCGTGTGCGTGCGGCTGCATGCGCGCCCGTTCGGCGATGCGCGCGCCAACGGGAGAAAAAGGATGTGCGTGCAACGGTTCTGCGCGTTGCGGCCGGACAGGCGCAAGTTGCAACGCGGCCAGCGGCGTGTTCGCATCGGCGACGATCTGGCCGAGCATCGTCACGTAATCGGCGAGCAGACGATCGACGGTCGCCGCGTCGAACACGTCGCGCGCGTAGGTGAAGGACAGCAGCGTGCTGTTCTTCGATGCGTTCTTCGATGCGTTCGGCGTCGCGTTCGTCGTGTTCGTCGCCGTGTGCTTCACTTCGCGCGCGGTCAGCACGAGGTCGAAGCGCGCCGTGCCCGTGGACGTTTCAATCGGCGACGCGCGCAGTCCGGGCAGATGCAAACCGTCGCCCGGCGCGCCGCCGTCGTAGTTGAACATCACGCTGAAAAGCGGCGTGTGCGAAAGGCTGCGCTCGGGGCTCAGCGCCTCGACCACGCGCGCGAACGGCACCTGCTGATGCGCCTGCGCCTCGACGAGCCGCTCGCTCACGTGGCGCACCAGCGCGCTCACGTCGCCGAGGCCGTCGAGTTCGCTGCGCACCACCAGCGTGTTGACGAAGAAGCCGACCATGCGCTGCGTGTCGAGCCGGTCGCGTCCCGTCACGGGCACGCCCACGCGGATGTCGTACTGGCCGCTGTAGCGCGCGAGCAGCAGGTCGAACGCCGCCAGCAGCACGGCCGCGCTGGTCGTGTCGTGACGGCGCGCGAGCGTGCGCACCGCCGCGGCGGTCGCCTCCGGAAGCGCGACGCCGACGCGTCCGCCCGCCTGGCTGCGCCGCGCGCCCGGCCGCCGGTCGAACGGCAGTTCGAGCGCGGCGTGCTCGCCCGCGAGCCGCACGCGCCAGAAGTCGAGATCGGCTTCGGCGCGCGCGCTTTGCGCCGCGTCGCGCTGCCACAGCGCGTAATCGGCGTACTGGCGCGGCAGCGGCTCGTATTCGCGCAACAAGCCGCGAATGTGCGCCGCGTAGGCGCGTGAGAACTCGTCGAGCAGGAGCTGATTCGACCAGGCGTCGGAGATCAGATGATGCGTGAGGACGTGCAACACGTGATCGCGCTCGCCGAGGCGGATCAAGGTCACGCGCAGCAGCGGCCCCGCGCCCAGATCGAACGGCGTGCGCGAGATCGACTGGAGCGTGTCGGCGAGACGCTGGGCCTGCTGCGCGCACGGCACATCCGCGAGATCGAGCACCGACAGCACGGGCGCGGGCGCGTCGAAGCGTTGCAGCGCCTCGCCGTCGGTTTCCACGAAACGCGTGCGCAGGCTTTCGTGACGCGCGACCAGCGCCGCGAGCGCGCCCTGCACCGCCGCGCGGTCGAGCGTGCCTTCGAGACGCACCGCGCCCGGCAGGTTGTAGGCCGCGCTGCGCGGATCGAGACGCGCGAAGAACCACAGACGCGCCTGCGCGGGCGAAAGCGGCGCGGCGTCCATGTCGGCCGGACGTGCGGGCAGCGTGTGCGTATCCGTGTTCGTGCTCGCGCTCGTGCGATTGGCGCTTGTGTCGCCACGCAACGCGCTCAGTTCGCGCGCGAGATCGGCGAGCACGGGCGCGGCGAACACCAGGCGCACGGGCACGTCGATACGCCACGCCTCGCGCAGCGCCGCCGTCATCCGCAGCGCGAGCAGCGACTGGCCGCCGAGCGCGAAGAAGTGATCGCGGCGGCCCACACGCGCGACGCCGAGCAGCGATTGCCACACGTCGGCGAGTTGCGTTTCGATGTCGCCTTGCGGCGGCTCGAAGGTGTCGGCGTCCGCTTCGAGCGTGGGCGCGGGCAGCGCGTGACGGTCGATCTTGCCGTTGCTGTTCAGCGGCAGCCGTTCGAGCACGACGACGGCGGCCGGCACCATGTAATCGGGCAGCGCACGAGAGAGCCGTTCGCGCAGTGCAGCGCCGAAGGCGGCATCGTCGGCTGCGGCACCAGGTGCGTGCGGCGCGACATAAGCAACGAGGCGGACATCACGCACATCGCGCTCGTCAGTCGCCGACGCCTGCTGCGCCACGACGATCGCTTCGCGCACCGCCTCCTGCGCGAGCAATTGCGCCTCGATCTCGCCGGGTTCGATGCGAAAGCCGCGAATCTTCATCTGATGATCGGCGCGGCCCAGATAGTCGAGCCTGCCGTCGCCGCGCCATTTCGCCAGATCGCCGGTGCGATAAAGACGCGCGCCCGGCGTGTCGAACGGATTCGGCACGAAGCTCGCCGCGCTCAAGCCCGCGCGGCCCTGATAGCCGCGCGCGAGCCCCACGCCACCGATATAGAGTTCGCCCGCCACGTTCGCAGGCGCGAGATCGAGATTCGCGTCGAGCACGTAAAGCTGCGTCGCGGCGATGGGCGCGCCGATCACGGGCGCCGCGTCCGTCACGCGGCCCGCCGCCGACCAGATGGTCGTTTCGGTCGGACCGTAGAGATTCCATAGCTCGATGCCTTCGCCGAGCGCGAGCAGATCGCGCGCGAGATCGGCCTGCAAGGCTTCGCCGCCGCACAGCGCCTTGAAACGGCGCGGTGCTGTGTTTTGCGCTTGCGTCGATGTTTGCCGCCACGCGGCCGAAGGCCAGCCGCCCGCGCGCAACAGCCGCCAACCCGCGGGCGTCGATTGCAGCGCCGTCGCGCCCGACGTGTCGATCAGACGCGCGAGCGCCGCACCGTCGCGCACCGTCTCGCGCGGCGCGATCACCACGCGCGCGCCCACCGTGAGCGGCAGGAAGAGTTCGAGCGCGGCGATGTCGAATGAGAGCGACGTGACGGCCACGAGCACGTCGTCGGCGGCGAGGCCCGGCGCCTCGCGCATCGAGAGCAGGAAGTGCCCCAGCGCGCCATGCGTGACCATCACGCCCTTGGGCGTGCCCGTCGAGCCCGAGGTGTAGATCACATACGCGAGTTGCGCGCCCGTCATCTCCACATTCGGACGATGCGCGGGTTCGTCGCCGAGATCGGCGCGGTCGAGTTCGAGGCGCGCAAGACGCGTTTGCGGATCGCAGTCGTCGGCGTGTGCGCTATCGGCGATCAGCACGCGCGCGCCGCTATCGGCGAGCATGAACGCGCGCCGCGCCGCCGGCAGCGCCGGATCGAGCGGCACATACGCGCCGCCCGCCTTGTGGACCGCGAGCAGCGCCGCGACCATGTCGGCCGAGCGCTCGACGCACACGCCGACGCGCGTTTCCGGCGCGACGCCGAGCGTCAGCAGCCGATGCGCGAGCCGGTTGGCGCGCGCGTCGAGTTCGGCGTAGCTGAGCGTGACGCCGCCGCACTGGAGCGCGACGGCGTGCGGCGTCGTGGCCGCCTGGCGCTCGATCAGCCGATGCGCGCACGCGGCCTGCGCGAAGCGCCGCGCGTTGCGTCCGAGCGCGAGCAGACGCGCGCGTTCGGCGGCGTCGAGCAGCGCCGGATGACGCGTCTCGCGTTCGCTCGCGATCTGTTGCAGCACGCCGAGATAACTGTCGAACAGGCGCTCGACGGTGGCCGCATCGAACACGTCGCTCGCATAGGTGAGCGCGAGCTGGATGTGGCCGCCCTGCGCCGCGACATCGAGCGCAAGATCGACCTGCGCCGACCCCGCCGTGCCCGCGAGCGTGCGCACCGTGAGGCCCGGCAGCGCGAACGGCGCGCCGTGCGCGGCGTCGTTTTCCTCGACGTAGTTGAACATCGCCTGGAACAGCGGCGTATGCGCGACGCTGCGCTGCGGTTGCAGACGCTCGACGAGCGTCGCGAACGGCACGCCGGCGTGAGCGTGCGCGCCCGCCATGCGCGTGCGCACTTCGTCGAGCAGCGCGCTGAACGGAGCGTGGCGCGGCGTGTTCATGCGGATCACGAGCGTGTTGACGAAGAAGCCAATCAGCGGCTCGGTTTCCAGCCGATCGCGGCCGGCGACCGGCACGCCGACGCGCACGTCCTGCTGACCGCCATAGCCTTGCAGCAGCGAGCCGAACGCGGCCAGCAACATCATGAAGCGCGTCGCGCCCTGCTCGCGCGCGCCGGCGTCGAGCGCCTGCGCCAGCGCGGGATCGAGCGTGCGGCGCAGCGTGGCGCCCGCCGTGCCGCGCGGGCCGGTGCGCACGCGATCGACGGGCAGCGCGAGCAGCGGCTGCGTGTCGATCGCGTCATTCGTGCCACTTTCACCGCCCAGTTCGCGCATCCAGTAGTCGATCTGCGCCGTGTCCTGTGCGGCGAGACGCGCGCGCTGCCAGATCGCGTAGTCGCCGAATTGCACCGGCAGCGGCGCGAACGCGGGCGACGCGCCGCGCAACGCCGCCGCATAGCCTTGCGCGAATTCGCGCAGCAACGTGCCTTGCGACCACGCATCGGAGACGATGTGCGGCATCGCGAAATGCAACACGGTTTCGTCGGCGAGTTGCGTCTCTGCGTGCGGATACGTCAGCAGCGTCACGCGCAGCATCGGGCCGCGTTCGAGATCGAACGGCAGCCGCGTGAGCGCCTTCAGACGCGCGTCGAGTTCGTCGGCGCGAGCAAGCTGCTCTTCGCGCCAGTCGTAACTGCCCGCCGCATCGACGTGTTGCCAAGCCTCGCCCGCGTGCTCCACGAAGCGCGTGCGCAGCGTCTCGTGACGCGCGACCAGCGCATCGAGCGAGCGGCGCACGGCCGCGCGGTCGAGCGCGCCCGTCAGCGCCACCGCGCCCGAGATCGTGTAGGCGGCGCTCGCCGGATCGAGCTTCCAGAGGAACCAGAGACGCTGCTGGCCGTCGGTCAGCGGGATCGGCGTGCCGGGCGCGCGCGGCACGATCGTGTCGACGTTCGCCGGCGTGTCGCTTTCCGCGTCGAGTTCCGCGGCGAGATCGGCAAGCACGGGGTTCAGAAACAGCGTGCGCAGCGAGACCGCGCGAGCGAGCGCCTCGCGAACGCGCGCGGCGACCTGCATCATCAGCAGCGAATGGCCGCCGATTTCGAAAAAGTTGTCGGTCACGCCCAGATCGTCGCGGCCGAGCACGGTCTGCCAGATCGCCAGCAGCGTGCGTTCGGTCTCGCTGCGCGGCGCGGTGCGGCGGCGCGCAGCGTCCTGCCCCGGCTCGGGCAGCGCGGCGCGGTCGAGCTTGCCGTTTTGCATCGTCGGCAGGCGGTCGAGCCAGACCAGCGCGGACGGCACCATGTAGCCCGGCAAACGGCTTTGCAGCAGACGGCGCACGGCCGTGTCGTCGGCCTCGCCCACCACGTAGCCGACGAGGCGCTTCGCGTCGCCCTCGCCGCGCAATGCGGCGGCGGCCGCTTCGACGCCCGGCGCTTCGCGCAGCACGGCTTCGATTTCGCCGAGTTCGATGCGATGGCCGCGCAGCTTGACCTGCTGATCGAGGCGGCCGAGAAAGTCGATGCTGCCGTCCTGGCGCCGGCGGCACAGATCGCCGGTGCGATAGAGACGGCTGCCGGGCGCGCCCTGCGGATCGGGCACGAAGCGTTCGGCCGTGAGCGCGGCGCGGCCCAGATAGCCACGCGCGAGCGTGTCGCCGCCGACGCACAGTTCGCCGAGCGCGCCGGCCGGCGCTTCGTTGCCGTCGGCGTCGCACACGCGCGCGGTGCGCGACGGATACGGGCCGCCGATCGACACGATCGCCTGCGCCTCGTCCTGCGCGCGCGTCTCGCGATACAGGCAGGCGATGGTGGTTTCGGTCGGCCCGTAAAGGTTGTCGAGGCGGATATGGCCGAGCGGGCCGCTGCGCCACTGACGCAGCGCGTCGCCGGGCAGGCCCTCGCCGCCCACGGTGATCTGGCGCAGCGCCGCGAGCGCGTCGGCGGGCGGCGGCTCGCGCAGCCATTGCTGCCAGTAAGCGGTGGGAATGCGCGCGAACGTGACCTTCTGCTCGATCAGATGATGGCTCGTGGTTTCGGGGTCCCAGAGCTGCGGGCCGCGCATTTCGATCTGGCCGCCCATCAGCAGCGCGGGCAGCATTTCGTGCAGCGCGACGTCGAAGTTGATCGTCGACGATTGCAGTTGCTTGTCGTGCGCGCCGATCGCGTAGGTGCCGATGAAATCGTCGAGGTGACGCGCGAGCGTGCCGTGCGTGATCGCCACGCCTTTCGGGCGTCCGGTCGAGCCCGAGGTGTAGATCACGTAGGCGAGCTGGTCGGGGTGGATCGGCGCGGCGGACGTGGCGCGGGCGCTTTCGTCTGCATCATTTGCATCGTCTGCATCGCTCGCGAGCGAGGCGATGTCGACGGTTTCGCGCCCGTTCAGCAGCGCGCCCAGACGCGCCGCGCCCGCCGCATCGGCCAGCACGCAGTCGATTCCGGCGTCGTCGAGCATCGCGGCGAGGCGTTCGAGCGGATACGCGGGGTCGAGCGGCACGAAGGCCGCGCCCGACTTCAGCACGCCGAGCACGCCCGCGACCAGCGCGGCCGAGCGCTCCACGCACAGGCCGATGCGCTGATCGGCCCGCGCGCCGAGCGTGCGCAGACGCGTCGCGATCCGCGTGCTCCAGCGTTCCAGTTCGCCGTAACGCTGCGTCTCGCCTTCGCAATGCACGGCCTGCGCGTGCGGTTGCGCGGCGGCGCGGCGGCTGAAACGCGCGCCGACGGCTTCGAATGCGGCGGCGTTCGCGGCGGCGTCCGGTTGCGTGCGTTCGCGCACGCGTTCGTCCATGAGCGCGAAACTTGCGAGCGGCTGCTCGATCACGCTGGCAACCTGCGCGAGCAGACGCGCAAGATGATTCAGCATCTGCTCGACGATGGCCGGCTCGAACAGATCGGCGGCGTAGTTGAACGCGAGGCGCACGCCGTCGTCGCGCTCGATTGCGTTGAGCACGAGGTCGAAGCGCGCGGTCGGCAGATCGGCGCTCAATTCGCTCACCTGCAGGCCCGCGACCTCGAATGCCACGCGCTGCGCGCGCGTGTGGTTGAACATCACCTGGAACAGCGGCGTCTGGCCCGCGTTGCGCTCGGGTTGCAGCACTTCGACCAGTTGCGCGAACGGCAGGCTGTCGTGACGATGCGCATCGAGCACGGTCTGATGCAGACGATCGAGCAGCGCGCCGAAGCTCGCCGCGCCGCGCAGATCGGCGCGAATCACCAGCGTGTTGACGAAGAAGCCGATCAGCGGCTCGGTTTCCAGGCGATTGCGGCCCGACACCGGCATGCCGATGCGCAGATCCTGCTGGCCCGTGTAGCGTGCGAGCAGCACCGCGTACGCGGCGAGCAGCAGCGTCGGCAAGGTCGTGCGGCGCGCGGCGGCGAGCGACTTGAGCGCGCGCGCGGTGGCCGCGTCGAGATCGACGCTCGCGCGCGCGCCCGGCACGTTGCGAATGCCGCCGCGCGGCTTCGTCACCGGCAGATCGAGCGCGGCAGGCGTGTCGCCGAGTTGCGTGGTCCAGTAGTGCAAGGCGGCGTCGCGCTCGCCGTCGTCGGCCCATTCCTGCTGCCACGCCGCGAAGTCGCCGTACTGCACGGCCAGCGGCGAGGCGGCGGGCGTGCGCCCCGCCATCAGTTCGCCATAGGCCGCGACGAATTCGTCGAGCAGCAGTTTGACCGACGCGTGATCGGCCACGATGTGATGCAGCGCGACGTGCAGCACGTGGCGCTGCGCGCTTTCGTTGCTATCGTCGATCGTTGCCGCTTCGCGCAGCAAGGCGATGCGCAGCAGCGGGCCGCGCGTGAGATCGAACGGCGCGAGCGAGAGCGACTGAAGCCGCTGGTCGAGCGCATCGGAAGTCGACGCGTCGCGCAGATCGACTTCGGACCACGCGTAATTCACGCCGCCGACAATCTGCTCGACCTGCCCGTCGCGTTCCTCGAAATGCGTGCGCAGCGCCTCGTGCCGCGCGACCACATGATCGAGCGCCGCGCGCAATCGGTCGACGTCGAGCGCGCCTTCGAGACGCAGCGCGCCCGCGATGTTGTAGCCCGCGTCGTCGGGATTCAGTTGCCAGAGGAACCAGAGGCGCGCCTGCGCGGGCGACAGCGCGAAGCGCTGCGTGCGGTCCGCGAGCGGCACGATCGGCAGCGCCTTGCCGCTCAGCCCGCGCTCGCGCAGACGCGCGCGGAACGTCGCGCGCCGGTCGGCGGGCAGGCTCGCGTAGTTGCGCGCGATGGCCGCGAAATCCGCCGTCGATGCGGGCGCGGGCGATGCAGGCGATGAAGGCGTCATGGCGGCGGGCCCAGGTTCGGTGGCGGATTCAAGCTCGCGCTCGCGCCGCGCCGCGAGCGGCTGCACGCCCGCCTCGCGCGCCTTGCGCTTGAGGAACGGGCAGACATCGGCGGCGCGCACGTTGTGGTCGTCGAGGAAATACTGCTTCCATTCGAGATTGCCTGGATCGCCGTAAAAACCAAGGTCCGGATGCGCGGGCGTGTCGTCCCACGTTTCGAGGCGCTTGCGCACCTGGTTGCGCGCCTCGCGGCCGATCACCTTGTTGGTGATGGTGTCCACGAACACGCTGCGCGGCTGGAACAGCAGCACCATGCCCGGCCCGAGATTGCGGCTGTGACGCAGCGAAAACGACGGGCACGCGCACACCACGAACATCTGCACGCCCGCGAACGAGAACTCCCACGATTCGTCGGACGGCTCGGGCTGCTGATCGGCCTGCGGATCGGGATCGACGTTGTGCAGTTGCTGCAGCGCGTGCCAGAAGAGTTCGTGATACGCGTCGTGCGAGAGCGGCTCGGCATCGGGCTCGAAAAACACGGCGATGTTGTTCTTGCGGTATTGCGGCAGCGAAGCCAGTTCCGCGAAGGTTTGCATCGTGGCCGGCAGATCGGCGATGTCCTTGCCGTGCACGAACGAATAGAACATTTCGCCGCGCCGCTCGGCCTGCGTGCCGAAGAAGCACGGATACGCCGGATGCATCACCTGCTCGCGCAGCGTCGCGTACGAGGCGTCGAGCCAGGCGGGCGGCTGCACGTCGGCGCCGCACGCGCGGCCCTTGATAATGCGGCTTTTCCAGTCCTGCGCCGTGAAGACCGGCGCTTCGTTCAGCGCTGCGTTCGGCGTCTCTTGCTGCATCAGTTCGTCGTTGGGTTGCATCGTCTCGTTCCTTGGGTTCCGCACGGGTCTGTCGCGAGGCTCGGGCCGCGCACGGCGGCAGCGGCGGCGCGCCGCGTGGCCCCGCGACAATCGGGTCATGATTTTTATGTGGGGAGCGTCCGCACCTTCTGGCGAGGTGGCTGGAGAACGGATGACGCGCGCCGGGCGGCGGCGCGTCGTGCTGCTGTCAAGCTGTGCTTGCTGGTGCGTCTGGATCCGCGTCTGGATCCGCGTCTGGATCTACGCTTGAAGCCGCGCTGACGATCAGGCGCGTGGCCCGTGCGTCAGGCCGCGGCGCGCGCGGCGTCGGGCGCTTCAAGTTCGAGCATGAGCGCCTGGACCCAGTCGTCGGGAATGATCGGCTGGTGATACGTGCATTCGCTCGACGTGACCGTCGAACCATGCAGACGGCCATCGGGAATCAGCACCATGTCGCCTTCGAACATCTGCAACTGCATGCCGAGATTGCCCCAGAACAGCATCTCGCCTTCCTGGATCGTCACGAGCCGATGGTCGTTGTGCACGTGCGTGGTCGAGCACATTTCATGCGGCTCGATAAACGTTTCGCGGTCGATGTCCGGGCATTCCACGTCGATACGCGCGCTGATGCGGCGCGCGAAATCGCAGAAGCGCGGAATCGCCGACAGCCATTTGAGCTGCTCGCCCAGATCCCACCGCGCGCGTTCCGCGAGATGATCGCCGGCCGCGAAACCCTTGATGAACTGCGCACGCGCCGCCGCGCCGAAGCGCTCGCCGATCGCCCGCACGGCGCGGCTCGCGCGTGCTTCGAGTTCCGCGCTGCGCGCCGCGATCTCGCTGCCCGCGCGCTGCGGTCCGCGCAGATGCGCACACGCGCGTTCGAGCGCGCCCATGAACGCGAGCCATTCGGCTTCGGCGGCGAAGGCCGCGCCCGCGAGCGCGAAGGCGCGGTCCGGACGGCGCGCCAGCGCAAGCAGCAGATTGGTTTTGGCCATGCTGGTCGGCAGATAGAACTGCCAGTACGCATGCTGCTGACGCGTCACGCCCACATGCTGCGCGACTTTTTCGATCAGTTCGCGATCCTGATCGATCACGTCCACGGCCGGACGCGCGTCGTCGGGCAGACCGTCGAAACGTCCGCCTGCCGCCGCGCGTCCGAGCGCATGGCCGCGCGACGGCGCGAGCGCCCAGCGCTGGATCGCGATGAAACGTAGCCCTTCTTCCAGATAATCGTTGCGCATCAGGCGCGCAAACGTTTCACTCCAGAAGCGCGTTTCGCTGTCGAAGAGTTGTGCGAGGCGTTGCGTCACGAAGTCGTCGCGCTCGTCGCCTGCCGCCTGATCGCCGAGATACGAGAACGCATAGGCTTCGAGAAACGGCGTGAGTTGCGCGCCGAGCGTGCGCACGTCGTCGCGATAGAAGTCGGTGAAACGCGCCCAGTCGGCGGCGTCCGCGCTGCGCGGCGCGCGCGTGACGTCGAGCTCGTAGATCGACAGCAGCGTGCGATTCGAGGCCAGCGACGGCAGGCGGCTCACGTTGTCGCTGCGCACGGGCTTCATGAACTTGAGGAATTCGAAATCCTCGGGGCGCAACGGGCGGCGATGGAAATCGTCGTCGAGCACGAGTTCATCGACGGTGGCGCTGCGAAATGCCTGCGCGGCCGCGAATTGCTTGATCAGCGCGACATAGGCTTCGCTTTGCCCGGCGAAGTCGCCGAAATCGAATAGAGCGGGATAACGCTGCGTCATGAAGAAAGCTCCTTGTGCCGGCATGGCGGCGAAATCGGATCGAATCAAATCAATAGGGATAAGCCGGCTCGTCCGCGTGCGTGGCCGTAGCGAACGCCAGCGCGTGCAGCGCCGCCGCAATGTCGCGGATCACCTGCTCGCGCGCCGTCTCGACAAAAAAGTGCCCGCCCTCCAACATGCGCTGATGAAATCCTCCCGTGGTTTCGTGACGCCACGCTGACAGGTTTTCATTTCGTTCGGATACCGAATCATCGGTTCCGCCAAAACTCCAGATCGGGCAGCCCAGTCGTATCGAACGCTCGCGCGCGCGCCGCGTCTGGTTCGCGCACAGATGGAAATCGGCGCGCAAGGCGGGCAAGGCGAGATCGAGAAACTCCGCGTCGGCGAGCAGTTCGTCGGGCGTACCGCCCAGACGCCGCAACTCCGCCACCATCTCCGCCGTGCTGCAGGCGAGCCAGTGCGACGGGTGTTCGTCGTCGAGTTCGCGCTCGCGCGGCGCCACGCAGGCGGATGCGCCGAGCCACAGCGGCTCGCGCCCGTGACGTTCGCGGATCGCATGGGCCAGTTCCAGCGCGACCAGCGCGCCCATGCTGTGACCGAAGAATGCGAACGGACGTGTCGGCAAGGGATCGAGGTTCGCGAGCAGCGCGTCGATGAGCGCGGGCCAGTCGGCGAGCGCCGGTGTCGCGCGCAGGCGGCCGTGGCCCGGCAGATCGAGCGCCACGCACTCGATGCGCGGCCCGAGCAACGCGCCCCAGCCGCGATACGTCGCGGCATTGCCGCCCGCATAGGGCAGGCAGTACAGCGTGAGCGCCACGTCGGCGTGCCGCGCCGGCATATCAGGCTTGCGCGCCTTGCGCGGCCATCGCCTCGCGCAAGCTCAGCGGACGCATGTCGGTCCACACGGTCTCGATGTGCGCGAGGCACTCGTCGCGCGTACCGGTCTTGCCCTCCGCGCGCCAGCCCTCGGGCACGGGCTTGTATGCCGGCCAGATCGAATATTGCTCTTCGTGATTCAGCACGACATGGAAAACGGTGTTCTCGTCGCCCCAGCTCATTGCAGCCCTCCTTGGTTCGAAGCGATGGTTCGGATAGATCTCGGTGTGAATGTCGAAGCGCTTATCGATGTCGTTCTTGAAGTCGATGCAAGACGCATCGTTGCGCTCGCATTCATTAACAAATGCAAACGTAAACGCTAATCATTCCTATTCATACCGCAAACAGTAGATCCCGAGGTTCGGTGTGTCAACCTGACTGGGAGGGAGGTATCCGCTCGGCGGCGGAGGCGCGCGCGCATTTTTCCTTTCCGTCAAAGGCCTTAAGGTGCGCAAGCGAATTTGTAATTGAATGTATGAAAGCCAATTTAAAACTGATGGCTGAAGGGGCTTTATGGAAAGTGTCATGCTCTGGCGCTACCCTTCGCGCGCACGACGCCCAAACCGCGGCGGCAATGTGCAGAACGCTTCAAACCCGTGGCGAGCCGATCCCGGGCAAGACTTACCGCCACTTCACTTTGCAATCCGAATTAATTGCCGGATTGTCGTGTGCGAGATTCGTTGCGCATAAGATGCGTCGACTCTCCGTCGTCTGCAAGCGCGCTCTCGAATGCGCGCGCCCTCCTTTCCCAATTCGCTGAAAAGCCCGCCGATACGCGGTTTCACGCCGCGCTCGCATGTCCGCTTCGGGCCTTTCTTTAAAAATCTGAATGCGAATCATTTGTAATTGCGCCGAAAATTACGCATCATAGACGGCGTCCTGATTCTCCAGTCAACCTTTCATATTCATGACAACCTCCACGCTCGCGCCTTCGCGCCCCGCTGCCGACGCTGCACACGAACCGGCGCACGACGCGTCGCACGACGTCCGCGCCAATGCTGCACTCGACGTGCTGCTCTCGCGCCGCTCGCATTGGCCGCTCGCCGAACCCGCTCCGCGCGACGCCGAGCTGGATCTGATCTTCGAGGCCGCCATGCGCGCGCCCGATCACGGCAAGTTGCGCCCGTGGCGCTTCGTCGTCGTGCGCGGCGAAGCCCGTGGCGCACTGGGCGACTTGCTTGTCGATATCGCGGCCTCGCGCACGCCTGAGTCGCCGCGCGAAGCGCACGCGCATCGTCGGCAAAGGGCATTTGCCGCGCCGCTCGTGATTGCGCTCGCGGCCGCGATCTCGCACGACACCGGCATTCCCGAAGTGGAACAGGTGCTCGCGCTCGGCGCCGCGACAATGAACATGCTCAACGCGATTCACGCATTGGGTTACGGCGGATTCTGGGCGACCGGCGCGGACAGCTACGACACACGCATGCACGACGCGCTCGGCTTCGCGGAAAACGAGCAGGTGCTCGGATTCCTGTTCGTCGGCACGCCGCCCGCCTCATCCGCCGACAAACCGCGCCCGCCAGGCGCCGACTATGTGCGCGAGTGGTTCGGCACCTCGCAATAGGCGTTGCGCCGCGCCAGTCACCCAAGCCGGCGCGCCAGCAAGCGCCGCGATTTCAACGACAAGGAGGCAGCGTGCAAGACACGACGCATGCGGGAGCCGCGCGCGGTTTCCACTCGTCACACCCTATCTATGCAACACCCGGCATCGAGTTCATTCCGCACCGTTCGGGCCTGCACACACGCAAGGAACACGCACTGCCGCGTAGCGGCGAACTGATGATCTGGCGACTCGCTGCAAGCTGGGATTATCTGAATCGCGAAGAAGCGGCGCTGTGGTTGTCGCGCGAGGAAACGGCACGGATGCGCCATCATCGCAATCCCGCCTTTGCGCGGCGCTACGCCATCGCGCGCGTCTCGTTGCGCCGCATTCTCGGCGATGCGCTCGACAAGTCGCCCGAAACCGTCGCCCTTTCCGACGATGCGCACGGCCAGCCGGTCCTCGACGAATCGGGCTGCCCCTCGCCGCTTTCGCTGCGCATCGCCTTCGCGGGCATCTGGATCACGCTCGCGATGAGCGCCGACGCATTCGGCCTGGAAACCCTGCTGCCGGATACCGCGCGCCCGGACACCGATATGAGCCTCGCGAGCGCGCGCGCCGCCTGTGCATCGCAATTGCTGGCACAGCCTGTCGATTATGTCGAAGCGTTGTGCGCGCATCGCGTCGGCGCGATGTCGCTGATGCGCGACGACGCGAACGCCATCCGCGTGATCGATCTGCCGATGCCCGGCAATATCAGCGCCGCCATCGCCACGCCGATTTCGACCTCGACGCTACATGCGTTTGGCTGGTTGAGCCGGAGCTTTTGAGCGCGCGTATCCGCGCAATCGGTGCGGCTAGAACAGCACGTCGAGACCCACGGTCACGGCCGTCTGGCTCGACGCACCGGCGGGGTTGAGCGTGCTGACAACCGCGTGCCGGTAAGACGTGTAATCGACTTCGGTATAGAGCGTCGTGCGCTTGGAAAGCAGATACGCGAGCGACATGATCGCGAGCCCCCGGCGGCCGGCCTTGTCGGTCGATACGGTGGTCTGGTAATAGCCGCCGCCGAGAATCAGATAGGGTTGGATATTCCACGAAAACCCGCCGAACGCGTTATTCGTGACCTGGTGCGGCGCGGCCGGATTCTGGAGATCCTCCGACATGAAGCCGCCCGAGAGCCTGACCGGACCGATGCTATAAGCGGCACCCGCCATGTAATAGCTGTCACCGATATAGGCCGTGCCGGTGAGAATGTTGCGATGTCCGTACACGCCGCCAACACTCGCCGGTCCCATGCTGTAGCTCACGCCGACCGAGCGCGTCGCGCCGCTGCTGAAATTGCCCGCCACGCCGCCAAACGAATTGTCCACCTCGAACAACAAAGGCCCGAAGTCGTTCTTGTACTTGACGGAGTTGTTGTTGCGCGTGCCGTCCGATGCCTGGGTGAGCGGCAGAATCGGCGTGTAGTGAAAACCAAATGGATCGTAAATGCTGATGATGTCGTGCGCGATCGTGTATTGCCGCCCGAAATCGAGCGAGCCGTATTTGCGATTGCCGATGCCGACAAACGACTGGCGGTTGAACAAGGTATTGGTGGTGTTGTCCAGTTGCCCGTTGCCGAGATTGAAGCCGCTTTCCAGACGGAAGTGCGCATTCCATCCGTCGCCCAGGTCTTCCTTTCCAAGAAAGCCCAGTTTGTTGGAACTGTAGTAACCATTCGAATTCATGGTCACCACAGTGCCTCCTCCTTTGACCGCGTTGGTCTGGTAACGAACGCCGCCGTCTGCCGTGCCGTAGATCTGAACGCTGCTTTGCGACCAGGCCGGCGACGCGCCGGCTGCGAGTGACAGTCCAACGCCAATGCTTCTCCACGCGAGTGCTTTCATGCCATGTCTCCGTCTATGTATTTTATTTTTATCGTGCGGAGGAAACGACAACCTCCATACGATATGCATGCCTAACTAGTTTAATGAAACTCCTTGATATGCGCTTGCTTCCTTGCACTGGCGGAACCGCTCCATCGGTTCCGCCAGTGCCGCGACGCCGTGCGGCTAGTTGCCGGCGTGGCCGCTATGAGTCTGATTGAGACGCGCCGACGCAACCGGCGCGGGTTTGAATCCCGACTTCAACTCGCGGCGCAGCGCCACGCGGTCCAGCGCCTTTTCCCAGTTCGCCACCACGATGGTTGCCACGGTATTGCCGACGATGTTGGTGAACACGAAGCCGCTCGACAACGCCTTGTGAATGCCGAGTATCAACGCGATCGATTCGACCGGAATGGTGTTCGATGCGGCCAGCGTGGCGGCCAGCACGGCGATCGCCGCGCCGGAAACGCCCGCCGCGCCCTTCGACGTCAGCAGCAGAACGGCAAGCAGCACCAGTTGATCGTGCCAGCTCATCGGCGTGTTGGTAGCCTGCGCGAGAAATACCGCCGCTGCGGCGAAATAAAGGCAGGTGCCGTCGTGATTGAATGTATAGGCCGTCGGCAACACGAGACCGACCACCGACTTCTCGCAACCCAGTCGTTCGAGTTTGTCGATCAATTGCGGAAACACCGTCTCCGACGAACTGGTGCCGATCACGAGCAACAACTCCGCGCCGATGTAGCGCATCAGACGCAGCAGACTGAAACCATTGACCTTCGCGATCGGCCAGAGAATCAGCAGAATGAACAGCGCACAGGTCAGATAAAACTCCAGCAGCAGTTTGCCGAGCGACATGAGCGTACCGAAGCCGAATTTGCTGACCGTAAAGGCAATCGCGCCGAACGCGGCAAGCGGCGCGATCTTCATCGTCAGGCCGATGATCCAGAACAGCGCGCCGGACACGGACTCGATCAGATTCAACGCCGGTTGCGCACGCTCGCCGATTGCTGCAAGACCGAACGCGAACAGTACCGAAAAGAACAGCACCTGCAACACATCGCCGCCCGCGAAGGCGCTAATCGCCGTGTGCGGAATCACGTTGAGCAGGAACTCGCTCGTCGTCACGACATGATGCGCCTTCGCGACATAGCTATCGACCGCAGCCGAATGCATGCCATGAAGATCGACATTCATGCCGACACCCGGTTTGAGCACGTTGACGACGACAAGCCCCAGCACGAGCGCGAGCGACGTCACGACTTCAAAATAAACGAGCGCCTTGATGGCGACCCGCCCCACTTTCTTGAAGTCGTTGACGCCCGCAATTCCGCTGCAGACAGTGCAAAAGATGATGGGACCGATCAGCATCTGGATAATGCGAATGAACGCATCGCCGAGCGGTTGCAGATTGATGCCGAACTTCGGGAAGAAATAGCCCGTGGCGGTACCCAACGCCATGCCGGCCAGCACCTGGAGCGACAAGTCGCGATAGAACGGACGGCGACCTCTCGGTGGCGAAGCGGTGCCTTTGCCTGGCAGAGCCATGATATCTCCTTGAAAAACAGCGGCGAATTCAGATTCGCTCGAACGCGGGTCACGCGAAAGCCAATCCTTCAGCTTCCGGATTCGCCCAGGATGCGCAAACTATCCGCGAAGATTTCATCGACGCTCAGCTTGCGCGGTAATAACTTCTGCTGCTCGCAATACTTGATCGTCTCTTCGAGCGGCCCGCGCAGCGCGTCATAACCGAACAGCAGTTTGTCGGGCGCGCCGGCGTTCTGCGCGGCGACCGAGTCCTTGCCGCGTTTGAGCAAATCGTACACGGCACGCACCGCCAGCGGATGCGTCCTGGCGAGATCTTCCGTCACGACGACCACGTGATTGATCGGCACATAGCCGTGCCGTGCATACCATTCGCGGTCGGCGGCGGCGGCGTTGTCGATCAGCGGCGTAAAGTCCGGATCGTCGGGCAGATCGTTACCGAGAATGGCGGCGTCGATTTCTCCCGAACGCAACATCGATAAAAGCTGTTTGCCCGGCTCGGCATGGCTGACGAAAGGCGGCTCGGCGTATTCCTCCAGATGGCCCCGATCGAGCGTCACCCAATCGATCTGTTCGAGCGGCACGCCATAGGTTTCGCCGAGGATCGCCCGCACCCACATGCCGGTGGTTTGCGAGTACGCACGCACGCCAATGCGCTTGCCCGCCAATGCGTCGAGCGTGGGCTTGGGACGCGCGGTGCTGCAGATGATGCAGCCTTGCTGGAAACGCGCAGCCACCACGGCAGGCAACAGGATCAGCGGCTTGCCATAGGCCTTCGCCTGCAGATATGTGACGATGGCCAGTTCGCTGACGTCGAATGCCTGACGACGCGCCATCGGCGCGAACGCGTTGTGAATGGGCTCGATTTCGTCGAATACGAGTTCGACAGACGGGTCAGTCAGATCGCCGGCTTTGAGCGCGCGCGTGTGCGCATAGGACTTCAGCGCGACCTTCAATCGCAAAGGTTGGGTTGGGCGGTTCACGTTCAGGATTTCACTTTGCAGGGTGCAGGTTCACGCGGCGAGCGACGGATACACCGCACGCGCCGTTCCGCTGAAAATCGCCTGTTGCGCTTCGGTCGGCAACATCGACAGGCTCTCGCGCGCTTCCGTCAGCAATTGCGACAGTGCGCCTTCGGCCGCGGGGAAATTCGATCCCCATGAAATACGCTTTGCGCCGAACGCATCGAGCACGCGCGGGAAAAACTGCGCCGGCGTCGAGGCGCCTTGCGCGGCGGCGGCGATCGTGCGATTGGTCAGCTTCAGATAGACGCCCTGATGCGACGCGAGGCTGAACAGCGGCGCCGCCGCTTCATAAGGCGGGCCGCCGGCGAGTTCCGGACGCGCCAGATGGTCGAGCAGCACGCGGACATCCGGAAAGCGCGCGAGCATGTTCAGCAGCGCGGGAATACCCTGCGCCGTCATCTGCAGGCAGATCGACACGCCATGGCGCTGCGCATAGTCCCACACCGGATACGAACGTTCGTCATCGAGCCAGCCCGCTTGCCCCGGCATCGTGCTGCCGGTCGTGAACAGGCGCAGACCCGAGAGACCGGCGTCGAGCCAGCGCTGCATTTGCGTGACGGCATCGCTTGCCAGCACATCGATCGAGAACACGCCGGCAAAACGATCCGGGTGCGCGCGCACCGCATCCACGACATAACTATTGTCGTTTCCGTAGACGGTCGACGCCTGCACGACCACGGCGCGGTCGATCCCCGCCTCATCCATCGATGCGAGCAGACCTTCGTAATCGACCGGTCGTTTGGCGGACCACTCCGATTGATGGCCACCCACCGGCGCGAGCGGATAACGTTGCGTATCAGGCGAAATTGCGTGTGTATGCGTGTCGATCACGACGGACATGAAGGTGCTCCTGGCTGAAAATGTCCTGCTGAATTGAACGTTACTGTAAGTGAGATGCCGCGCCAGGACTCAATACGAAGTGAGCCGCAGGCCATCAATTTACGTTAAGCTCAGGGTTTTCTCCTGGTCATGCTGGAGGCTCGATGCAGGTCGATGGACACACATCGCCAGACGATGATCTGGCGCGATTAAGGCGTCTCTTTCTCTTCGACGCGGTGTGCGAAGCGGGCGGAATCGGGCAGGCCGCCATTCACGCCGGCCGCACGCAGCCGGCCGTGAGCATGGCGATCAACAAACTCGAAGCGAGTTTTGATTGCCAGTTGTTCGAGCGGGGATTCGGCGGCAGTGAATTGACGGGCGACGGGATCATCGTGCAGCGGCGCGTGCGGCGCATGCTCGATCAGATGGAGCGCGCGGTGGTCGTGCTCACCGGTCAGTCGGCGGCGAATGCGGCCAAGATTTGCCGGCGCCTGACCGATGCGCAGGTGCGCTGCCACATGGCGATTGCCGAGGGCGGGTCCGCCGCCGAGGCCGCGTTGTCGCTGGGCATCTCCCAGCCCGCGGTGCATCGGGCGGCGCGGCAGCTTGAGCAGAACGTCGGAGTGTCGCTTTATCGCCGCCGCGTTCATAACGTGTCGGCGAACCCCGCCGGCACCGAGTTCGCGCGCTGTTTGAGCCTCGCGCTCTATGAAATCACCCAGGCGGTCGATGAACTCGCCTACGCGCGCGGGCAACTCACCGGCAAGGTGTCGATCGGCGTGCTGCCCTTGCTGCCGCCGCGCCTCGTCGCGCGCGCCATTCAACGGCTGCGCCAACGCTATCCCGCGTCGCGCGTCACCGTCGAGGAAGGGTCCCATGCGCATCTGCTCCGCGAGTTGCGCAGCGGCGGGATCGATTTCCTCGTTGGCGGACTGCGCGAGCCGCGTCTCACCGGCCTGGTCCACGAAACGGAATTGTTTGCCGATCCTTACGTCGTGGCCGTGCGCAAAGGGCACGCGCTGGCAAAGCGTAAATCCGTGGTCCTCGCGGATCTGGCGGACCATGACTGGGTCATGCCGCAACACAACGTGCCGCGCCGCGCGGTGATCGATTCGATATTCGCGCGCTTGCCGGTCAAGCCGCCGTTGGTCGTGGAAACCAGTTCGCTCGCGATGATGCTGGCGATGCTCATGGAAAGCGATTGCCTGACCCTGCTGTCGCGCGCGCAGATTCGCGATGCGTATCCGGGGCGCGAACTCGTCGCCCTGAATCTGGAATTGCCCGGTGCGAGCCGCGCGGTTGGATACACGGTGCGGACCGACTGGCTCGGCACCGCGTTCCAGCAGACTTTTCTCGAACTGCTGTGTGAGGAGAGTGCGATGGAGTCCCAGAACGGGATGTGACGCGGAGGTGTGAAAGCCAATGCTGCGCGATCTGTGGGCGAGCATGATGCTCGAAGACCCTGATGAGTTTTGCCGGATCGTCGCCGACATGGCGGGACGCATCAACGAGGCATCGCTATCCGCATCGCGCTGCCAGGCACCGCACCAATCCGCCATCCCCCATAAGCATCGAACAATAACTTCGTAAGCGCGGCGGCAAAACGCATTATGGTGAGAGACCGTGCGCGACGTCCGCGCGCGTTTTCTCCGTTCCGATTCCATGCCGTCCCAAGTCGATGCGTTTTCCGCCTGGCTGATCGAAGGGCTCGAAGTCACCAGCACGCTGTTTCACGTCGGCCAGTATTGCGGCGCCTGGCAGGCCTCGACGAGCGGTCATCGCCGCGCCAGTTTCCACCTCGTCCTGCATGGCCGCTGCTGGCTGCATCTTCCTGAGCGGGCCGGCCGTCCGGCGCGCAGCGTGGCGCTCGCCGCCGGCGACGCCGTGTTCCTGCTCGACGACGTCGCGCACTGCCTGTCACCGCACGCGCTGCCGCCCGCAGCGGGCGCGGAACACGCCCGTCACGGCGCGATGACGCCGCTCGACGCGGCCAGCCTGCCCGCGCGCGACAGTCTCGGTCTCGCGTGCGGCTTCTTCGAGTTCAAGTCCGGCCTCGACGGCCTGATGCTCGACCTGCTGCCCGATCACGTGATCGCGCGGCACGATCAGCCCGCGCTGCACGGCGCGCGCCAGATCTTCGAGCTGATCCGCGCCGAGGCGCACCTCGATCCGCACACGCCCTCGCCCCTGATCGCGCGGCTCACGAGCCTGCTGTTTCTC
The DNA here is from genome assembly GCF_046535315.1 of Paraburkholderia sp. SIMBA_027. Classification (NCBI taxonomy): domain Bacteria; kingdom Pseudomonadati; phylum Pseudomonadota; class Betaproteobacteria; order Burkholderiales; family Burkholderiaceae; genus Paraburkholderia; species Paraburkholderia sp. SIMBA_027. The sequence continues at coordinate 283,024 of NZ_JAWRWY010000001.1, forward strand.
TACACGCTGCGCGCGCTCGATTCGAACGACGAACTGACGCCCTGCTTCTGGGCGCTGCTGCGCCGTCCGGCGTTCGCGCCGCTGGTCGCGGCCATCGTCGCCGAGCCGGGGCGGCGCTGGACCACGGCGAGCATGGCCGATTTCGCGCACATGTCGCGCGCGCGTTTCTGCAAGTTGTTCGCCGAACTCTGCGGCCAGCCGCCCGCGCAGTTCCTGACGCTCGTGCGCATGAAGCTCGCGGCGTCGATGCTGAGCACCGGCACGAGCATGCCGGACGCCGCCGAGCAAGTGGGCTATCAGTCCGAATCGGCGTTTGCCCAGGCGTTCAAGCGCGTGACCGGCGTCCAGCCCGGCGCGTGGCGGCGCGCGGCATCGGGCGACGCGGCGCTCGCCGCGCTGCACTAAGTTGCGCTGATCCGAGCCGCGCGCCGCTTCAACGCGGCCCGATCGCGAACCCGTCCGCACCGCGCAAGACAATCCCGCATGAATCGCGGACAGCGGCGCATTGCCCGCGCTTCGCGCCGCGCCCAGAATCGGCACATCGATCCGCTTCTATCCGTAAGGAATCCCATGAGCCGTCTGCCGCTGCACACCGTCGAAAGCGCCCCCGAGGCGAGCCGTCCTTTCCTGGAGCGCTCGCTCGCCGCGAACGGCTTCCTGCCGAACCTCGTCGCCTCGCTCGCGAACGCGCCCGTCGCGCTCGAAACGTATCTGACCGTCGGCGAAATCAATGGCCGCAGCGGCCTGACGCTCGCCGAACGCGAAGCCGTGCAGATCACCGCCGCGGCGATCCACGGCTGCGGCTTCTGCGTCGCGGGCCACACGGCCGTCGCGCTGAAAAAGGCGCAACTGGCCACGCCCGTGGTCGACGCGCTGCGCAGCGGTAGCCCGAGCGGCGACGCCCGCCTCGATGCCGTGGCCGTCTTCACGCGCGACGTGATCGCCACACGCGGCGCGGTGCCGGACGCCGCGCGCGCGGCCTTCGCCGCCGCCGGCTTCAGCGACGCGAACGCGCTCGAAGTGATCCTCGGCGTGAGTCTCGCCACGCTGTGCAACTTCGCCAACAACTTCGCGCAGAACGAACTGAACCCCCAACTTGCGGGCTATCGCTGGAACGCGGACGATTATCTGCATCACGCGACACAGCCCGCCACGGAGCACTCCGCATGACACGCCCCGCCGCGCCCACGCTGCCCGCCGATCTCGCCGCCTGGCTCGACGCGCACGCCGAATCACTCGATACGGACGCCGCGCACGCCGCCGACGTCGTGCCGCGTCTGGGCCGCGCCGGGCTGTTTCGCGTGGGCGTCGCGCCGGAACTGGGCGGCGCGGGCGGCACGACCGTCGACGCCATCGAAGCGATCGCCGCCGTCGCGCGCCACTCGCTCGCGAGCGCCTTCGTGTTCTGGGGGCAGCGCACGTTCATCGAATATCTGCTGCAAAGCACGAACGCCGGCTTGCGCGCGCGCTGGCTGCCCGCGCTGCTGGCAGGCGAGCACGCGGGCGCGACCGGCCTCTCGAACGCGATGAAGTTTCTGAGCGCGATCGAGCCGTTGCAGATGCGCGCCGCGCCGCTCGACGCCGCGCAGACGCGCTTCGCGCTCGACGGCGCGCTGCCGTGGATCACCAATCTGCGTCGCGAGGGCTTCGTGGTCGCGGCGGCGTTCGATCGTCACGACGGCGCACCGCCCGCGATCTTCGCGCTGCCGCACGATGCGCCCGGCGTCGCGCGCAGCGACGACCTCGACCTGATCGCGCTGCGCGGCAGCAACACGGCGGCGCTCACGCTCGACGGCGCCGAACTCGACGCAGGCTGGCTGATTGACGCCGATGCGCGCGCCTTTCTCGTCCGCGCGCGCCCGGCTTTCCTCGGCCTGCAATGCGGCATGTCGATCGGCCTCGCGCGCCGCGCGCTCGAAGCCGTCGAGGAGAGCAGCCCCGCCGTGCGCGCCGCACTCGCCGACGATGCAGCAGCGCTGCGCCACGAACTCGACGCCCTCACCGCGCGCCTCTACGCCGGGGTGACGAGCGGCGCGTTCGTCGCCGCGCCCGCCGCGCAATTCGAATTGCGCATCGGCCTGGCCGCCGTGGTGGACGCCGCCGCGCATCTCGACGTACAGGCGGCGGGCGGACGCGGCTATCTGCGCTCGCACGCGTCGCGCGCCACGCCCAACGACACCGCGCGCCGCAGCCGCGAAGCCGCCTTCGTGCCGATCGTCACGCCGAGCCTCGTGCAACTGAAATCGCAACTCGCGCAGCAGCGGCGCAGCGAGGCCGCATGAACGGCACGAGCGGCCTGAACGGCTTGATCGACATCGCCGGTTCGTCGCCTGAGACGCCGCGTCTGCGGCTGCGCGGCGTCGGCCTGCGCCGCCAGCAACGCAGCGTGCTCGCGAATGTCGATCTCGATGTCGCGCCCGGCGAACTGGTCTCGATCATCGGCGCGAGCGGCGCGGGCAAATCCACGCTGCTGCGCGTCGTGGCGGGCTTGATCGCGCCGCACGCGGGCAGCGTTCAGGTCGATGGCGCGCCGCTCGACGGTCCGCGCCCCGACGTGGCGCTCGCGTTTCAGGACGCGTGTCTGCTGCCGTGGCTGTCGGTCGAGCGCAACGTCGCGTTCGGCCTCGGCTTTCGCAAGCAGCCGAAGCTCGCGCGCCGCGAACGCGATGCGCGTGTGCGCGCCGCGCTCCAGGCAGTCGGGCTCGCGCACGCCGCGCATTTCTCGCCGCGCCAGTTGTCGGGCGGCATGGCGCAACGCGTCGCGCTGGCGCGATCGCTCGCGCGTGCGCCGCGCACGCTGCTACTCGACGAGCCGTTCGGCGCGCTCGACGAAGTCACGCGCGCCGACATGCAGCGCCTGCTCGTGCGCGTGGTGCGCGAAAGCGGCGCGGCGACGCTGCTCGTCACGCACGACATCGACGAAGCGCTGCTGGTTTCCGACCGCGTCGCCGTGCTCGGCCCGGACGGCATCGCGCTCGATCTCGCCATCGCCTTGCCCGAGCCGCGCGCGGATCAGGTCGAAGCGCTCGGCGCGTTGCGCGTGCGGCTCGTCGGCGCTTTGCACGCGAGCATGCATGCCTCGATGCCCGCCTCCATGCACGCGCCGCTGCCTGCCTGAACCGCCGCCACACCTCACCGCTCCGATACACCCAAAGAGGAAGACCACCGCATGTGCCAGCTCCCCATGACCCGCCGCGAGTGGCTCAAGCTCGCCTCGATGTTCACCGTCGCGGGCGCGGCGCCGCTTTTGGGCGCCGCCAACGCGCGCGCGGCCGCCGACGCCGACGCGCCGCTGCGCATCGGCTATCTGCCGATCACCGATGCCGCGCCGCTGCTCGTCGCGCACAACAACGGCTACTTCGAGCAGGCGGGCCTGAAAGTCGAAAAACCGACGCTGCTGCGTAGCTGGGCGCAACTCGTCGAGGCGTTCCTGTCCGGCCAGGTCAACGTCGTCCACCTGCTCGCGCCGATGACGATCTGGGCGCGCTACGGCAGCCAGGCGAGCGCGAAAGTGGTCGCGTGGAATCACGTCAACGGTTCGGCGCTCACGGTCGCGCCCGAGATCGGACAGCTCAAGGATCTCGGCGGCAAGACCGTGGCCGTGCCGTTCTGGTATTCGATTCACAACGTCGTGGTGCAGGACATGCTGCGCGCGCAGGGCCTCACGCCGGTGCTGACGCAGGACGGCGCGCTCAAGCCGAACGAGGTGCGCCTCGTCGTGATGGCGCCGTCGGACATGCCGCCCGCGCTCGCCGCGAAGCAGATCGCGGGCTTCATCGTCGCGGAGCCGTTCAATGCGGCCGCCGAAGCGCTCAAGGTCGGCAAGGTGCTGCGTTTTACCGGCGACGTCTGGCGCGATCACGCCTGCTGCGTCGTGTTCATGCACGAGCGCGATCTGAGCGGACGGCCCGCGTGGTCGCAGAAAGTGGTCGACGGCATCGTCAAGGCGCAGGCCTGGACGCGCGCGCATCCGCAGGAAGCGGCGCAGCTGTTGTCGAAAACCGGGCCGAACCGCTACACGCCGCACGCGGCGGGCATTCTGCAGACCGTGCTCGCGCCCACGGCCGCCGACGAAGGCCGCTATCTCGCCGACCGCGCCATCGTGCACGCCGACTGGCACGAGAAGCGCATCGACTTTCAGCCCTATCCGTATCCGGCCTATACCGAGGAACTCGTGCGGCGGCTCAAGACGACGCAACTGCAAGGCAACGGGCAATTCCTCGCCGCGCTCGATCCGGCTTTCGTCGCACGCGATCTCGTGGACGACCGCTTCGTGAAGAAGAGCATCGAGGCGGTCGGCGGCATGAAAACCTTCGGTCTGCCAGACACTTACGCGCGCACGGAGACCATCGTTGTCTAGCCTCAGCGAAGAATCCGGCGCGACGGGCACACCGGGCGCGCGCGACGTCGCGCCTCGCGCGAACGCCGGCAATCTGCACCGTCGCGCCGCGCGCGTGCTGCTCGGCGTGACCGGGCTCGCGGCGATCGTGCTCGCCTGGTGGATCGGCGTGGCGCTGGTGTCGCGTCACAGCGCGCTGGCCGCGCAGTTCGGGCCGCTCGCGGCATGGCGCACGTTTCCCGCGCTGATCGGCGAGGACCAGTTGCTCACGCATATCGTCGCGAGTCTGCGGCGGATCGGCGTGGGGCTCGCGTGGGCGATGCTGTTCGGCGTGCCGCTCGGCTTTCTGATCGGCCGCTTCAAGGCGCTCGAAACCGCGCTGTCGCCGGCGCTGCAATTTCTGCGCATGATCTCGCCGCTCGCGTGGATGCCGATTGCGGTGATGTCGCTCGGCGTCGGCGATCCGCCGGTCTATTTCCTGCTGACGTTCGCGGCCGTCTGGCCCATCGTCATCAGCACGGCGGCGGGCGTGCAGCAGATCGACGCGCGCTGGGTCCAGCTCGGCGAAAGCCTTGCCGCGACGCGCGCCGAAATGCTCTGGCACATCTACGTGCCCGGCATCGCGGCGCACGTGCTGACCGGCGTGCGGCTCGCCATCGGCATTCTGTGGATCGTGCTGGTGCCCGCGGAAATGCTCGGCGTGAATTCCGGGCTCGGGTTTCTGATTCTCGATTGCCGCGACCGGCTCGCGTATTCGGAACTGATGGCGGTCGTGCTCGTGATCGGCGCGCTGGGCTTTGCGCTCGATACGGCGGCGCGTGCGGTGTATCAACGCTTCGGCGCGGTACGCGAGCGCGTTTGAACTTTTGCATTTGAGCGCGCCGTGTACGCGCTTCGATGCTTATCAGCATTGCTTGGTTGGTGCGCGGCGGTGCCGGTTTTAGAGTGCTCGTTTTGCTCAACGCCGCTCACTGCCACGGACCTGCCATGTTCTCGCGTACCCGCCGTCGTTTTCTCTCCCAGACTTCGTTGCTCGGCGCAGGCGCGCTGCTCGCGCGGTCCGGTTTCGCAGCGACAGCAACGACGTCGGCGTCGACCGTGCGCATCGGCTATCAGAAGTCGTCGACGCTGATTACGGTGCTCAAGACGCAAGGCACGCTCGACGCGGCGCTCGCGCCGCTCGGCGTGACCGTGAGCTGGAGCGAGTTCGCGAGCGGCCTGCCGCTGACCGAAGCGCTCAACGCCGAAGCGATCGACCTCAGCGCCGACGTCGCCGACACCGTGCCGATCTTCGCCCAGGCCGCGCACGCGCGTTTCGTCTATCTCGCCCAGGAAGCGCCTTCGCCGGGCGCGCAGGCGATCATCGTCAAACGCGCGGGCGCGCTGCACACGGCCGCCGATCTGCGCGGCAAGGACATCGCCGTGACGAAGGCGGCGGGCAGCCATTACCTGCTGCTCGCGGCGCTCGCGAAAGCGGGCGTGCCGCCCGACGCCGCGCGCATCCACTACCTGACGCCCGCCGACGGGCGCGCCGCCTTCGAGCGCGGCAGCGTCGATGCGTGGGTGACGTGGGACCCGTATGTGGCGTCCGTCGATCAGGACGCCGACGTGCGGATTCTCGCTGACGGCAACGGACTCGCCTCGTACCAGCGCTACTATCTCGCCTCGACGCGCTACGCCGAAGCGCGCCCCGACGTGCTCGCCGCCGTGTTCGCGCAGTTACGCCAGGCGGGCGACTGGGTGCGCAAGTCGCCGCAGGACGCGGCGCGTCTGCTCGCGCCGGTCTGGGGACTCGACGCCGCCACCATCGAGCGCGCCAACGCGCGCCGCAGCTATCTCGTGCGCCCGGTCGAAGCCGCCCATTTCGGCGAGCAGCAGAAGATCGCCGATACCTTCCGCGCCGCCCGTCTGCTGCCCGCCGCCGTGGACACGGCGCACGCGCAACGCTGGGATTTCAGCGGCAAGCGCGCGGTGGCGATCGGCGCTTGATGATTGATGTGAGGTTTGCGCGGGCGTCGATGCGCCTGTATCGGTTCAAATCGGCTTAGTCTGCCTCTGACGCTCGTGGCGGTGCTTCGGTAAGGTTCGATTCGTCCCGTCGACTCAATCGACCCCTACCGACCTCAGCGGAGCCCGCATGCGCATCGACGCCGTACCTTTTGGCATCACGAACTGGGATACCGTGGCGCCCACGATCCACGCGGGCGAGCGCGGCAGCGCGTCGTGGCGCACGCGCCATTTCGACACGATCCGCGTGCGTTTCGTCGAATACAGCCCCGGCTATGTCGCCGATCACTGGTGCACCAAGGGCCACGTGCTGCTGTGCGTTTCAGGGGAACTGGAGACGGAACTCGCGGACGGACGCCGCTTCGTGCTGACGCCGGGCATGAGCTATCAGGTCGCCGATCACGCCGAGCCGCACCGCTCGTCGTCGCCGAAGGGCGCGACGCTTTTCGTGGTCGATTGAACGCTGCCTGGTGGTCGATAAGCGGCGCGCCGACGTAAAATCCCGTCCACCAAACCGTCATGGATACAAGGAGCGCGCGGTGGCAATCGTTGGCGTCATGGGATCCGGCAAGACCGAATGGCCGGAACTGTCGGTCCCGCTGGGACACTGGATCGCCGGGCAGGGATTCGATCTGCTGACCGGCGCGGGGCTGGGCGTGATGCTGTCGACGGCGCGCGCGTTCGCGACCACGCCCGGACGCAAGGGACGCTCGATCGGCATCATGCCGAGCGAAGCGCATCCGGAGCACGGTTTCGTGCCGCTCGCGGGCTATCCGAATCCGTATATCGACCTGCCGGTGCTCACGCCGCTGCCGCGCAAGCAGCCCGACGCGCCCGCCGACGCGCTGAACCGCAATTACGTGAACGTGCTGACAAGCGACGTCGTGGTGGCGCTGCCGGGCGGTCCGGGCACGCTCGACGAAATCCGCCTCGCGACGCGTTTTGGCAAGCCGCTGATCTGCGTCGGCCCCGAACCGGCTTTCGAGGGCGTGCCGCCCGGCACGCGGATCGTCGGCGAGCTCGAAAACGTTTTCGCGTTCGTGCTGGCCCATACGAGCACTGGCGCCGGCTGATCGCGGCCACGAGCGCAGGCACGGCCGCAGCCACGCCGCTCCGCGACTGAGCGGCGTACGCCGCGATCAGCCGGACGCGCCCGCGCCGAACAGATCGTCGTCGTCCTGATCGGGGTCTTCGGCGTAGAGAACCAGAACGCGCTGGACGTCGCGGACGAACGCTTCCATCGCGTTGAGACATTCCTCGCTGCCCGCCGGGAAATCCTCAGGATTCTTCTTGCCCTGAGCCCGCCGGATCGCGCGGATGCTGGCCTCGAGTGCCCGTGCTTCGGCCCAGATAGGATCGTCCTCGGGAAGTTGGGAAGGTTCGTGCGTCATGCCCGGATTTTCGGCATCCGGCCCACGAACTTTAGACGTCCGCCTCGAATTTAGAGGCGCGCCCCTGGTGCGGCGGCGTCGTGCTGGCATGGTAAACCAGCAGCGGAGTTTGCGCCCGACTGCTACTCGACTTGCGCCTGATCCCCCCCCCCCGCTTTCGCCGCCCGGCCTAGCGCAGCCGATACCCCACGCCGCGCACCGTCACGATCTGCTCCGCGCCGAGCTTGCGCCGCAGCGCATGCACGTGGACGTCGACCGCATTATTGACGACACTCTTGCGGCGTCCATAGATGCGCATGGCCAGTTCGGCGCGCGTGAAGATTCGCAGCGGCTCGTTGACGAGCGCAAACAGCAGACGGAATTCGCTGGGCTTGAGCGCGACAGATTCGGTCTTGACCTGCACCGAACAACGGGTGTGATCGAGTTTCAGGTCGCCGTCCGGGCGGGGATCGGCGTTTTGCTGCGGCCGCCGCAGCAGCACGCGGATACGCGCGCTGAAATCGGCGGGATCGAACGGCTTGATCAGGTAGTCGTCGGCGCCCGCGTCGAGCGCGGCCATCGGGCTTTCTTGCGTATTGCGGCCGATCATGGCGATGACCGGCGCGCTGCCGCCGCGATGCCGGTAACGCCGCAGCATGTCGAGCGCGTCGAGACGCGCGAAGCCGAGCGCGATCAGCACCAGATCGTAGCTGCCATTTTGCAGCGACAATTCGGCTTCGTAGTCGTTGCTCGCCCAGTCCGTTTCATGACCTGCACTGCACATCAATTCATAAATCGGGCCAGCGACCGTTTCGTCATCTTCAAGTAAAAGCAATCGCACAAGCGCCTCCCATCATCGAGTGCGATTTTCTCCGCTCGTGGCTTAGGGGAACCTTAATGCGCGCTTTCGCCGCGATACGAATAAACCCGAATCAACCGGCGCGGGAATTAACCGGTTTATTCAAACGGCTTTTCAAGCGCATTTACAAAGCGGCTTTCACAGCGCCTTTCACAGCGAGCTTCGATCGCGGCGCGCGCCGTATTGCCGCATTGCCGCGAGTTCGTTAGCTATCCTCGCCGCCGCTCTGTGCGCCAGCGCACCCAGCGTTCGCACGATAGCGCGATTCAATTTGAATCCCGCCGGTCACGGGCTTCTAATGCAGGCTGTATTGCGCGTTTTGGCGAAGCACATCGAGGCGCGCCGCGCAGCGCCATTCGCATGGAGACGCTCGTGAAAACAACGCGAATCCTGATCGCCGCGCTGCTGGGCGCGTCGATGAGCGGCCTGCCTTTTAGCGTCGCGCATGCCGACGGCGTGACCGGCGCCGGCAGCACCTTCGCCGCGCCGCTCTACGCGCGCTGGGCCGCCGATTATCTGAAGTCGGGCGGCGGCAAGGTCAGCTATCTGCCGACCGGCTCGACCGACGGCATCAAGCAGGTGCTCGCGCGCGCTGTCGATTTCGCGGGCTCCGACGCCCCGCTCACCGACGATCAGCTACGCAAGGCGGGCTTGCGGCAATTCCCGACCGCCATCGGCGGCGTGGTGCCGGTCGTGAATCTGCCGGGCCTCAAGGCGGGCGAGTTGATGCTGACGGGCGACGTGCTCGCCGACATCTTCCTCGGCAAGATCCAGTATTGGGACGATCCCGCCATCGCGCGCCTGAACCCGAAGCTCAAGATGCCCGACACGCCGATTGCCGTGGTGCGGCGCCTGGACGGCTCGGGCACGACGCTGATCTGGACGCACTACCTGGCGCAGGTCAACCCCGAATGGAAGCGGCGCGTGGGCGAAGGCACGAGCGTGCACTGGCCGCTCGGCATCGGCGGCAAGGGCAACGAGGGCGTGGCGACGTTCGTCGGATATCTGCCCGGCGCGATCGGCTATATCGCCTGGGACTTCACGAAGCACAATCGCCTCACCTATACGGCGATGACCAATGCGGCAGGCGCGGTCGTCGAACCGGGCGCGGCGTCGTTCAATGCGGCGGCGGCCAACGCCGACTGGTCGGGCTCGCTCGATCGGCTGCTCACGAATCAGCCCGGCAAGGAGGCGTGGCCGGTGATGGGCGCGACTTACGTGCTGCTGGGCACGACGCCCGCGAAACCTGGCCGCGACAAGGAAACGCTCAAGTTCTTCGACTGGGCGCTCACGCATGGCGAGACCACGATTCAGGCGCTCGATTACGTGCCCTTGCCGGGCGCGGTCGTGGCGAAGATCCGTGCGCAATGGCACGACGGCGAGACCCGCAACGCCGACGACAACAGCGCACGCAAGTCGATCGCAGGACAGTGAGGCACAGCGAGGTGTCGTGTCGGCGCTTTAGCGCGCGCCTTCGCCCGCCTCGTGATGAAACGCCAGTTCGAGACCGATGCGCTCGCCGCCACGCACGCGGCTGATGGCGTGCTTGAGCGACACGCGATACACGCCCTGCGCGCCTTCGCACGGACGCAGCGAGGTCGCCACCACCGCGAGATCGCCGGGCCGCAGCGGCACCACGATCGGACGCGACTGCATGCGCGGGCGTCGCTCCGTCATCACGAATTCGCCGCCTGTGAAGTCGCGTTGCGGTTCCGAGAGCACGGCAACGACCTGAAACGGAAACACCTCGCGGCCCGCGTCGCGCTGATGCAGCGCCTGCCAGTCCTCGCTGCGCAAACGCGAGACGCTCGATTGCGGCTGCGTTTGCCCCGCCGCGAGATTGGCGTCGAGAAAGCCGTGAAAGTCAGGCGCGAACGCATGCGGCGCGCCGAGCTTCGCGCTCCAGCGATTCGCGATGGGCGCGAGATGCCGGTACAGCGCGTCGCGCCAGGCGTCGAGCGGCGCGGGTAAATCGTCGGCGAAATAGCGGAGTTCGCCGCGCCCGAGATCCAGTGTGTCGAGCGCGACGCGGCTGCGATAGCACCGCGCATCGGCCTGCATGAGTTCGCGCCCGAGCGCGAGCGCTTGCGTCGCGTCGAACCCGTCCGCCAGCACGGCATAGCCTTCGTCGTTCAATTGCGCTTCGACGGCGTGCCAATTCCGATTATCGATATTCATGTTGATCCGGCATCCGTTCGATTCAGCGCGCGTCGTGAAAGATCAAACCGACCGTGTAGCGATGTCCGCTACGCACGACGCTCACGCCATGCCGCATCGCCACCTTGCGAATGCCACCTCGCTTTCCCGCCGCCGCGCGATGATGCACGGCGAACACCACGGCGTCGCCTTGCCTGAGCGGCACGACTTCGGCGCGCTGTCCGTTCGACGCGGATTCCGTCATCACGAACTCGCCGCCCGTGAAATCGCGGCCCGGCTCGGAAAGCAAAATGGCGACCTGCAACGGGAACACCTGATCGCCGTACAGGTCCTGATGCAGACAGTTGTAATCGCCGCTGCCGTAACGCAGGATCAGCGGCGTCGGACGCGTTTGTCCGGCGCGATGGCAGCGCGCGAGAAAGGTGTCGAGATCGCGGGGATACGCTGCATTGGTATTTGGGTCGATACCAGGTTGCGCGTTCCATCGATTCGCGATGGGCGCGAGCCGCGCATAGAGCGCGTGACGCAACTCGTCGAGCAAAGGCGGCAACGGATACGCGAAATAGCGATACTCGCCGCGCCCGAAATTGTGGCGCGCCATCACGATGGTCGAGCGAAAACGCTGTTCGTCCGCGTAGAGCGCGATCAGCGCTTCGCACTGCGCGGGCGTGAGCAACGCAGGCAGGATCGCGTTGCCGTATCGGTCGAGCGATGTGGCGGCCGCTTGCCAGGCGATGGCGCGCTCGTCCGCCTCGCCTGATTCATCCGCTTCGTCCGCTTCATCCGATTCGTGCGGCGTGAAATCGAAGCCATCCTGCACTGCATAATTCATGGCGCGTCCCTGAAAAAGCCCCAAGCCGTTTCAGCGAAAGTCTACGCGCAATGCTCGCGGATCGAACTCCGCTTCTTGCGTTCTTCCTCGCCCAGAATCTCCGGTTCAAGCCCGCGCGCGCTGACGCCACAGGATCGCGCCATACACGATGCCCGCCGCGAGACTCGTGCAGCCCGCGTAATAGACGAGCCCCATCGCCCAGCCCGCCTCGCCCACGATCATGCGCAGCGTGATGACGAGCGCGCACCATCCCGCGATCCTGAAGCCGCGCGTGCGCCCGGCGTCGAGCGTGCGTCCGAGCACGGCTTGCTGATGCCGCTCCATGCCCAGCGCGAGAAACGCGAACGCCATCACGCACAGCCCCAACGTCAGCCCGACCATCACGCTTCCTCCTCTTGCGGCAGCGTCGCCGTCGCGCGCTTGCCCGCCGCTTTCTCACGCGGACGATGCGTCGCCGTGCGCCACGCGAGCGCGGCATGCAGCGCCGCCAGCGCCCACATCATCAGATCGAAACCGGCGAACACGAAGTCGCCTTGCGCGACGCTGCGCCAGAACGGACGCTGCGTCGTGAGCGCGTTGAGCACCGGCAGGAGCGCGAGCAGCGCGGCTGCCAGCCAGAGCAATTCGATCCACGCACGCTTCGCGGGGCGCACGAGCGCGTAGAGCAGCGTCGCGGCCCAGATCGCGAAGAAGGCGTTGATTTCGGTATCGGCGCGATGCGGCAGCGCCACCGGCAGCAGCCGGTTGCTCCACAGATACCCCGTCATGGCGATCGACAGACCCGCGATGCTGGCGATATTGAGCCGCTCGACGAGGCGAAAACCGAAGTACGGACGCATCGGATCGGGCAGCTTCTGGCGGCGCTTGACGGTCCACATGACGAGGCCCGTGCCGACCATCGCCGTGCCCGCCAGACTGACGATGAAATACAGCCAGCGCGCCGGCAGATCGCCGAAGCGGCCCATGTGCAGCGCGTAAAGCACGCCGCGCGTTTCGGCCGCGCCGCCGACGTGGTCGTGCGTTTCGAGCAGCTTGCCGCTCACGCCGTCGAACAGCAGATATTGCGGACTCACCGACACGCGCAGCGCCTCGCCGCGCGAAACCGCCACGCGTGCGCTCGCATCGCCGGGATTCGTCACCGTCACGCGCAGCACGTTGTTTTCGCCCCAGCGCGCCTGCGCCTCGCGAACCTTCCGGTCGACGTTCGCGAGCGGCGCGGCCACGCCTTGCCGCTTGCCGGGGCGGATGAACGCATTCAGTTGCGCGGCGACTTCCTGACGCTGCGCCGCCGACTTGAGCGCGACCTCGCCCGCCCACGGCATGTACATCGTCATCAGCGTGACGAGGCCCGTGTAGGTGATCATCAGATGGAACGGCAGGCCGAAGACCGACAGCGCGTTATGCGCGTCGAGCCACGAGCGCTGGCCCTTGCCCCAGCGGAACGTGAAGAAGTCGACGAAGATTTTCTTGTGCGTGATCACGCCGCTCACGATGGCCACCAGCATGAACATCGCGCAAAGGCCCGCGAGCCAGCGGCCCCACATCACCGGCATGTAATAGAACTGGAAGTGGAAGCGGTAGAAAAACTCGCCGCCGAGCGTGTCGCGCGCCGTGACCGCGTGGCCCGTCGCCGGATCGAACACGCCTTCCTGGAACATGCCTTTTTGCTCCGAGCCGGGCGGCGTGCGCCAGAACGCGCTGGCGAGATTGCTGCGCGCGGTCGGCAGTTGCACGCTCCATTGCGTGGTGCCGTCGGCGAGCGTGGCGAGCGTCGTGGCCACGCGCTGCGCGACTGCGGCCGGATCGGGCACCTGTTGCTGATGCGCCAGCTCGGGGCGCATCCATTGCGAAATCTCTTCCTTGAAGTAGCTGACCGTGCCGGTCAGGAACATCGCGTACAGCAGCCAGCCGACCAGCAGCCCCGCCCACGTGTGCAGATCGGACATGCTCTGGCGCACGCCCTTGCTCTGTGTTCCGGTCGATTTCGTCGATTTCGCCGATTTTGGGGCGCGACCGTTATCGCGCACTTGCGGCGTTGCGTCGTTGGGATTCGCCATCACTTTGCGCCTCCGGCCGACGTCCAGACGGACCACGACGCCAGCAACAGCGGCACCGCCGCGATCAGCAGCCCGCCCCAGGCGCGCCGCGCGCTACGCGCGAGAAACACGCCGATCACAACGCAGGTGTAGACGACGAAGCTCGCCAGCATGCCTGTGATGACGCCTTGCGGCGCGGCAATCGGCAACGCGAGCGCCGCGACGCTCGTGAGCGCGGCCAGTGCGTAGCCGCCGACAATCGCCGCGAGGATACGCGAGACGAGCGGCGCCACCCGGCGCACCTGGGCCAACGCCGCGCTCATGGGCGACGGGCCGCGGCGGCGGGCACAAAAGTCAGCAAATCGGCGAACGACTCGAACAACGGCAGGTGAAACAACACAGGCATGGCGGTGATCGTGAAAGCGGAAAAACGGAAAGCGGCGAGCGGCGAGCGGCGAGCGGCGAGCGCCGCAATGATCTCGTAAGTTGCGCGCGTTCGCCAGCAAATGCGCATTGCTGCGGATTTCGCCGCGTTCGGCCGGTGCCGACGGTTCCATCCGTCAGCCCGGCGAACGTGCGCGCTCATCTTTCATGACACGCGAGCGACCCGAAAAGGGACAGCCGCGCGTCCGCCTTTCTGTAACGGCGCATGACACGGGCCGCCGCCCGTGTCCGCTTCGGTGCGCGCATCGGTGCCAACTTCCCTGCCCGGCCGCCCCGAGCGCTATTTACGCCACGAACCGTGCGGCAGTTCCACGTCGCGCTGCGCCTGCGCGATGGCGCGCTCCATGCCCGCGCGATCGAGCGGGATGCAGTACGCGGGCTTCGCGCGCTCGAAGCGCCAGCTTTGCGCGAGGCCACCCGTATCGACGACATCGAAACCATAGCGGTCCTGCAAGGTGCTCACGACGTCCTTCGCGGCCGCGTCGTCGCTCGCGAGCGGCAGAGCGCGCCGCCCCGGCTGCCCGCCGGGCGCGCCCGTGGTGCCGATATCGGCGGCCAGGATCGCGTTGAACGCCTTCACGACGCGCGCGCCCGGGAAGCCGGCGGCCACGAGCTGGCTCGTGGTGGTCTCGTGCGCGTCGAGCGCGGCAACGTGGCCGTCGCGGTCCGGATAGTAATTGCAGGTGTCGATGACGATGCGCCCGTCGAGCAGGCCCGGCGGCAGTTGCGCGAGATTGCCGAACGGCACGGCGAGCACGATGACGTCGCCGAACGCGGCCGCCTCGCCGGTCGTGCCGAGTTCGCAGCCGATGGCGGCGCGCGTGCTCGTCAAGGTCTGCGGGCCGCGCGAGTTGCTGAGCATCGCGGAGTCGCCGTGGCGCATGGCGAGTTCCGCCATCGCCCGTCCGATAAAGCCCGCGCCAATAATGCCGATTTTCATGCCGATGTCCTCCTGACGGCTTCGCGCCGTCGCCAGATGCGTGGTCGTTGACTGGTTGCGGCGCTTTCGCGCACGCCCCGGATACCACTATGATTCGAACACTGGACGCGATAAAGCGGCGAAAATGGTTGGCTGTCGAAAAGGACAGTTTCGAATGCAGGAGCAAAGATGGATCGATTGACCGGCATGGCGGCCTTCGTGAAGACGGTCGAATGCGGTTCGTTCGCCGCCGCGGGCAAGGCGCTCGGCATGACGCCGCAGATGACCGGGCGTCACGTGGCGGAACTGGAGACGCGCATCGGCACACGCCTCTTGAACCGCACGACGCGGCGGCAAAGCCTCACGGAGGCGGGACAGGCGTTCTACGAGCGCTGCCGCGCGCTGCTTGCCGACGCCGAAGCCGCCGAGGCCCAGGCGCGCTCGCTGGCCGACACGCCGCGCGGACGCCTGCGCATCACCGCGCCGGTGACCTTCGGCGCCTTTGCGCTGCCCGAGGCGATCGCGCGCTTTTTAAACCGCTATCCCGACGTGCAGATCGATCTCACGTTGACCGACCGTTTCGTCGATATCGTCGACGAAGGCTACGACGCCGCCATCCGGCTCGGCGCGCTCAACGACTCGACGCTCGTCGCGCGTGCGCTCAGGCCGTATCGCTTCGTGGTGTGCGCCTCGCCCGCCTACCTCGCGGCGGCGGGCGCGCCCGAGACGCCCCACGCACTGATCGAGCACGAGTGCCTCGGCTTTGCCTATACGTCGGCGCCGCCGGCGAGCGGCTGGGGGTTCATCGAGAACGGCCAGGCGTGGACCGCGCCGATCGCGCCGCGCCTGCGCGCCAACGACATGAAGGCGCTGATCACGGCGGCCGTCAACGGGCTCGGCATTGCGCTCGCGCCCGAGACCGCCGTGCGCGACGCGTTGCGCGACGGCTCGCTGGTGCCACTGCTCACGCAGTACGAACCGGTGGCGCGGCCCATGCACATCGTGATGGCGAGCAGCCCGACGACGCTCAAGCTGCGGTATTTCGTGGAGGAAGTGGTGGCGGCTTTCGGCGCGTAGGTTCGGTGCGTAGATTCGGCGCGTGATTTCAGCGCCGCGCGGCGAGCAACGCGACGTGACGCGTCAGAGCGCTTCGTGGCACAGCGACATCATCCGCTGCACCATCGTGGAGGCTTCGTTGAGTTCCATCTCGGCGGTAAAGAGCACCGAGACGCTCGACAGACGCACGGCGATGCCCGCGCCCAGCAGGTCGCGGCTCGCGATTTTCAGCGCGAGCTGGCCGAGGCGCACGCGGTCGAGCCAGTGCATCGTCAGCGCGCTCTTGTCCAGCCATTCGCGGCAGCACTGCACGACGTGATCGACGCGCCACTCCTGCGTGAGCGCATACGACGACGCGGCAATCGCGACCAGATAGCAGAGCAAGTCGGGGCGTGCACTGCTCGCTTCGACAAATTCGACTTTCACGGCTTGCTGTCCCTGATTTCCCGGCGTGGAAGGCGCCACGCCGCTACTGAAACGAAGTCCTCTAC
The DNA here is from genome assembly GCF_046535315.1 of Paraburkholderia sp. SIMBA_027. Lineage (NCBI taxonomy): Bacteria > Pseudomonadati > Pseudomonadota > Betaproteobacteria > Burkholderiales > Burkholderiaceae > Paraburkholderia > Paraburkholderia sp. SIMBA_027. Next base: position 299,534 of record NZ_JAWRWY010000001.1, read on the forward strand.
CTAAGGGCGGGCGCAGCAAAAGCAAGCATTGTGCGCCCGAATGTGTCCGCGTTTTCATTTCGCCCGCATAAAATTTCGGCGATGGAATTCGCTGACTGCTTTTGTCGACCGGGTCTAAAGTCCGGGTTTAAAGACTATACGCGCTCCCGGTGACATCCAGCATAAACGGCGACGCGTTCCGCATGAGATCGCCGCGCGCGTAAAGAGTTCGACATTCATTCACGCGAGCGTGCACCGCTTTGGCTCGCTCCGCCTTCGTCATGTTCATTGCAATCGCCCCCGCAAAACGTGCGCTAAAAAGAAACGTTGTATGCACATTCTTCCTGCGTCAGCCACCGAATTTGCAGCGCAAAACACCGTTCACCCATGTCTTGCAATCCGCATAGCGCCTTCGACGACTCCCAACCCACTGGCGCATAACGACGTTTCAATCCCTCGCGCATAGCCTACAAAAAAGTGCGCCGCGCGGCATGCCGCTTGCTCCGATGCGCGCGCGTAAACCCGCAACCGTACCCGCACAGGCGCTCGCAAAAACGCCCGTTGCGACACGCGGATCACGCACGTCGTTTCGTCCAATTCCGCCATGTCATCGAGCGCCGCCGGATGCGCTCATCGTCATCGCGTCACCGGTTTATCCGCACCAGGAGCCTCATCCATGTTCACGAAGCGCATGTGCGCCACTCTCGTCTGCGCCGCGACGGCCGCGATCTCGCCTGCGTCCCATGCGCAGCAGTACACCACCGACTGGCTCGCCAACACTTACGGTACGCTCGCGGCGCACGTGGGCAACGGCGCGCGCTCGATGTGGGTCGCGCCCGAAGGTGTCATCTATACGTCATCGTTCTGGGACGAAAACGAAGGCGGCGTCGCCATTTACCAGAACGACAAGAGTCTCGGCTCGATCGGCATCCACGACGAATTCCAGGGCGGCGCGATCACCGGCAACGCCACCGATATCTTCGTCGCGCTCTCGGTGAACACCTCGAACGGCAGCGGCACCGTGGGCCGCTACAACCGCGCGAGCGGCCAGCGCGACCTCACTTTCAACGTGAGCGTGTGGAACGCCCTGAGCCGCGTCGACGCCATCACCGGACTCGCCACCGCCGGCACGCTGCTCTACGTGAGCGACTTTTACGGCAACCGCGTGCGCGTCTACACCACCGACGGCGCGTGGCAGCGCGATATTTCGATCGCCAATCCGGGCGCGCTCGCGCTCGACAACGCGGGCAACGTGTGGATCGCGCAAAAGAGCGCGGGCACCGTCACCGCATTCAGTCCGGCGGGCGCACAGCTCCAGCAGATCCAGATGGCCGCGGGCTCGCAACCCTCCGCGCTCTATTTCGATGCGACGACCGCCCAGTTGATGATCGGCGACAGCGGCCCCGACCAGAACATCAAGCTCTACAGCCTCGCGGGCACGCCCACGCAAACCGGCACCTTCGGCGTAAAAGGCGGCTACCTCGACACCACGACCGGCATCAAGGGCCAGGTGGGCGACAAGCGCTTCACGCGCGTGACCGGCATCGGCAAGGACAGCAGCGGCAATCTCTACGTGCTCAACAATCCGTGGGGCGGCGGCTGGGATCTCGGCCGCAACGGCGGCACCGATATCCACGCGTACAACGCGGCGGGCACGCTGCTCTGGAAGCTTCAGGGCCTGAATTTCGAAGGCGTCGCCGCGCCCGATCCGGTCACCGACGGCGCGCTGTTCTACAGCGGCACCGCGATCTATACGGGGACCGCGGGCGGCACCTTCGTGGCCAATACGGTCGATCCGTTCACCTACCCGAACGACCCGCGCCTGAACATGAACGACACGCAGCGCGACGAACACTTCGGCCAGCTCGTGACGGTCAACGGCAACCGCATTCTGGTGGCGTCGGGGCAAAATCCGGGCATCTTCTACTTCTATCACTTCAACGTGGGCAGCGGCTATATCGCGATTCCGGACGGCTCGATTCCGGGCACGCCGTTCAACACCTCGCTCGAAGTGACGGGCGGCTTCTGCCTCGACAGCCGCGGCGACGTCTGGGCCGGACTCAACCGCACGAATCACATCTACCACTATCCGCTGACCGGTTTCGACAGCACCGGCAAACCGCAATGGGGCGCGGCCACGACGATCTCGACGCCGGAAAGCGTGCGGCCCACGGCGCGCATTCTCTATCTGCCCGAAAGCGACACGATGATTCTCGCCCAGGGCCTCGCGGGCAACTGGGACTGGACCGCGATGAACGGTTATATCGAGGTCTATCACGGCTGGACGTCGGGCAATATCAACCGGCCGAGCCCCGTTATCACGCTCACCAGCGCGAATCCGAAATCGATTGCCGCCGCGGGCAATTATCTGTTCGTCGGCTACGTGCATACGGTGCCGAACATCGACATTTACGATCTCACCACCGGCAAGCTCGTCACCACGCTGACGAATGCGAACCCGACCAACGTGGATGTGGGCAACGACGTCGATTCGATGTACGGCCTGCGCGTGTATCTGAATTCGGCGGGGCAATACGTGATCACCAAGGACAATTACAACGGCACGAGCGTGATCGTGCATCGCTGGACGCCTTGAGATCGCGCGTGTTCAAGCGTGTTCAAGCCGGGGATTGAATTTTTGAGACGATCGGTCTAATATCCCCCGCATGGACGCCACGATTGACCGGCCGCGTCGCGGCCGCCCCCGCAAAGACCCGCTCGCGCACGCCGACACGCGCGCCGCGCTGATCCGCGCGGGCATGGAATTGCTGACCGGGCAAAGCTTCGCCGCCACCGGGCTCGACGCCGTGCTCAAGCGCGTCGGCATTCCGAAGGGCTCGTTCTATCACTACTTCGAGAGCAAGGAGGCGTTCGGCCGCGTCCTGCTCGACGCCTACGACGCCTACTTTCTCGCCAAGCTCGACCGCTGGCTGCTCGACACATCGCGGCCCGCGCTCGATCGCCTCGCCGCCTTCGTCGACGACGCCAAGGCGGGCATGGCGCGTCACGACTACACGCGCGGCTGCCTCGCGGGCAATCTCGGCATCGAAGTCGATATCCTGCCCGACGATTTTCGCGGCACGCTCGAACGCGTGTTCCAGGGCTGGCAGGCGCGTGTCGCCGCGTGTTTGCACGATGCGCAGCAAGCGGGCGAACTCGCGCCGCACGCCGACCTCGACGCGCTGGCGGCCTGCTTCTGGATCGGCTGGGAAGGCGCGGTGATGCGTGCGCGGCTGGTGCGCAGCGACGCGCCGCTCGATACGTTTTTCAAGGGATTTATCGCCGGGCTGCCGCGCGCGCAGTAGCGCCGCGGCGATCCATTCATTCGATCGCACCGCTCACGTCACACGGGAAACGAACCATGTTCAAAGCCATCCTGATTGAAAAGGAATCCGAAACATACTCGGCGCGTATTGCCGAACTCGACGACGCGCAATTGCCGCCGGGCAATGTGCTCGTCGACGTCAAGTACAGCACGCTGAACTACAAGGATGGCCTGGCGATCACCGGCAAAGGTCCGGTCGTGCGCAGCTTTCCGATGGTGCCCGGCATCGACTTCGCCGGCACGGTCGCCCAGAGCGCCGACCCGCGTTACGCGGTCGGCGATGCGGTCGTGCTCAATGGCTGGGGCGTGGGCGAACAGCATTGGGGCGGCCTCGCGCAGCGCGCACGCGTCAAAGCCGACTGGCTGATTCCGCTGCCCGCCGGACTCACGCCGCGCCAGACGATGGCCGTCGGCACGGCCGGTTATACGGCGATGCTCTGCATTCTCGCGCTGGAACGTCACGGCATCGGCCCGAGCCACGGCGACGTGCTGGTGACGGGCGCGAGCGGCGGCGTGGGCAGCTTCGCCATCGCCCTGCTCGCGCAGCGCGGCTATCGCGTGGTCGCCTCGACCGGCAAGGTGCAGGAGGCCGATTATCTGCGGCAACTGGGCGCCGCCGATGTGATTGATCGCGCCGCGTTCACCGAACCCGGCAAGCCGCTGCAAAAGGAACGTTGGGCCGCGGCCATCGATTCCGTGGGTGGCCACACGCTCGCGAACGTCTGCGCGAGCCTGCGCGCGAACGGCGCGGTGGCCGCCTGCGGCCTCGCGCAAGGCATGGAATTGCCTGCAACGGTCGCGCCGTTCATCTTGCGCGGCGTGAGTCTGCTCGGGATCAACAGCGTGACGCGGCCGTTCGAGGAACGTCAGGAGGCGTGGCAGGCACTCGCACATACGCTGGATTTGACGACGCTCGACACGATCACGCGCGAGATCGCGCTGGCGGAGGCGATTCCTGCTGCGGCGGATTTGCTCGAGGGACGCGTGCGTGGGCGGATTGTGGTTGATGTGAATCGGTGAGTGTTTTGGGTGTAGTGGTTGTGCTGTTGGCGCGTGCGGGCGGTTAGAACGCTGCTGTTAGCTGGAAGCCGACCGTCCAGCGCGCGGTCGGGAAGTTTTTGGGCTTGTAGATCGGCGTCCCTGCAAACAGGTCGTACGTGACGCCAACATATTTCGTCGGCACGCCGCCGCGAATGCCAATCACCGCGCCCGCCAGTTGTGTTCCAGCCAGTGCTGCCGTGTTCGGCCCGAACACGTGCCCGTAGTCGATGCCCGCGTACAACGTCTGTCCCGTTTGGAACATCGGCCATTGCAGCTCGTTGCGCCAGTAGAAGCCGCGTTCGGCCGCGAGCATCGTTTCGCCGTCGAAGCCGCGCACGGTGTAACGGCTGCCGATGGTCAGGTCGTCGATATAGAAAAGCGTGTCGTTGGTGAACTGGCCGTGGAAGGTCGTGACGTACCGGAATGGCTGGTTTGCAATCGCGAACGGCACCGACAGGTTCGCATCGAGCACGGCCATGTGGAAGCGGTACGTCGGGCCGTCGATATACGGGTCCGGCGTCGCGCCGAGTCCGCCGATGCCCTGACGGTAGGCGAGCGTGCCGTCGAATTGCGCCGCGCCGAAGTAATGCCGGTCGGTCGCGCCGAGTTCGAGGAACGTGTTGTTGCGCGCCTGTGTCGGTATCGTCGTGTCGTCGATGAAGCTGTCGCCGAAACGCTTCGATAGCTGCACGTAGCCGCCGAGCACGTCGTTCTGGCCGCGCGAGAGCACGCGCGCAATGCGCAGCGCGGCCGTCTGTGAGTTGCCGCTCGATACGAATGTCTCGTTCACGCCCGCGATGTTCTGGTAGTACGTGCTCGTGTTGCCCGACAGGGTCGCCGTCCAGTAGCCGAACGGAATGGAGTACGAACCATTGAACCCGTGCGAACCGAGCGCCTTGTTGCCGAACGATAAGTCCTGATTCGCGCCGACTGTGAATATGTCGTTCAGCCCGAGCGGATTGTCGATGCCAAGGCTGACGTTGCCTTGCCATTTGCCCGTCGACTCGGTTCCCGAGTTATCGACCGATGCGACGAACGTCCAGGGCTTCGCACGTCGAACTGACACAACGACATCGCTTTCGCCTGGGATGTCGGTCGGCTCGATCTTCATGTCCACGTCCTGACTCGCGACGCGTTTCATCTGCTCCAGACCTTGCTCCAGATCGCGCATGTTCAGCAGGTCGCCGCCGCTGACCGGAAACGCGTTCTTCCACGTCCCCCACATCGAAGGATCGGCCATCTGTTGTGCCTGATCGGCACTGATCGTCTGTCCGGTCTGATCTTTGTAAAACTGCGCGAACTTGCTCGCGCTGTCCTTTGCCCATTGCCGCTCGTCAGGGTGAAGTTGGCGGTTGTAGCGGTCGACGTCAGAACTGGAGAAAGAGCCAGCACCGCCGGCAACTGCGCCCGCGCCAGTCGCAATGACGTTCGCGACGATGTTCCCGAGCGCCTGGTTCAAGTTCGCATCGCCTGTTGGGTTAGAACCAGCAATCGAATTGCTCAACTGGTTACGTTCACCTGATTTTTTGCCCCAAGAACAACGTCATTGGCGTTCACGTTCGAGCCGGCGATAGTCAGGTCGCCATTCGTAGCAACGAATGCCGCTGTGCCGCCTGCTTGCGCATTCGAACCCCGCTGTGTCGTCTGGTCTTCCTTAGACTGGCTTTCGCTCTTGCTCGACCCGATGCTAACCTTGATGCCGATATCGGGCTTACCGCCATTGGCAACGCTAGACGTGCAACCCGACAGGCTGATGCCGAGGCTGTCGAGCAGCGCCGGGTCGACCGGCTGGTTCAGGCCGGTGGTCGTCATCGTCGTGCGCGTGTTCGTCACCTGACCCGCGTGCAGTTCCATGTCGCCGGCCGATTCGATCAGCGCTGACTGGTTGCGGATCAGGGCCGCGTTCGTGTAGTTGCCGTTGGCGTCCTTGCCGCCCGCGAGTATCACCTTGCCGAGACCGTAAATCGCCGTCGTTGCCTGCGTGTCGGTCGCAGTGGTGTCGTCGCGGTTTTCGATGGCGTTCTGCTGCGCGTAGGTCGTGCCGCTGTTGTCGATGTCCTGCGCGCTCGCGACGATGTTGCCGCTAGCATTCGTTTGTCCAGCGAGCACGAGCTTGCCCGCCGAAGTCAGCACGAGGTCGCCGGATTGTGCAGCCGTGATGCCCTTGAGCGAAATGCCGACGCCGGCTTCCGTGCCAACGAGCACAATGCGGTTTGCGTACATGCCGCCGAGATTGCTTACGTCAATCGACACACCCGGCGCGGGGCCGTCGCCCGCAATCGGCGTGGCATTGAGCGTGTTGTAGTCGACACTGTTCGCGCCGGTCACGACGTTCAGGTTCGTCTTCGCGTAGACCGCCGCATTCGCCTGCACGGCGCGCGACAGCAGATCGACCTGATCCACGTCCGACGCATTCAGGCCCGCGCCGCTGATCGCAATGTTGCCGCCCGTGACGTTGAAGCCCGACACGGAACCATCCGCCGCATAGTTCGGCGTACCGGTCGTGAGCGTCGCGCGACTCGTGTTAATGAATGTGCCGCCGTTGACGGATATCCCCGAAGGATTCGCCAGAATCACATTCGCGCGCTGGCCCGCGACTTCAAGCGCGCCATTGAACTGCGACGCGCTCGCGCTGTTGACCTGATTGACGATGACCTTCGCGGCCTGTCCCGGCGCGAAGTTCGGGTTGCCGTTAATCATGCCGCCGAGTTGCGACTGCACCATCGTCGGCGAGTTGTTCAGGATCGCGCCGCGCTGCTGCACGTCGAACCGGTTATACGTGTTGACCGAGACGCCAGCGCCGGACGGACGGTTGATGTTCACCTGTTCAATACCGTTCGGCGTCTGGATGACGTTGGGTGCGTGTGCGCCGCCGCCCGCAATCTGTGCGCTGGACAGTGCCGGCATGGCCAGCGCGAGCGCCGCGAACGCAAGCTGCCTTAGCGTGAAAAGCACGCGAGACGAAGCGCTATGCGCGCGTGTCTGTCCACTTTTCTTGCCCGCCCCCGTGGCAGTTTCCTCGACGGCAACGAGCATCCCCCGCGTCCGGTTGAATACGAGTCGATAGCGTGTCTTGTTCACTTTTAGTTATTCGCCCAGCTAATTTGTGCGATCCGTAAATTAGCTGCGCACTCGCGCCGGTCGATGTCGCATCGCGCGAGAAACAACGGTTTTCGGCAAATCGAACTTTTCTGATTGCCCACCGTTTTGAGATCGGCTTAGCTCGAGTTGAGCGCCGTCGCGCCGATGCCTCCCATCTGATTCAACCCCGTTTCAAGCCATTCCACCAGTAACCCTTAAAAAATAATTTGACAGGTTACACGTCCTCGCCCACAATGAAACCACCAATTCGACGTTTTACCGGTTTCAAAACCTGACACCCACCGGAGCCCCGACATGTCCGCCACTGCATCGACCGCCGCATTGCCCACATATCCCGCCGTCGCACTGAAAACCGTCGAAGCCGACGGCGTACAGGTTTTCTATCGCGAAGCCGGTCCTGCCGACGCGCCCGTGATCCTGCTGCTGCACGGCTACCCGTCGTCGTCGCATATGTTCCGGCACCTGATTCCGCGCCTCGCCGCGCGCTATCGCGTGATCGCGCCCGACCTGCCGGGTTTCGGCTTCACGCAGGTGCCAGAGGCCCGCGACTATCGCGATTCGTTCGACGCGCTCGCGGCCACCACGGCGGCTTTCGTCGATACGCTCGGCCTCGAACGCTACGCGCTCTACGTGTTCGATTACGGCGCGCCGGTCGGCCTGCGCCTTGCGCTGAAATATCCGGAGCGCGTGAGTGCGCTGGTTTCGCAAAACGGCAACGCCTACGAGGAAGGTCTCGGGGACGCCTGGGATCCGATCCGCCGCTACTGGGCCGATCCGAGCGCCGCGAACCGCCAGGTCGTCGCCGACGCCGTGCTGAATCTCGAAGGCACGCGCTGGCAATACGTGCACGGCGTGGCCGATCCGTCGACCGTCGAGCCGGAGGCGTATTACCTCGACGCCCTGCTGCTGGAGCGTCCGGGCAACAAGGTCATCCAGCTCGATCTGCTCCTCGATTACGCGTCGAACCTGAAGCTTTATCCGCGTTTTCAGGCGTTCTTCCGCGAATACACGCCGCCCACGCTCGCGATCTGGGGCAAGCACGATCCGTTCTTCATTCCGCCGGGCGCGCAGGCGTATCGCCGCGATAATCCGAACGCGGTCGTGACGATGCTCGACACCGGCCACTTCGCGCTCGAAACCCATGTGGACGAAATCGCGGCGGGCATCGGCGAGTTGATGGAGCGGGAGCGGGCGCGGGCGTAACCCGATAATTTCACTAAAAACGGTTACAATCCACACGAAGCGCACGAAGGAGGAAGCGGATATGGACGCAGCATCAGCGCACGGCAGCGACGCACACGATCACGGCGAAGTCGATTTTCTCGGCGGCCATCCGGCGCTCGACGCGCTCAATACGGTGCAGCTCGTCGACGGCGAGTTGATCGACAACTGGCAAAGCGACGCCGACGTGGCCGCCTGGCTCGCGCGCCACGATCTCGCCGCCGCCGCGAAAAAACCGCGTCTCAAGGCGCATGCGCTGCTCGAAGCGGCGCGCGATCTGCGCGAAACGGCGCGCGCGCTGATCGACGCGCGGCGCGCGGGCGAGCCGCTCGATCCGCGCGCGCTCAACCGTTTCCTGGCGCACGCGCCGCGCACGCTGGAGCTGGTCGTCGACGAAAGCGGCGAACCGCGCCTTGTCGAGCGCCATGCGCACGGCACGCCCGAGCAGGTGCTCGCGCCTCTGAGCGCGGCGGTGGCGCAACTCGTCTGCGAGGCCGATTTCGCGCTCGTGAAGCAGTGCGAGAACCCCGAATGCGTGCTGCACTTTCTCGATCGCACGAAATCGCACCGGCGGCGCTGGTGCAGCATGGCGATGTGCGGCAACCGCGCGAAGGTTGCCGCGTTCCGCCGCCGCCAGCAATAACGCGGGCAGCGAGGCCGATCCGGCGCAAACGCGAATCGGCCGCGCCCAGCAGAGATCGACGTTTCGGGCTAACCTTGCGCCATTGCCGCGGCGTCGAGCCACCGTCTCATGCGCACGCCGCAGGCTGCCCCTCGTTCATCTCGTCCACTTCCCGGAATCGCCATGACACAAGCGCTTCAAATCGACTTCATTTCCGACATCGCCTGCCCGTGGTGCGCGATCGGCCTCAGCTCGCTGCAACGCGCGCTCGCCAATCTCGGCGATTCCGTCGAGGCCCGCATGACCGTCCATCCGTTCGAACTGAACCCCGACATGGGGCCGGACGGCGAATCCATCGTCGAGTATCTCGGCAAGAAGTACGGCCGCACGCCCGAGCAGATCGCCGAGACTCAGGAAGCGATCCGCGAGCGGGGCGAGAGCGTCGGTTTCACGTTCGGTCCGCGCACGCGCATCTACAACACCTTCGACGCGCATCGCCTGCTCTACTGGGCGCGTCTGGAAGGCCGGCAGGTGTCGCTCAAGATGGCGCTGCTGCGCGCCTATCACGGCGAAGGCCAGGACATGAGCGATCACGCGGTGCTGGTGGCCGTCGCGCAATCGGTCGGGCTCGACGCCGGAAAGGCGCGCGAGGTGCTCGAGACCGGCGCGTATGCCGACGAAGTGCGCGGCGAGGAACAGCAGGCGCAGGCGATGGGCATCCAGTCGGTGCCGGCCATCGTGTTCAACGAGCAGTATCTGATCAGCGGCGGTCAGCCGGTGGAAACCTTCGAAAACGCGATCCGGCAGATCCTCGCCGAAGCGGCGAAAGAGGCTTGAGCCATCTGTCGATGCCCGTCTGATGCCCGTCTGATGGGCGCCTGAACCCGCTCCAGGCCCGGCGCCGCGAGATCCGCGCGCCGGGCCTGCGTCTTTTCCCGTCCCCGCCCGGTCCGGCGCGATCGCGGACCATTCCAGCCAATGCCAGCCGATTCCGCCCGTTTCAACACGCCGGAACCGCCCACCCGCGCGCATCCGGTAAAATTGCGCGACGCGCGACTTTTCGTCGCCGCCTGATCCATCCTGCAGCGCGCCCGCCCGCGCCGCGCGCTGCCCACGCCTTAGGGCGCGAGACCCCGTATGACGAAATCACCCACCGCCACGCCCTTCAGCGAGCTTGCGCTCGCGCCCGCCACGCTCGAGAACCTCGCGCGCCTCGGCTACGTCGAGATGACGCCGATCCAGGCCGCCAGCCTGCCGCTCGCGCTCGCCGGCCACGACCTGATCGCCCAGGCGAAAACGGGCAGCGGCAAGACCGCCGCGTTCGCGCTCGCGCTGCTCGCCCGTCTCGACGTGCGCCGCCTCGACGTGCAAACCGCCGTGCTCTGCCCGACGCGCGAACTCGCCGACCAGGTGACGCAGGAAATCCGCCGCCTCGCGAGCGCGGAAGAAAACGTCAAGGTGCTCACGCTGTGCGGCGGCACGCCCATGCGTCCGCAAACCGCGAGCCTCGAACACGGCGCGCACATCGTGGTCGGCACGCCGGGCCGCATCATGGATCACCTCGAACGCGGCAGCCTCGACCTGAGCGCGCTCAACACGCTCGTGCTCGACGAAGCGGACCGCATGCTCGACATGGGTTTCTTCGACGACATCGCCAAGGTCGCGCGCCAGTGCCCGAAGGAGCGCCAGACGCTGCTGTTTTCGGCCACCTATCCGGAAGGCATCGCGAAGCTGAGCCAGCAGTTCCTTCGTAATCCGAAGGAAGTCAAGCTCGAAGAACATCACGACGACAGCAAGATCCGCCAGCGCTTCTACGAAGTGACCGAAGACGAGCGTCTGCATGCCGTCGGGATGCTGCTCAACCACTTCCGCCCGGTCAGCACCATCGCGTTCTGCAACACCAAACAGCAATGCCGCGACCTGCTCGACGTGCTGCGCGCGCAGGGCTTTCACGCGCTCGCGCTGCATGGCGAACTCGACCAGCGCGATCGCGATCAGGTGCTGATCCAGTTCGCGAACCGTAGCTGCTCCGTGCTCGTGGCGACCGACGTGGCCGCGCGCGGTCTCGACATTGCCCAGCTCGAAGCGGTCATCAACGTCGACGTGACGCCCGATCCCGAGGTCTACGTGCACCGTATCGGCCGCACGGGCCGCGCCGATCAGGACGGCTGGGCGCTGAGCCTGTCGAGCATGAACGAAATGGGTCGCGTGGGCGGCATCGAGCAGGCGCTCAAGCGCGAAGTCGAATGGCATCCGCTCGCCGAACTCAAGCCCGCCAGCGACGCGCCGCTGCTGCCGCCGATGGAAACCGTGCAGATTCTGGGCGGCCGCAAGGAAAAGATCCGCCCCGGCGACGTGCTGGGCGCGCTCACCGGCGAAGCGGGCTTCACGGGCGCGCAGATCGGCAAGATCAACGTGACCGATTTTTCGACCTATGTAGCCGTGGAGCGCAGCGTCGCGCGCGACGCCGTGCGCAAGCTCAACGCCGGCAAGGTGAAGGGCAAGAAGGTCCGCGCGCGTCTGATGGACGAGTGACGTAACAGCCCTGGCGACGGCCCGCGTGCAACGCGCGGCGCCCCGCCTCGCGCGATCGCCGGTGGTACGATGCGCAGCACTGTCTGCGAATCCGGAACTCACATGGCGCGCGAAAATTTCAGCGATCTCCTGGCCTTTCTCGCCGTTGCGCGCGAACGCAGTTTCACGCGTGCGGCCGCGCAACTGGGTGTGTCGCAATCGGCGCTGAGCCACACGATCCGCGCGCTCGAAACGCGGCTCGGCCTGCGCCTGCTCACGCGCACGACGCGCAGCGTCTCCACCACCGAAGCGGGCGAACGCCTGTTTCAATCGCTCTCGCCGCGCTTCGAACAGATCGACGCCGAACTCGCCGCGCTCGCCGACCTGCGCGACAAACCGGCCGGCACGATCCGCCTTACCGCGACCGATCATTGCGTCGATACGGTGATCTGGCCGAAGCTCAAGCACTTCCTGCCGCAGTATCCCGACATCAAACTCGAAATCAACGTGGATTACGGTCTGCGCGATATCGTGGCCGAACGCTACGACATCGGCGTGCGCGGCGGCGACCAGGTCGCGAAGGACATGATCGCCGTGCGTATCGCGCCCGATCTGAAGATGGCGATCGTCGGCTCGCCCGACTACCTCGCGAAACGCAAGGCGCCGAAGTCGCCGCAGGATCTGCTCAAACACGACTGCATCACGCTGCGCCTCACGAGCGCGGGCGGTCTCTATGCGTGGGAACTGGGCCGTGACGGCGAGGCGCTTTCCGTGCGTGTGGACGGCCAGCTCACCTTCAACACCGTGCCGCAGATGCTCAACGCGGCGCTCGCGGGCCTCGGCCTCGCGTTCATTCCGCAAGACGTGACGCTGCCGTACGTGCGCGCGGGCGCGCTCAAAAGCGTGCTCAAAGACTGGTGCCCGGAATTTCCGGGCTACCACGCGTTCTATCCGAGCCGCCGCCAGTCGTCGCGCGCGCTCGGTCTCGTGATCGATGCGCTGCGTTATCGCTGCTAAGCGGCGGGCACGGATGCGCATTCAGACGCGCATTCCGCAACGTATTCAGACGAGCTTGCGGCCTTCGACTGGATAACCCGGATCGGTATAACCCGGCGTCGAGGCGTGACCCGGCGGCACCAGGCTGTCGATGAAGCGTTCGTCGTCGGCGTCCAGTTTGAAATCGAGCGCCGCCCGATAGCTGTCCCAGTGCGCCTCCGTGCGCGGCCCCGCAATCGCCGAACTCACGCAGCGGTTGTTGAGCACCCACGCGAGCGCGAACGCGATGCTGTTCGTGCCGCGCTCGGCCGCATGCTTCGCGATCTGCTGCGCGATATGCAGCGACTCCGGCCGCCACTCGGTCTGCTGGATACGGCGATCGCCCCGGCCCACGCGGCTGTCGGCGGGCGGCGGCGTATCGACGCCATATTTGGCCGTCAGCACGCCGCGCGCGAGCGGGCTGTACGGCACCACGCCCAGGCCGTAATGCGCGGCGGCGGGCAACTGCTCGACCTCGGCCGTGCGATCGACGATGTTGTAAAGCGGCTCGCTCGCCACCGGACGATCGATACCGAGTTGATCGGCGAGACGCACGACTTCGGCAATGCGCCAGCCGCGGAAATTCGACAGCCCGAAATAGCGCACCTTGCCCTGGCGGATCAGATCGGCCACGGCGCGCACGCCTTCTTCGAGCGGCAGATCCGGCAGCGCGCGATGGAAATACAGCACGTCGATATAGTCGGTGCCGAGGCGCTTGAGGCTCGCCTCGACCGTTTGAAAGATCCACTTGCGCGATTGTCCCTGCTGATTCGGTCCCTGTGCCGGACCCGCCGGAAAACCGAACTTGGTGGCGACGACCCAGTCGTCGCGGCGCGCGGCAATGGCGCGACCAACGATCTCTTCCGAACGGCCCGCGTGATACACGTCCGCCGTATCGATGAAATTGATGCCCTGATCGAAGGCTTTGTCGATGATGCGCACCGACGTCGCCTCGTCGGTTTCGCCACCGAACATCATGGCGCCCAGACACAACGGCGACACCTTCAATCCACTGCGGCCCAGATTTCGATAATCCATTCGCTTTTGCTCCAAGGTTGCTGCGCGTCCCGTCGACGGCGTAATCGCCTATTAGAAAGCGTGGCGGCGATGAAATAAATACCGACTCACGGCATGGCTTTATGAATGCGATTCATCAATAGACTGACGCGGACTTCGCGCGCCGCGAAACCAATCCGCCCGCGATTCATGAATAGCGTTCATAACGGCATGCGCCCGGACGGGCTCAATAAAAACGATCGGATCTGATAGAAATATCGCGTTTGCGCCCTCCCCAGCCCAGGATATCGATCATGCAGAAAACGCCCTCTCTCGCCGACATGCAAGCCGTCGCGCCCGCTTTCGCGCGCTACACGTCGGAGACCGTGCTCAACGGCTTGTGGAAGCGCCCGCAACTCACGCCGCGCGAACGCAGCATCGTCACCTACGCGGCGCTCGTCGCGCGCAATCAGGTCGTCGAGCAGCCGCGCCATTTGCGGCTCGCGCTCGATAACGGCGTGACGCCCGCCGAAATCGCGGAGATCGTCACCCATCTCGCGTTCTATGCGGGCTGGGCGAACGCGAGCGCGGCCGTGGCCGCGGCGCTGCCCGTATTCGAGGAGCGCGGGATCGGCGCCAGCCAACTCGCCGACGCCGCGCGCGAACCGTTGCCGCTCGACGAAGCCGCCGAAGCGCAACGCGCCACGCTCGTCTCGCAACTGTTCGACGACGTCGCACCCGGCGTCGTGCAATACACCACTGACGCGCTTTTTCGCGACCTCTGGCTGCGCCCCGGCCTCGTGCCGCGCGAGCGCAGCCTCGTCACCGTGACGGCGCTGGTGGCCAACGGTCAGGCCGCGCAGATCACCTACCATCTGAATCGCGCGATGGACAACGGTCTCACGAAAGCGCAAGCCTCGGAAACGCTGACGCAACTCGCGTTCTATTCGGGCTGGCCGAACGTGTTCTCGGCGATGCCTGTATTCAAGGAAGTGTTCGAACGACGCAGCTTGTAATTTATTCCGGCATCCTGATTAATTTGACGCAGCGAGTCATGCGTTCTGATTACGTCATGCGCGGCTCGCCGTCGATGCTCTCTTTCGCTTCCCTCACAACGAATTCTCATTCCCTCTTCCCGCTGCCCGTCCAATAGCGCAGAATGGTCTGCAAACGCGTCACGGCGATTTCATGCCTGAAAACAAGGCATGAAATCGCGGCGCGTCCCACATTCTGGGCGAATCGCCTCCCTCGGCCCGCGCCGAACCGCCCAGGGCTCACGCAGACCACACAGGAGGAGACACGATGGACAACAAGGTGCTGACGCCCGCGAGCGCAGCCGCGGCCACCACGCGCGCGAATTTCCGCTGGCGCGTGCTCATCTGGCTGCTGATCGGCGGCATCATCAATTATCTCGACCGCGCCAATCTGGCCATCGCCGCGCCCGGCATGATTCACGATCTGGGCCTCACGCGCACGCAGATCGGTCTGCTCGGCACGGTGTTCGCGTGGACTTACGCGGTCATGCAATTGCCCGCGGGCTGGATCATCGACCGCTTCGGCGCGAAGCGCGCCTACGCGGTCGGCATGATCTGGTGGAGCGTGGCGACGTGGCTCACGGGCGTGGTCGGCTCCATCGCGGGGCTCGTGGTGATGCGCGTGCTGCTCGCCGTGGGCGAAGCGCCGTGCTGGCCCACGTCCGCGAAAATCACCGCCGCCTGGTTTCCCGCCAAGGAACGCGGCTTCGCGACCGGCATCTGGGACTCGTCGTCGAAATGGGGCCCGGCGCTCGCGCCCGCCGTGCTCGTCGCACTGATGATCGCGTTCGGCTGGCGCTCGCTCTTTCACGTGACCGGCGCGATCGGCATCGTGTTCGCCGGGCTGTTCCTGCTGCTCTATCGCAATCCGATGCAGAGCAAGCGGCTCTCGCGCGAAGAGTTCGCCTATATCGAAGCGGGCGGCGGCGGCCACGAGCAATCGCTCGCGAACGCGCCCATCAAATGGCGCTCGCTGTTCGCATCGCAAAGCGTTTGGGGCATGATACTCGGCTACTTCTGCGCGATCTGGCTGTGGAATCTCTTCCTCGTGTTCCTGCCGCTTTATCTGCTCGACCGCTTTCATATCACGCTGGTGCAACTCGGTCTTTACGCGAGCATTCCTTGGTTCGGCGGCGCGGTGGGCGAGATCGTGGCGGGCTTCGTCGCCACCAGGCTCGTCGATGGCGGCCTCGCCACGCCGATCGTCGCCAAGCGTCTGATGATCGTCGTGACCTCGCTCGGCGCGGCCGTTTGCGCGGTAGCGTTGCCGTTCGTGGACAGCATCGGCGCCACCGTCACGCTGATGACGCTCGGCCTCGCCTGCATTGCGGCGACCATCGGCAACGCGTGGGCGCTCGCGGGCGACATCGCGCCGAATTCGATGATCGCCTCGGTCAGCGCGATCCAGAATTTCGGCGGCTATTTCGGCGGCGCGTTCTCGCCGGTCGTGGCGGGTTTCATCGTCGATCGCACGGGTTCGTATCTGCTGGCCTTCGTGATCGGCGGCGCGATCGCGGGCTGCGCCGCGCTGTTCTACTGGTTCATGGCGCGACGCGCGATCGTGGAGACGCGCGCCGTTTGAGGCCCGGAAACAAGGCACAAAACAGCATTCAAGGCGCGGCCGTCACCGCGCCTTCCTGCTCCAGCGCGGCAATCTGCGCCGCGTCGTAACCCAGCTCGCCGAGCACGTCGCGCGTGTGTTCGCCATAGAGCGGCGCTGGCCGCGCGTGCGTGGTCGGCGACTGCGAAAAATGGATCGGCAAGCCGATGCCCGACATTTTCCCGGCCAGCGCATGCTCGGTCTCGACGATCATGCCGCGCGCCACCGCCTGCTCGTGTGCGGCGGCTTCCGGCACGCTGAGCACCGGCCCGCACGGCAAGCCGATTTCGTCGAAGGTCGCGAGCCATTGCGCGGTGCTGCGTTCGCGCAGGCGCGCGCTCAAGATCGCCACCAGATCGGCCCGATGAGCGAGACGGCCCGCGTTGGTGGCGAAGCGCGCGTCGTCGGCGAGACCGGGAATCGCCAGCACGGATACCAGGCGCTCGTAATTGCTCTGATTCGCCGCGCCGATGTTGATCCAGCCGTCGCGCGTTTCGAACGCCTGATACGGCGCGCTGGTCGGATTGGCCGAGCCCGCTTTCTGCAGCACCGTGCCGTCGGCGAAATAATTCGCGAACGCCCAGTACATCTGCTGCAAGCCCGCTTCGAACAGCGACGTGTCCACCATCTGCCCGAGGCCGGTCACCTGCCGCCCCGCATAGGCCGCGCAAATGCCCAGCGCCGCGAGTATGCCCGCGTTGATATCGGTGACGGGCGAGCCCGCCTTGATCGGCGCCTGCCCCGGCTCGCCGGTCATGCTCATGAGCCCGCTCATGCCCTGTGCGATGAGGTCGAAGCCGCCCTTGTCCGCATACGGGCCGCTGCGGCCATAACCCGAAATCGCGCAGTAAATCAGGCCAGGATTGTCGGCCTTGAGCGTGTCGTAGCCCATGCCGAGTTTCTCCATCGTGCCGCGACGATAGTTTTCGGTGACCACGTCGGCGTCCGCGAGCAGACGGCGCAGCACCGCGCGCCCGCCCTCGGTCTTGAGGTTGAGCGCGATACCCCGCTTGCCGCGATTGACCATCATGAACGACGCCGATTCGCCGCTCGCGAGGATCGGCGCGAAACGGCGGCAATCGTCGCCGCCCGGCATCTTCTCGACCTTGATGACTTCCGCACCCATGTCGGCGAGCATCATGCCGCACACCGGCCCCGACATGATGTGCGCGAGTTCGATCACCTTCATGCCCGCGAGCGGTCCTGCGCCCTGCTTCATCGGCGCTGCGTGCTCCTCTACGTTCATCTCAGCGTCCCTTGAATTGCGGCGTCGACTTTGCGAGAAACGCCTGGTAGCCGATGCGAAAGTCCTCGGTGCCGAAGCACGCAAAGCCTTCGTCGCGTTCCGCTTCGCTGAGCGGCGCCGGGTTGCGCGCGCGGCGCACGAACTGCTTGTGCCAGCGCGCGACCAATGGCGCGCCGCCCGCGATGCGCCGCGCGGTGTCGAGCGCGTGCGCGCTCACCTCGGCGTCGGGCACGACGCGCGTGACGAGGCCTTTGGCGAGCGCTTCGCGCGCGTCGAGAATGCGGCCTTCGAGCAGGATCTCCAGCGCGACGGCCTCGCCCGCGAGACGCAGCAGCGCGTTAAGTTCCGCATGCGCCATCACGAGACCGAGGTTCTTGATCGGCGCGCCGAAACGGCTCGATTCTCCGCAGATCCGCAGATCGCAGAGCGCGGCCAGTTCCAGCCCGCCGCCCACGCAGATGCCGTGAATCATCGCGACCACGGGCACGGGACACGCATCGATCAGATTCAGCGTGCGATGCATGAGCGCGCCGTATTCGCGCGCCTGTTCGACGTTCGAGCGGTCGGTCGCGAATTCGCCGATATCGTTGCCCGGCGAAAACGCTTTTTCGCCCGCGCCGCGCAGCACGATGCAGCGCAGCGACGCATCGGCGGACAGCGTCTCGAAGGTACCGCCCAGCGTGCGCCAGAGCGTGCGCGTCAGTGCGTTGAGCTTCGCGGGCCGGTCGATCGTGACGATGGCGATGGCGTCGTCGCGCTCGTCCCGATCGACGCGGATGCGGCCGTTCGCGGCTTCATGAGTGGCTTCATCATTCATCAAGACTCCTCCTGATTGCGCAGGCATCGCACCTTACGCCGCGGTATGCGCATGCGCGCCGTCGGCGGAACGCGAGGCGCTGTCGAGCGCGCGATCCGGACGCATCGTGAACGACAGCACGATACCCGCCGCCATGATCGCCATCGACACCGTGAACGGCAGATTCCAGTTACCCGTGCGGTCGATCAGCCAGCCGCCCACCACCGGGCTCACGATGGCCGCCGCCGCCGAGCCCGTGTTCATGATGCCGCTCGCGGTGCCCGCATGCTTCGGCGCGATGTCCATCGGCACGGCCCACATCGGCCCGATCGTCATTTCGTTGAAGAAGAAGCCGCCGCTCAGGCACAGCGCGGCGAGCGTGACCGTCACGTTCTGCACGAACAGGATCGGCGCGAGCGACAGCAGCGTGAGGAACATGCATACGCCCACCATCACGTTGCGCGCGAGACGCAGATTCTGGCTTTTCTTGAGGATGCGATCGGTCACCGACCCGCCGATCCAGTCGCCCAGCACGCCCGCGAAGAACACGCCCGAGGCGAACAGCGCCGACTTGCCGAGCTGCATGTGATAGTTGTGCAGGAAGTACTGCGGAATCCAGCCGAGAAACAGCCACAGCACCCAGCCATAGCAGAAGTACACGGCAGTGACCGGCGACATGCGCGCGGCCAGGCGACGCCACGGCACCGGTTCGCGTTCCTTCGCGCCCGTGTAGCGTTCGAGCCCGGCGCATTCGGCTTCGGTGATACGCGGATGCGCGCGCGGATCGTCGCGGAAATACCAGATCCACAGCAGCGCCCACAGGAAACTCACCACGCCCGTGACGATGAACGCGCCGCGCCAGCCCGACATCAGCATGAGCCAGACGATCAGCGGCGGCGCGACGGCGTTGCCGATGCGCGAGGCGGCGTGCGTCGTGCCCTGCGCGAAGCCGCGCCGGTCGGCGGGCATCCAGTTCGACATCGCGCGCGTGGCGGTCGGAAAGGTTGCGCCTTCGCCGAGACCGAGCAGAAGACGCGCGACGATCATCGACGCGAAGCCGCCCGCGAGACCCGTGAGCACGGTCGCGCCCGCCCAGATCAAGGCGCATACCGCGAGCGTGCGGCGCGGGCCGAAACGGTCGCCCACCCAGCCGCCGGTGATCTGGAACAGCAGGTACGGATACGCGAACGCGGAGAATACGATGCCGACTTCGGTATGCGAGAGATGCAGTTCGGCCGCGAACTGGCTCGCTGCCGTGCTCACGTTGACGCGGTCGACGTAGGTGATGAGGTACATCGCGCACAGCAAGAGCAGCACGCGTGTGGTGGCTCGGCGGAACATCGTCGTCTCCTGTTTAGTCATGGCGCGTCCGCGGGGATGCGGCGCGCGGGCTCACTGCTGTAGCGTGATGCGACTGCTTGTTCGACTACGTGTGGTCACTGAGTGTGGCAATTGCGTGTATCGACTACGTTTGCGCGGCGTGCGGATGCAGCGCACGCTCCAGCACCTGCGCAACGTGCAGCGCGCGCGCCGCCGCGCCATCGGCGATCTGATGACGGCAACTCGTGCCATCGGCGACCACGAGCGCGTCGCCGGCCTGCTGGGCCGCGCGCACGGCGGGCAACAGCGAGAGTTCGGCCATCGCCATCGACGTCGCGTAATGCTCGCGTTCGTAGCCGAAGCTGCCCGCCATGCCGCAGCACGACGACTCGACCGCTTCCACCTTCAGTTGCGGAATCCAGCCGAGCACGGTTTGCACGGGCGTGAACGCGCCAAACGCTTTCTGATGACAATGACCATGCACGAGCGCGCGCGCTTTCGGCAGCGCGTGCAGCGTGAGATCGAGCCGCTGCGCCGCGTGCTCGCGCACGAGAAATTCTTCGAACAGGAACGCGTGGCGCGCAAGCTTCGCGGCGGCCTCGCCGAAACCATAAGCGGTCCACTCGTCGCGCAAGGTCAGCAGGCACGACGGTTCGAGGCCGACCACTGCCACGCCGCGTTCGACGAACGGCAGCAAGGCATCGAGCGAGCGGCGCGCTTCGGCTTTGGCTGCATCGACGAGACCGGCGGAGAGCATCGTGCGTCCGCAGCACAGCGGACGCTCGCCCGCGGGCTGATTCAGATGCACCGTATAGCCCGCCGCTTCGAGCACGCGCTGCGCGGCGCGCGCAACAGCGGGCTCGAGATAGTTGTTGAAGGTATCGACGAAGAGCAGGACTTCGCGCGTCGACGTTGTCGAGTCAGACTTGCTTTGATCGCGTTGACCGCTTCGGTCGCGCTGCTGTGCAAGATACGGACGCCCGATTTCGGGCAGCGCGCGCGCCTCGGCCAGACCGATGCGCCGCTTGAGCCACGCCGCCACGCGCGGCAGGCGTTCGAGCGCGGCCGGGCCGCCCGGCACGCGGCTCGCGAACGGCGCATAGCGCGGCAGATAGGCCACGAGCCGGTCGCGCCAGCGCAAGCCGTGCTCGCGCTGCCACGCCGCGCGCGCCTCGATTTTCAGGCGCGCCATGTCCACGCCGGTCGGGCAATCGCGCTTGCAGCCCTTGCACGACACGCACAGATCGAGCACGTCCTTCACCGCCTGGCTCGCTAGACCGCCGACACCCGCGCCGACACCCGCGCCGCCCTCCGCGCCGTCGAGTTGCCCCGAGAGCGCGAGCCGCAGCGTATTGGCGCGGCCGCGCGTGACGTGCTGCTCGTCGCGCGTGACACGATAGCTCGGACACATCGTGCCCGCGTCGAACTTGCGGCAATGGCCGTTGTTGTTGCACATCTCCACGGCTTTCGCGAGGCCCGCGCTCGCGTCGTGGCCCGAGCCCGGCGCGCCCTCCTCGCCCGTGAGCGGATCGCGCGTGACATTCCAGGCCGACCAGTCGAGCGCCGGTTCGAGCGCGCGCTCGCGATAACCCGGCGCGAAACGGAAATGTTCGGCGGCATCCATCTTCGGCGGATTGACGATGCGGTCCGGACTCAGGCGATTGGCCGGATCGAACAGCGCCTTGATCTGCGCGAATGCCTCGTTGATGCGCGGGCCGTATTGCCACGCGACCCATTCGCCGCGACACAAACCGTCGCCATGTTCGCCCGAAAACGCGCCTTTGTACTCGCGCACCATCGCGGCGGCCTCTTCGGCAATCGCGCGCATTTTCTGCGCGCCGTCGCGGCGCATATCGAGAATCGGCCGCACATGCAGCGTGCCCACGCTCGCATGGGCATACCACGTGCCTTCCGTGCCGTGTCGATGAAAGACCTCGGTCAGGCGGCTCGTGTAGTCGGCGAGATGCTCGAGCGGCACCGCGCAATCTTCGATGAAGGAGACCGGCTTGCCGTCGCCCTTCATGCTCATCATGATGTTCAGGCCCGCCTTGCGCACGTCCCAGAGCGCTTTTTGCGCGGCGGCGTCGGCCATTTCGACCACGCTGCCGGGTAGGCCGAGATCGCCCATCAATTCGACCAGCTGCGCGAGCCGCGCGATCTGCGCCTCGCGGTTGTCGCCCGCGAACTCCACGAGCAGCACCGCTTGCGGCGAGCCGACCAGCGCACGCTCGATCACGGGCTTGAACGCGGGATTGCTCAACGCGAGATCGATCATCGTGCGATCGACCAGTTCGACCGCCGCCGGCCCGAGCTTGACGATGTGCTGCGTGAAATCCATCGCGCCGTAGAAGGTCGGAAAGTTCACCACGCCCAGCATCTTGTGACGCGGCAGCGGCGACAGCCTGAGCGTCAACTGGCGGCTGAACGCGAGCGTGCCTTCGGAACCGACGAGCAGATTCGCGAGATTGGGTTCGCCGTCCGCTTCGAAGGCGAGCGGATTCTGGCAATCGAACAGATCGAGGTTGTAGCCCGCCACGCGACGCAGCACTTTCGGCACGCGCTCGCGCAAGGCGTCGCGCTCGCGTTCGGCGATGCGGCGCACGCCGTCGACAAGCGCCTGCGTGCGCGGATCGCGCGCCATCGTCGAGAGCTTGCCGAAGCGGGTTTCGTGACCGTCGGCGAGCACGGCGTCGATGGCGGCCACGTTGTGCACCATGATGCCGTATTCGATCGAGCGCGAGCCGCACGAATTGTTGCCCGCCATGCCGCCGAGCGTGCATTGCGCGCCCGTCGACACATCGACCGGAAACCACAGGCCATGCGGCTTGAGCCACGCATTCAGATGATCGAGCACGATGCCCGGCTCGACCGTCACCGTGCGCGCGTCCTTGTCGAAATCGACGATGCGGTTCAGCCATTTGCTCGTGTCGATCACGAGCGCTTCGCCCACCGTCTGCCCGCACTGGCTTGTGCCGGCGCCGCGCGCCAGCAGCGCCGTGCCCGTTTCGCGCGCGATATCGAGCACGAGACGCAGATCGTCCTGATCGCGCGGCACCGCGACGCCGATCGGCATGATCTGGTAGATCGACGCGTCGGTGGCGTAGCGCCCGCGCGAGGCGCGGTCGAACAGCACGTCGCCGCGCAGCTCCTGCGCGAGGCGCGCGGCCAGCGGCGTGAGCGCGGCGCGCGCGGAAGCGGGCATCAGGCGAATCGGCTGAACGAGCGGTTTGGGCGTGGACGTGAGCATCGCGTATCGATACGTCAGGAATCCGAACGTTATGGACGAGAGAAATCAGGCGCGCGTGCGTGACGTAGCGCGTCAACGCACGCGCCGCGCTGATTACGACATCAGGCGGCGTCTGGGTGCTTCTGGGTGCTTCTGGGTGCATCAGGCTGCGTCAAGCGGCCGCTTTCAACGCCGGCCGCGCAACGTGCTCGGTCAGATACTCCATCGCCGCGCCCACGCCCGTGCCTGCGAGCGGCACGCCCGCGAGCCGCAGGCCCATTTCGCAGCCGGTCAGCGCGGCCATCAGCGTGAGGTCGTTGCAGTCACCCAGATGACCGATGCGGAACATGCGTCCCTTGACCTTGCCGAGCCCGGTGCCCAGCGACAGATCGAAGCGTTCGTAGATGAGCTTGCGCACCGCGTCGGCGTCCACGCCGTCGGGCATCATCACGCCCGTGAGCACCGGCGAATAGACGGCGGGATCGGCGCACTGGATCTCCAGGCCCCACGCCTGCACGGCGGCGCGGCACGCGGCGGCGAGCCGCTGATGGCGTGCGAACACGTTATCGAGCCCTTCGCCGAGAATCATGTCGAGCGCTTCGGCGAGGCCATACAGCAGATTCGTGTTCGGCGTGTAGGGCCAGTAGCCCTGCTGGTTCATGTCGATGATTTCGGTCCAGGCCCAGAACGCGCGCGGCAGCTTCGCCTCGCGGCTCGCCGCGATGGCCTTCGGCGAGACCGCGTTGAAGCTGATGCCGGGCGGCAGCATCAAGCCTTTCTGCGAGCCGGAGACGGTCACGTCCACGCCCCATTCGTCGTGCCGGTAATCGGCGGACGCGAGGCCCGAGATCGTATCGACCATCAAGAGTGCCGGATGCGCTGCCGCATCGATCGCGCGGCGCACGGCGGCGATATCGGACGTCACGCCCGTCGAAGTCTCGTTGTGCACCACACAGACGGCCTTGATCGTGTGGCCCGTGTCCGCGCGAAGGCGCGCCTCGATCTGGTCGGCCTGCACGCCGCGCCGCCACCCTTCGATGCCTGGCAAGCCGAGAAATTCAGGCTTGAGGCCGAGACTTTCGGCCATCTTCTTCCACAGGGTCGCGAAGTGGCCGGTCTCGTACATGAGCACCGTGTCGCCCGGCGAGAGCGTATTGGTGAGCGCCGCTTCCCACGCGCCCGTGCCCGAGGCCGGATAGATCACCACGGGCTGCGCGGTCTTGAAGATCTTCTTGATGCCGTCGAGCACGGAGAGCCCGAGCGCGCCGAATTCAGGCCCGCGATGGTCGATGGTCGGGTAGCTCATGGCCCGCAGGATGCGGTCCGGCACGGGGCTCGGACCGGGAATCTGCAGGAAATGGCGGCCGGCGGGATGGAAGTCGAGTTTCAGCATGAAGGCGTCCCACGTCAGGAAAGGTCGGAAGTCACACGCACTGCGTTCGAAGCCACCCGGCAGCTGCTCTTACGCCGAAATGGCATTTTGCATGCAAAATACTCTAGTCCACCCAGCCGCAGATGCAAGGCTCAATTGGCATGAAATGCCCCAGGGGAAACCCGCCGATGCAGTGCAGCGTGGGTTCTCGGGCGATCACGCTAGAATGGGGGCACGTCGGACGATCGGGGTTTCGTATGCAAAATGCAGACATTCCGGACGCGCAACTCGCGTCCGCGCAGCCTGAGGCGCACGAACTGGCGCTGCCCAAGCTCGCGCGCCAGCGCCTGCACGACACGGTGGTCGATCATCTGCGCGAGTTCATCGTCGAGGGGCAGCTCGCGCCGGGCGTGAAGCTCAACGAACGCAAGCTCTGCGAGGTGCTCGGCATTTCGCGCACGCCGTTGCGCGAGGCGCTCAAGGTGCTCGCCGCCGAAGGGCTGATCGAGATCTCGCCGAATCGCGGCGCGACCGTCGCGCAACTGAGCGAAGCCGAGATCCGCGACATGTTCGAGCTGATGAGCGGGCTCGAATCGTTCGCGGGCGAACTCGCGTGTGCGCGCATCAGCGAAGGCGAGCTGGCACAGATCAAGGCGCTGCACGCGGCCATGCTCGTCTGCCGCGCGCAGAACGACCTGTCCGGCTATTACGCGCGCAATCACGCGATTCACGATCTCATCAACGCGGCGGCGCGCAACGTGGCGCTGCGCCAGACCTATGTGACGCTCAACCGCCGCTTGCAGGCGCTGCGTTTCCGCTCGAATTTCCAGACTGCGAAGTGGGACAGCGCGATTCGCGATCACGAAGCGATGATCGCCGCGCTCGAAGCGCGCAACGGCGCGGCGCTCTCCGCGATCCTGCGCTCGCACCTGCTGGCCAAGCGCGACGCCGTGCTCGCCGAGCACACGCTCTCCGTGGCGGGCATGCGCGCGCCGCGATAACGGCGCTATCGGCGTTCGAACGCTTTCTCTTTGGCAAGCCGTGATCTGTGCGCATGCACAGATTGCGCTCGTGCGCATGCGCACGCAGGCACCGGCGCGTGCATCCGCCGTCTGCCTTTATACTGCTGGCCCCGGAAACAACGACAGACAAGGACGGCGGCGCCGCGCGCGCCATCGTCGACAAGGAAGACCAGATGGGACCGTATGTAGACGCCGTGCCCTCGGCGGAAGTGCTGCCCGCACGCGCCGACGTGGTGATCGTGGGCGGCGGCGTGATCGGCGTATCGGCGGCGTGGCACCTCGTTTCGCAGGGCTTGAGCGTGGTGCTCTGCGAGAAAGGCCATATCGCCGGCGAACAGTCGAGCCGCAACTGGGGCTGGTGCCGCCAGGCGGGCCGCGACATGCGCGAGATGCCGCTCATCACCGAAAGCATGCGCCACTGGCGCGGCATGGCCGAGGCCGTCGGCGCCGACGTGGGCTACCACGAATGCGGCGTGCTCTATATCGGCGCGAACGAGGAAGACGAAGCGGGCTTCCAGCAATGGTTCGACGACGCATCGGGCTACGACACGGGCGCACGCATGGTGCGCGGCGCGGAACTCGCGAAGCTGATGCCCGGTGCGTCGCGCGCGTGTCGCGCCGGCCTTTTCGTGCCGACCGACGGCCGCGCGGAACCGCAGCGCGCCGTGCCCGCAATGGCCCGCGCTGCGCAGGCGCGCGGCGCGACGCTCATCGCGCACTGCTCGGTGCGGGCGCTCGAACGCTCGGCGGGCCGCGTCTCCGGCGTGGTCACGAGCCGCGGCCGCATCGCCTGCGACGCCGTGATTCTCGCGGGCGGCGCGTGGTCGAGCCTGTTCTGCGCGAACGAAGGCGTGCGTCTGCCGCAACTGAAAGTGCTCGGCACCGTGCTGCGCACCTCGCCCGTCGAGAACGGCCCGCCGACGTGCGGCTGGCTCGGCGACATCGGTTATCGCAAGCGCGCGGACGGCGGCTACACCATCGGCTATAGCGGACATCGCTACACGCCCGTGAGTCCCGAAGGCTTCAAATATCTGCGCGAATACACGCCGCTGCTCAAGCAGAACTGGCGCACGATCCGCCCGCGTTTCGATTCGGCGGCATGGCGCGAGTTTCGCGATCGTCCGGGCTGGAACGCCGAACAGACGAGCCCGTTCGAACGCACGCGCACGATGGACCCGCAGCCCTCGCAACGCGGCGTGCAAGCCGCGATGGACAGCATGCGTCGCCTCTATCCCGCGTTCAACGACACACGCATCGTGCAGGAATGGGCCTGTTATATGGACGTGACGCCCGACATCATTCCGTATATCGGCCCCGCGGCGAGCGTGCCGGGACTCACGGTCGCGACGGGCTTCTCGGGTCACGGATTCGGCATTGGTCCCGCAGCGGGACGCGCTGCCGCCGACGTCGCAACAGGCCGCAATGCGGGCATCGACCTCGCACCGTTCTCGCTCGATCGCTTCGCGCCGGGCATGCCGATCGTGCCGGGCGGAGAGATCTGAAGTTACCCGCGCTTCACGGTGTTCGATCGACGGCGTCGCGATATGCGGCGCCGTTTTTTTGCATGCGACAAATTGCGCCACTTCGCGCCACCTTGCGCACGCAAGCGCATTTCAACGAAACACGCCTGAAAACAGGATCAAAACGTAATTCGGAAAATCATCCCGATCATTTTATTTCGGCATCCCTATTAATTTACCGATGTGACACGTTGTGTCACTTTCATAGCCGTTTTGCAATCGAGCCTTTCACGTTATGTGCGGCCACTATGGTGGACGCATTTAATTTATTCCTCTATACTCGATTCGTCTTAATTACAAAACGCAACATCTCTTGCGATTCTCGCTGCAACGTCGTGCAAGTTTCACGCTCGCAGCCGGCTCGCATCATCAAGGGAACCTCCGGTTCCAGCGGCACGCAAATTGCTACCGCACTCTTGCCGTTGCAGGTTCGAACGGCGCCCATGTCTGGCACGCACAACGCGCAGCCGGACTGAACATGACAACCAGACGAACGCCATAGCGTTCATTCGACGGCCGGCCGCCCATTGATCGCGCGCCGGTACAGACTGTTTCCGTCAGTTCAATCGCGGCCATGCCGGGATCACGAACTTCCTTCGCGGCGCCATTGCCTGGCGCTCCCGCGGCGTGCCTGCGCGCGCCGTTTCGTCTACAAGGAGGCGTATCTTCATGACTCGACGCACTGTCCAACTCGTGGGCAGCCTGATAGCGATAGCCGTCATAGCGTGGGCGCTAGCCCGCGGTATCGGCGCCGACACGTTCCGCAGCCATGCGGGCGATCTCGCGTATTACACGGGCCAGCACATGCTGCTCGTGGGCTATTCGATGGCGCTTGCCATCCTCGTGGGCGTGCCTGCCGGCGTGATGCTCAGCCGCCCGCGCTTTCAGCGCCAGGCCGAACGCTTCATGCAGATCTTCAACATCGGCAACACGATTCCCTCGCTCGCCGTGCTGGCGATCGCGCTGGGCATCTTCGGTATCGGCGACATCCCCGCGATCGTCGCGCTGTTTCTGGCCTCGCTGCTGCCCATCACGCGCAACACCTATGAAGGCGTGAAGAACGTGCCCGCTTCGCTGCGCGAAGCCGCCAAAGGCATCGGCATGACGGGCTGGCAATCGCTCGTGCGCGTCGAACTGCCGAACGCGGTGCCCATCATGGTGGGCGGCGTGCGCACGGCGCTCGCCATCAACGTGGGCACGGCGCCGCTCGCCTATCTGATCGGCGCGGACAGCCTCGGCTCGCTGATCTTCCCCGGCATCTATCTCGACAATCAGCCCTTGCTGCTGCTGGGCGCCGCCATCACGGCGATTCTGGCGCTCGTGCTCGACGGCATTGTCGCGACTGGCAGTCGTCAATGGATGCTCCGTCACGGAGGTCTCGCATGATGTTTCGCAGTACGATACGACGCCTCGCGAGCGCCTGCGTGATCGGTACGCTGTGTTTCGCGGCCAGCACCTCGGCGTTCGCCGCCAAAATCGTGCTCGGCGCGAAGAACTTCACCGAGCAATACGTGCTGGCCGAAGTCACGGCGCAATATCTGCGCTCGCGCGGCTACGACGTCGAAGTGCGCTCGGGCCTCGGCAGCACGCTCATGCGCAGCGCGCTGGAGAACGGCCAGTTCGACATGGTGTGGGATTACACGGGCACGGCGGCGCTGGTCTACGACAAGCTCACCGACAAGCTCGGCCCCGAAGCCATGTACCAGCGCGTGAAGGCGCTCGACGAACCGCGCGGGCTCATCTGGCTCAATGCCTCCACGCTCAACGACACCTACGCGATCGGCCTGCCCAGCGAATTCGCGCAGCAGACCGGCATCAAGACGGTCTCGCAGCTCGCGGATTATCTGAAGTCGAATCCCAAGGCGAAGCGTATGGTGTTCGGCATGGACGCCGAGTTCGCGAATCGTCCCGACGGCCTGAAGCCGCTGCTCGAAACCTACGGCATGCACTTCAAGCGTTCGCAGATGAAGCAGATGGACCCGGGCCTCGTCTACACGGCGCTGCATAACAACCAGTTGAAGATCGGCCTCGTCTACACGACCGATGGCCGCGTGAAGGGCTTCGGCATCGTGCCGCTCGAAGACGACAAGCATTTCTTCCCGCCGTACAACGCCGTGCCGGTCGTGCGCAAAGAGACGCTCGAGCACAATCCGAAGCTCGCGGCGCAGCTCAACGCGCTCTCGGCGGC
Source organism: Paraburkholderia sp. SIMBA_027 (assembly GCF_046535315.1). NCBI lineage: Bacteria > Pseudomonadati > Pseudomonadota > Betaproteobacteria > Burkholderiales > Burkholderiaceae > Paraburkholderia > Paraburkholderia sp. SIMBA_027. Next base: position 328,693 of record NZ_JAWRWY010000001.1, read on the forward strand.
GCTCAACAACGACGTGATGCAGGACATGAACAAGGCCGTGGACCTCGACGGCAAGTCGCCGCGCGATGTGGCCGATGCGTTCCTGCGCGCCCACACGTTGCCTTGAAGGAGCACGCATGAACGTATTCGACTATCTCGCCTCGAGCTGGCCCGAGCTGCTCCAGCTCACGCTCCAGCACATCTGGCTCGTCGGCATTGCCGTGGGCTGCGCGATCATCGCGGGCGTGCCGCTCGGCGTGCTCGTGAGCCGTCACGAATGGCTCGCCGGTCCGCTGCTCGGCATCGCCACGATCGTGCTCACGCTGCCGTCCATCGCGCTGTTCGGCCTGATGATCCCGTTCTTTTCGCGCTTCGGCCAGGGGATCGGCGCGGTGCCCGCGATCACGGCGGTGTTCCTCTATTCGCTGCTGCCGATCATGCGCAACACCTATCTCGCGCTGCGCAACGTGGATCCCGGCATCAAGGAAGCCGGCACCGGCATCGGCATGACCTCGTGGCAACGTCTGCGCCTCGTCGACCTGCCGCTCGCGGTGCCCGTGATTCTCGCGGGCGTGCGCACCGCCGTCGTGATGAACATTGGCGTGATGACGATCGCCGCCGTGATCGGCGCGGGCGGACTCGGCACGCTGATTCTGCGCGCCATTGGCCAGAGCAGCATGATGAAGCTGCTGGTCGGCGCCGTGCTGGTCAGTATCGTGGCGATCGTCGCCGACCTGCTGTTGCAGGCCCTGCAACGCGCGCTCACACCGAAAGGAGTACAGAAGACATGATCGAACTCGACAAACTGACCAAGACTTTTGCACAGAAAAGCGGCCAGCCCGTGAAGGCCGTGGACTCCGTGAGCCTCTCGGTGCCTGAAGGCGAAATCTGCGTGTTTCTGGGGCCGTCGGGCTGCGGCAAGACCACCACGCTCAAGATGATCAACCGCCTGATCGAGCCGACCTCCGGGCGCGTGCTGATCAACGGCGAGGACACGACCGGTCTCAACGAAGTCGATCTGCGCCGCCATATCGGCTATGTGATCCAGCAGATCGGCCTGTTCCCGAACATGACGATCGAGGAAAACATCACGGTCGTGCCGCGTCTGCTCGGCTGGGACAAGAAGCGTTGCGCCGAACGCGCGACCGAACTCATGTCGATGGTCGCGCTCGATCCGAAGCTGTATTTGAAGCGTTATCCGCGCGAATTGTCGGGGGGGCAGCAACAGCGTATCGGCGTGATTCGCGCGCTGGCCGCCGATCCGCCCGTACTGCTGATGGACGAGCCGTTCGGTGCGGTCGATCCGATCAATCGCGAGACCATCCAGAACGAGTTCTTCCAGATGCAGCGGCAACTGAAGAAGACCGTCATCATGGTGAGCCACGACATCGACGAAGCGATCAAGCTCGGCGACCGCATTGCCGTGTTCCGTCGCGGCCAGCTCGTGCAATACGATCATCCCGATACGCTGCTCGCCCGCCCGCGCGACGAATTCGTCGCACAGTTCGTCGGCCAGGACAGCACGCTCAAGCGCCTCTTGCTCGTGAAGGCCGGCGACGCCGCCACGCAGCCCGAAACGGCACGCGTGGAAACGCCGCTCACGCACGCGTTCTCGGTGATGGACGAAGCGGATACGCGCTACCTCACCGTGCTCGACGACGCGCGTCATGCGCTCGGCTATGTCACGCGCCGCGCGGCCCGTGGCGCAGACGGTGTATGCGGCGAGCGCGTGACGCCGTTCGCCGCATCGGTGTCGGCCGAAGACAATCTGCGCGTGGTGCTCTCGAAGATGTATCAGTTCAGCGCTTCGTGGATGCCGGTGCTCGACGCCGATGGCGGCTACGTCGGCGAGATCACGCAGGACTCGATCGCCGAATATCTGAGTTCGGGCCGCTCGCGCCAGCAAACGGGTCAGGCGCCCGCGAAGGCGGTCGCAACGGCGTGAGGCTTTAGCGCCAGCGCTTTCTTCAGCGCGGCATCATGAAAAAGGGCTCGTTCGTGAGATACGAACGAGCCCTTTCTTTTCGCGGCACTACGAACCCATCGGTTTAACGCGGGCCGCCACCGGGACCACCACCGCCGCCAGGGCCGCCACCACCGCCAGGGCCGCCGCCGGGACCACCGGGGCCGCCACCATAGCCGCCACCCGGTCCGCCGGGACCGCCGCCAGGAGGCGGCCCCCACCAGCAACCGCCGAGCGCGGCGGTCAGGAACAGCGCGGTCAATATCGTCATCAGTTTCTTCATGGGCTCTCCTGTGGCGAAGGTCGAGCAGCGCGCGAGCGCACCGCGTCGGCCAGGGACCCTGCGCGCAAGCAACGCGCATGCCCGCCACGCCAGCCTCGAACGCGATCGGCAATAGGCAGTCTGCTCATTCGTCTAACCAAAGTTGGACGCGAGCTTGCCGGCAACGTTCATTGTCTTAAGCGTGTGCTAAGCACGCGGCCCGCATAATCGGCGCTCGTCCACCGCGCCTTGCCGCGCCCGAGCCTCACGCATGAAACGCCTTTATCACCATCGCGGCCACGTGATCGACGTCAGCGTCGAAACCGTCTGCCGCGCGCCGGACGGCGGCGCCACGGCGCTCGACCATATCGCCGTGCTGCTGATTTCCGCCGACGCTTCGCCGGAGCACCCCGACACACAACCGTACGCGCGCCTGCGCATCGACCGCACCACGGGCCGCGCCTTCGAGTCCGAAGCCGATGCGCTGATGGGCGGCTACAGCGTGGGCCGCGGCATCGTCGACAAACTCGTCGACAAAATGATCGACGCGTCCTGAACGCGCAAGCAACGCCTCAAGCCACGAGATAGCGCTGCACGAGGCGCACCCACGCGGCCGCGCCGAGCGGCAGCACCTGGTCGTTGAAATCGTAGCCGGGGTTGTGCACCATGCAGCCGCCGAACTCGCCCTCGCCGTTGCCGAGCAGCAGATAGCAGCCCGGCACCGCGTTGAGCATCCACGCGAAATCCTCGCTGCCGTTCAGGCCTTTCGGGGCCTGCACCACCACGTTCTCCGCGCCGACGAGTTCCGTGCAAACCTGTTGCGCCAGCAACGTTTCCTCGGGCGCATTGACCATCGGCGGCGTGAGCTGGCGATAGTCGATCTGCGCTTCCACGCCATGCGCCTGCGCCGTCAACGCGACGATCTCGCGCACGCGCTGCTCCACCAGCGCGCGCGTGTCCGGGCGCGCGGCGCGAATGTTCACGCCGAGCGTGACCGTTTCGGGAATCACGTTATGCGTCGCGCCGCCGCGAATGAAACCGACCGAGACCACGGCCGTGTCGTCGGGCGCGACGTTGCGCGCGACCACCGTCTGCAAGGCCGTGATCAGCGCCGCGGCGGCCACGACCGGATCTTTCACGCGATGCGGCATCGCGCCATGTCCGCCCACGCCCTTGAGCGTGACGTCGGCGACATCGGAAGACAGGCTCGCCGGGCCCGCCAGCACGCGAAACGTGCCCGCCGCGATGCCCGGCATGTTGTGCAGCGCGTAGACGGCATCGCAGGGAAAGCGCTCGAACAGGCCGTCATCGATCATCGCCTTCGCGCCGCAGAGGTTTTCTTCGTCGGGCTGGAAAATCAGGTTCAGCGTGCCGTCGAAATCGCGCCGCTGCGCCAGCGTTTTCGCCGCCGCGAGCAGAATCGCCGTGTGGCCGTCGTGACCGCACGCGTGCATCTTGCCCGCGTGCTGGCTCGCATACGGCAGCCCCGTGTTTTCGACGATCGGCAACGCGTCCATGTCCGCGCGAATGCCGAGCCGCTTCGTGCCCGCGCCGAGCTTCAGTTGCCCGACCACGCCGCTGCGGCCAATGCCCGTATGCACGTCGTAGCCCCAGTGTTCCAGCAGCATCGCCACGAGTTTCGCGGTCGCGCCGACTTCGAAACCCAGTTCGGGCTGCGAATGAATCTGCCGTCGAATCCCGATGAAGGTCTCCGCGTCGATCTCGATCTCGGGCAGCAGCGTCGGCAACAGCTGAAATGGCGTGAGGGTGGATTCGCGCTTCATGTCGATGGACTCCTCTCAGGTTCCTGGGCCTTGTCGGCGTGGATATTCGTATTCGATGCAGCGTGTTAGGGACGTCATCAAGCGACGCGGCGCTCGCGGATCCGCCACACGGCAAACAGCGTCACGCATCCGCACACCACCATGTAAAGCGCGGGCGAAAGCGGATTGCCGGTCTTCGCGATCAGCCAGGTGACGATGAACTGCGAGCTGCCGCCGAACACCGTCACGCCCACGCTGTAGATCACCGACAGTCCGCTCGCGCGCACCGAGGCGGGCAGCATCTCCATGAGCACGAGCAGCATCGGCGTCGAGCCGAGGTTGGCGCAGGCCGTCATGACGACCGAGAGCAGCAGCACGAGCGGCACGCTGGGAAAGCGCGTCATCAGCCAGAACGCGGGTATCACCGTGACGATGTTGAAGAGAACCGAGGCCATCACGAGCGGTTTGCGGCGCGTGAGCCGGTCGGCGAGACGGCCCGACACGAGCGAGGCGATCAGCATCGTGACGCCGGTCGCGCAGCCCGAAAGCAGCGAGAGCGACGGCGGCATCTTGAGCACGCGGATCATGTACGTCGGCATGAAGAACACGACGAGGTACATGCCCACCGTGCCCGCCGTCACGGCGAGAATGCCGAGCCCGACCTTCGCGCCGTGCTCGCGCATGAGCGTGCCGAGCGGGCTGGCCGCATCGGGTTCGGCGTGGTGCGTTTCGTCGAGTTTCGAGCGGATATAGAGGCCCACGGGCGCGATCGCGAGGCCGCCGAGAAACGGCAGACGCCAGCCCCAGCTTTCGAGCGACGTCGGCGTGAGCGTGGCGTACAGCGCGGCGCCCGTGAGCGCGCCCAGCAGCGCCGAGATGCCCTGGCTGCCCAGTTGCCAGCTCACGCGAAAGCCGCGCCGGTTGACCGCGCCCGCTTCCATCAGCATCGAGGTGGACGCGCCGATCTCGCCGCCGAGCGAAAAGCCCTGCAACAGGCGGCCCGCGAGCAGCACCAGCGAACCCCAGACGCCCGCTTGCGCATACGTGGGCGCGAACGCGATGCAGAGCGTGCCGCCGACCATCAGCGCGATGGTGAGCGTCATGGCCGCCTTGCGGCCGCGCCGGTCGGCATAGCTGCCGATCACGAGGCCGCCGAGCGGGCGCATCACGAAGCCGATGCCGAACGTCGCGACCGCCAGCAGCAGCGAACCGTAGGGGCTATCGGAGGGGAAAAACAGGTGGCCGATCAGCAGCGCGAAGAAGCTGTAGACCGTGAAGTCGTACATTTCGAGCGCGTTGCCGATCGAGCATGCGGCGATCAGGCGGACCTGGCTGGCGCGCGTTTGTGGGTGCGACTGGCGGACGGGCGCGTCGTCGGCGCTGCTGAGCGTTACGTCATTCATGGCGAATCTCCGCGGGCTGGGTCGAACGGCGCGTTCGGGACGGTTCACGCTGTGCGCATCGCAGTCCGCGCATCAGGCGATTCGATATTCAGGCCAAGCGCCTTTTTGAAAGAAGTGAGAAATTTTCATCGTGATAACCAGATAGAATCGCTTTCATAACCGATGTGCACGGGCCATCGGGATAACTACCGAGCGTCGCGACATCGCTTTCGCGCCGCGCGCCGAAGGAATCCATCCGATGAAACTGCATCAGTTGCGCGTCCTGCTCGCGCTCGCGCAGCACGGCAGCATGCACGAGGCCTCGCGCAGCCTGCACGTCTCGCAGCCCGCGCTCTCGAAGGCCATGGCCGAACTCGAACGCGAACTCGGCGTGACGCTGATCTCGCGCTCCGTGCGCGGCGTGAGTCTCACGCAATACGGCCGCGCGCTCGTCAAACGCGCGAGCGTGGTCGAGCATGAATTGCGGCACGCGCTCGAAGACATCGAATCGATGCGCGGCCATGCCGAGGCGCAATTGAATATCGGCTTTTCCGCCGTGGCGTCGAGCGGCCCGTTGCCCGAGGCCATCGCCGCGTTTCGCGCGCGCTATCCGGGCGTGGCGATTCACGCCTATGAAATGCGCCCGCAGCAGATTCTCGAAGGCCTTCGCGAGGGCCATCTCGACATCGCGCTGATCTCCACCAACAGCGGCGCGGGGACGAGCGCCTTCCAGTGGGAACCGCTTTTTTCCGTGGGCATGCTGGTCGCCGCACGGCCCGGCCATCCGCTCGGACGCAGCACGCGCATCCGCTCGCTGGTGGACGCCGAATGGCTCACGCTCGATCCGCTCGACGATCCCGGCAGCCCGCTCGCGAGCCTGATGCGGCTGCACCGGCTGGAGATGCCGCGCAACGTCGTGCAAAGCAGTTCGAATCTGCTCGGATTGCAACTCGCGACCTGCACCGACCTCATCAGCGTCTGGTCCGATTTCGTGTTTTACGGCCGCAATGGTCCGCTCGTCCTGAATCCCGAGGCGCTCAAGCCCTTGCCGATTCGCGACGAATTACCGGATTACCACGTCTATATGGTCTATCGCTCCACCGATCTGATGACACAAACCTGCCTCGAATTCAGTAAGGAAATCCGCCATCGCGGTAAGAAAATGGTGTCGCCGCGTCTTGCCGCCGCGGGCAGCGCCAGCGCGGGCGCCGCGCCGCGCGCACGCAAAACCGCGGCCACGCAAAAATAATCACTTAATTAGAACCCTGATTCGATTGCCATTTCGCGCACGACAAAACCCGAGCAAAACTCTTTCATGCGCGGCTTTCCTTCGCGACGCACCCTTCCGCGGCTTTCAAATAGTGAACGGATTAACACTTACGAAATATTTCCGTAATTCCATAGTAATGGGGCATGACCATAATCCGCCGCCGTTAACCACGACGACGGAGTTATCAGATGTCCGCTTCATGCCGCCGCGCCTCGCGCCGCCTTCTTCCCCTGCGCCTCGCGGTGCTGTCGAGCTTCGCCGCGCTGGCCGCGTGCGGCGGCAGCCACGACGCTGCCACGACCACGAGCGCGATTCCCGCCGCGCCCGCCGATCCCGGTTTCGTCGATAACGCGCCGATTCCCGACGTCCCCGCCTTTGTCGACAACATCGCGACCAACCAGCGCGGCGACGCGCGCTACGCGACGCTCGCGACGAATGCGGGCGTGCGCGTGGGCGCGCGCTTTCTCGACATCTGGCAACCGCTCACGCTGCTCGTCGACGCAGGCGTGAGCGCCGCCGCGACCGGCTCGTTCCCGGCCGTCGTGCAATCGACGTGGACCGGCCTGCCCAACGACGGTACGCCCGGCGGCGCGGTGCTCAACAACACCGTGCACACGGCGAACGTGCAGTACGTCGTCAACGCCACCACGCAGCGCACCCAGGCGCAGGCCGACGCGGCCTACTACGACGACCGTCGCGGCAAGGGCTACAGCGTGACCGACGGCATGGGCCCGCTCACGAGCGCGTGGCGCACGGCGGCGCAGCAGACCACGAGCATCACGTCGATTCCGGGCGACGCCACCACGGTCCTCTACACCGACTCGGGCAACAACATCGGCGTGGGCAGCACGACCAACGCCACTTTCGGCAAGGTCGTCGATCTGCTCAACACGATGGGCAACAACGCGTCGACGGAACCGGCCAAGCGCTTCTACAAGTACGCGCGGCCGTTCCGCTGGAGCACCGCCGTGGTGGTCGATCCGACGCTCGTCCCCGCGATCAGCACGACGCCTTCGACGGACGGCGGCTTCATCAGCGGTCACGAAGCCGAAGCCATGCGCGACGCGATGACGATGGCCTACGTCGTGCCCGAGCGCTTCCAGGAAATGGCGAGCCGCGGCCTCGAACTCGGCGAAAACCGCATTCTCGCGGGCATGCATTCGCCGCTCGACGTGATCGGCGGCCGCATGTTCGCGCTCGCCGCCACGGCCGCGAATCTCTACGATCCGGCCAACGCGACGCTCAAGAGCGCGGCCTGGACGCAGGCGCACAGCGCGCTGATGCAGGCCACGAGCACCGACGCGACGAGCTTCGCCGCCTACGCGCATTCGGGCACCACGACGACCGACCGCTTCGCCGACTACGCGACCAACAAAACGGAGTTCGCGCGCCGCATGACCTTCGGCTTTGCGCCGATCGAATCGACCGACGCGCCGCCCGTCGTGCCCAAGGGCGCCGAAGTGCTGCTGGAAACGCGCTTCCCGTATCTGAGCGCCGACCAGCGCCGCGTCGTGCTCAAGACGACGGAACTCGCCTCGGGCTATCCGGTGATGGACGACGCCGAAGGCTGGGGCCGCCTGAACATGTTCGCGGCCGGCGACGGCTACGGCCAGTTCAACGGCAACGTGATCGTGTCGATGGACGCCACCCAGGGCGGCTTCAATGCCGCCGACACGTGGCGCAACGACATCGGCGGCACGGGCAAGCTCACGTTGCAAGGCAGCGGCACGCTCACGCTCGCGGGCAACAACAGCTATAGCGGCGGCACGCAGATCAGCGGCGGCGTGCTCGCGGCCGGATCGGCGAACGCGTTCGGCAGCGGCGACGTCTACGTGGGCGCCGGCGGCGTGGCCGTGAGCGCCAGCGCGCCGGTGGCGGTGACGGGCAAGTACACGCAGCTCGCCAACACCACGCTCGAACTCGATATCGACGGCAACGGCGGCGGACGTCTGCGCGTGGGCGGCCAGCTCACGATCGCAGGCGGCGCGCTGCACGTGAAGTTCGTCAACGGCTACACGCCGAAGGCCGGCGACACGCTCGACCTGATCGACGGCGCCGGCGCGACGAAGTCCTTCACGAGCGTGACCGTCGACGGCTTCAAGGCCACGCCGGTTTATACGTCGACGGGGGTGTCGGTGAAGCTGTCGTCGTGATGTGGCGCTGATTGACACATCGATTCACGCGCGATGAAGAAAAGCCCCGGCTCGCCGGGGCTTTTTGCATGGTGTCCGGCACACTGCCGCGCGATCCATTAAGATCGCAGGAACCCTCTGCTTACCTGCCGGCCGCGTGCCGACTTTGTGTTTTCCGAATTGCGCCGATGAATGAGCCGCTGAATCCGCCAGATCTGCCGAATCCGACCTCGCAAGAGGACGCGCCGCGCTGGACGCCGTTATGCGCCAGCAGCGACGTGGCGGAAAATCGCGCGCGCGCCGCCACGCTCGACGGCAAGCAACTCGTGGTCTGGCGCGACGGCGAAGGCGGCATCCACGTCTGGGACGACCGCTGCCCGCATCGCGGCGAGACCTTGTCGGACGGCGTGGTGGCGGGCGGCCTGATCGCCTGCGCCTCGCACGGCTGGCGCTTCGACGTGAACGGTCAGCAGATCCGGCTGATCAACAGCACGCAGTCGGCGCGCTGCGACGCAAAGATCCACGCCACCGTGCACGACGCGCACGAACGCAACGGCTACGTCTGGGTGCGCGTGCCGCTCGCCCGCGCGGCCGTTGTCAAAGACGCCCGCGCGTCCGCCGCCAGCCATCACGAGTGCGCGTAGATCGGGCCGAGACCGACCACGTCCTGCCCGGCCGACGGCGACACCGATGCGCCCTTGTCCACGCTGCCAGCCGAGCTATTCGCCGCACCGCCATAAGCCGACGCATCCGCCCCGTTCTTTGCGCTCTCACGCGCCAGCGCAGCCTGAATATTCTGCGGATACTGCGTGTAATCGGCGGCCGGGTTGTAGCCCGACTTTTCCAGTTGCACCAGTTCCGCGCGCACCTGCGCCCGCGTGAGCGGCGCATTCGACTGCGCGAACGCAGCGGCCGGCAGGGCGACGGGAACAGCGACAACAGCGGCGACGAGCAGGGATTGGATCAGCTTCATGGTATGCACCTCCGGGTTCGGTTGATGTGAACCGCGCGTCGGGCGCGGTGTCCAGTCCGCTTCGTTGCGCCGTTTGCGGCGTTGCTGACTGGCATGGAGGTATTTGAATCCCCGCACGTATCTGGCGTGTTTGCGCAGTGCGGTACTTTTGCAAGGCCGTGTGTCCGCCCGCAGCGTAGACACATAGCGATACACACCCGCACGAAAATCGCGTCGCAAACGCGCCAGCACGCTGCAGCGCGGCAAGCGCCCAAATTGCGCGAACGGAACGCGTGGCGCATGATCGTTCTCGATGCGGCCGCCGGGGCCGCCCGGAGGACGCGCCCCATGAAATGCCTACGCATCTATGCCGACGCTGAGGGCGAGTCCCATTTCGAGGACATCGACATTGCGCTCACGCCGCTCGAACTCTTTCCCGGCATCCCGCCGATCTTTCTCTCGACGTGGGAGCCCGCGAAAGCCGTGCGCTTCGGCTGGGTGCCCGCCGGGCTCAAGGAAGCCGACTGGCACACGACGCCCGTGCGCCAGTTCGTGATCTGGATGACGGGCTGGGTGGAATTCGAAACCAGCGACGGCGACACGCGTCGCTGCGACCCCGGCACGGTCGTCCTCTGCGAGGACACGACGGGCAAGGGCCATCGCTCGCGTCATCCCGACGAAGGCCAGTTCAACGTGTTCATTCCGCTGGCGTGCTGAGACGCATCGGAACGCATGCGCCGCTTCGCACTCAGTCGCGCTTTCTGCGGGCGCGTGCGATCGACAGCAGCTTGCGTCCCACGCGCTTCGCGAAGCGCGCCAGCAAGGGCAATTCGATCAGCCGCCCGCGCGCGCCGAGCACCACGAGCCGCGATTCGTGCAGCGTGTGCCGATCGGCCCAGCGCACCTTGTAGTCGCCGTAGAGCGGCCGAAAATCGAAATCGCGCTCGTGCGCATGCGCCCATTGCGCGATGAATTCGACCAGCAGATTGCCGACCGAATAGGTGCCGAACGCCTCGTCGTAGGTCGTGATGAAATACTCGACCGACTGCGCGCCGACGAGATTCACCGACGCCGCCACCGGCCGCCCTTCCACCTTCACGCAGGCGACCAGCGGCGTGCGCGACAGATCCATGCGCTGCGCAAGCTCGATGAAGAAGTCGCGCACGCCGTCATCCATCAGATACGGCGAATCGATGCCGCGCGCGAGCGCCCAGCGGCGCTTGTTCGCGAACAGCCACGTGAGCACGGTGCGCGCTTCGTCGGCGTTCGCACACCAGTCGAAACTCACGTGACCGAGCTTGCGCAGCCGCTTGAGGCTAGCGCGCAGCGCCGTGCGCAACGAGCCATGGCGCGTCGCGAGATAGTCGTCCCAGTTCGCACAGGCGCGCAGACCGATCGCATAACCCGGCATCACGCGCCAGCGCGCGGGCAAGCGGCGGCGCACCCACGATTGCGGCGCGGCGGCGAGCGCGCGCTGCAACGCGCTGCCTTCCTCGAGCATCGGCACGGTCAGCAGATCGGCATGCAGACGCCGCACCGCGCGCACGGCCGCTTCGTAGAGTTCGGCGCGCCGCGTATCGGCAATCAGCGGGCCGCCGTATTCCTCGCCGCAACCGCTGCCGAGCGGCTGCGCGCAACGCAGCACGCCGCGGCGCTCGATCGCGACCGGCCACAGCACGCACACGTCGAGCTCCTCGTAGACGGCCGCGACCTCGACGATCGCGCCGCTCGCCAGCGCGCGCTCGGCGGCCAGTTCCGCGTAGGCGAAATCGACGAACGGCGACGCCGCCTCGCTTTTCCCCAGCAACGCACGCCATTGCGGCTGCAAGGCGCGAAACGCCTCGATCGTCGCGCAGGTCAGTACTTCGAAGCGAAATGGCGCCGCCGCGGATGAGGCGGCGGGCAGCGGGATCGTGGTGGTCGTCACGGAACTCCTCGTTGAGCGGTAGCGGGCACAGGACCCCGCGTGCTAATCGAGCGACGCGCTCATGCGGTCGCGGGTCGTGATACGGCGATGGCGGTCGGCGAACGCGTCGGGCCGCGCGCCGCGCACGCTTTGCCAGATCACCACGCCCTCGCGTTCCTCCGGCCCGAAGCCGAGTTCGCCGCTGTCGTAAGCGAACATGCGTGCGAACCAGCGCTGCAGATGCGGCGAGGCATCGAACACATCGCCGCATACGGGGTTGTCGTAGACCACGAACAAATGACCGCTCGCGCCGCTCGCGAGCGCCGCCTCCAGCTTGGCGAGCAGCGCGGCCATCAACTCGGGGCCGAACGGATTGAACAGGAACACGACGGCGTTGCCCGGCGGCAGCGCGAGATCGGCGACGTTGGCCGCAATCGCGCGAATCGGCGGACGATGCGCGAAGCGCCCCGCGATCGCGATGGCGTTCTCGTTGGCGGTCTTGACGAGTTCGGCACTGATGTCGCAACCGAGAATGCGCGCGAACGGATACTCGGACGCGACCACCAGCGGACGCCCCTTGCCGCAGCCGATGTCGATGAAGGTGTAGCCCGCGATGTCGCCGAGCGTGTCGAGCGCGCGCCGGATGATGGTGGGCTGCGAGCCCATGTACGGATTCAGTTGGGCGACGAGGCCGGGATCGCGCTGGAGCGCCTGCGCGTCGACGAGACCGCTCGTATCGATGCCGTATTGCAGGTCGAACGGATGGCGGCGCAGGCAGCCCGAATAGACCGCGCGCAGCAGCGGCACGCGGATGCAGATGCGGCGCATGCGCGGCGCGAACATGGCGCGCTGCACGCCGTCCGGCAGCCGCGCGACGACGTTGAGCAACGGTTGCTTGAGCGCGCGGCGCAGCGTGTGGCGCGGTCCGCCGTGGGTCGTCGTGTGCATGAGGTCGTGGCCGGTTGCGTTCGATGCGAGGCGGGCAATGCTCACATCAATACCTCACGCGCACGCGCGCGAGCCGCCATAGTTCAGGTGGATTACGACAACGCCCGCACCCGCGTTCACGGCTGGCGATGCGGCGAGTGGACCTCAAAAGCCAACGGCGCCGGGACACGGCGCCGTTGGCTGTTCGCGGCTGCAACGCGCGATGCGCAGACGGCTCATCGCCCCGCTTGCGCCACCCCATTCTTTCTCAACACGAGCCGCGCCTCCAGGCCGCCGCCCGCGCGGTTATGCAGCGTGAGCTGCGCGCCCATCGCCGAGGCCAGTTGACGCGCGATCGCAAGTCCGAGACCGGTGCCGCCCGTGCCGCGATTGCGCGACGTTTCCAGCCGGTAAAACGGCTCGAACACCTTCTCCAGGGACTCTTCCGGAATGCCCGGCCCGCGATCGAGCACGGCGATGGTCACGTCGTCGCCGCCCGGTCCGGCGCTCAGCGCGATCTCCGCCGCGCCCGCGAACTTCAGCGCGTTATCGACGAAATTGCCGACGATGCGCTTGAGCGCCTTCGCACGCGTCACCACCGCCACGGCCGTGCGCGTGTCGTAGACCACGTCGCTGCCCGCATCGACGTAATCGCACACGAGGCTGTCGAGCAGCGCGTCCAGATCGAGACGCACCGGCACTTCCGACGCACCGTGCAAGGTCCGCGCATACGCCACGCCCTCCTTCACGAGCTGTTCCATCTCCTGCAGATCCTGGCGCAGCCTGGTGCCCTGCTCGTCGTCGTCCATCGTGTCGACGCGCAGACGCATGCGCGTAATCGGCGTTTGCAGGTCGTGCGAGATCGACGCGAGTATCTGCATGCGTTCGGCCATATAGCCCGCGATGCGCGCCTGCATCGCATTGAACGCCCGCGCCGCGCGCGCCACTTCCGACGGGCCGCTCTCGTCGAGATGCTCGGCCTTGAGGTCGGGCCCGAGGCCGTCGGCGGCGCGCGCCAGCGCCGCGAGCGGACGCGTCGCTACGCGCACCGCCAGCCAGCAGCAGAACGCCAGCAGCACAAGCTGCACGATCAGCACGAGCGGCAGCCAGCGCGACAGCGGCAGCGCGGTCTGCGGCCGCACGTCGATCGTCAGCGGCGAGCCGTCCGAGAGACGCAGATGCACCTGCAGATGCTCGTCGTCGCCGGGAATCGCGTTGACCGTGAGCGCGTAATGCTTGCCGATACCGCGCTCGATGGCCGACTCGTAGCGCCGCGACAGCGTCGCATCGGGCGCGACGCCGGGCACGCCCGGATCGAGCATGAACGTATAGCTGCGGCGCGCGAGACGCGGCAGCCAGGCCGCACGCTCGGACGGCGGCAGATTGTCGAGCAGCGCGACCGAACTGGCCACTTCGCGCTCGACGTAATCCATCATCATGTTCGCGGTGGTCTCGTCGCGTTCGGTGAGCGTGAGCCAGACCGAGAGCGTCTGCGCGAGCACAAGGCCCACGCAGAGAATCAGCGCGAGACGCGCGAACAGCGAGCGCGGCCAGTGCAGCGGACCGCCGCCGCGCGCAGCGGGCGGCGCCGCGCCTGCCGCATCGTGGGTGGCCGTGCTCATGCCGAACCTTCGATCACGTCGACCGACGACGAGAACACATAGCCCTCGTTGCGCAGCGTCTTGATGTAGCGCGGCTCGCGCGCGCCGTCGCGCAGACGCTGACGCAGACGGCTCACGAGCAGGTCGATCGAGCGATCGAACGCATCGGCCTGACGACCCTGGGTCAGATTGAGCAGTTGATCGCGCGTGAGCACGCGCTGCGGATGATCGAGAAACACGCGCAGCAGCCGGTATTCCGCGCCGCTCAGCGCGACCAGCGTGCCTTCCTCGTCGAGCAGATGGCGCGCCGTGGTGTCGAGCCGCCATTCGCCGAAGCCGAGCATCGGCGCGGTTTCGGTCACCTGCATGCCTGGCGGCAGCATGCGCGTGCGGCGCAGCACCGAGCGGATGCGCGCGAGCAGTTCGCGCACGGCGAAGGGCTTCGGCACATAGTCGTCGGCGCCCATTTCGAGGCCGACGATGCGATCGGTTTCCTCGCTGCGCGCCGTGAGCATGACAACCGGCACCGTGCGAAAACGGCTCGCGCGCAGATCGCGGCAGAGCACGAGACCGTCCTCGCCCGGCATCATGAGATCGAGCACGATCAGATCGGGCGCGCCGTTGTCGAGCGCGGCGCGCATCTCGCGTCCGTTGGCGGCGACGCTCACGCGCATGCCGTTCTTTTCGAGGTAGCCCGCGATCAGTTCGCGGATGCCGCGATCGTCGTCGACGATCAGAATGTGGTCGATTTTTTCCATGCGCCGATCATACTCCGGGCTGCGTTTGCCGACGCACGCTGCGCCGGATGGCGGCGGCATTGCTGCCTTCGCGTTTTTCGCGCCGCGTGGACGACATCAGCGTGCACGACAGCGGATGCGCCACTTCCGTCGCGAGACCGCCCGCGAGCAAGGCGAACAGGGCAAGCAGGCGTTTCATGCGTCCTCCACCACGGAAAGGCTCGCGCCGTCGTTCACACCGGCCTCGAGCGCGTAGACATCGACGCCTTCGAGACAGCCGAGATTGACGCGCCACAGCTTCGGGTCCTTGCGCGTCTGATGAAACGGATAAATGCCGCAGTGCTTGCAGAAATAATGCTTCGCGACCTGCGTATTGAACTGATAGAGCGTGAGCGCGTCCTCGCCCGCGACGACCGTGAGATCGGCGGCCTCGAACGGCGGCGACATCAGCGCGCCCTTGCGGCGGCACAGGCTGCAATTGCAGCGGGCGGCGGGCGTGAGCGCGGTGCGGACCTCGAAGCGCACGGCGCCGCAGTGACACGAGCCGTGCAGGCGGCTGGCTTCCATGATGCGGGCTCCTCGTTGCGTGTAATGGCGATGGATGCTTTATAGCGCAGCGGGAGACGGCGTTTGTATCGCAATGTATCTGCGTTTGTGGGCGACACAAAACATTGCACGCCGGGGCGAATTTCGCGGCGTGGCGTGGCCTGGCAGGCCGCCAGGGCATACTGCCGGTCGTTCTGAAACCTGCGGAGCCCCGTTTGTTCGACAACGCATTCGTGTCCCCCTGGCCCGGCGCGCTGGGCGCGATCAGCGAGCGCCTCGTCGGCTGCCCGACGCTGCTGCGCGCGCGCCGCGCCCTGTTCTCGCGCCTGCCGTTCATGCAACTGGCCAGCGATGTGCGCGACATCGTCTATTGCACCTGGGCCGTCGATGCGGCGCGCATCGCGGCGCTCGTCCCGCCTAACGTCGAACTCGTGCAACGCGACGGCAAGACGCTGTTCACGATCCTCACCTACGCGCACCGGCACTTCGGCCCGGCGCTCGCCGGACCGCTGCGGCGGCTTTTTCCGTCACTGCTGCAAAGCAACTGGCGCTTTTATGTGGAGGCGTTTGGCGGGGTCGAAACGACGGCGCCGACGGTGCTGTTCGTCAAGAATATTCTTGACGATCCGCTCTACGCGATCGGCAGCCGGCTGTTCAGCGATGCGCTGCCGTCGCATCTCGCACGGCGTTTCGCGCATCGCGCGGACGACGGGCGCTACGTGACGTCGATCGAAAGCGGACGCGGCAGCGCGCCCGAATTCCGCTGCGAAGCACAACGCACGCCAACACGCGCGCTGACGCCCGCGCTCGCGCCGTTCTTCGAAACGTGGGAGAGCGCGGTGGAATGGCTTTGTCTACAGGACGGCGCGCTTTCGCGGGTGGAAGACTGCGAGCGGCTTGCGCATGCATTGATCGATCTGCCGATCGATATCGCCACCGCGCAACCGCTGGAAACAGCCGCCGGGGCCGTGCAAGGCGCGTTTCTCGAACGCATCGGCGCGACCGGCGAGCCTTTTTGTTTTGTCGTGCCCAGAGCGGCGTTTCGGGTGGTGTCGGAGCGGGTGGTTTAGGAAAACTGTGCGCGTCAGGCGGCGCGGATCTCGCCGAGCAGATCAGGATGACGATCGAGCAGCCTGAGCAGTTGCACCAGCGCCAGCGACGGTTTCGTCTTACCGTTCTCGTAACGGGAAAACGCATTGACGCCACCGCCGAAAATTTCGGCGGCTTCGCGCTGATCGAGATTGAGCTTGCGGCGCACGGACGCGATGAACAGCGGATCGACGTAAGCGGCGTTGACCTGGCGTTGAAACGCGGCGACGCACTCGGCGTAGCGGTCACCGTGCACACGCTCGAATACCGCCTCGCCGCACGCCGGGCAATAGTCGCCCGTCACGGCCGGAATCACGGTCGACTCGCCTTTGTACGCGTAAGTCAGATCGCGGTTCTCGTGGACCAGATTCGCACCGCCGCAGGCCGGACATTTCACGATCACCACTCCTTGAACGAGACGATCAGGACGTCGTCGATGACGGTCAACTTGAGATAGACGCTGCGCCCGTGCTCGACGGTCGCGCGATAGACGTCTTGCCACACGCGATGATCGGCATAGGTCGTCATGCTCTTGTGGAAATCGCCGGGTGCGAGGCACAACACGACCGAGCACATGCCGGAGAGATCGCGGATGCCCAGTTCGAGCGCGCCTTCGTAAGCGCTGCGCGTGGCGCGAACGCGCCCGGCCCGTACCAGTTCGTGAACCCGCGCGAGTTTGCAATGCGGCGTACGCTTTTCCATCGGGATTTTAACCTACTCGGTTAATTTGGCAAGTAGGTTAATTTCACCTCCGCTGCCTTCGCGCGCGCGTGGCGAGAGCAACGTCTTTGCCGGATCGGGCAGCATGCCCGCCAGCGTGTCCTGGAATCGATATTGCCCATGCGGGGGCTTGATTTCGATCCTGGCTAGACATTCGGCAGATGGCCTATTCCTCCTCCCGCGCGCCCTCCCGCCGTTTCTCCCGCCACATCACCCGCGCCGCGACCGCCGCGGCCGCGATGCCCGACGCGGCGCCCACCACCAGCGCCCAGCGCGGCCCGAGGTGATCGGCCACCCAGCCGACGATGGGCGCGCCGATCGGCGTGCCGCCCAGCGCCACCGCGAGCCGGATCGCCAGCACGCGGCCGCGCATCGACGGTTCGGTCGAGAGCTGCATCAGGCTGTTGGTCTCGGTGGTGACCGTAAGCGCCGCCACGCCGATCAGCACCAGCGCCGCGCCGAACCAGCCGTAGCTCGGCGCAATCGCCGCGAGCGCGCAACCGACACCGAACACCGCCGAGGCGATCAGCAGCGACTCGAAGCGCGGCCGGCTGCGATGCGCGCCGAACAGCGCGCCCGACACCGTGCCCACCGCCATCAGCGAAGAGAGCAGACCGTAGCCGCCCGCATCGGCGTGAAATACGCGCACCGCCATCGTCGAAATGAAGATCGGAAAGTTCAGGCCGAACGTGCCGATCAGGAACAGCATCACGACGATCGCCTTCAGGTCCGGGCGCGACCACACGTAGCGAAACCCCGCCACCAGGCTGCCCTTCGCCGGTTTCGCCCGCGCGCGCAGGCGCAGATCGCGGGTGCGCAGCCGCGTGAGCGACACCAGCACGGCGATGAACGACAGTCCGTTGAGCACGAACGCCCAGCCCACGCCCACCGACGCGATCACGACGCCCGCCACGGCCGGCCCGATCATCCGCGCGGCGTTGAACGAGGTGGAGTTGAGCGCGACGGCGTTGGCGAGATCGGCGTCGCCGACCAGTTCGGAGACGAAGGTCTGGCGCACCGGCGAATCGAACGCCGTGGTGCTGCCGAACAGAAACGCGAACACGTAGACGTGCCAGAGCTGCACCGTGCCCGTGATCGTGAGCAGGCCGAGCAGCAGCGCGAGCGTGCCGAGCGTAGCCTGCGTGAACATCAGCAGACGACGCTGATCGAAGTGATCGGCGGCATAGCCGGACCACGGCAGAAACAGCAGTTGCGGCCCGAATTGCAGGCCCATGACGATGCCCACGGCCGCCGCGCTGTGATGCGTCAGGCCGGTGAGCACGAGCCAGTCCTGCGCGGTGCGCTGCATCCACGTGCCGACGTTCGACACCAGCGCGCCTGCCGACCACACGCGGTAATTGAAGCTGCGCAGCGAGCGGAACATGCCGGTCGCCGGTTCGGCGCGCGCGGTCGCGCCCTGGGAATCTTGCGGCTGGCTCATGCGTGCGGCCTCACTCGTCCACGAGGCGCTTGAGCAGCAGCACCGCGCGCGCGAGCTGTGTCTGCTCGGTGGCGGAGAGCCGCGCGTGGATCACGTGGCCGAGCCAGTCCTCGCGCGCCGCGCGACTCGCGCGCACCGAGCGCCGGAAGGTCTCGGTGAGCGACCAGAGCGTCTGGCGGCCGTCGGCGGGGTCCGGCGCGCCCTCGATCTGCCCGAGCGCCTCCAGCGCGGCGACGATCGTGCCCATCGACTGCGGGCGCATGCCTTCGGCGCGCGCGAGGCTGGACACGGTGGCGGCGCCGTCGCGTTCGAGCCGCAGCAGCACGGCGATCTGCGACGGCGTGAAATCGCCCGCGCTGCCCTGCTCGCGCATGCGCCGCCGCAGCTTGCCGACCAACGCGCGCAGGTCGCCGGCCAGCGCGCCGGCCAGTTCGGAAACCGGTTCGTCATGTGAGGAAGTCATGCACGCATTCTAGAAGATATGAAGCCAAACTACAAAGTTAAACTTCATATCTAGTCGATGCCCGACGACCTCCGGTTTGTGCGTAAGAAAATCGTAAAGTGAACGCGCAGCCTCGGCTCCCAAACGAAAAATGGCCTTCCTCACCCACGGAAAGCCATTTATCCGGCGAATGCCGATGCACTCACATCACGTATCGGATTTCAGTTTTCCGCCGACCGCCCACGCGTCCTTTTCGATTTCGTTAAAGACGATTTCGACGACCTCCGGCGGACACGCCAAGGTTTCGACGAACACACGCGTAATGCCGCTTGCGAGTTCGCGCTTTTGTTCGAGCGTCTTGCCCGGATGCATTTCAATTCGAAGGATAGGCATAATGACTCCGTTTTTTACCGCGTTCCATCGACGCGGACGCAGTCATTATCGGGAAGCGCGAAGCATGGATAAACGGGCTACGGGTTGGGATACTCCAAACCGCGCAGTTTGGAATGCGGCATTGAATACGGCAGCAAGTGCAGTATCAATTGCACGATCAAACGGGGATGCGCATGGCGGATAAATTAGCGGGAATGCAAATGTTCGTCCGCGTCGTCGAATCCGGAAGTTTTGCCGCGGCGGCCGCACTGAGCAACGTCACCGCGACCATGGCCGCGAGACACGTGCGAGAGATCGAGGAGCGACTTGGCGCGCGGCTGCTGCATCGGACCACGCGTCAACACAAGCTCACGGAAATCGGCACGCTCTATTACGAGCGATGCAAACGCGCGCTGCACGAATTCGAACAGGCCGAAGCCAGCGCCGCCGAATTGCGCAGCAGTCCGCGCGGCCGACTGAAAATCGTCGCGCCGGTCAGCTTCGGCAGCGAAAAACTTGCGCCGGTGCTCGCCGATTATCTCGAACGGCATCCCGAAGTCAGCGTCGATCTCACGCTCGACAATGCACCGGTCGATCTGATGCGCGAGGGCTATCACCTCGCGATTCATATCGGCGAACTCGACAGCGCGGATCTCGTCGCGCATCCGCTGCATGCGTATCGACGCGTGCTCGCCGCCGCGCCGTCCTATCTCGAACGCCACGGCCAGCCGGAATCGCCTGCGCAATTGCGCGATCACGCCTGCCTCGGCCTCGCCTACTGGAAAAAGAAGGAGTTTTTCTGGGCGCTCGTCGGTCCCGATCAGCAGATCTGCCATGTGCCGGTGGAAGGTCGCTTCACTGCGAACGACGGTCGAGCGTTGCGCGCCGCGGCCCTGCGCGGCACGGGCATCGTGCTGCAACCGGACCTGCTGCTGGAAAACGATCTCGCCGAAGGCCGCCTCGTGCCGGTACTGCCCGAATGGAGCCACGTACATACGCCGATGCATCTCGTCCATTCGCGCGAGTTGCGGCCCACGGCCATGCTACGGAGTGCCATCGATTTCTTAGTCAAGCATTTGTCGGCGTCATAACCGAACGCACGCATAGCGTTCACGATTACGCTTCGCGAACGCTACGCGCAGCAGCAAATGGCTTAGCGCTGCGGAACGCCGTCGCGCCATTCGCCCCAATGCTTGACGATATCCTGCACCAGCGGATTGCCGGTGAGATACAGATTATCGATGGCGATTGTAAAGCCGCCCTGCGCCGCGTAATTCAGCAGATTATCGGCGCTTGTTTGCCCCGCATAGGGCCGATCGAAATCCGAACCGGCGCGCAGCACCGCCACGCGATTGAGATCGACACGATGCGTCGCCGCCGCGCGTTTGAGCGCCTCGTAAGTGGCGTTATCTTCCTGCTGCGTCGTGCAATAAGTGCCCTTGCCGTCGGTGAGAATCTTTGTCCACTGCCGCGCGCGCTCGCCGATGTCGGTGCCCGACCACCACGTATCGCCCGCGAGCGTATCGCACTGGATCACGGTCGGCGGACGATTCGCCGGCGCATAGCTGTATTTGGCGCGCGCCGCCTGCGCCTGCGCGTTATCGCTAAGCGTGACGTTGCGCGACAGTGCGAAAGCCGCATTCGTGAGCGCCGGATTGAGCTGAAACACTTCGGTGCGGTAATCGAGCGGCGGCTTCTGCGTGGGGTCGGTCGTGTTGATGCCGAGATAACCCGTATTCCAGCCCGCCGGAATTTCGCGTCCGTCGATTTCCCACTGAATGCCGAAGTCGACGAGCCAGTTCGCCCACGCGGCGGAACCCACCGTGCCCTGTTGCGGATCGATGCCCGCGATGCCCGCCACCATGAAATAGGTGTGACGCAAATCGAAACGCGGCGAGAACGTCAGCGCCATGATTGACGCGGCGGCATTCGTGTGACCCATGCCCGTCGTCATCACGCAGACATCCTGGCGATTGCAATGCACCGCCGGATAATCGGGCGACAAGCCCGCCACGGTGATGTCCTGCCACGGACCGAGATGATCGAGCCACACCTGGCCTTCGGGGCCGAACATGGAGATGATCATCACCTTGACCGGACGGCCGTGCGAACCGCCGTCGTCCTGCGCGAAACTGTCGTCGGCCTGGGCGATAGCCGGTGCAGCGACTGCGCCCGCCACCAGCCACGATGAAAGCACTGCATAAAAAGCACGATTAAGCATAGGAGGCCCCACCTGTGAGGTAAGAACTGCGGTTGCGAAACGTGAATCGCGTGCCGTTTTGTCGATTAAGGTCTTGTTTTACTGGCGTGCAGCGTGGGACCCGAAGTGAAAGCCGCGAAAGCCATTCAGGCGACGCTCAGTATAAGCCGATAAATAATTCTGTTGGCAAGCAGTCAGGAATTTGAAGGTGAAGCATGTCAGTGGCCGCAATCGTTACGCATAGCGTGCCACTCGACCCCGGTGCGTAAATCGCCGACAATCGATCAATCAAAGTGGGCCATTTCATCACGGCTGATTCGTTTAAAACCCACGCTCCCATTTTCGTGAGTCTTCATGCAAATCGAATCGCCTCCCGTGTCCGGTTATCCCGGCATTTCGCTACGGCAACTCGAACGCGCCGACATCGACGCCTGGTACGCGTATCTGTCGTTACCGCATGTGGTCGAGCACACGAGCTGGAATCTGCGCTCGCAAGCCGATCTCCTGCCGATGTTCGACGCTTTCGAATCGACCGCGACGCAATCGGTGCGACGCCTCGCGATGGTTAGCGACGACGACGCAAAGCTGATCGGCACGATCGGCTTCCACACGATTTCCGACGTGAACCACACTGCCGAAATTGCCTACGACCTTGCGCCCTCGCACTGGGGCAAGGGTATCGCCAGCGCGGTCTGCAATGCGGTCGCGGCCTGGTCGTTCAATGCGTACGGCTTTATCCGCGTCCAGGGCACGGTATTGAGCAGCAATGCGCGCTCGGCGCGTGTGCTGCAACGCGCCCGTTTCCGCCACGAAGGCCTGCTGCGCAGCTATCGCATGGTTCGCGGCACGCCCGGCGACTTCATGCTTTACGCGCGACTCGCCACCGACTAGCCCGCATTATTCCGGCCACGCCAACAATGGCGCGGACCAGCCACGATTCGCACACCAATCGGCCCGACGGAACGGCGCACGTGCCCGCGCGTTCGCCGCCCGCCATGCTCCGGCGCCGATTCTGGTAATGTCACGCACATGCAAACGATCCTCTCCATCGAGAATCTCTCGAAAGTCTATGCAACGGGATTCCGCGCGCTCTCGAACATCAATCTGGATATCGGTCGCGGCGAAATCTTCGCGCTGCTCGGGCCAAACGGCGCGGGCAAAACGACACTCATCAGCATCGTCTGCGGCATCGTCAATCCGAGCGAAGGCCGCGTGCGCGTCGCCGGTCACGATATCGTCACGGACTATCGCGCCGCGCGTTCGCTGATCGGCCTCGTGCCGCAAGAACTCACGACCGACGCCTTCGAAACCGTCTGGGCCACCGTGTCATTCAGCCGCGGTCTGTTCGGCAAGCCGCCCAACCCCGCTTATGTCGAGCGCGTGCTGCGCGATCTTTCGCTCTGGGAAAAGCGCAACAACAAGATCCTCACGCTGTCGGGCGGCATGAAACGCCGCGTGCTGATCGCGAAGGCGCTGGCGCACGAGCCGCAGATCCTGTTTCTCGACGAACCGACCGCCGGCGTGGACGTCGAACTGCGCCGCGATATGTGGGAACTCGTGCGCGGCCTCAAGGCCAACGGCGTGACCATCATCCTCACGACGCACTACATCGAGGAAGCCGAGGAAATGGCCGACCGCATCGGCGTGATCAATGCGGGCGAAATCATGCTGGTCGAGCGCAAGGACGTGCTCATGCGCAAGCTCGGCCGCAAGCAGTTGACGCTGCAACTCGATACGCCGCTCACCGCCATTCCGGCCGCGCTCGCCGCGTGGCGTCTGGAACTGGGCAACGACGGCGCCGAACTCACCTATACCTACGACGCCGAAAACGAGCGCAACGACATCATCGCGCTGCTCAAGAGCCTGGGCGATGCCGGCATCGGCTTTACCGATCTGAAAACAAGCCAGAGTTCGCTGGAGGACATCTTCGTGAGTCTCGTCGGCAAGGACGCGGCGGCTGCCGCGCGCGGCACGGCCACTACATCCGCTACGTCTGCCGAAAGCGGCCAGGACCAGGAGACCTCACGATGAACCTCTACGCCATCCGCGCGATCTACCGTTTCGAAATGGCGCGCACGCGGCGCACGCTGATGCAGAGCATCGTCGCACCGGTCATTTCGACGTCGCTCTATTTCATCGTGTTCGGTTCCGCGATCGGTTCGCGCATCAAGGAAGTGAATGGCGTGAGCTACGGCGCGTTCATCGTGCCGGGTCTGATCATGCTTTCGCTGCTGTCGCAAAGTATTTCGAATGCGTCGTTCGGGATTTATTTTCCGCGCTTCACCGGCACGATTTACGAGTTGCTCTCGGCGCCCGTATCGTATTTCGAAATCGTCATCGCTTATGTGGGCGCAGCGGCCACCAAATCGATTCTGCTCGGACTGATCATTCTCGCCACCGCCGCGCTGTTCGTGCCGCTGCAAATCCAGCATCCGTTCTGGATGATGCTGTTTTTGCTGCTCACGGCGGTCACGTTCAGTCTGCTCGGTTTTATCATCGGCATCTGGGCGGACAATTTCGAAAAGCTGCAGATCGTGCCGCTGCTGATCATCACGCCGTTGACGTTTCTCGGCGGCAGTTTCTATTCGGTCGATATGCTGCCGCAGGCGTGGCGCGTGATCACGCTGTTCAATCCGATCGTCTATCTGATCAGTGGTTTTCGCTGGAGTTTTTACGGGCTCGCCGATGTGGCGGTCGGCGTCAGTCTCGGCATGACCGCCGCCTTTCTCGCGCTGTTCCTCGCGATTACCGCGTGGATCTTCAAGACCGGTTATCGCCTGAAAAACTAGGCATCGCGCGCGAAGTCGCCGGATCAGAAACGCCAGCCGCTCACGCGCGCTGGCGTTTTTTTATGCCTGCGTTCTGAACGTCTCGACTGCATCGCACAACTTGCGCGCTTCGTCGCGCAGACAAGCGGCGGCCGCAGCAGCCTGTTCGACCAGCGCGGCATTCTGCTGCGTGCCCTGATCCATTTGCGTGACGGCCTGATTGATCTGATCGATGCCGCGGCTTTGTTCGTGCGAAGCCGACGCGATCTCGCCAATCAGCGTCGCCACGCGTTCGATCGACGCATGCGCGCGCTGCATTGCGTCGCCCGCGACCGCCACCGACGCGTTGCCTTGCTGCACATTCGACGCGGACAATTCGATCACGCCACGCACGTCCTTCGCCGCCGCCGACGAACGCTGCGCGAGCGAACGCACCTCGGACGCGACGACGGCGAATCCGCGTCCCTGTTCGCCCGCGCGCGCCGCCTCGACCGCCGCGTTGAGCGCGAGAATATTGGTTTGAAACGCGATGGCTTCGATCATGCCGATGATTTCGCCAATCCGCAGTCCGCTATCGTCGATACGCGACATCGCGTCGACCACGCTCGACACCGCCGCGCTGCATTCGCGCGCGATCTGCTGCGCCTGCGACGCGAATTCGCTGGCCGTTTCCGCGTTGCCCGAGTTCTGGCGTACGGCCGAAGTCAGTTCCTCCATGCTCGCCGCCGTCTGTTCGAGCGCGGCGGCCTGCGCTTCGGTGCGCGCGGAAAGATCGGCGTTGCCGGTGGCGATTTCGTTGGTGGCCCCGGCAATCGAACCCGCCGACAGCTTCACGGCGTCGATGGCGAGACGCAGGCGTTGCTGCATCGCGTGAACGGACGCCATCAGGCTATGCGCCTGATCGGGCCGCACGTCGAGCCGCATCGTGAGGTCGCCTTGTGCAATGCGCTCGCACACGCCCGCCACGAATTGCGGATCGCCGCCGAGCTGGCCATTGACGCGGCGAATGATCAGACCAAACACCAGCGTGACCGCGAGGCCCACGGCACAAACAATGGCCACGCCATACGCGAGATGCAGATAAAACTCGCGGTCGATATCGTCGACATACGCGCCGGTATAGACGTGCCAATCCCACGCTTCGACATATTGGCCATAGGCGATTTTGGGCTGCGTACGCGTTTCGCCCGGCTTCGGAAAACGATAGGTCGTCGTGTGCGTGCCGTCGCGATCGTGCTGAATGATTTCAGCGGTGAAATGCTTGCCCGTTTCGTCGACGAGATCGTTGATCTTGTTTTCGAATTCCGGCTTGACCGGATTCAGCAATTGCAGCATCGACGAATCCACCACGAGCAAGTAACCGCTCGTGCCGTATCGGATAAAGCGCAATTGCGCGAGCGCGCGGCTTTGCGCCTCGGCGACGGGCATCTTGCCCTCGCGCGCCGCCTTTTCGTAACCCTGAACGATGCTGACTGCCGATTGAACCTGCTCGCGCAGCGAGGTCACGCGGTCGTCCATCATCAGATTGCGGGTCGCGATCGAATTGATGACCGAAAGCGTGAGCAGACTGAACCACACCACGGCAACGGTGCTCCATAACGTCGCCTTGAAGCTGAGATTGCGCATGTTCCTCGATGTCTCCCGTTATTTATCGTGCAGAGCCAGTCAGATTTCGGCTCCATGCCGGGGATATCGACCGATGCATTCAGCACTGAAGGGAAAGCGGCGCGCGTCGCGCCCGCCATCACGGCGACTCCGGAACACCTCACACCGCGAACGCCTTGATGGGCCGAAGCGCCAGCCCGACCGCGCCGTCACCGCCCGATAAACAACTCGCAACGCAACGCGCGCCAATCAGATGGGCCGCTTCGCAGCTGTCTTGCAGCCGCTTTTCGCAACCGTTCTTTCCATAAGTTTTCACTTATTAAAATTGACGGTCTATGTATATCGATCTTTCGTATCGCAAACTGCATACTTTTCTCCACGGAAGGACGCAGCAGTCCACGTGTCCAGCACAACCCGCCATTCTGGAGAAACGAACATGAGCGAACCGACTCTCACCGCCGCCAACGTGACCGACCTGCGCTCGGCCATCGAACTGCTCAAGCAGCACGAAGGCGAATACGTCGAAACGAACGAACCCGTCGACCCCGAAGCCGAACTGTCCGGCGTCTATCGCTACGTCGGCGCGGGCGGCACGACCGCGCGTCCGACCAAACGCGGCGGCCCCGCGATGGTGTTCAACAACGTCAAGGGCTTCCCGGCGTTTCGCGTCGCCATCGGCATGCTGGGTTCGCGCAAGCGGGTTGCGCGTCTGCTCGGCGCGGAACCGGAAAAGCTCGGCTTTCTGCTGAAGGATTCCGTGCAGCATCCGATCGAACCGGTGCTCGCCGAACCGGGCCGCGCGTTCTGCCAGGAAATCGTGCATCGCGCCGACGAACCCGGCTTCGATCTGCGTACGCTGCTCCCCGCGCCGACCAACACGCCCGAAGACGCCGGTCCCTATCTGACGATGGGCCTGTGCTACGCGGCCGATCCGGAAACCGGCGAGCACGACGTGACGATTCACCGTCTGTGCGTGCAGAGCAAGGACGAGCTGACGATGTGGCTCACGCCGGGCCGCCATATCGACGCCTTCCGCATGAAGGCCGAAGCCGCCGGCAAGCCGCTGCCGATTTCGGTGAGCATCGGCGTCGATCCGGCGATTTACGTGGCCGCATGTTTCGAGCCGCCGACCACGCCGCTCGGCTACGACGAACTGAAGATTGCGGGCGCGCTGCGCGGCCGTCCGGTCGAACTTTCGCAGTGTCTGACGATCAATGCGCGCGCCATTGCGCATGCCGAGATCGTCATCGAAGGCGAACTGCTGCCGAACGTGCGCCAGCGCGAAGACCAGAACACCGACACCGGCAAGGCCATGCCCGAATTCCCCGGTTACACCGGTGAAGCGAAGGACGAGCTGCCGGTCATCAAGGTCAAGGCCGTCACGCACCGCCTCAACCCGATTCTGCAGACCACGATGGGCCCCGGCGAAGAGCACGTGAACATGGCGGGCATTCCGACCGAGGCGAGCATTCTGCAGATGGTCGAGCGCGCGATGCCGGGCAAGCTGCTCAACGTCTACGCGCACAATTCGGGCGGCGGCAAGCTGCTCGCGGTGATGCAGTTCAAGAAGTCGGCGGCGGTCGACGAGGGCCGCCAGCGCCAGGCCGCGATTCTCGCGTTCGCGGCGTTCCCCGAACTGAAGCACGTGATGCTCGTCGATGAAGACGTCGATATCTTCGACACCGACGACGTGCTGTGGGCCATGCAGACGCGCTTTCAGGGCGATGTCGACACCATCAGCATTCCCGGCGTGCGTTGCCATCCGCTCGACCCGTCGCAGACGCCCGCGTTCAGCCCGAGCATTCCGGAAGTGGGCACGAGCTGCAAGACGATCTTCGACTGCACGGTGCCGTTCAAGCTCAAGCACGAGTTCGAGCGCTCGAAGTTCCTCGAAGTCGATGTGAACCGCTTCCTGCCAGGCTTCAACGGCAACTGAAGCGCGCGCCGAAACGCACGCTGAACCCCTCCTGTCGTATCCTGACCGGGCATCGTCCGGTCGGGAGCGGCTGTCCCTCGATCAATCGATCGCATCGAACCGCGGCCGCGTACGCGCAGCCGCCCTCATCGTGACCGGCGCACGACTGAACAAGGTCGATCTCATGCAGACTCCCTCACCCTCAGGCATCGCCGCCCTGCTACGCCAGCCGTTCGTCGCGCTGCGCGCGTTGCTTTCCCTGCTCGCTTCGCCTGCCGCGAAGCGGCGCTTCCCGTTCGCCGTGCGCGCCGGACTGTGCTGCGGCATCCCCGTGATGGCCGGCTGGTTCGCCGGCGACATTCATGCCGGGCTGCTCGCCACGATCGGCTCCTTCACCGCGCTGTACGGCAGCGATCGTCCTTATCGAAACCGGGCCGTGCATCTGGCCGCGATCGCCTTCGCGCTCGCGGCGGTGGTCTCGCTCGGCATCTGCGTCGCCCCGCATGCCGTGCTGGCCGTCGTGGTGGTCGCGCTGATCGCGGCGCTCGCCACCTTCGTCTGTAATTCGCTGCATATCGGGCCACCGGGCGCGTACATGTTCGCGCTGGCCTGCGCGAGCGGCACCGGCATGGCGGCCGGCGGCGCCGATCCGATCCACAGCGGGTTGTACGTGCTGTGCGGCGGCATCGTCTCGTGGCTCGCGCACATGGCCGGTGCGCTGCTTGATCGGCGCGGGCCGGAGCGAGCGGCCATCGCCAGCGCGGCCGAAGCCGTGGCCGCTTTCGCCGAGAGCCAGGATGCCGCGAAACGCGTCGTGGCCCGCCACCGCGCCGCGCGCGCACTCGACGACGCGTGGACCACGCTCGTCACCTGGCAATCTTCATCGTCCTCGCAGCGTTCATCGGGCACGCCAGGCGACCCCGTGCTCGACGCCTTGCGCCGTCAAGGCCGCCGCCTGCACCGCATCTTCTCCGAGTTGCTGACGGAAACCGGCGCTCAGGACGCCCGTCGCGCCGAATGCCTGCAACTTGCGCGCGAGGCGCGCCATCTCGGCGACGAGGCGAGCCACGCGCCGCTGCCCGACGCGCCTTCCGCTGCCGCCCGATTTCCGCTCAGCCGCCGCACGGCGTTCGCGTCGCTGCGCGAGAGCGTCGTACCCTGGTCCAATCCGCTGCTGCTCGCGGCGCGCGTGGGCGTGGCCACATTGATCGCGGGCGGGATCGGCGTGGCGCTCGGGCTCGACCGCGCGTACTGGGGCATGGCGGCCGTCGTCGTCGTGCTCAATCAGGCCTATGGCTGGCCGGGCACGTTCCGGCGCGCCTGTTATCGCGTGCTCGGCACGCTCGCCGGTCTGATCCTCGCGTGGGCCGTGCTCGCCGCCCATCCGCAAGGTCTCTGGATCGCGGCGGCCGTGGGCCTGCTGCAATTCGCCATCGAGATCTGGGTCG
Organism: Paraburkholderia sp. SIMBA_027; assembly: GCF_046535315.1. NCBI lineage: Bacteria > Pseudomonadati > Pseudomonadota > Betaproteobacteria > Burkholderiales > Burkholderiaceae > Paraburkholderia > Paraburkholderia sp. SIMBA_027. The sequence goes on from NZ_JAWRWY010000001.1 coordinate 358,113, forward strand.
TGCTGCAGTACGCCGTCGCCGCGATCTTCATCACCGCGAATGCGCTGACAATCGCGGCGGGCGGCCAGGGCTTTCCGGCCATCACGCATCTGTTCAGCGCGCGGGCGCTCGATACGGCCATCGGCTGCGCCGTCGCGCTCGCGGTGTTCCACTTCACGGTGCGCCGTTCCGCGCATCGGCAGTTGCGCAGCGAAATGGCCCGCACGCTCGCCGCCGCCCAGCGCGTGCTGCGCTGTCTGTCGCACGGCGCCGTCACCGCGCCCGAAGCGCTCGAAGCGCGACGCGATCTGCAACATCAGACCATTACGCTGCAACAGGTCTTCGAAGCCGATGCGCCCGCGCTGAAGCGCAACGCCCCGCTCTCGCGCACGCTCGGCAGCGCGGCGGCGGCCACGCAACGGCTCGCTTACCGGCTGCTGAACGCCTGCTGGGAGCAGGAAGCGGCGGGCGAACGCGACGCCCCGCCCGTCGTCGACGCGGCCACGCTGTTCGAGGATTACGTGCTCGCGCAGGAGTGGCTCGAAGTGCTCCGGCTCCATCTGGACGGCGATGCGTCGCCGCGCTGGCCGCAACGTCATGCCGTATTCCTGCACGACGAAATCGACGCGCTGACCCGCACGCTTCGCGAACCGCAGTGATCGCCCGCGGCGCGACATGGAACGGCACAGACGCCGATGCCGTGCCGCCGCCGCACATTCCAGAGCGATCCGGCACACCCTATCCATACGTTATAACTTATTAAATTCGCCCGTTCGAGTGTATCGATCTTCTGATTGAGAACTCGCATACTTCACTTATCGACGGAAGCCGTCCAGCCGCCACGCAGCGGGACCCGCTCCGCTCCTCAACACGCACACTGGAGAGTCACATCATGCAAAAGCCACGAGTCGTAGTCGGAATCAGCGGCGCCACCGGATTCATGTATGGCGTCAAGGTGCTGGAGATTCTGCGCGAACTGGGCGCGGAATCGCACCTCGTCATGTCGAAGGCCGCCGGTCTCACGCGCGAACACGAAACCACGCTCTCGCGCCAGGACGTGATCGACATGGCCGACGTGTTCTATCCGACCGGCGCGGTCGGCGCGGCGATTTCGAGCGGTTCGTTCCGCACGGCCGGCATGATCGTCGCGCCCTGCTCGATGAACACGCTGGCCTGCATCGCGAACGGCGTGACCGAAAACCTCGTCACGCGCGCCGCCGACGTCACGCTCAAGGAGCGCCGCCGTCTCGTGCTGATGGTGCGCGAAACGCCGCTGCATCTGGGCCAGATCCGCAACATGGCGGCGGTGACGGAATACGGCGCGATCGTGTTTCCGCCCGTGCCCGCGCTCTATGCCGGCCCGCAGACGGTGGACGCGATCATCACGCACAGCGCCGCGCGCGCGGTCGGTCTGCTCGGCTTCGAATCGAAGGCGCAGCCGCGCTGGGGCGAAACCGTCGCGGCGCTCGACGCCGAACAGGAACTCGCGTGGTAAGCCACGCCGCGCCAACGCCGACCTCGCACGATTTGCCGAATTTGCCGAATTTGCCGAATTTGCCTGATTTGCCCTCGATCCCGCCGGAGCCCGCACGCATGAACGCCTTGCCGTCCGCCATCGTCGATGTCCTGCGCGCGCATCACGTGCTGTCGCTGTCCGTGTGCAGCCAGGACGTGCCGTGGGCCGCCAACGCCTTTTTCGCCTTCGACGAAGACACCGCGAGCTTCGCCCTGCTCGGCCATCTGGACACCCAGCACGCGCGCATGCTGCTCGCCAATTGCCATGTCGCGGGCACGGTCGCGGGCCAGCCCGCGGCGGTGAACGAGATCGTCGGCGTGCAGTTCTACGGCCTCGCGCGTGTGGTCGAGGATGAAACCGAGCGCCGCGCGGGTCTCGCGCTCTATCACGCGCGCTTTCCGTTTGCGCAGGGCATGGCGGCGCCGCTCTGGCGCATTCATCTGCTGCGGCTCAAGCTCACCGACAACCGCACGACGTTCGGCAGCAAGACGACGTGGGAACGCCACGCGGGCGACGCTGGCGCAGCCTTCAACTCATCAGCCCAACCCTCAGGCCCGCACTCACGCTGACGCGCCCGAAATGCGCCGCGCCAGCGAGCGCGCGCTTTCGAGCAGCGCCTCGGCGATGGCGTCGCGCTCCGCCGCGAAACGCCCGGTCGGCAGCGTGACGGTGATCGAGTACGGCTTGCCGCCCATTTCGAGCGCGATGGCGAGCGCGGAAATGCCCTCGAACGGCACGTCTTCTTCGATCGCGTAGCCGTCGCGGCGCGCCTGCGCCAGTTCCTCATCCAGCACGGCGCGATCGACGGCGTTCGGCGCGGCGGCGATCTGCGCCTCGCGCGGGCCGTCCGCGAGGATCGCGAGCATGGCCTTGCCCGGCGCGCTCGTGAACATGTCGACTTCGAGCACCTTGGGCAGCACCACGCGCAGCGGCCGCGGCGAACTGAACGCTTCGAGCACCAGCACGCGGCCGTTGGCAAGCGTGGTCAGCACGACCGATTCGTCGAGTTCGGCGAGCAGGCGGTTCATCTCGCTGCGGAACGCCTCGACCGGATCGGCGTCGAGCCCGCGCGCCAGCACGCTCATCGTCGGGCCGAGGCAGAAGCCGCCGCCCGCCGGCGCGGGCGCGACCATGCCCTCGTCCTCCAGCGCGCCGACGATGCGCTGCACCGTCGAGCGCGGCAACTCCACCCGCGTGGCGATCGCGCCGAGGCTCAGGCCGTTGCGCCCCTGCTCGGCCAGCACGCGCAGCACGCCCACGGCGCGCCGGATCACCTGAATGCCCGAACGCGCGTCGTCGCGCTCCTCCTGGGCCGCTCCTGTCACTTCGTTTTTCTTGACCATGTTCTCACTGAGGTGTCATCGCACCGAATAACCATATTGTGATACATTGCACCGCATTGCGGTTACTCGCATTATCGACGCAAGGCGTGGCAGCGCCCAAGCGTGTTGTTAGAAGGAAATGATTTTGGACAAAAAACCCTTAATTGGGCTCGGCGGCGTCATCGTGGCAGCAATGTCCGCCGAATTCAACGATCAGGTGGGTTCGGCGGCGATGATCGACGTGCGCGGCGCGCTCGGCATCGGCCACGACCCCGGCATCTGGATCGAGAGCCTCTATCTCTCGGGCATGGTGATCGGCATGGCGCTGTCGCCGTGCTGGTCGGCGGCGGTCACGCTCAAGCGCATGGTGCTGTTCGCGATCGCGCTGAACTGCGTGGCGACCGCGCTGCTGCCGCTCGCGCCCAACGAAGCCTGCTTCTACGCGCTGCGCGCCGTCGAAGGCTTCGCGCACGGCCTGACGATCCCTTTGCTGATGACGACGGCGCTCAAGTACCTCACGCCGAACATCCGCCTCTGGGGGCTTGCGTGCTACGCGCTCACCGCGACCTTCTTCCCGAACCTGAGCGCCGCCGTGTCCGCGCTGTGGACCGACGTGGTCGGCTGGCAATTCGTGTTCTTCGAAGCGATCCCGCTCTGCACGATCGCCGCGCTGTGCGTCTGGTACGGCATGCCGCAGGATCCGCCGCATTACGAGCGCCTGCGCCAGTACGACTGGCCCGGCACCCTGCTCGTGATCGTCGGACTCGGCGCGCTGACGACGATGCTCCAGCACGGCAGCCGCCTCGACTGGTTCCAGTCGAAGTTCATCTGCACGCTGGCGCTCATCAGCGCGATCGCGCTGCCGCTGCTGGTCATCAACGAATGCCGGCAGACCATTCCGCTGTTCCGCCCGCAACTGCTCAAGCGCCGCAACTTCGCGTATGGCGTGTTCACGCTGTTCTGCTTCGTGATCGTGGCGATGTCGAGTTCGACGGTGCCGTCCGAGTATCTCGCCGATGTACAGGGCTTCCGGCCCATGCAGATCTGGACCGTGATGGCCGAAGTGGCCGCGCTGCAACTGATCTTTCTGCCGCTCGTCGTGCATCTGCTCGATATCGAATGGATCGACGCACGCTGGATCAACGGACTCGGCCTGCTGTGCCTGATTACTGCGTGCATCGGTTCGAGCCAGCTCGATTCGACCTGGAGCCGGGAGCAGTTCTATCTGTGGCAGGCGGTTTCCGGTTTTGGTCAGGCCTGCGTGGTGCTCTCGCTGCTGATGATGGCGACCAACGCGCTGGTGCCGCAGGAAGGCCCGTTCGCCTCGTCGCTCGTGAACATGCCGCGCGGCTTGAGCGAAGTGATCGGCGCGTGCCTGCTCACGCTGATGGCGCGTTTTCGCGGCCAGTTGCACGCCACGCGTCTGCTTGAAAGCGCGGGCACGCATCGCTTTTCGATCGTGCAGGCGAACGGCGGACTCGATCCGCAGCATCTGCCGCCGCTGCTCGCCGATGGCGCGCAACGCGGCGCGGACAGCCTCGCGGGCTTCGCGCACGCCATCGACGTGCAGCGCGCCGTGATGGTCGTCAGCGACGACTATCTGCTGCTCGCGGGCGTCGCCACGCTCATTTTCGTCGTGCTGCTGGTGCTGCCCGAACGCACGCATCCGCCGCGCATCGCACTCCTGAGGAAATAACGACGCGTCGAACCCACACGTCTAACGCTACCGATTTACCCATGAACGATATGACCCAACCCGCTGCCGCAGCGGCCAAGCCGTCCGCGCCTCAAACGTTGCACAAAGAAATGCACAAGGAAACTCCGCCGAAAAAGAGCCGCGTGCCGCTCGTCATCGGCATCGCCATCGTGGCGCTGTTTGCCGGTGTCGCCGGCTGGAAGATCTACGCGCCGAGCGCCAACGTCTGGACCGACGACGCGCGCATCACCGCGCACTACACGACGATCGCACCGCGCGTCGCCGGACAGATCGCGAGCGTAAGCGTGCAGGACAACCAGAGCGTGCACGCGGGCCAGTTGCTCGCGACGCTCGACGACCGCGACTACCGCACCGCCGTCGAGCGCGCGCAATCGCAGCTCGATCGCGACCGCGCGCAGGTCGACGACGCGTCGGCATCGGTCGCGCGCCAGCCCGACGTGATCGCGCAGAACAGCGCCCAGGTCCAGCAGATCGAGGCGCGCCTCGCGCTCGCGCAATCGAACGCCACGCGTTATCGCAACCTCGCCGCGTTCGGCTCGGGCTCGAAGCAGGACACCGAAGCCGCCGATGCCACCTTGCGCGAACAGAGCGCGCAACTGGCGCAGGCGCGCGCGGCCGTGAGCGCGGCGCAGCATCAGCTCGATCTGCTCAAGGCGCAGCACGAAGCGGCCATCGCCACCGTGCACGCCGACGAAGCCGCGCTCGCGCAAGCGCAACTGAATCTGAGCTACACGCGCATCGTCGCGCCGATGGACGGCGTGGTGGGCGAGCGCGCCGTCGAGCCCGGCAATTACGTGAGCCCGGGCGCGGCGCTGATGGCGCTCGTGCCCGTGAAGGGCATGTATGTGGAAGCGCAGTATCGCGAGGTCGCGCTCAAGCATATGCAGCCGGGCCAGCACGTGCGTGTGCATGTGGATGCCTACGATATCGATCTGAACGGCGTGGTCGACAGCGTGCCGCCTTCGACGGGCGCCGTGTTCGCGCCCATCGCGCCGGACAACGCCACGGGCAACTTCACGAAGATCGTGCAGCGTCTGCCGGTGAAAATCGTGTTCGCGCCGGACCAGCCGAAGGCGGATCTGCTGCGCCTGGGCATGTCGGTCGAAACCACCGTGCTGACCGATAACGCCGATGTCGTGGGCAAGCTGCGCGATACCTATCATGCAAGCGATGCCAGCGCCGCCGGCAACACTAGCGCCGCGCAAGCCGCACAAGCCACCAGCGACGCGGACGGAGCGGGAGCATGAGCATGGCCTTCGACAAGCTCAAACCTCGCGCGCGGCCGCTTGCGCTCAAGACGGGCGTGATCGGCGCCATCGCCATGCTGGGCGCGCTCGTCGGCGGCTGCACGGTCGGCCCGCGCTTCGAGCCGCCCAAACCGGACACGCCGCCGCCCTCGGTCTGGCACCTCACGCCCGGCGACGGCACCAGCGACGTGACCACGGGCGCCATCGACGAAACCTGGTGGACGCGCTTCCAGGACCCCGAACTCGACAGCCTCGTGCAGCGCCTCGTCAAGCAGAACCTCGACCTCGCAAGCGCGAGCGAACGCGTGATCGAGGCGCAGGCGGCGCGGCGCGTGACGGCGTCGGCGGGCATGCCGAGCGTGGGCGCGTCGGTGTCGCAGGCGCACGATCGCATCAGCTCGACGGGCACCTCGACGCTCGTCACGCATCCGCCCGGCGCGCCGCTCGAATACGACGACTGGGGCGCGGGCCTCTCGGCGTCGTGGGAACTCGACCTGTTCGGCCGCGTGCGCCGCGCCGTGGAAGCCGCCGACGCGGGCACCGTCGCCGCCGAAGAAGCGCGCCGGGGCGTGGCGCTCGACGCGCTCGCCGAACTCGCCGCCGACTACATGACGCTGCGCGGCGCGCAACAACGCGAAGCCATCGCGCGCCGCAATCTCGACAGCGCCACGCACGCGCTCGAACTGGTCGAAAACCAGTACGAAAACGGCATCGGCAATACGCTCGACGTGGCACGCGCGAAGGCCACGCGCGACGCGATCGCCGCGCGCGTGCCGGATCTGCAAACCACGGAACAGCAGAGCATCAACGCTATCGGCCTGTTGCTCGCGCAACCGCCGCGCGCGCTGCAGGACGAACTCGCGCCCGTCGCCGCGCTGCCGCTGCTGCCGCCGCAAGTGCCGGCGGGCTTGCCTTCTGCGCTGCTGCGCCGTCGTCCGGACATTCGCGAAGCCGAGGCGCGTCTGCATCAGGCGACCGCCGAAACGGGCGTGGCCGTGGCGTCGTTCTATCCCGACGTGAGTCTGACCGGCAGCGTCGGCACCGAAGGGCTGCAATTCGGCAATCTGTTCAGTCTCGCGAGCCGCGCGTTCTCGATCGGGCCGAGCATCGATATTCCGATCTTCGAAGGCGGGCGTCTGCGCGGCACGCTCAAGCTGCGCCGCGCGCAACAACGCGAAGCCGCGATCGCGTATCAGAAGACCGTGCTGCAAGCGTGGCGCGACGTCGATAACGCGATGACCGCGTATGGCAATACGCAGCGCCGCCGCAGCGAACTCGCGCAGGCCGTCGATCAGGAACGCACCGCGCTCACGGCGGCCACGCAGCGTTATCAGCAAGGCAGTTCGAGCTATCTGCAGGTGGATACCGCGCAGGACGCGCTGCTCGGCGGCGAAGACACGCTCGCCCAGGCCGACATGGCGCTGCGCGAACAACTCGTGGCGCTGTACAAGGCGCTGGGCGGCGGGTGGTCGGCGGCGGGCTGATTTCCATTGACGCTTAAAGCGTTTTAACCGACACGAAAGACTTCACACACCCAGGTGTGATAGCCGAGGCGCCAGCCTCGTTTGCAGCCCCGGCGACCGGAATTCGCCGGGGCTTTTTTATCGCTATGCTTTTTATTCGATTCAGCTTACACGTAATGCATTGAAAGCATTATTTTCAAAAATAGCTGAAGAATCTTTCAATGTCGGGACACATTCCCGAATTCACACGCGTGGCCGACAATATCAGGCTGCTATCGATACGCGCGAAGTATTCGCGCCCGTCGCACGCTCTCTTTCTCTCTCTTCGTCACGTCGATCAACAAGAATGAAAGTGCTTCGTCAATTCATGCCGCTGGCGATAGCAGCGGCACTCGCCTTCTCCGCCAGCCATTGCGCATTGGCTCAGGACAGCGCTGCGGCATCCGGCGCGGCCGAAACGCAGGACGGCCCCGTCTACGGCCCTGAACTTCAAGGCTTCGACTATCCGTATCCGGTCAAGACCTTCACGTTCACGTCGCAACGGCAGACGCTCAACATGGCGTATATGGACGTGCCGCCCGACGCCGCCAAAGCGAATGGCCGCACCGCCGTCCTGCTGCACGGCAAGAACTATTGCTCGGCCACCTGGGCGCCCACCATCAAGGTGCTCAGTGAAGCGGGCTATCGCGTGATTGCCATCGACCAGATTGGTTTCTGCAAATCGAGCAAGCCCGACAACTATCAATTCACCTTCCAGCAACTCGCGCTCAATACGCACGCGCTGCTGGCATCGCTGGGCGTCGACCATCCGATCATGATTGGCCATTCGACGGGCGGCATGCTCGCGATCCGCTATGCGCTCACGTGGCCCGAGCAAACGCAGCAACTCGTGCTCGTCGATCCGATCGGTCTCGAAGACTGGCGCGCGAAAGGCGTGCCGCCGGTTTCCGTCGATCAATGGTACGAACGCGAGTTGCATACGTCGGCCGCGCGCATTCGCAACTACGAGAAAAACACCTATTTCGCGGGGCAATGGAAAGACGCCTACGAGCCTTCGGTGCAGATGCTTGCCGGCATGTATCGCGGCCCGCAGCGCGCGAGCGTGGCGTGGAATTCTGCGCTGCTTTACGACATGATTCTCACGCAGCCGGTTTATTACGAACTCTCGCATCTCCAGCCGCCCACGCTGTTGATGATCGGCGATAAGGACACCACGGCCATCGGCAAGGAATACGCTCCGGCGGCCATCCGGCCGACGCTCGGCAATTACCCCGCGCTCGCGCATCATGCGACCAGCGTCATTCCGCATGTTCAGCTCGTGGAATTTCCCGACGCCGGTCACGCTCCGCAAATGCAGGTGCCCGACCGCTTCCACGCCGCCCTGTTGCGCGGCCTCGCCGAAGCGAACGCCGCAAACTGATATCGATGAAAGGCAGGCGCGGCGCGTCGCCGTGCCTGCCTGACATGCACTTGATTACCGCAATGAAATTCACTGTACTTGCCGCGGCTTCTTTCGCCGCTGTTGCCCTGTTCTCGAATGCCGCAAGCGCGGCGCAGTCCGAAACGCTCGCCGCCGATCCGGTTTATGCGGTCGTTCACGTCGATATCGAACCGCCGAAAGTGCCCGACGCCCTGCCTGCGCTGCGCGCCTTCGAAGCGCAGGCCAAACAGGACCCGGCCGTCGCAAGCATCGACATCCTTCAGCAAACCGGCGCGGAAAATCATTTCACGCTTGTGGAAGTGCTGAAATCGCAAACGGCTTATGATGCGTTCGTTTCGCGTCCTTATGTGCGCACGCTGCGCGAGACGCTGCAACCGATACTCGGCGGTCCGTTCGACGAGCGTCTGCATCATGTCATGCCGTAAATGACGCCTTGCCCACTGAGATAAACCGATGAACGCATTCAAAGCCGCTGGCGCGTCGCTGATCGCCGGTCTTTTCTGCTTCGCCAGCGTGAGCGCCGTCGCGGCAACGGACGATGCAAACGTCAACGCCAACGCCAACGCCGACGCCTGCACGAACGCGGCCCGCAGCCTCGCGCCGGACGGCACCTTGCGTGCTTCGATCAACATCGGCAATCCGGTGCTGGCCGCGCTCGATGCGAACACGCATGAGCCGGTCGGCGTCTCCGTCGATCTGGCGGGCGAACTCGCGCGGCGTCTGGGCGCACGCGTGCAACTCGTCACGGCGACGAGCGCGGCCGCCTCGCTCGACAATGTCGTGAGCGGACGCGCCAACGTGGGCTTCTTCGCCATCGATCCCAAACGCGGCGAGGACATTCATTTCACCGCGCCTTATGTGCTGATCGAAGGCGCGTACGCGGTGCGCGACGGCTCGCCGATCGCGCGCAGCACCGACGTCGACCAGCCCGGCGTGAGCATCGCGGTCAGCCGCGGCAGCGCCTACGATCTCTATCTTTCGCGCGCGCTGCATCATGCGACGCTCGTGCGGATTTCGCCGTCGTCGGCCGTGTTCGACGCGTTTCAGAAACAGCACATCGACGTGCTCGCCGGTGTGAAGCCACAACTCGCGCAGGAAGCCGCGTCCGGCAGCGGACTGCATCTGCTCGACGGACGCTTCATGGTGATCCGCCAGGCAATGGGCGTGCGCAAGAACGAAGGCGACGACGCCGCGAACTGCGTCGCGCAATTCGCGGGCGAGATGGAGAAATCGGGTTTCGTGGCCGAGGCGCTCGCGCGTCATCATGTGGATGGCGCGAGCGTCGCGCAGCCGGGCGACTGACGCGCTTCAAAACGACGCAGCGCGACCGGCACGAAGCCGTCGCGCTGCCTCTTTAACGGCGCATGCTCAGTGGCCGAACACGTCGGCGTCGAGCATGTCCGACTCGTCGCGCTTGAGTGCGCTCACGGCCGTCATCTCCTCGTCGCTCAGACGAAAATCGAAGATGTCGAGATTCTGCGCCTGACGTTCCGGGTCCGCCGATTTCGGCACCGGCACGAAGCCGCGCTGCGTATGCCAGCGCAGGACGATCTGCGCGGGCGTGCGCCCGTAACGCCGCGCGATCGACACGATCGCTTCTTCCGCCAGCAAGTCGCCGCCGCGCCCGATCGGGCTCCAGGTTTCCGTCACGATGCCGCGCTCCGCATGGATCGCCACGATATCGTCGCGCGCGTGCCAGGGATCGAGCTGGATCTGGTTCACGTGCGGCACGAAGCCCGCGTCGAACAGACGCTGCAGATGCTCGGGCTTGAAGTTCGACGTGCCGATTGCGCGCACCTTGCCCGCCTCCAGCAGTCGCACGAGCCCTTCGAACGCTTCCACGTAGCGGTTCTGATCGGGATTGGGCCAATGCACGAGCAGCAGGTCCAGATAGTCGAGACCCATGCGCTTGAGGCTCGCCTCGCAGGCCTCGCGCACGCCGTTCACGCTATGCCACTGGCGATTGAACTTGCTGGTGACGAAGATCGAATCGCGCGCGATGCCCGACGCGCGAATGCCTTCGCCCACCCCCACTTCGTTGGCGTAGTTTTCCGCCGTATCGATCAGCCGATAGCCGACCTGCAGGGCGCTCGCCACGGCTTTCGCCGCGCCGGCGTCGTCGAGCGGCCAGGTGCCGAGACCGGTTTGCGGCATCTCCACGCCGTTGGCCAGTTTGATGAGAGGCGCCGGATTGACTGTCATGAAAAGTTCCTTGAAACGTCCTTGGTAAAATGCGTGCAGCCGCGCGGGCCGCACGTCCCGCGTGCCAAAAACAAACCGCCTACCGCGGTCTCCGGATACCCTCGCATACCGATGGGTATCCGCGTACCGGCCAGCCGAGCGCACTTGCGAAGGAATCCGCCCATGCCCCGCATGACCCGTGAAGAAAGCCAGGCGCAGACGCGCGAGAAGCTTATCGGCGTCGCGCAGATGCTCTTCGCGCGCGACGGCTATGCAGCCACCTCGCTCGAACGCATTGCCGACGAAGCCGGCTACAGCAAAGGCGCCGTCTATTCGAATTTCGACGGCAAGGAAGCGCTGTTTCTCGACGTGCTCGATGCGCACGGCAAGACAAGCCTCGCCACCATCCTCGCGGCGCTGCACGACGCGCACACGCTCGACGATGCCATCGAACGCCTCGCGCGCTGGTCCGACAAGCAGTCGCGCACCGGCAACTGGCCTTCGCTGATCGTCGAATACGCGCGCCACGCCAAACCGGCCAGCGCGTTTCGCAAAGCCCAGGAAAAAGTGCTGCGCGCACAATGGCGCGCACTCGGTGAGCGGCTGCTCGCGCTGACTTCCACTTCGGCCGGCACCACGCTCTCGCCCGAAACGGTCGGCGCGCTCGTGTTCGAGTTGACCTACGCGCCCGCGATGAGTTTCGTCAGCCAGCCCACTTCGGGCGATTTATTGCGTGTGGCGCTGCAAGGCGTGTTTGGCGCAAGCGCCGCGCCCGCTCCCGCAAGCAAGCGCACGAAGCGCTGAGCACGCGCAAGAAGCGCTCAGGAAACGAGCGTGACGCCGCCATCGACGGCAATCGTCTGGCCCGTCACGAAACCGTTGCCGATGAGAAAGAGATACGCGGCGGCCACTTCCTCGACTTTGGCGGTGCGCCCGAGCGGAATGAGCGAGGTGAAGCGCTGCTCGATGGCGTCCACGTCGCTTGCGGGCAGATTGCGCCAGAGCGGCGTGCGCGTCCAGGTGGGCGCGACCGCATTCACGCGAGCGCGCGGCGCCAGTTCCACGGCAAGCCCTTCGACCAAAGTGCGAATGGCGTCGTTACCGACAATCGCGCCCGACGCGTTGTGCGCCCGGCCGCCCGATCCCGCCGTAAACACGAGACTGCCGCCCTCGCGCAGACGCGGCGCGGCGTGACGCGCGAGCCGCAGATTGGCGTAGAACTTCTCCTCCACGGCCTGGCGAATGGTTTCGAGCGGCGCTTCGAGAAAGCCGCCGCCCATTGCGCCGCCCGCCATCGAGACGAGATGATCGAACGGTTCGATGCGCGCGAAAAAATCCGCTAGCGCGGCTTCGTCGGCGATATCGAGCGCGAGCGCGCTCACCGTGTTTTGCGGCGTGGCGAGCGCGGCCAGCGCCGCGTCGCGCCGCTGCGCATCGCGGCCCGTGATGACGACCTGCGCACCGGCATCGCGCGCCATGCGGGCCACTTCAAAACCGAAGCCCGACGTACCGCCGACGATCACCACGCGTCGGCCCTTGAGTTGCGCTGTCATGTTTCACTCCCGATTCACGCCGCATTCCCGCGTTTCGCAGGCCTGCGCCGCTTCAGATTTTCAGATTCTAATGAGTATCTGAATACTACACCGAATTCCGAAACCGGATGGGAGGGGGAACAAGCCGCCAGGGCACCAGAGGGGCGTTTGACGCGCCCTCTTACCTTTCGCTCACTTCGCTGGCAGCGCGCGCGTCGAATGCCGCGCGCGCGATATCGACGGCGTCGAGGTTGTGCAGCGTCCATGCATAGAGCGCCCTGAACGGCCCTTGCAGCGAACGCCCCAGTTGCGTGATCTCGTATTCGACCGCGACCGGCGACACTGGAATCACTCGGCGCGACACCAGACCATTGCGCTCCAGACGGCGCAGACATTGCGTCAGCGCCTTCTGCGTAACGCCTTCCAGATGGCGCTTGATCGCGTTGAAACGCATCGGGCCCGCGTCGAGCACGGTCAGAATCATCATCGACCATTTGTCCGCGATCTGGTCGATCAGCAGACGGCTCGGACAGTCGACGGAAAAATGTTGGCGGCAATCGGGCTTGAGCGGCAAGGGCGGCATGGGGCAGGTTTCCTCGAGGATACCTAGGCGAAACAAAGTGCGTTCTTGACGCCAGGTATCCGGAATATACCATTCGGGGTGCTGCGGGATTCAGCCGCAAATCAGACCGGCATGCGCGCATGCCCTTGACCTCCACGGAGCCCCACCCGATGTCTTCGTTTGCAACCGATGTCCTGTTTCAACCTTTCTCGGTCGGCTCGCTGACGCTGCCGAACCGTATCGTCATGGCGCCGATGACGCGCTCGTTCGCGGCGGACGGCATTCCCGGCCCGTCGAACGCGGCCTACTACCGGCGTCGCGCGGAAGGCGGCGTCGGCCTGATCCTGTCGGAAGGCACGGTCGTGAACCGCCCCGCGTCGCGTAACCATCCGGGCATTCCGTTCTTCCACGGCGAGGCGGCGCTCGCGGGCTGGCAGCACGTGATCGACGAAGTGCACGCAGCGGGCGGCCGCATGGGCCCGCAACTCTGGCACACGGGCGCGGTGAAAAGCTTCCTCACCGACTGGACGCCGGACGCGCCCGTCGAAAGCCCCTCGGGTCTCGACGCACCGGGCGTGGAGCGCGGCGTGGCGATGAGCGACGCCGATATCGCCGATACGATCGCCGCGTTCGCGCAAGCGGCCGCCGACGCCAAACGCCTCGGCTTCGACACGGTGGAACTGCACGGCGCGCACGGCTATCTGATCGACCAGTTCTTCTGGTCCGGCACGAACCGGCGCGACGACCGCTACGGCGGCCCGAGCATCGGCGAACGCGCGCGTTTCGCGGCGGAAATCATCGCGGCCGTGCGCGCCGCCGTCGGCCCCGACTATCCGATCGTGATCCGCCTGAGCCAGTGGAAGCAGCAGGATTACAAGGCGCGCCTCGCGCCCTCGCCGCAGGAAATGGCGCAATGGCTCGAACCGCTCGTCGCGGCGGGCGCGAGCGTGCTGCATTGCTCGCAGCGCCGTTTCTGGGAGCCGGAATTCCCGGAAGTCGATGGCGAAAACGGCCTGAATTTCGCGGGCTGGGCCAAGAAGTTGACGGGCGCGGCCACGATCAGCGTCGGCTCGGTCGGTCTCTCGGGCGATTTCATGGGCGCGTTCGGCGGCGAAGGCTCGACGAGCGTCGGACTCGACCGCCTGGTCGAGCGGATGGAACGCGACGAGTTCGATCTGATCGCCGTGGGCCGCGCGCTGATCACCGATGCGTCGTGGGCCGCCAAGGTGCGCTCGGGCGATGTCGACGGGCTGCGCGGTTTCGAACCGGCTTCGCTGCACGAACTGGTTTAATCGACGGCGCAGCGACAGCAGCAACAACGCGCCACGCGGCCATGTCCGGCAGAGCGTTCATCGATAAAACTCCGATGGCGCAATGCCGAAATGCCGCTTGAACATCGCGGCAAACGCGCTCTGACTCGTGTAGCCGAGATCGAGCGCGACCGCGACGATCTTCTCGCCGCTCGCAAGCCGCTCCAGCGCGAGAAAGAGCCGCGCGTGCTGTCGCCAGCGCCCCGGCGTCATGCCGGTTTCGCGCTGAAATGCACGATGCAGCGTGCGCTCGGCCATGCCCAGTTGCGCCGCCCAGGGCGCGATTTCGTGCGGCGCGTCGGGCGTGTCGATGATCGCATCGCAGAGCTTGCGCAGACGCGCGTCCTCGGGCCACGGCAAATGCAGCGGCAGACGCTGGATCACCGTGAGTTCGGCCAGCAGCAGGCGCATCAGCAGATCGTCGCGGCTGCCGTGCGCGTAGTCGAACGGCACGTCCACGGCGCCGAGGATCAGTTCGCGCAGCAAGGGCGGCACGGCGATGACACAACTGCCATACGGCAGATCCGGCGCCGCATGCGGCTCCACGAACACGGTGCGCATGCGCACGTTGCCGCTCATGCGGACCGTGTGCTCGAGCCCGGCGTCGATCCAGACCGCGCGCGTGGGCGGCACGACCCAGCGGCCCGCCTGCGCCTCGATCAGCATCACCCCCTCGATCGCATAGAGCAGTTGCGCGCGCCGATGCCGATGCGTGGCGACGAACGCGCCGTGCGGATAGTCGGCGGCGAGCGCCGCGAGCGGCATGGGCGTGTCTTCGAACGGGACGTGGACGTCCGGCGGCGGAATAGCGGGCATCGGCGGGAGGGGGTGAAAAACCGGTTGAAAACCGAGTTGGCAGTTTCACGACAGATCGTGCCATTTTAGCGCGAGACAGACCACCGTCACGACGCGCATGCTCGGGGCTCGCTGATTCCTTCCACCGCTGCCCCCCCTGAACCACGAGGCCCGCATGCCTGCTCCCTCTTCGCGCTCCGCGCTCCCTTCGCTGTTCCCGATCGTCGCGATTGCACTGTGGTCCGGCAACGTCATGGTGTCGCGCCTGTCCGCGCACACCATCGATCCCTACGCGATCACCTTCTGGCGTCTCGTGCTCGCCGTCGCGCTGATGAGCCTTTTCGTGCCGGCCGCCGCCTGGCGCAACCGCGCCGCCATCGTCCCGCAATTGCCGAAGCTCGCTTTTCTCGGCCTGCTCGCGATGGCGCTGTTCCAGTGCCTCTCCTACGAAGCCGCGAAAACGACCACGGCCACCAATATGGCGATCATGACCGCGCTCGTGCCGCTGCTGACGATGCTGCTCTCGGTCGCGCTGCTCGGCGAAACGCCGACCACGGGCATGGCGGCGGGCGGCGTGCTGTCGTTCGCGGGTCTCGTCTGGCTGATCACCGGCGGCAATCCGCCCGCCCTGCTCGCGGGCGGCGTCCACCCCGGCGATCTGCTGATGCTCGGCGCGGGCGCCGCCTACGCGCTCTATGGCGTGCTGCTGCGGCGCTGGCACGTCGGCTTGCCGTCGTGGCAATCGACCTATTTTCAGGCGATCGCGGCGCTGCTCGTCATGTTGATCCTGATGTTGCGCCTGCCGCTCGCCGATGCGCTGCCCAATCGCGCGAGCCTGCCGCTGATCGCTTACGCGGGCTCGCTCGCCTCGGTCGTGCTGCCGTTCTTCTGGATGCAGGGCGTGAAGCATCTCGGCCCGAACCGCTGCAGCATGTATATGAATCTGCTGCCCGTGTTCACGGCGGTGCTGGCCGTCGGCTGTTTCGGCGAGCGGCTGCATGCGTATCACCTGCTCGGTGGCGGCGTGGCGCTCGCGGGCGTGCTGCTCGCGCAGACGTGGCGCGCGCCGTTGCCGGTGCGGCGCGTGGCCACGATGCCGCGCGAACCGTCCTGCGACTGAGCCGTGACGACGCGCGATTTACAGCCCGACGCCCATTTGCGCGCGCCCAATCGCCGTGAGATCGTCGAGACTCGCGCGGCCGGTGAAATCCACTTCGAAATGATCGGCGGGAAAATCGGGCGGACTTTCTCCATCGATGAAACTCGGCAGTTGACGCCGTAAATAAGCGTCGTTTTTCGCGCACGCGGGCAGCGAGGCGATATACATCACGTTGCTGTAACCGCTGCCGCGATGCGCGTCCTCGACCGCGTGAATCACGTCGCTGTGCCAGAACACGGTGTCGCCGGGCTGCATCAGCGGGATCGACGAAAGCGCGCGGAACAGCGGCGCGTGATACGCCGCCTTGATCGACAGCGCGCGGCCCGGCATGGCGCCGCAGAGGTCGTCGTCGGCGATATCGTCCTGCAGCGCGCGCAGCAGGATGTAGACCATGGCGCTGGCGATCGGCACGAGTTGCAGCGTGCCGTCGCCCGGCCCCTGCTGCGTCAGCGCGGTCCAGCCCTGGAAGGTGCGGAACATCGAGCACACGGCGGGCGAGGCGATTTCCTCGACCTCCGTGCGCCAGGCCGCGTCGAACGGATCGTACGCGCGCCAGTTGCCGGAAAACACCTCGCGATAGACCTTGCGGAAATTCGGCTCGATCCAGCGCTCGACCGAGCCGCCATCGCAATGCGCCGACAAGCCCAGCGATTCCGAACCCGGCGGACGCCGGCGCAAACGGTCCGCGTAAACCGGCACGCGGTCGGGATCGAAATGCACGCGCCCTTCGCTTTCGCTGCGCCAGAGCCGGTTCAGAAAAACGCGCGCCTGCGTGAGTTCCGCGGACTGGCGCGCCAGCACTTGCGGCTTCGACCAGTACACGCCGTAAATCTGCGGCTTGCTGGAAGCCAGTTGTCCGAAGTATCGATCCTCCGCGCGGTTTTCGAGCTTCTTGTCGAGGCGATTGCGCTCGACATAGTCGGCGATATCGCGGTCCCATTGCTCGACGCGCGCGCGATCGAACACGTTGCGGATCACACACGCGCCGCGCGTTTTCACGTTCGCGATCTGCTCCACGCTTACGCGGCCGGCCGCGATATCGTCGAAGCGGATCTCGGGAATCACCGGCTCGCCGCGCTCGCGCAGCGCCGCGATGCGCTCGGCCTGCGCGATCATGTCCGCCTCGACTTCGGCGAACACCTCGCGATAGTTGGGCAGCCGCTCGCGAAGTTCATTCTTTGCGGCGCGAATGGCGCCTGGGAGGTCGTCGATCTGCAGGGGCATGCGCGTCTCCGTGTTGTGTTGTCGTCTTTATCGGCCCTAGCTTACGTGAGCGGCGAACGAAGCGAAAGCGCGTGACGCCGGGGCGCGATCCGGCGCGGATATTGCGGGGTGTTATTCATTTCCGGCAAGGCCGCGAGGTAGTATCACGGACCGAGGGGATTCGACACGTTTCCCGCAGCCGATACTGTCTTTGCGATGCTGTTCAAGCGGCGCATTCAACCACGAGATACACCATGACCACGACATTCGACGCGGCCACGACAGCGGCGATTGCCGCGTTTGCCCAACTGGACTTCTACACGGCCGTGCAGGCGATGCGCGCCGAGGCCGACTACGACCGCGAGCGCGACCAATGGCTCACGGACTACATCGAGGAGCGTGGCGGCGGCGCGGACGACGCCGAGTACGACGCGCTGCACGCACAAGCCCAGGCGACGCCGGAATATGCGCAATTCATCGAAGCCGTGCGCAAGGAATTGCAGGAATACTTCGGCGTGACCGGCGAGCAACTGGACTGGATCATCGTGCTGCGCGACGACGAAAGCGACGCACTCTGGGCGGAGGTCAACCGCCAGCGGACCGCGCTCGGCACCGGCGAAGTGCGCGGCGATCTCTGAGCATGGCGGAGGCCGTCGCGCAGCAAACCTTACGTGACTTTCAGACGCGATTTCGACCGCCTCGCCTCACTTCTCACATGGTGGAATAACATGCCCATCCGGTAAATGTCCTTTCCGGATTCCGCTCTAAAATCGGGCCCGGATTGCCTTGCGGCGCGCGCGACGAATCCACCTGAATTCGTCCGCACAACAGAAAAATCCCGCTAAAACAGCGATCTATCGCAAATCGAACAAATCGCACGCTCCCGCCCGCCGCCCCACGCGCGGCCCCTCATCGCCAACCGCTCCGCCGATCAACTCTTATATAAGACATAAGACATTTGACGATAGACGGCACAGCGATTAGAATCGCGGTCAAAGTAGTGGTAGTGCCCGGAATAGCCTCGGCGTGTCTGGAACGCCTTCCCCTGAAACGCAATACAGCAGGTCCCCCATGCTTGAAAACTTTCGTGCTCACGTAGCCGCACGCGCCGCGCTCGGCATCCCCCCCCTGCCTCTCACGGCTCAGCAAACCGCCGAGCTGGTGGAACTGCTGACGAATCCGCCCGCAGGCGAAGAGGCCACGCTGGTCGATCTGATCACCAACCGCGTGCCGGCCGGCGTGGACGAAGCCGCGCGCGTGAAGGCCGGCTTCCTGGCCGCCGTCGCCAAGGGTGACACCGCCTGCGCGCTGATCTCGCGCGAGCGCGCCACCGAACTGCTCGGCACGATGCTCGGCGGCTACAACATCGCCCCGCTGATCGAACTGCTGGCCGACCCGGCCGTGGGCACCGTCGCCGCCGACGCGCTCAAGAAAACCCTGCTGATGTTCGACCAGTTCCACGACGTCAAGGAACTCGCCGACAAGGGCAACGCAAACGCCAAGGCCGTGCTGCAAAGCTGGGCCGACGCCGAATGGTTCACGAGCCGTCCGGAAGTCCCGCAAAGCCTGACCATCACGGTCTTCAAGGTCACGGGCGAAACCAACACCGACGACCTGTCGCCGGCGCCGGACGCCACCACGCGCCCGGACATCCCGCTGCACGCGCTCGCCATGCTGAAGAACGCCCGTCCCGGCATCACGCCGGAAGAAGACGGCAAGCGCGGCCCGGTCAAGTTCATCGAATCGCTGAAGGAAAAGGGTCACCTGGTCGCCTACGTCGGCGACGTGGTCGGCACGGGTTCGTCGCGTAAATCGGCCACCAACTCGGTGCTCTGGTTCACGGGCGAAGACATCCCCTTCATCCCGAACAAGCGCTTCGGCGGCGTGTGCCTCGGCGGCAAGATCGCCCCGATCTTCTACAACACGATGGAAGACGCCGGCGCACTGCCGATCGAACTCGACGTGTCGCAGATGGAAATGGGCGACGTGGTCGAACTGCGTCCGTACGAAGGCAAGGCGCTGAAGAACGGCGCCGTGATCGCCGAATTCACGGTCAAGTCCGACGTGCTGTTCGACGAAGTGCGCGCCGGCGGCCGCATTCCGCTGATCATCGGCCGCGGCCTGACCGCCAAGGCGCGTGAAGCGCTCGGCCTCAAGCCGTCGACGCTGTTCCGTCTGCCGCAACAACCGGTCGACAGCGGCAAGGGCTTCTCGCTCGCGCAGAAGATGGTTGGCCGCGCCTGCGGTCTGCCGGAAGGCCAGGGCGTGCGCCCGGGCACGTACTGCGAACCGAAGATGACCTCGGTCGGCTCGCAGGACACCACGGGCCCGATGACCCGCGACGAACTGAAGGACCTGGCGTGCCTCGGCTTCTCGGCCGACCTCGTCATGCAATCGTTCTGCCACACGGCCGCTTATCCGAAGCCCGTCGACGTCAAGACGCACCAGACGCTGCCGAACTTCATCAGCACGCGCGGCGGTATCGCGCTGCGTCCGGGCGACGGCGTGATCCACTCGTGGCTGAACCGCATGCTGCTGCCCGACACCGTCGGCACCGGCGGCGACTCGCACACGCGCTTCCCGATCGGCATCAGCTTCCCGGCAGGTTCGGGTCTGGTCGCCTTCGCGGCCGCCACCGGCACGATGCCGCTGGACATGCCGGAATCGGTGCTGGTCCGCTTCAAGGGCAAGATGCAGCCGGGCGTCACGCTGCGCGACCTCGTCAACGCGATCCCGCTGTGGGCCATCAAGGAAGGCACGCTGACGGTCGCCAAGCAAGGCAAGAAGAACATTTTCTCGGGCCGCATTCTCGAAATCGAAGGCCTGCCCGACCTGAAGGTCGAGCAAGCGTTCGAACTGTCGGATGCGTCGGCTGAGCGTTCGGCTGCCGGTTGCACGGTGCACCTGAACAAGGAACCGATCATCGAGTACCTCAACAGCAACATCACGCTGCTGAAGTGGATGATCGCGCAAGGCTATCAAGACCCGCGCAGCCTCGAACGCCGTATCAAGGCGATGGAAGCGTGGCTGGCCGACCCGCAACTGCTCCAGCCGGACGCAGACGCGGAATACGCCGCCGTCATCGAAATCGATCTGGCCGACGTGCATGAGCCGATCGTGGCCTGCCCGAACGACCCGGACGACGTGAAGACGCTGTCGGACGTCGCCGGCGCGAAGATCGACGAAGTGTTCATCGGTTCGTGCATGACCAACATCGGTCACTTCCGCGCCGCGTCGAAGCTGCTCGAAGGCAAGCGTGACATCCCCGTGAAGCTGTGGGTCGCGCCGCCGACCAAGATGGACCAGAAGCAGCTGACCGAAGAAGGCCACTACGGCGTGTTCGGCACGGCTGGCGCGCGGACCGAAATGCCGGGCTGCTCGCTGTGCATGGGTAACCAGGCACAGGTGCGCGAAGGCGCGACGGTCATGTCGACGTCGACGCGTAACTTCCCGAACCGTCTGGGCAAGAACACGAACGTGTACCTCGGCTCGGCGGAACTGGCGGCGATCTGCTCGCGTCTGGGCAAGATCCCGACCAAGGAAGAGTACATGGCCGACATGGGCGTGCTGACCGCCAACGGCGACAAGATCTATCAGTACATGAACTTCGACAAGATCGAAGACTTCAAGGAAGTCGCCGACAGCGTGCAGATCTAAACGCGACGAGCGGCTACGGCGCGATAGCGGAAACGCAGATTCGCGCCGTCGTCCGGCTCTTCAGTTTTGCGTTTTAGCGGCATGCCGATAGCGCCGCAGGCTCCAGGCCTGCGGCGCTATTTTTTTGTGGATCGCGCGGATTCAGGTGCAGTGTCACGCCCGCTCGGGCGCACTCGCCGACGGCATCAGCAGCATCGCCACGACGAGCGAGATGACGCATCCGGCCAGCACTTCCTCGATACGCAGGCGCGCGAGCGGCACGATCGCGAAACCCAGTTGCCCGTAGACGAGCCCGACCAGCATCGTGATGAAGAAGACGCCGCGCGCATAAGCGTGAAGAATGTAATAGGCCCAGCCGAACACCGATAAGGCCGTCGCCGCCACCAGCAGCCAGGGCTCGTGGCCGCAGAGGCCAATGAGCAGCACGCTCGCCGCCGCGCCCGTGAGCGTGCCCGCGATGCGCTTCATCACGCGGGCGCGCGTGCCCTGATGCGAGGTCGTGCCGAGAAACACCACGAAGGTGCTGATGACGGCCCACATCGCGCGATCCGCCGACAACGCGCTGCCCGCCAGCATCGCCAGCAACGCCGCGACGGTCGCGACCAGCGCCGGGCGCCACGCGAGCCGGTGCAGCCGATGTGCGAGCAACTCGCTCAACGGCCGCCGCGAAGGCCGCCCCGTGACGAGCACATCGGCGGCAAGACGCAGCGCCAATGCAATGCGCGCCTTCGCCGCCGCGACGCTCGCGGGCACGCCGCGCACGAACGCCGCGCGCGATCGCGACGACGCCGCCTCCACACGCTCGACCGGAATCACCACGCGCCCCACGAACGCGACGACGAACGGCGCGAGCGCCATGCCGGTCAGCATCTCCGCGAGGCGCGCATCCACCGGATGCAGATACAGGCCGAGGTAAAACGCCACCAGCGTCAGCAACGCCGCGCCCACCGCGCGCGCGCCGAGCGACTGGCACAACATGCCGACGAACACCACAAGCAGCGAGCCCGCGTCGCGCCACATCGGTTGCGCGGCGACCGTGGCGGCGGCCGCGAACGCCGCGCAGGCGCAACCGCACAAGATCAGCAGCGACACCAGCCAGCCGGAAAGCCGCGCCTCGCGCAGAAACAGCGGCGCGATCATCGCGAACAGTGCGGCGGGGACGGCAAGCGTCGCGGTCTGATGGTGCTGGAGCGCCCACGGCACGCCAAGGCTCGCGGTGAGCAGGCTCGCGAGCGTGGAGCGTGCGGCGCCGCGTAGACGCGCGAATTCGGGGTCGTGAAGCAGCGCGCGGTTGAAGGCGCGTGAACAGGCGGCGGCGATCATGGTCGACGATATCCGTGCGTGTCGGCATCCGGCTTGTGGCCGTATCCGACGTCCGGGCGCGAAGCCCGGCGATGAGGGGACGCCGGATGCGCCGCCCGACCGGGATCTCCGGTCCTGCGCACGCACGGCGAGACAGTCCCCAAAGCCGCGAGCGCCTGTGTCGAGGGTACGACGTGCGGCGCGCGGCTCGGGTTTTCCCGAATGATATCTGGTCAAAATAACGCGGGCGTGTCGATGCTTCCCGATGCCCTGCGCAGAACGTGCAGCACCTGCCGCCTGCACGCCTGCATCGCCGGATCGAGTTGAATCGCATGGGCGGCGCGCAAGGTCGCGCCGAGGAACGTGCCCATGCTTTCGCGCAGTCGCGCGAACCCATTTGCCGCAGCCTCGGCAGCCCGCCTCCTTGCGCGAGATCATCGAGCGAACTGCGCCGCCTTGCTATCTTGATAATTTCCCCGAGACAGCCGTTGTGCTCGCTCCGCCCCACCTCATGTCCTCGCCCGTCGCGTCTTCTCCCTCGCTTTTGCCTCCCGAGCTGCAACTCGGCGAGCCCGTCACCGACGCCATGCACACCGAATTCGTGCGTCTGCTCGACCTCGCGCACGATGCACCGGACGCAGCGCTCGTCGAGGCGCTCGACGCGTGGATCGCGCACACGCGCGAGCATTTTGCGCAGGAAGAGCGCTGGATGGAGGCGCTCGAATTCGGGCCGCGCCATTGCCATGCGGGCCAGCATCGCCACGCGCTGCACGTCGCCGGCCTCGTGCGCGACGAGATCGCCCAGAACGCGCGCTTCGATCTCGGCCGGCGGCTGATCGGCGAATTGCGCGAGTGGTTCGCGTTTCACGTCAAGACCATGGATTCGATGATGATCGGCCACATGCGCGAGACCGGCGTCGCGCCGGTCGTCTGACGCGCGCCGCGCTTTCGTGCCCGCGCTCCGGCGCATCGCTGTTTCCTTTCCGCTCACTCCCTCCGCAGAACAGGTCCATGAATCACGATGTCATCATCGTCGGGGGCGGCCCCGTCGGTCTCTGTCTCGCGCGTGCGCTCAGCGGCCGCGGCCTGCGCATCGCGCTCGTCGAGCAACAGCCGCTCGACGTGATCGCCGCGCCCGCCTTCGACGGCCGCGAAATCGCGCTCACGCAACCCTCCGTGCGCCTGATGCGCGAACTCGGCCTGTGGGAGCGTATCGACGCCGACGCCCGCTCGCCGATGCGCGCCGCGAAAATCTTCAACGGCCTCTCCACGCATGCGCTCGAAATCGGCAGCGACTCGCGCGAGCATGCGGAGCTGGGCTGGCTGGTCGCCAACCAGGTCATCCGCCAGGCGGCTTTCGACGCGTTGCAGGCGAACATCGCCACGCACGGCGATGTCACGGTGATCGCGGGCGAAGCGGTCAGCGCCGTGGACACCGGCGCCGAAGCGGCGCGCGTGACGCTCGACAACGGCACGGTCTTGACGGGCGCGCTGGTCGTGGCCGCCGACAGCCGCTTTTCCGCGACGCGCCGCATGATGGGCATCGCCGCCGATCTGCACGACTTCGGCAAGACCATGCTCGTCTGCCGCATGACGCACGAGCTGCCGCATCGCGAGGCGGCCTGGGAGTGGTTCGGCTACGGCCAGACGCTCGCGCTGCTGCCGATGAACGCGCATGCGCCGAGCGGCGCGCATCAGTCGTCGGTCGTGCTCACGCTGCCCGCGCACGAAATCAGCGCGCTCGCGGCGCTCGATGCTGAAGCGTTCGGCGCGAATCTCGAACGGCGTTTCGCACGGCGGCTCGGCGCGATGCAACTGGTCAGCACGCGCCATCTCTATCCGCTCGTTTCGGTCTACGCGGACCGCTTCGCGGCCACGCGTTTTGCCGCGATCGGCGACGCGGCCGTGGGCATGCATCCGGTCACGGCGCACGGCTTCAACTTCGGCCTCGCGAGCGTCGAAACGCTTTGCGAGTGCCTGACGACCGCGCTGCGCGAAGGCGGCGATATCGGCGCGCTGAACGTGTTGCGCCGCTACGAGAGCCGCCATCGGCGCGCGACGCGGCCGCTGTTTCTGGCCACGCGCCTGATCACCGAGATCTACACCAACGGCACGCTGCCCGCGCGCCTCGCGCGCAACGTCATGCTGCGCGCGGCCTCGCATCTCGCGCCGTTCCGCAAAGCCGTGGCCGCTTCGCTGACCGGATAATCAGCACATTGGATGACGAAAAATTACCGGCGCTCGCCCACGCGCCGGTTTCAAAAACGGCAAAGGTCCGCCGTCAATAAAAGCAAAACGAAATACGCACGAAATACGATCGAAATATTTCAATAAATTAATAACAGTAATTTTACGATTTATTTCAGCGTCGAATTAAGAAATTAGAACCTGATTATCAACGAGTTAATTCAAAGCAACGCGGCCCTCGACGACCGCGTTGTGCTTTTCACGCTGTAAACCCCTGCCCGCCAGCCGCTCGCCGCCGGCTTTCAATTGCCCGATTCCTGCCGGGCGTCAAACGTCTTCATTACCTGCATCGACTGCAATAATCGCCGAAAACCGCCTACCGGATATTCGGAATTCTTTATAAAAGTTTCACACTCGAATGATTCAATGCGCCCACTTTGACGGCGCCTCAAAGAATCCCGATTGCGAATATTGCGATCGTCCCCCTGCTTGCTTTCAACCCAATAAGACGAAGCGCCATACTAAAATCCAGGAGCGCGCGAAATGCAACACAGAAAAGCTTTGCTATCCATCTCGTTCGCTGCGGCGGTCGCGACCATCGCGGCCTGCGGCAGCAGCAACAACACGCCGTCCAGCTCGACGACGGCGGCCGCCTCGCCGCAAGACGCGCTCGCGACGAGCACGCCGATCAAGCACCTCGTGGTCATCTTCGGCGAGAACGAGTCCTTCGACCATTACTTCGGCACCTATCCGAACGCGCAGAACCCCGAAGGCGAGCCGACGTTTACGGCAGCCGCGGGCACGCCGACCGTCAACGGTCTCACGACCGCGCTCTTGACGAGCAACCCGACCGTCGCGAACACGAAGAACCCGAGCGGGACCAACATCAATCCGTTCCGCCTCGACCGTTCGCAGGCCGCCACGGAAAGCCAGAACCACAACTACACGCCGGAACAGCTCGCCGCCGACGACGGGAAGATGGATCTGTATCCGCTGAACACCGGCAATAACGCCGTGGGTTCGGCGAACACGTTCGGCGAGCCGGGCCTCGTGATGGGTTATTTCGACGGCAACACCGTGACCGCGCTCTGGAACTACGCGCAGCACTTCGCGATGAGCGACAACGCGTACACGGACACCTACGGTCCGTCGACGCCGGGCGCGATCTCGGTGATCTCGGGCCAGCACAACGGCGCCGTGGTGACGTCGAGCGGCGCGGTCGTCACGGGCAGCGCGACGACGAGCCCGTCGACCGACGTGGTGTACGACCTGCAAGGCGGCTGGACGCTCGTCGGCGACCTCGACCCGACCGGCGACGCCTGCACGGTCGCGGCCGGTTCGAGCACGACGGCGGCGATGTCCTCGAAGAACATCGGCGATCTGCTGAATTCGAGCGGCGTCACGTGGGGCGGTTTCATGGGCGGCTTCAATCTGCAGACCGTGAACGCGAACGGCACGACGGGCTGCAACCGCTCGACGTATTCGTCGGTGCTCGGCGCGAGCGAAAACGACTACGTGCAGCATCACGCGTGGTTCCAGTACTACACGAGCACGCAGAACCTCGCGCATACGCGTCCGTCGTCGGTGGCGGCGATCGGCTACACCGATCCGCTCGACAACACGGCCACGCCCGTGCATCACCAGTACGACGTGAACGACTTCTTCACGGCGGTCAAGGCGGGCAACTTCCCGTCGGTGAGCTTCCTGAAGGCACCGGCGGTCGCCGACGCCCACCCTGGCAACTCCGACCCGCTCGACGAACAGTCGTTCGTGACGAGCGTGGTGAACTTCCTCCAGCAGCAGCCCGACTGGAAGAACACCGCGGTCATCGTGACCTACGACGACTCGGACGGCTGGTACGACCACCAGTACATCGCGCCGACGACCTCCTCGTTCGACTCGACCTCGGCGGAAACGACGGGCCAGACGACCAAGACGGCCGTGACGGGCGCCGACCAGCTCAACGGCGCGGGCGTGTGTAACGCCACGGGCGCGGTGCAAGGCGCGGGCGTGAACGGCGGCGCCGTGAATGGCCGCTGCGGTCCGGGCACGCGCATTCCGTTCCTCGTGATCTCGCCGTACGCCAAGGCGAATTTCGTCGACGGCACCACCGTGGTCACACAGTCCTCGGTCGTGCGCTTCATCGAGGACAACTGGCTCGGCGGCGCGCGCATCGGCCAGGGCTCGAACGACGCGAACGCGGGCAGCATCATGAACCTGTTCAACTTCGCGAGCACGTCGCCGATCGCGCCGCTGTATCTCGACTCGAACAAGGGCACGCAGCTCTCGTCGGCGCCCGCTGCGATCACCGGGCCGTCGCTCTAAGCGTCGCACCGGTCGCGTCCGGCGCAATGTTTGTTTGACCATCGACGGGCGTCCCGACCTGCCTGCATCGCTTGACGCAGTGTGGGGACGCTCTTGCGCATCGGTCCGGCCACGGTCGGATCGATGCTTTTTTCCTGGCTTGTTCCTCTTTACAGCGCCCGGCATGCACGCAGGTTCGCCGGGCCTCGCGGGCATCGCTCATCACTCGTCTATGTCAACGCAACCGTACCGTCCGTCCCCTTCCGCCGAGTCCTCCGCGCCCAAGGGGCCGCCCGGCGCCAGCCGGACACGCGGCCGCACGCGCCTGCTGACCGGCTGCGCGGTCGCGCTGTTCGCGCTCGCCGGGCTGGCCGGCTACGCGCTCGCCTATCCCGAACGCATGCCCGCCGCCGTGGGCGACGCGGTGGAAGACCTCACCGGCGCCAATCCGCATCCCGTGCAGCTCGTGTTGCCGCCGCAGGCGCCGCTGAGCGCGGTCGCGAAACTCGGCAAGCAGATTTTTTACGACACGTCGTTGTCCGCGTCGGGCAAGCAGTCGTGCGCGTCGTGTCATAGCGCGACGCGTGGCTACGGTCCGCCGAACGATCTCGACGCCCAACTGGGCGGCCCGAATCTCGATCGCCAGAGCTATCGTCCACCGCCCTCGCTCGCGTATCTGTATCGCCAGGCGCCGTTCAGCATCGGCCCCGATGCCGCCGACGCCGCCGCGCCGCCCGACTTCAACGCGCTCGCCCAGGCCGCCAAGGGCACGCAGCGCGCCGACAAGGTCGCGGGCGCGACGCCCACGACCGTCGCCATGGTGCCGGTGGGCGGCCTGTTCTGGGACGGTCGCGCCGATTCGTATCAGCGCCAGGCGCTCGGGCCGCTGCTCAATCCGACCGAAATGGCGAACCCGGATGCCGCCACGGTCGCCGCGAAGCTCGCGCACGCGTCGTACTCGGACACCTTCCGCAAACTGTTCGGCCCGCGCATCTTCGACAACCCGACCTTGCTGACCGCCGAGGCGATGTTCGCGGTCGGCCGCTTCGAATTCGAGGAACCGGATTTCCACGCGTTCACGAGCAAATACGACGACTGGCTGCAAGGCAAGGCGCGGCTCACGCACGCGGAACTGCGCGGCCTGCGTCTGTTCAACGATTCGAAGAAGGCGAATTGCGCCGGTTGCCACTTGAGCCAGCCGACCTCGGACGGCCTGCCGCCGCTCTTCACCGACACGCAGTACGAAGCGCTCGGCGTGCCGCGCAATCCGCGCCTGGAAGCGAATCGCGATCCGAAATTCTTCGACCTCGGACTGTGCGGGCCGATCCGCCAGGACCTCGCGAAGCAGACGCAGTATTGCGGCATGTTCCTCACGCCGACGCTGCGCAACAGCGCAATTCGTCACGTGTATTTCCACAACGGCGTCTATCACGATCTGAAGCAGGTGATGGACTTCTACAACCTGCGCAATACCGATCCGGGCAAGATCTATCCGCGCGACGCTTCGGGCAAGGTGCAGATGTACAACGACATTCCGAAGGCGTGGCAAGGCAACGTCGATTACGCCGATGCGCCGTTCGACCGCAAGCCGACCGATCAGCCCGCGATGTCCGATCAGGATATCCAGGACATCATCGCGTTCATCGGCACGCTCACGGACGGCTACAAGGCGAAGTGAGCGCGGCTGCCGGTATTGGCACGAGGCGAAAAAAAACGCGCGGAGCGATCCGCGCGTTTTTTGTTTTGTCGACCGGCCAGGCTCGCCGGTGCGTGCGTCCAAAGCGTCAGGCCGATGCGTTCTCGGCGTTCAGCTTCGTGACCGCGCCCGTCGACGCGTCGTAGCGATAGCCCTGTGCTTCGAGCTGGGCGCTGATCGCCTCGACGATGACGCGCTGCTGGAACTCCTTGCGCAGCAACTCGTGATCCGGCTTGAGCTGGCTCAGCTCGCCGGCGAGGCGGCGGCTCAGCGATGCTTCGCCCACGCCGCGTGCGTGGATCAGCATCATCTGCTCGTTGGACTGGATCAGTTGCTGCTTGAGGCCGTTCGCGTAGTCGGCCCACTTCTTGAGGTTGTCGCGCGCTTCGTTGATCGCGGCGGCGTGCGTTTGCGCTTCCTGCGTGAACTGGGCCTTCAGCGTTTCCAGCGCTTCGATGGCCGCCGTGTCCTGCTGCGCTGCTTGCTGCGCTTCCTGCGGCGCCGACGCGGCTGCCTGAGCTTCCTCGGCCTGCGCCTCGGCCTGCGCTTGTGCCTGCGCCTGCAGCGCCTCATGCGCTTCCTGCGCGTCCTTCACCGCCTGCTCGGCCTTCGCGATCGCTTCCGCGTTCGCGGCGGCTTCGGCTGCCGCGTTTTCCGCGAGTTGCGACAGTTCGGCCGCGCGCTCCTGCGCTTCCGTCACGGTCGCCGACAGACGCGCGATTTCGGTCGCGCCGGCGTCGCGCTCTTCGGTCAGGCTGGCGACCTGCGTCTGCACGTTCTGCAGTTCGCTGGCGGCGGCATCGCGCTCGGCTTGCACGCTGCTGACTTCGTCGCGACGCGCGGCGTGGGCTTCCTGCTCGACTTGCAGCGCGGCGCGGATCGATTCGAGCTCGCCTTCCAGACGCGCGACCGTTTCCGCGTGCGCGGCTTCCAGCGCGGCGCGCTCGGCTTCGTTATCGACGGCGGGTTCGGCTTGTTGTGCGGCTGCCTGTTCGGCTGCGGCTTGCTCTGCGGCCAGTTCTGCTGCTTGTTCCGCCGCGGCCTGTTCCGCCGCTGCCTGCTCGGCGGCTTGTTCCGCTGCCGCCTGCTCTGCAGCGGCCTGTTCGGCAGCCGCCTGCTCCGCCGCGATCTGATCCGCAGCGGCCTTTTCCGCAGCCGCGTGTTCCGCCGCCGCTTGCGCCGCGGCCTGCTCGGCTGCCGCGCGTTCCGCTGCCGCCGCCTGCTCCGCCACGATCTGCTGCGCGGCGGCCGTCGCTGCCGCGGCGATTTCGGTCTGGCGGACCACTTCGGCCTCGGCGGCTTCACGCGCCGCGCGCTCGGCCGCGAATTCCGACGCGGCCTGCTCGAGTTCCGCTTCGAGCAGGTTGACGCGCTCGGTCAGTTCCTGCACGCGCTTTTCGGCGGCGTCGGTGCGCTGCACGGCCAGTGCGATGTCCTCGTCCAGTCCGCTGCCGGCGTCGACCTTCGCTTCGTAGGCGCTCGTCATGCGGTCCAGCTGAACTTGCAGCGAATCCAGTTCCTGGACGGTGTTCTGCAACTCGGCGAGCGCGTCGTCGCGCTCGTTGCACGCGTCTTCGACGCGCTCGCGCATCGACGCCAGACGGCGCGTCACGGCGCGCTCGGCCTCGTCCTGCGCCGACGTCCACAGACGGTCGAGCGCGTCGCGCATCGTTTCGGTGACGGCGTCGGGCAAGGCCGGGCGCTCGGAAACCTGCGGCACGCGCGGCGCACGCGCCTCGCGCCACTTGCGCAGCGACGCGGCGACGGAGACCACGGAGCCGGTATGGACTTCCGACCAGATGGCCACGGGCGACACCGTCTGGCCGTCTTCGGCCATCCGGTCCGCGATTTCAGCGACGAGTTCGTCGGTGATCGCAATACTGCTGCTAGACATATCCGCCTCGATAACGCTAAGAAAATTGACGATCGACGCAACCGCAGGTCGATCGGTGGTGAGCATAGCCCCCGCAATATGAAAATTGTCGGGTCTCGGCCCCAAAGTTAATTGGCGGAAAAGCCGGGGGAACGGGGACGTATTCGCGCAATTGGATGTCGTCGCCGAATAGTGCGGGTCGAATTTTATAAAGCGATGCCGCGTTCTTCAAGACGTAATCTGGACGCGCTTGACCTGCGCTCGACCTGTGCTCCAGGCGCATTTGTCTGGTGAATCGCCGACAAAAACGCCATTCGCCGCCTGCCGGGCTCGCTATGATGAACAATCATCGCACGCGCCTCACCATGAACACCGCCCTCGCCCGCAAACGCCACGGGAATCGCCGGCAGGCGCCGCGTCTGCCGGGCGCCGTCGGCACCATCGCCATCGCGCAGCTTTTCGGCACCTCGCTCTGGTTCAGCGCCAACAGCACCGCCGGCGATCTCATGCGCATCTGGCATGCCACGGCCGCCGATATCGGCTGGCTCACGAACGCGGTGCAGATCGGCTTCATTCTCGGCACGTTGACGATCTCGTCGACGGGCGCCGCCGACCGATACGCCGCCAGCCGCATTTTCGTGCTGAGCTCGGTGACGGGCGCAGGCTTCAATCTCGCCTTCGCGTGGCTCGCGGGCGGTCTCATCAGCGGCGCGGCGCTGCGCTTCTGCGTGGGCGTGACTCTCGCCGGGATCTATCCGATGGGCATGAAGCTGATCGTGAGCTGGGCGCCCGAGAAAACCGGCCAGGCGCTCGCACAGCTCGTCGCCATGTTGACGCTCGGCACGGCGCTGCCGCACGCGATGCGCTTCGCCGGCGCGGGCTTTCCCTGGCAACTCGTGATCACGGCGTCGTCGGCGCTCGCGCTGGTCGGCGCCGTGCTTGTCGGCTCGCTCGGCGACGGGCCGTACACGCGCGCCCGCGCGCAGCCGGATCGTGCCGATGACGATGCGCACCGCGCGCCCATCGCCGCGAGCGCGTGGTCGATGTTCCGGATTCGCGCGTTTCGCGCGGCGACGTTCGGCTATTTCGGCCACATGTGGGAGCTGTACGCGTTCTGGACGACGGTGCCGCTGCTGGTTTCGCGCACCGCGCTCGCGGCCACGTTTCCGCGCCTCGGCGTCTCGGGCGTGGCGTTCTGCATCATCGGCATCGGGGCGCTCGGCACCTGGATCGGCGGATCGTTGTCGCGCCGCGCGGGCAGCGCAAAGGTCGCGCTGGGCGCGCTGGCGATGTCGGGTGCGTGCGCGTTGACGTTCTCGCTCGCCTGGCGCCATCTGCCGCCCGTGGCGCTCGGCGCGCTGCTGCTCGCGTGGGGCGCGACGGTGATCGCCGATTCGCCGCAGTTCTCGGCGCTCGCCGCGAAAGCGTGCCCGCCGGGCGCGGTCGGCGGCGCGCTGGCGATCTCGAATTCGATCGGCTTCGCGATCACGGTCGTGTCGATCGCGGCCACGACCGCGCTGTTCGGCCAGATCGGACTCGACGCGACGTGGCTGCTCGTGCCCGGCCCGCTGCTCGGACTCATCGCTTATGCGGCGACGATGCGCGGCGGACGAGGTTGAGTGTGGGCGGCCTATCCCGGGCACACTGCTAAGCATGCCAAATCAAATAGCGCGATTGAAATCCACCCACATGCCAGGCTCGATCTGCGTTTGCGCCACGCCGGAAAATCGCGCACGCGCCTGGCCGGAGACTCCTGCCGCGCCGCTGCATCGACATTCAGCGCGCCATGCTTTCTGCTTATCCGGTCATCGATTGTCATAATCGCGCCGCCGAACCCGCGCCATCGAATCGAAAAAAATGCTAAGAACACGGTTCCTGAATTCGCGGCGGCCCGTTCGCCGCGCCGTCCTCCGGCACGCGAGTGCCCACCGTTTCTCTCCATGAACGCCATGTCCTTAACTCTGCTTTCCCGTCGCGCGGCCGCGTTCGCCGTTGCGCTCCTCCTGCTCGCGGGGCTGGCGCTGCTGCGCGCGGCGCCCGCCTTCGCCGATCCCGGCACGACATTGGCCGTGGTCGCGCCCGTGCAAAGCTGCGAGGCGCTCGCCCAGACGAAGCTCGATGTCGCCGTCGGCGCCGCCGTGGCCATCGAAACGAAACGCGTGAACACCGCGCAAGGCGAGTTCTGCGAAGTGAGCGGCACGATCGCGCCGTCGATCGGCTTCAAGCTCGACCTGCCGACGCAAAAGTGGACGCAACGCTATCTGCAAGCCGGTTGCGGCGGGCTCTGCGGCCAGATCAACGCGAGCATCGGCAACGCGGGCGATTGCCGTCCCGCGCTCGACGGCGAGTTCGCCGTCGCCGCCACCGACATGGGCCACACGGGCCGCATGGGTGCGCCCGACGAAGGCGCGTTCGCGGCCGATCCGCAAAAGCGCATCGATTTCGCTTATCGCGCGAATCACTTGACCGCGCTCGCCTCGAAAGCGCTGATGCGCGCGTTCTACGGCGTCGCACCGCGTTACGCGTATTTCTCCGGCTGCTCGGACGGCGGCCGCGAAGCGCTGATGGAAGCGCAGCGCTATCCCGAGGACTTCGACGGCATTTCGGCGGGCGCGCCCGCGATGCTGTTCCAGATCCAGAACTCGTTCTTCCACGCGTGGACCGTAGCCGCCAATCGCGACAGCAACGGCAAGCCGATCCTGCTCGCGCCGAAGCTGCGCGTGCTGCACGATGCGGTGATCGCACATTGCGACACGCTCGACGGCGTCAAGGACGGCCTGCTCAGCGATCCGCGCGCGTGCCGCGTGCAGCCAGGCTGGGTTGCGTGCAAGACCGGCGCGGCCGATACGGCGCACTGCCTCACGCCCGCCGAATGGTCGGTGGCGCAGAAAATCTACACGGGCCCGACCGACGCCGCCGGTCATCGCTTCCTGCCGGGCGGCCTCGAACCTGGCTCGGAACTGATGTGGGGCTCGTTCGTGCCGCGCGACGCCAACTCGCGCGTGATGTCCGAATCGCTGTTCGCGAGCATGGTGCCGGTGGTCAATCTCGCGCCGTCGCAGGCCGAATCGAGCGCGACGACGTTCCCGTTCACGACCGCCCAATTCGCGCGCATGCAGGAACTGCATCCGCTCAACGACGCGACCAATCCCGATCTGCACGCGTTCTCCGCGCGCGGCGGCAAGCTCATCATGTGGCACGGCTGGGCCGACTTCTCGATCGCGCCGATGATCTCCATCGCCTACTATCGCGCCGTGCAGGCCGAGCTGGGCGTGGCCGCGACCGACCGTTTCCTGCGCCTCTTCATGATCCCGGGCGTGGGCCACTGCGGCGGCGGCGACGGCTTCGCGCAAGTCGATACGCTGAGCCCGCTGATGGCATGGGTCGAGCGCGGCACCGCGCCCGCGAGCCTGCACGCGGATCGTATCGCCGCGAGCGCGGGCGGCTTCGGGCCGCCGCCGGGGGCTTCGGGTGCTTCCGCTGCCTCGGGGGCTTCGGCCACTAGCACCGCACATGGCGCCCCGCAGACGGACGGCCCGCAAGGCGGCAGCGACGGACGCGGCGGCGGCATGGGCGCGCACGCGGCCCTGCCTCCCGTGGCGATCCCGAATCAGCCGGCGCTCGCGAGCCGTCCGATCTATCCGTTCCCGCAGATCGCGCACTATCTCGGCAAGGGCGACCCGAAACTCGCGTCGAGCTACGGTCCCGCGGCGAGCCCCGTGAAGGAGCCCGCTTCGATCGACTGGTACGGCGCGTTCATGCTGCGTCCGGGCTTCCAGAAGCAGTACGTCGTGCGCGACGATACGCTTTTCCCGCTGCCGCAATCCAGACCCTGACGGTACGCGACGTGCGCGGTTTTCAGGCCGCGTGCACGTCGTTTGCACGTCGCTCGCACGCCGCGTACTCGTCGCGTGACATCACTCATCCTCAACCGGAATCCGAAACCATGACGCAACCCGCTTCTTCCGCGCCCACGTGGCGTGCCGATCCGCTCGCCTGGGGCCACGGCCCGCGCGTGTTCGAAGTCTTTCTCGAACCGACCTGCCCGTACTCGGTGCGCGCGTTCGGCAAGCTCGACGCCCTGCTCGACACCGCGGGCGCCGACAAGATCACGATCAAGATCCGCCTGCAATCGCAGCCGTGGCATATGTATTCGGGCGTGATCGTGCGCTGCATTCTGGCGGCGTCGACGCTGCCGGGCGGCAAGGAAAGCGCGAAAGCGGTGATGGCCGCGGTGGCTGCGCATCGCGAGGAATTCGAATTCGAACGCCATTGCGGCGGCCCCAACATGGACGCGACGCCCAACGACATCATCGCGCGCCTCGAACGCTATAGCGGCCTCGCGCTGCGCGAGGCGTTCGCGATTCCCGGCCTCGACACCGAAGTGAAATGGCACGCGAAATACGCGCGTCAAAATGGCATCCACGTTTCGCCGACCTTCATGATCGACGGGCTGGTCGATCCGAAAATCAGCAGCGGCGATGAGGTCGCTGCGTGGGCCGAGCGCCTGCGTTAAAGCGCTGCTTTTCACGCTGACGCGTCAAGAAAACCGACGGCATTCGCGGTCGGAGCCGAACGCACGACCGACCGCATGACCGGACGCACTACCGGACGCACTGCAAGCTCTTGCGGTGCGTTCGGGCATGATGCTTTTCGCGTGGGATCTGACTGGGCAACGCACGGCGCGATTGGCCGTTAGTTGCGAATGTGACGTCAAAAAAACGGCGATCGACTCACATCGACCGCCGTTTTCCACGCGTTACGGCGTACCGAGACGCGCGAGCTTCAGGAAGCGGTAATAAACCGTTTCGGCGTTGTACACCGCGATCACGAGACCCGCGCGGCCATCGAGAAAGCCGCGCCGCAGCACATAGGTGCGAATGAACGCCCACAGGCCGCGCCCGAGCGCCTTGCTCACACTGCTGCGTTTCGCCGACGCGCGCCGCTGCTCGGCGCCCAGCGTCGAATACAGATCCATCTTGCGCAGCACGCTTTCGACATCGTCGTACGAGTAATGCATCAGCTTGCCCGTGAGACGGCGAGACGGTGCGTCGTACACCACGCGCTCGTGCACGAGGTCAGTCGAAAAACGCGCCACGTCGCGCGGAAACAGACGCGGAATCCAGTCCGGATACCAACCCGAGTGATAGATCCACTGACCGCAGAAACTCGACAGCCGATCGACCGCATACACGACCTGATCGGGTTGCGCGATCGCCTCGCGAATCGATTGCGCGAGTTCGGGCGTGACGACTTCGTCGGCGTCGATGGACAGAATCCACGGCGTCGACAAAGCATCGATCGCGCGATTCTTCTGCGCGCCGAAACCGGGCCAATCCGCTTCGATTACGCGTGCGCCGTGCTGGCGGGCGATCTCCAGGGTGTCGTCGGTGCTGCCGCTGTCGATCACGACGATTTCGTCGGCGAAGCGCACGGATTGCAGGCACTCCGCCAGATGCTTTCCGGCGTTCAGGGTGATGATCGCTACGCCTAGCTGCGATGCTTTCAAGTTATCCTCAACATCCTGCGTGACTGCCATATCGGAGGATGCGCGCGCGACGCACCGGCCACGGCAACGCGGCGGTCCGTCATGCGCGCTTCAGGCTTCGGGTCGATCAGGCGAACGTGCTCGCGTGCGGCACGACGATCGCGCCGTGCGGGCCGCCACCGCCACCGGGGCCGCCGCCGAATCCACCACCGCCACCGCCGCCGGGACCACCACCCGGACCCCACGCACCCGGACCACAGAACGGCCACAGGCAGCAACCGCCCAGCGCGGCCGCCACTGCAATTGCGCTTGCCAGCGCCAGCAACTTCTTCATGAAAACTCTCTTCTTCAGGCAACGAAATAAAGCAACAAGCTGGCCGGTATGCTTGCAGAATTCAATCGCAGCTTGTTTACGCTGTGTTACGCGTTCTTTCCGCGCCTGACTCCGATAATTCGCAATACGTAGAAAGTATTGGTAAGGATTCTCCCGAATGCGGACGAGGTCGTGCGCCGTGCCCGCATGAGCGGCACGGCGCACCTGAAAATCCGGCGTTCAGATCGCAATCAATCGATCAGCATGCCGAACTAATTACCAGGCATTAGCGTGAGCATTGCGCACGCCGCGCCCAATCCTCCGTTACACGAAACGCGCTTCGTCGAGATCGGCGATCAGCGTCGGGCCAACCGGCTGCCAGCCCAGCCGCGCGCGCGTGAGTGCGCTCGACGCCGGCATGTCCATGCCGACGAACATCGCCATCCAGCCGAAATGCGCCGCCGCTTCGGCGGGCGCAATCGACGCCGTCGGCAATCCGAGCGCGCGCGAAAGCGACTCGGCGATCGCGCGGCTCGACACGCCCTCTTCGCCGACGGCGTGATAGCGCGCGCCCGGCGCGCCTTTTTCGAGCGCGAGGCGATAGAGCCGCACCACGTCCGACAGATGACCGGCCGGCCAGCGGTTCTGGCCGTCGCCCACCCAGGCGCACACGCCCTTCTCGCGCGCCACCGCGACGAGCGGCGTAATGAGCCCTTGCCGGTACGGGTTGTGAACCTGCGGCAGACGCAGCACGCGCACGTCGAGCCCCGCATCGAGCAGTTCCTGGCCCGTCAGTTCGGAAGCGATGCGCGGATTCGCATGGGTCGCGTTGAACACGTCCTCGCTGGCCGGCTCGCCGTGCTGACCGCTGCCGACGCCCGTGCCCGACGTGATGATGAGCGGACGGTTCGAGCCCGCGAGCGCCGACCCGAGCGCGCGGATCGCGAGGCGATCCTTTTCGCAGTTCTCGACGAAACGCGAGAAATCGTGATCGAACGCCGTGTGGATCACCGCGTCCGCTTGCGCCGCGCCGTGGCGCAGGCTGTCGAGATCTTCGAGCGTGCCGCGATGCACCTGCGCGCCCGCTTGTTCGAGCGCCTGCGCACCCGCATCGGAACGCGTCATGCCGAGCACGTCGTGGCCCGCGTCGATGAGTTCGCGCACGAGCGCCGAGCCGATAAAGCCGGTCGCGCCGGTCAGAAAAATACGCATGTTGCTACTCCTGGGTCGTGGAACGCGTACTATCTGCCGTTTATCTATACCGTTAAAGTAGTGAGATCATCATATTAAGATGATTAACAGGATAGCGAGGATCGCTGCGAACATGCCTCCCCACGTTGCCTCGGTCGCCTCGCTCGGCGACTTTCTCAAGCGCTGCCGCACGCGGCTCGATCCCGCCAGCTTCGGCTTCAGCGGCCGCCGCCGCACGCCCGGCCTGCGCCGCGAGGAAGTCGCGCAGCGCGCGCATATCAGCCCGACCTGGTACACCTGGCTCGAACAGGGGCGCGGCGGCGCGCCGTCGCCCGAAGTGCTCGATCGCATCGCGGGCGCGCTGATGCTCACCGAACCTGAACGCGAGCACCTTTTCATGCTCGGTCTCGGACGGCCGCCGGAAGTGCGCTACCGGCCCGTCGAGGGTGTGAATCCGCGTCTGCAACGGCTGCTCGATTCGCTGCAATACAGCCCGGCCATCATCAAGACGGCAACCTGGGACGTGGTGGCGTGGAACCGCGCCGCCGCCATCGTGCTGACCGATTACAGCAAGTTGCCGCCCGGCCAGCGCAATATCCTGCGCTTTCTGTTCTGCAATCCCGACGTGCGCGCCAAGCAGCACGACTGGGAGGCGGTCGCGCGCTTCGTGGTCGGCGCGTTCCGGGCCGATGTCGCGCGCGCCGGGCTCGTCTCCGCCGTCGGAGAGCTGGTCGATGAACTGTGCAGCCTGAGCCCCGAATTCGACGCGCTCTGGCGCAGCCATGAAGTACACGATCAAAGCGAGGCGCACGGCGTGAAGCGCCTGCATCATCCGACGCTCGGTCTCGTGGAGATGGAGCAGTCGGCGTTTGCCGTCGATGGCCGCCCGGATCTGCACATGCTGGTCTACAACCCGCTCGGCGCGGAGACGAACGCGCGCATCCGGGCGCTGATCGAAGAGGCGGCTTCGGCGGAATCTTCGCCCGATTCCTCGACCGAGACATCGACCGCGCCATCCACCAGCGACGACGCGACACACATGACGGCGGAGCCCGGCGTGCGATAAGCTAGGCCTATGGATATCCGGCAACTCAAGTATTTCGTCGCGATCGTCGATTGCGGCAGTCTCTCCAAGGCGGCCGAGCGGCTGTGCGTGGCGCAGCCGTCGCTGAGCCAGCAGGTCGCGAACCTCGAAGGCGAACTCAAGAGCCAGTTGCTGCTGCGCAGCCATCAGGGCGTGCAGCCGACCGAGGCGGGCCGCGCGCTCTATCTGCGCGCGCGCGACGTGTTGCGCCAGGTCGAGGAAATCCCGCTCGCCGTGCAGGTGAAAGGCACCGAATCGGGCCAGGTCGCCATCGGCCTGCCGACCAGCGTGGCCGTGGTGTTCGCGCTGCCGCTCTATGAGTACGTGCGGCGCCACTACCCGGGCATCCGGCTGCATATCGTCGAGGGCATGAGCGGCTATCTTGCCGAGCTGATGGCGAACGGCCGCCTCGACATGGCGATCCTGTTTCGCGAAGCCGAAACGCGCGGTATCGCCGTGCGGCCGCTGTTCGAAGAAAACCTGTACGTGTTCGGCGAAATCGACGGCATCGGCGCGGGCGCGGACGTGCCGCTGCGGCGTCTCGCCGACGTGCCGCTCGTGCTGCCGAGCGCCGCGAACGGCCTGCGTCTGCTGATCGAGCGCGCCTTCGCGCGCGAAGGCATCGAGCCGAAAGTGGTCGCCGACATCGACTCGCTGCCGACCATGCTCGCGATCGCGCGCCAGGGCGGCGGCGTCACCCTGGTCTCGTCCGACGCATTCGGCCGCAGCGCCGATCAGCACCTGATCCACCGCCTCGTCGAACCCGAAATCTCGCGCGCCGTGGCGTTGTGCGTGCCCAATGCGCTGCCGACCAGCGCCGCCTCGCTGGCGATCCAGAAAACGGTCGAGCAGCTCGTCGCCGAACTCGTGGAAAGCGGCGTCTGGGCGGGCGTGCTGCCGGGCCGATCCGCGCCCCGCTCGCGTCGCTGAACCCGGCTCTGACAGCGTTACTATAGGCTACACCTATACCCGATAGCCGTAATCGGTATTTCACGACGCGCGCGCCGGCGGTTAGATTGTCTCCTTCGATTCGATAGAAAACGTCCGTGAGGCGTTCGAAGGAGACGCATGTACACCCAGATATTCGATCCGGTCGCGCATTCCGTCGCGGCTTCCGCCGCGTTCGCGGCCCTCCCGCTCCTGACCCTGTTCGTGCTGCTCGGCGTGCTGCGCCTGCCCGCGCGCTGGGCCGCGCTCGCCTCGCTGATCGTGTCGATGATCGTGGCCGCGTTCGTCTACGGCATGCCCGGCGGCCAGGTCGTGAGCGGCGCGCTCGAAGGCGCGGCCATCGGTTTCTTCCCGATCATCTGGATCGGCATCAACGCGATCTGGCTGTTCAAGCTCACCCAGGCGAGCGGCCACGCCGACGTGCTGCGCCGCGCACTCGCCCATGTGAGCCCCGATCAGCGCGTGCAGGCCGTGCTGATCGCGTTCTGCTTCGGCGCGCTGCTCGAAGCACTCGCGGGCGGCGGCGCGCCGGTCGCGATCTGCGCCGTGCTGCTGATCTCGCTCGGCGTGGAGCCGATCAAGGCCGCGACCGTCTGCCTGCTCGCCGACACCAGCCCGGTCGCGTTCGGCGCGCTCGGCCTGCCGATCACCGTGCTCGCCAAGATCACGCGCCTGCCGGTGCACGACATCAGCGTGATGGTCGGACGCCAGGCGCCGCTGCTTTCGCTGTTCATTCCGCTCATGCTCGTGTTCATTCTCGACGGCCGGCGCGGACTCAAGGAAGTCTGGCCACTCGCCGCAGTCGCCGGTTTTGCTTTCGCGTTCGCGCAGTTCGCGGGCTCGATGGCGCTGCCAGTCGAACTCGTCGATATCGTCGCGGCGCTGTTCTGCGCGGGCGCATCGATCGCGTTTCTGCGTCTGTGGTCGCCGGCGGTGCTGCGCAGCGATCTCGCCGCGGCCGGTGGCGGCGCGCAACCCGCGCATGAAGCGCGCGACGCACGTGGCGCGGGCCTGCAAGGCGGCGCGCTCGCCATGCCGATGACGGGCGGCGGCGCGTCGTTCGAATCCGCCGCGCAACACACGACGCAAGGACATACGCAACGTCACGCTTTCGCCGACACCCCGCGCGACTCCACCGCCGAAGTGCTGCGCGCGCTCGCGCCCTACGCCGCCGTGATTCTCGTCGTCGCCGCCACGCAGATCGGTTTCGTGGCACACGCGATGGGCGCGCTGACCTCGGCGTTCGCGTGGCCCGGCCTGCATGTCGTCGATCCGAAAGGCGCGGCCGTGTCCGCCGTCAACGCGAAATTCGAATGGCTGCTGTCCGCCGGCTCGATCGTGCTGATCGCGGGCGCGCTCTCGGTGCCGCTGCTCAAGCTCGACGTGCGCACCGCCGCCCGCGCGTATGTGAAGAATCTGCACGAACTGCGCTGGGCCGTGTTCACGGTCTGCTGCGTCGTGGGCGTCGCGTACATCATGAATCTCTCCGGGCAGATCGTGACGCTCGGCATCTGGGCCGCGCGCGCCGGCACCGCCTTCGCGCCGGTTTCGCCGGTGCTCGGCTGGTTCGCGACCGCGCTCACGGGCTCCGACACCTCGGCCAACGCGCTGTTCGGCATGCTCCAGTTGACGACCGCGCATCACACCGGCCTCTCCGACATTCTGCTCACCGCCGCGAACACCTCGGGCGGCGTGGTCGGCAAGGCGATCTCGCCGCAGAACCTCGCCGTGGGCGCGGTCGCGGTGGGCCTCGTCGGCCGCGAGGGCATGCTGTTTCGCCGCGTCGCGGGCTGGACCGTGCTGATGATCGCGGCGCTGAGCCTGCTCGTCTGGGCGCAGTCCACGCCGCTGCTCGGCTGGATGGTGCCGTAAGGCACGTTGTCGCAAATCATTTTCACGCTGTATAGCCAGACCCGTATTTCGCGTCGCGCGGCCCGCGTGATTCATCGATGCGCAAGCCGCCGCGCCGCACACTAGCAAGGAAACCCGACGTCATGCATAACTCCGCTCTCCCGCTCGCCGACATCACGGTCGTCTCGATCGAACAGGCTATCGCCGCGCCGCTCGCCAGCCGCCATCTCGCCGACTGGGGAGCGCGCGTCATCAAGATCGAGCGTCCGGGCGCGGGCGATTTCGCGCGCGGCTACGACACCGCGATGGACGGGCTGTCGAGCCAGTTCGTCTGGACCAACCGCTCGAAAGAAAGCCTCGCGCTCGACATCAAGGACGAGCAAGGTCAGGAGACGCTCGAAGCGCTGCTCGCGCGCGCCGACGTGTTTATCCAGAACCTCGCGCCGGGCGCGGCGAAGCGTCAGGGCCTCGACGCGAAGTCGCTGGTCGAGCGCTTCCCGCGCCTGATCGCCTGCGATATTTCAGGCTACGGCAGCGGCGGCCCGTACAGCAGCAAGAAGGCCTACGACCTGCTCGTGCAGTGCGAAACCGGCTTCCTCTCGATCAACGGCACGCCCGAGACGCCCTCGAAATGCGGCCTCGCGATCGCCGACATCGCCACCGGCATGTACACGCTCAACGGCATCCTGATGGGCCTGCATCAGCGCGCGCGCACGGGCCGCGGCATGGCGTTCGAAGTCTCGCTGTTCGACGCGATGACCGAGTGGATGAGCTACCCCGCCTACTACACGCGCGGACGCGGCGAACCCGTGCCGCGCAGCGGCGCGCGCCACGCGACCATCGCGCCGTACGGACCGTTCGCGGCCGGCGACGGCAAGACGGTGTTCTTCGGCGTGCAGAACGAACGCGAATGGCGCAGCTTCTGCGAGGTCGTGCTCGGCGACGCGAGCGTCGCGACCGATCCGCGCTACGTGACGAACTCGCTGCGCCTCGCGAATCGCGACGCGCTCGAACGCGGCATCACCGAACGCTTCGCCGCGTGGACGAGCGACGAAGTGCTCGCGCGGCTCGACCGCGCCGCGATCGCCAACGGCAAGATGAACGACGTGGAGGCGCTGCTGGAGCACCCGCAACTCGTCGAGCGCGATCGTTATCGCAGCGTGGACACCGAGCGCGGCGCGATGGACATGTTCCTGCCCGCCGTGACGATCGCGGGCGTGGAGCCCGTGATGGGTCCGGTGCCCGCCGTGGGCGAGCACACCGAATCCATTCTCGCGGAGCTTGCCGAACGCGCCGCGCAACGGAGCGAAGCATGAACGCGCCGCGCGTGACGCGCACCGTGCTCGCGGTGCCTGGGCATCGGCAAAACATGCTGCAATCGGCGGCGGCGAGTGCGGCGGACGCGGTGTTCATCGATCTCGAAGATGCCGTGCCGCTCGACAAGAAACGCGAAGCGCTCGACGGCGCGGTTCAGGCGCTCAACACGCTCGACTGGCAGGGCAAGTGGGTGTCGGTGCGCATCAACACGACGGCGCACGGTATCGCCGTGCACGAAGTGGACACGCTCGTGCGCGACGCCGCCCGCCTCGATGCAGTGCTCGTGCCGAAGGTGGAAAACATCGCGACGGTGCACGAAGTCGAGCGGCGGCTGCGCGAGCGCGCCGCCGAACATCGTCCCCTCGCCATCGAAGCGCTGATTGAAACGGCGCGCGGTCTCGTCTGCGTCGACGACATTGCCGCGTCGAGCGAACGGCTCGTGGCGCTGCATTTCGGCGTGGGCGATTTCGCGGCGTCGATCGGCGCGCGCACGGTGGAGATCGGCGGCGCGCACGCGGGCTACGCGCACACCGCGAAGACCGACGACGGCCACTACAGCACGACCGCGCTCGATCTCTGGACCTATCCGATGATGCGTCTGCTGGTGGCCGCGCGCGCCTTCGGTCTGCGCGCCATCGACGGTCCGTGCGGCGCGTTCCGCGACGCCGTGCTCACGCGCGCGTGGGCATTGAAGGCCGCCGCGATGGGTTACGACGGCAAGCAGGTGATTCATCCTTCGCAGATCGACCCGACCCGCGCCGCCTTCTCGCCGACCGACGACGAAGTGCGCGACGCGCGGCGCACGATCGAAGCGCTGGAGGCGGCGCAAGCCGCCGGGCTCGCGGCAGTCTCGCTCGACGGCAAGCTCGTCGATTTCGCCAACGTGCGCATGGCGCAACGCGTGCTGGCGATGGCGGACGCCTGACGCACCGGCGGCACGCGTTCGCCGCGCCGCTTCATGGCCTCACCCCGCCGCGCGCGCCTCGCGCCGCACCGCCTGCGGCGGCACGCCGAAACCGCGCATGAACGCCTCGCGCATATGGCGCCGGTCGCGAAAGCCGGTTTCGCGAGCA
Organism: Paraburkholderia sp. SIMBA_027; assembly: GCF_046535315.1. Taxonomy (NCBI): domain Bacteria; kingdom Pseudomonadati; phylum Pseudomonadota; class Betaproteobacteria; order Burkholderiales; family Burkholderiaceae; genus Paraburkholderia; species Paraburkholderia sp. SIMBA_027. The sequence goes on from NZ_JAWRWY010000001.1 coordinate 401,824, forward strand.
ATCGTATCGAGCGGATGCGCGCTCTGCTCGATCATCAATCGCGCCGCTTCGAGCCGTAATCCCTCGATCGCGCGCGCGGGCGACTGCCCCGTTTCCGCGGTGAACACGCGGCTGAACTGACGCGGGCTCAGATGCACGGCCTCGGCCAGCGTCTCCACCGTCAGCGGCGAGCCGAGATTGCGCCGCGCATAATCCAGCGCGTTTTGAATGCGGTCCGATTTGGGCGCGAGGTCGAGCATTTCAGAATGCTGCGACTGCCCGCCCGAGCGGCGCTGATGCATCACGAGCTTGTGCGCGACCGAGCGCGCCACGTCCGCGCCCAGATCCTTCTCCACCATCGCGAGCGCGAGATCGAGACCGGCCGTCATGCCCGCCGAGGTCCACACCGTGCCATCGACGATATAGATGCGGTCTTCTTCCACGCGCACCGCCGGATGGCGCGCCTGCATCTCGCGCGCGATCGCCCAGTGCGTGGTGGCGCGGCGCCCGTCGAGCAAGCCCGCCTCGGCCAGCACGAAGCCGCCCGTACAGATGCCCGCCACGCGCCGCGCGCGCGCGCTCGCGCGGCGCAGATACGCGAGCGCCTCCTCCGAGGCCGGCTTGGCGACCGGATCGATCACGCCCGCCACCATCCACGTATCCATCTGCCGGCGCGGCGGCGCGGGCAGCGTGCGCACGCTCATGCCCAACGACGAGCGCACTTCGCCGCCCGCGATCGAATAGTTTTCTAACGTGTAGAACGCGTTGCCGGCCGCTTCGTTCGCGAATTCGAAAACGGTCTGCGTGGCGATCGCCATGACCTGAAAACCGTCGCACAGCAGATAACCGATGCGATGCATGACCCGCTCCTCGCCGTATGGCCGTGGTTTTTTTCTTATGTCCTGAATCACTACCCTATACGTCATTTCGGCCACGGTCAATCCGGACCAGAATGGCAGCAAGACATCGCGCCATGGGACGGGTTCGACAGCGCGCTGGCTCCAACTTCATCCGACAAGGAAAGACGATCATGAAAACCACCGGCAACACGATCTTCATCACGGGGGGCACCTCGGGCATCGGACGCGGTCTCGCCGAAGCGTTCCATCGGCTCGGCAACCAGGTCATCATCGCGGGTCGCCGCCAGGCGCTGCTCGACGAGGTGGCGCGCGCGAACCCGGGCATCGACACCGTGCAGCTCGACATCAACGACGCCGCGCAGATCCGCGCCGTGGCGCAGCAGGTGATCGCGCGCCATCCGTCGCTGAACGTGGTGATCAACAACGCGGGCATCATGCCGTTCGACGACGCGGGCGGCGCACTCGACGACGCCCAGGCCGTGCGCATGATCGAGACCAATCTGCTCGGCCCGGTGCGCGTGAGCGCCGCCTTCATCGAGCATCTCAAGCAGCAGCGCGAGGCAACCATCATCAACAACAGTTCGGTGCTCGCCTACGTGCCGCTCGCGGCCACCGCGCTCTATTCGGCGACCAAGGCGGCAATCCATTCGTACACGCTCTCGCAGCGCTTCGTGCTTCGCGACACCAGCGTGGGCGTGCTCGAAATCGCGCCGCCGTGGGTGGACACCGATTTGATCCGCAAGAGCGGCGACCCGCGCGCGATGCCGCTCGACGCCTTCATCGCCGAAACGCTGGCCGCGCTGCCCGAGGCGCAAACCGAAGTACTGGTGGAGTCCGCGAAGGCGTTCCGCGCGAACCCCGGCGTGAACGAACACGGCTTCATCGCGCAGTTCAATCAGGCCGTCGTGGACGACCCGCTGCCGGTTTAAAAACGTTTCCGCACCGCGCGCGCACGACGAAAATCACGTCAAAAAGCGACGTCGATCAACTCGCCGATCAGCGCGCGCGGCGCATCAATCCCCCCCGCCAACACCCCGCCAACACCCCGCCATCACCCCCGCCTTACCGCATCTTTCGCCTTTGCCGCAACGCACCCCACGTTTCCCCCAGGGTGACACTTTCCGTACGACCGTACAAAAATAATCACGTCTGACATCCCTGTGGATGACGTTGCAAGCCCATCGGGTTTACGGAGAGGCAATCGGTGAACGAGCAGCTGCATCAACCTGCAATCCGCCACAGTTTCGCGCCGCGCCGACACGATCGCGCCCGCTCAACTGGCCTCGCCCGCACGGCATCCCTTCCCGCTTCACCGCAACAATCCCCGTGATGGCGTCCGCGTGACGCATCGCCGGCGGCGCCCCCACGGGCATCCACCGCCACGCGCATGGACGGCGTTCGCACGCCGCGTCCGTGTGCCCTGACGTACCGCGAAAGAAGTCGTTCGAATCCCGCTGTTTTGCCGCATCCCAAATCCATTCAGACAATCAGGATTCCAAAATGTCCAAACGCAATACGCTACGCAAAAAACTGCTTGCGACCGGGGTCGCGGCCACGGGTCTGCTGGGTGTGGCGGGCGCCGCGCAGGCGCAGAGCAGCGTGACGCTGTACGGTATCGTCGACGGCTCGCTGCTTTACACGAGCCATACGCTCAACACGACGACGGGGCAAAACGCGGGTCACCAGTTCTCCTTCACCGACAGCGGCATGACGGGATCGAGCTTCGGCTTGCGCGGCACCGAGGATCTGGGCGGCGGCATGCGCGCGATCTTCACCCTTGAGAGCGGCATCAGCGTGGCCAACGGCGGCTTCGACAATTCGAACGGCAACATGTTTGGCCGCCAGGCGTGGGTCGGCATGAGCAGCGCGTACGGCACGGTCAAGGCCGGTCTGCAATTCTCGCCGTTCTTCCTCTCGCTTTACGACACCGACCCGCGCGGCATGTCGTATTTCGGCAGCGGCCTCGTGAGCTACGTGAACAACGTCTACGTCACGGGTCTGTTCAACAGCAATTCGCTGACCTACACCTCGCCGGAAATCTACGGCCTGCAAGCGGCCGGCATGCTCGCGCTCGGCGGCACGGCGGGCGACTTCCAGGCGGGCCGCCAGTATTCGGCGAGCCTGCGCTATCACCTCGGCGGCCTCACGCTGACCGGTGCGCTCTACAACGGCAACGCGGGCGGCAGCGCGACCAGCACGCCGGTGCCCAGCACCGTCGAATTCGTGGGCCGCACGCTCGGCGCGAGCTACCGTTTCGAAAACAGCCTCAGCGTGTACGCGTCCTATGCGCTCTACAAGGTCGCGGGCTCCTTCAGCAACAGCGTGTACTCGGGCGGCGCGAGCTACTTCTTCACGCCGTACCTGAGCGTCAACGCGGGCGTCTGGTACACGCACGACGGCAACGAAGGCTCGAATCATTCGCTTCTCGCCGCGACCGGCGTGCAGTATTTCCTCTCGAAGCGCACCACGCTCTACGGCCAGGTGGGCTACGTGAACAATCACGGCAACATGCACACGGGCCTGTCGATCAACAATGCGCTCAACGAAGTGACCGGCTCGACCGTCGGCACGAGCATCGGCATCCGCCATATGTTCTGATCGCGGCGCGCTCCGCGAACGCATCGCGGAGCGCGCTTCGAGACCCCGCGCAGCGCTCAGACTTTCATGCCGGGCAGATTCAGCGAAGCCGTGTTGCCGCCGTCGACGGGCAGCGCCTGGCCGGTGATATAGCTGGCGTCGTCGCTGGCGAGAAACGCAATCGCCGCGGCCACTTCGGCCGCGCGGCCTGGACGGCGCAGCTCGCAACGGTAGCCGAGCCGATCGATCTTGTTGAGCTCGCGTGCGCGGTCGAACACGGGCGCGGTCATGCCGGTCTCGATCAGGCCGGGGCAGACCGCGTTCACGCGGATCGCCCACGGCGCGAGATCGCAGGCGCTCGTCATCGTGAGGTTGATGACGGCGGCCTTCGAAGCGCTATAGGCATTACCGCCCGCGCCCGAGCGCACGCCGGCCACCGACGCCACATTGACGATCGCCCCTTGCCCGCGCGCGATCATCGCCTGCGAGGTCCATTTGGTGAAATGCACGACGCCCATGAGATTGACGCCGAGGATCTGTTGCCATACCGCCGTATCGGTTTCGGCGATGATCGAATAATCGCCGCCCGCGATGCCCGCGATATTGCAGAGCGCGTCGATTTCGCCGAAACGCTCGCGCACCTGCGCGACGCACGCGGCCACCTCGTCCTCGCGCGCGACGTCGAGCGCGCCGTGCCAGACGCGCGCCGCGTCGAACTGCGCGGCGGCCTCGGCGAGCGCGTCGCGGTTCCAGTCGACGAGCGCGACGCACGCGCCTTCGTCATACAGCCGTTGTGCCGTCGCGCGCCCGATTCCGCTGGCTGCGCCGGTCACGAGGGCCACCTTGTCCTTGAATCGCATCGTCCTTCACCTCTCGATGTGAGCGTTACCGGTTTGTTCTGAATTGCCCGAAATGCAGAATTTACGTCTGCATTGCAGAATTTATAGAGATGAACCCTGAGCGTCAATCGGGCGAATCACGCTTGTTTTTACGATGCGGTATCGCAGAATTTATCTATTAGAGATAGCAATCCGGCAAATCAGCACGCTTTGCGAATCGGTCTGGTAGTTTCCCCAGGCTGACTGCATTGCAGAATTCATTGCCAAATGAGCGCTCACGAAGTGCTGGCGATCGACGCACACGGAGGTCACGGTGGATCTGTTTTTGCAGCAGGTGCTCAACGGTTTGACGCTCGGAGGCATCTACAGCCTCGTCGCGCTGGGCCTCACGCTCGTGTACGGCATCATGGCCGTGCCCAACTTCGCGCACGGCGCGTTCTACATGGTCGGCGCCTTCGCGGCCTTCTTCCTCACGACGCACTTCGGCCTCGGCTACTGGAGCGCCATGGTGGTCGCCGCGCTCTGCGTGGGCGTGCTCGCCGTGCTCGCGGAACGCCTCGTCTTTCATCCGCTGCGCAACGCGCCCGAACTCGCGCCGATGATCGCCGCCATCGGCCTCATGCTGTTTCTCGAAGCGGGCGCGCAGGCGCTCTGGGGCACCGACTTTCATCGCATGTCGCCGCCATGGCCCGGCGTGCTCGAATGGGGCGGCGTGATCGCGCCCATCCAACGGCTCCTGATCATCGCAGGCGCATTCGGCCTCGTGCTCGCGCTGCAACTGTTCCTGCATCACACCGTGGCCGGCTCGACCATCCTCGCCGTGGCGCAGAACCGCGAAGGCGCCGCGCTCATGGGCATCGATCCGCGCAAGGTGGGCATGGCCACCTTCGCGCTCTCGGGCGTGCTGGCCGCCGTGGCCGCCGCGCTCTACGCGCCCATCAACCTGATCTATCCGGCGATGGGTCAGTTAGTGATCCTGAAAGCCTTCGTGATCATCATTCTCGGCGGCATGGGCAGCGTGCCCGGCGCCGTCGTGGGCGGTCTGATCATCGGGCTCGCGGAAAGCTTCAGCGCCTTCTACGTCTCGCCCGATTACCAGGACCTGATTGCATTCGTCCTGCTCGTGGCGATCCTGTCGCTGCGCCCGCAAGGGCTCTTTTCGAGGGAGATGCGCGCATCATGATGCCTACGCGCAATCTGGGCTGGCTCGCGCTGTTCGTGATCGGCCTCGCCCTGCCGTTTCTCGTGCGCTCCGATTATTCGCTCACGGTCATGTCGACGGCCTTCATCTTCGCGCTCGCGACGATCGGCCTCAATCTGCTCACCGGCTACACCGGCCAGTTCAATCTCGCGCACGGCGGCTTCATGGCGGTGGGCGCGTACACGGTGGGCATTCTCACCGTGGATTACCAGGTGCCGTTCTGGATCGCGTTTGCACTCGCGGGCGTGGTAAGCGTCGTGCTGGGCTTTTTCGTCGGCCTCGTTTCGCTGCGCCTGAAAGGCAACTACTTCGCGATCTTCACGCTCTGCGTGGGCTACATCATCTTTCTCGCGATCGAGAAATGGGACAGCCTCACGCACGGCGTGGTGGGCATCATCGGCATCGCCGCGCCGCCTTCGATCGGACCGATCTCCTTCGAGAATCCGCGCGCGCTCTATTACCTCACGTTCGCGTTTCTCGCCGCGGGCATGTGGATCATGCACCGCATCGTCAATTCACTCGTGGGCCATACCTTCGTGGCGATCCGCAACAGCGAACATCTCGCGCAGGCGCTCGGCATCGACCTCATGCGCAACAAGATGCTCGCGTTCCTCATCTCGACGTTCTATGCGGGCATTGCGGGCGGCCTCTATGCGGGCTTCGTGCGTTTTCTCGGCCCCGATCTCGCCAACATCGGCCATACCTTCGACATGACGATGTATGTGGTGGTCGGCGGCATCGGCACGCTGGCCGGTCCGCTGCTCGGCGCGATTGCGCTGCCGTGGCTCACGCAGTCGCTGCAGTTCATGCAGGACTATCGCTTTCTCGTCTTCGGCCCCTTGCTGATCGTGCTGCTGATCTTCCTGCCGCGCGGTCTCGTCGGTCTTTATCAGAGCGTGCGCAGCCGCCTCGCCACGCGCGATGTTGCGCCCGCGCGAACGCGCCGCGCCACGTCCAGCGGAGACGGCCATGCTTGAAATCGCTTCACTCTCGAAACACTTCGGCGGTCTGACTGCGGTCAGCGACGTCAGCACGCGCATCGACGAAGCCCGCATCAACGCGATCATCGGTCCGAACGGCGCGGGCAAGACCACGTTCTTCAATCTGATCAGCGGCATGTACCGGCCGAGCACGGGCAGCATCAAGCTGCGCGGTCAGGACGTCACCGGCCTGCGCGCCGATCAGATGGCGCGGCTCGGCGTGGCCCGCACGTTTCAGACGACCGCGCTGTTCGAGACGGCTTCGGTGCTCGAGAACCTGATCGTCGGCCACCGTCTGCGCACGCGTTCGAATCTCTGGGACGCCCTGCTGCGCACCGCGCGTTGCAAGCACGAGGAACGCCTGTGCCGCGACAAGGCGCGCGAATCGCTCGACTTCGTGGGACTCGCGCATCTGGAAACGAAGCCCGCGGGCGGCATCACGCAGGAGGAGCGCAAGCGCGTGGCGATTGCGCTCGCGCTGGCCACCGACCCGACCGTGCTGCTGCTCGACGAACCGGCGGGCGGCGTGAATCCCGAGGAGACCGACGGCCTCGCGGCGCTGATCCGCAAGATCGCGCGGCGCGGCATGACGGTGTGCCTCGTCGAACACAAGATGAGCATGATCATGAATCTCGCGGACAAGATCATGGTGCTCGACCACGGCGAAAAAATCGCCGAGGGCACGCCCGACGAAATCCGCAAGAACCAGGCGGTGATCGACGCCTATCTCGGGAGCGACCATGCTGACGTTCAATGACGTGAGCCTCGACTACGGCAGCTTTCGCGCGCTGCACGGCATCAATCTGCGCGCCGACGAAGGCGAACTCGTGGTGCTGCTCGGCGCGAACGGCGCGGGCAAAAGTTCGATCTTTCGCGCGGCCAGTGCGCTCACGCGCGCGAGCGCCGGGCGTATCCGGCTCAAGGACGTCGACCTCGTCGGCAAGCGTCCCGCCGAGGTGGTGCGCGCGGGCGTGATCCACTGCCCCGAGGGACGCAAGCTGTTTCCCGCGCTCTCGGTGCTGAAGAATCTGATGCTCGGCGCGTATCCGCATCGGCGCGACCGCGCGGGCAATCGCACGCGGCTCGACGACGTATTCGGCCTCTTTCCCGATCTCGTCAAACGCAAGGACGATCCGGCCGGCGCGCTGAGCGGCGGTCAGCAACAGATGGTCGCCATCGGCCGCGCGCTGATGAGCCGTCCGCGCGTGCTGCTGCTCGACGAACCCTCGCTCGGCCTCGCGCCGCTCGTCGTCAAGCAGACTTTCGAGGTGATCCAGCGCATCAATCGCGCGGGCACCACGGTGCTGCTCGCGGAGCAGAACGCGCACGCGGCGCTGAAGATCGCGCATCGCGCTTACGTCGTGGAGTCGGGCCGCATCGTGCTCGAAGGCGACTACGACAGTCTTGCGGGCAACGAAGCCGTGCGCCGCGCCTATGTGGGCGGATAAGGCCGCGACGCTCGCCCCGCGCATTCAACGATAGCCCCTCCCTCAAGGACACGTACATGATCGTCAAGCAGCTGTGCCTCGCGCTTTCCGCCACCTTTGCCGCCTCGCTCATCGTCGCCTCGCCCGTGATGGCGCAGGAGAGCACCGTGCATATCGGCTTTTCGGGGCCGCTCAGCGGCGGCGCCGCCAAATACGGGCAGAACGTGCTCGAAGGCATGCAGATGGCGGTGGCCGAAATCAATCAGGCCGGGCTCGTCGTGGGCGGCAAGAAAGTGAAGGTCGACGTGGTCGCGCTCGACGACCAGTACAACCCGAGCGAAACGGCCATCAACGCGCGCCGTCTTTCGCAGGAATACAGCGCGCCGGTCGTGCTGGTGCCGCACTCGGGCGGTTGTTACGCCGTTCAGACGATCAACGCGCAGCAGAATCTCCTGTTGCTCGCCTACACGAGCGTGCCGCAGCTCGCCGCGCGCGGCAATCCGCTGACGATCCGCATCCCGCCGGAATTCACTTCGTACACGCCTGCTTTCGTGAAGTACGAGATGAGCAAGTACGGCAAGGAAGTGGCCATCGCGAGCACCGACACCGATTACGGCAAGGCATGGACGGCGGCATTCAAGCCCGCGTGGGAAGCCGCGGGCGGCAAGGTCGTCGCCGACAATCCGCTCTCGTACAACCGCGCCACCGACTTCTACAGCGGCGTGAGCCGCGTGCTGGCCGCGAAGCCCAAGGTCATCTTCGTGGGCGGCCCGTCCGAACCTACGGGCCTGATCATTCGCCAGGCGCGCGAACTCGGCTTCAAGGGCGGCTTCGCGGTGATGGACCAGGCCAAGCTCGACGAAGTCGCAAAGATCGCGGGCGGCTACGGCGCGCTCGAAGGCTCGATTGGCGTGATGCCGATCGGCGACGATCCCTCGCCCGACGCCAAGTCCTTTGTCGCGCGCTTCACGAAGACGCATGCGGGCCGTCTGCCGACGCAGGAAGCGTCGCTGAACTACACCGCCGTGTGGGCGACCGCGCAGGCGATGAAGATCGCGGGCACGACGACCGACGCCGCCGCGATCCGCAAGGCCTACGATCAGGCGCTGAAATCGCTCTCGCCGCAGAACAATCCGCATGGCCTCACCGGCGTCGATGCGCGCGGCGGCATCACGATGGGCCGCGCCGTGGTGGCCGTGGTCGAGAACGGCAACATCAAGGCGCTGCCCGACTCGGTCGCTTCGGCGAAGTGATCGCATTGAACCGCATCGCCTTGAACTGAATCGACCGGCATGAAGCAACGGCGCCGTCGCGCAAGCGCGGCGCCGGTTTTTTTTCTCGCGAGGATTCCATGACGCACACCAGAACGCCCGAGGTATTCGTCGAAGGACTGTGTTTTGCCGAAGCGCCGCGCTGGCACGCGGGCAAGCTGTGGTTTTCCGATTTCTTTCGCCACGAAGTGCTGTGCGCCGACGCGAGCGGCCGGCTCGAATCGGTGGCACATGTGCCGCATTCGCCAAGCGGACTCGGCTGGCTGCCGGATGGCACGATGCTGGCCGTATCGATGCACGATTGCACCGTACTGGCGATAGAAAACGGCAACGAAAACGGCGCGACGCGCGTCTACGCCAATCTCTCGAAGTACGTGCCGGGCCCGTGCAACGACATGCTCGTCGATCCGTCCGGGCGCGCCTATGTGGGCAATTTCGGCTTCAATCTCTATGCAGACGAACCGGAGCGCGCCACCGATCTGCTCTGCGTGCTACCCGACGGCAGCGTGCGCGTGGCCGCGCGCGAATTGCGCTTTCCGAACGGCATGGCGCTCACGCCCGATGGCCGCACGCTGATCGTCGCGGAAACGTTCGGGCAGCGCATCAGCGCATTCGATGTCGATGTGGAAGGCAACGGTGCGCTGTCACGCCGCCGCGTGTTCGCGGACCTTGCCGGCAGCTATCCCGATGGTCTCTGCCTCGATGCCGAAGGCGCGGTGTGGGTGGCGGACGCACGCGGCAATCGCGTGCTGCGCATGAAAGAAGGCGCGGGCATCGTCGACAGCATTGCGATGGGCGACGAGCAATGCTACGCGTGCACGCTCGGCGGCGAGGACGGCCACACGCTGTTTCTGTGCGCCGCGCCCGGCATCGGCGCCGAGAACGGCGCGCGACGCGCGGGCCGCATCCTCGCCGTGCGCGTGGACGTGCCGCACGCCGGCTTGCCCTGAGCGCGGCTTACGCAAACCCTCGAACGCTCAATGCGCGGACGTCCCGAACGTATCGCGCAACTCGCGCTTGAGCACCTTGCCGATCGCGCTACGCGGCAGCGCCTCGACCACCACCACTTCGGCAAGCCGCTGCATCTTGCCAAGGCGCTCGTTGGCCCACGCGGCGATGGCGTCCGATGTCGCGCCATCGCCACTACCTTCACGCAGCGTAACGAAAGCGACAGGCGTTTCGCCCCAACGCTGCGAACTCACGCCGACCACCGCCGCTTCCATCACCGCCGGATGGCCGAGCAGCACCTGCTCCAGATCGCTCGGATAGATATTGAAGCCGCCCGAAATAATCATGTCCTTCTTGCGGTCCATGAGCACGAGAAAACCGTCCTCGTCGAAGCGGCCGATATCGCCGGTGCGGATGAAACGCTGCCCGTCGCGGTCGTGCCATTCGGCTTCAACGGTCTTCTCCGGCTGGCGATAGTAGCCCGTCATCATGGTCGGCGAGCGCCCCACGATTTCGCCGATGCTGCCCGGCGGCAACTCCTCGCCCGCCGCGTCGATCAAACGCATTTCGTGCCCAGGCATGGGCTTGCCGACCGTATGCAGCTTGGCGGGAAACTCGTCCGCACACAGCTCGCACGACGCGCCGCCTTCCGTCATGCCGTAAAACTCGGTGAGACTGCCGGGCCAGCGCCGCACCACGTCGGCTTTGAGCGCGGCATTGAACGGTGCACTCGTGCAGGACTTCGAAATAAAACTCGAGAGATCGTAGCGATCGAATTCCGGTTCCGCTAGCAAGCGCTGATATTGAACCGGCACCAGCATCGTGTGCGTCGCGCGATGCTGCTGCGCGAGTTCGAGGTAACGCTTCGTCTCGAACTTCGGCATCAGCACGACGGTGCCGCCCAGCGCGAAGGTCGGAAAGAAACTCACGAGCGTGGTATTCGAATAGAGCGGCGTGGAAATCAGCGTAACGGCTTCGGGACCATAACCGCGCGAGACGCTGCGCAGCGCATAAGCGAAGCGCATGGCGTGCGACTGTACGATGCCCTTCGGCATGCCCGTCGTGCCCGACGAATAGATGATGTTGAATGCCCACTGCGGCTCGATGCGCACGTCGCGCGGTGCCTGGCCACGCGGGGCGAGCCATGCGTCGAGGCTCGTGAACGCCGCGTTCCCGGTCTGTGCGTCGAGCCTCACGCGGCGCACGGCCGGCGCTTTCGCCGCGCCGTCCAGCGCGCGCTGCACCGGCTCATCGAGAAATAGCACGCGCGCGCCCGCATTGTCGATCATGCCCGCGAGGCTGTCCGAATGCGAAGCCGGCGACAGCGGCGCGACCGCCGCGCCCGCGCGCAACGCGCCGAGAAACACTGCCGCGTACCACGGCGACGCGTTCGCGCAGATCGCCACCACGTCTTCGGGCTTCACGCCGTCGCGCTGCAAGGCGCTCGCGCACTGATCGATCATCGCGTCGAATTCGGCGTAGCTGTAAACCGTGCCGTCGCAAACGAGCGCCGCGTGATCGCCCTGCTCGCGCGCCCATCTGCGGATCTGCTCGCCGATGCTTTCGAACGGCGGCTGGTCGAGCGCTGCTGTGGAAGTCATGTCGTGGTGCTCCGCTGATCAGAGATAGCTCGCGAGTTCCATCTTCGCGATGGCGTTGCGATGCACTTCGTCCGGGCCGTCCGCGAGGCGGATCGTGCGGGCGCTCGCGTAGGCGCGCGCGAGACCGAAATCGTCGCTCACACCCGCGCCGCCATGCGCCTGAATCGCCCAGTCGATCACCTGGCAGGCCATCGCGGGCGCGGCCACCTTGATCATCGCAATCTCCTTGCGCGCCGCCTTGTTGCCCACGCCGTCCATTTTCCATGCCGCGTGCAGCACCAGAAAACGCGCCTGATCGATGAGGATACGCGCATTCGCAATACGCTCGCGCGTGACGCCCTGATCCGCAATCGCGCGGCCAAATGCCGTGCGTTTCGTGGTGCGTTTGCACATGGCTTCGAGCGCGCGTTCGGCGCGGCCAATCAATCGCATGCAGTGGTGAATGCGACCCGGCCCGAGCCGCCCTTGCGCGATTTCAAAACCGCGACCTTCGCCGAGCAACACATTCGTGACCGGCACGCGCACGTTTTCGAACAGCACTTCGGCGTGACCGTGCGGAGCATCGTCGTAGCCGAACACGGGCAGATGACGCAGCACCGTGACGCCGGGCGTATCGAGCGGCACCAGCACCATCGACTGGCGCTGATGACGATTCTCGCCGTGCGGATCGGTTTTACCCATGAAAATAAGGATCTTGCAGCGCGGATCATTTGCGCCCGAGGTCCACCATTTGCGCGCGTTGATCACGTAATGGTCGCCGTCACGCTCGATGCGTGCTTCGATATTGGTCGCATCCGACGAGGCCACGGCGGGCTCGGTCATCGCAAAACCCGAGCGGATCGTGCCGTCGAGCAGCGGGTCGAGCCACGCGCGCTTTTGCGGCTCACTGCCGTAGCGCAGCAGCGTTTCCATATTGCCGGTGTCGGGCGCGGAGCAATTGAACGGTTCCGCGCCGATGGCCGAGCGCCCCATGATTTCGCACAGCGGCGCGTATTCCAGATTCGTGAGGCCGCCCTCGGATTCGTGCGCAGGCAGAAACAGATTCCACAGTCCCGCACCGCGCGCCTTGTCCTTGAGTTTTTCCATCACGGGCGCGGGCTGCCACGGATTGCCCGCACGGCGCGCCGCGTCCATTTCGGCCGCGAACTGTTCCTCCGCCGGATACACATGCTGATCCATGAAGGCCGTGAGCCGCGCCTGCAGATCCTTCACCTTGCTCGAATGTTCGAAGTTCATAAGCTGATTTCCGCTGGATTGACCGGTTGAATGTCGCGCGAGGCTCGCGCCGCGCTAGCGCATGGCATCGACTTCGCGCGCGAGCGCCCACGCCTGCTCCGCGAGCGGACGCGTGCGCTTGCCCGTTTCGAGTGCGAGCGCACTCGACGCGTTGCCTTGCAGCGCGCGCGCCATCACGCCCTGCAGAATGCCCACGAGCCGGAACATGTTGAAGACGAGGTAATAGCCCCAATCGACTTCGGAAACGTCGTCGCGCGAGACGCGCGCGACACGCTGCAAATAGCGCAGCAAATAGGCTTTTTCCCCGGGAATGCCGAGCGCGTCGAGATCGAGTCCGATCAGGCCACACCGCGCGCCCGCCTGCATATGCCAGATCATGCAGTGATACGCGAAGTCGACGAGCGGATGGCCGAGCGTGGACAATTCCCAGTCGAGCACGGCGAGGATGCGCGGCTCGCGCGCGTCGAAAATCACGTTGTCGAGCCGGTAATCGCCATGCACGATGCGGCGTTCGTCGCCCGCCGGAAGATGCTTCGGCAACCAGTCGATGAGGTGATCGGCGGCCTCGATGCGCTCCGTCTCCGAGGCCCGATATTGTTTGGTCCAGCGCGCGACCTGACGCTCGATGTAATTGCCCGCGCGGCCGTAATCGCCGAGACCGATCGCGTCGGGATCGACCGAATGCAACGCGGCGATCACGCGATTCATTTCGTCGTAAATCGCGCCGCGCGCTTGCGGCGTCATGCCCGGCAGCGCCGCGTCCCAGAAGATGCGGCCCTCCACGTACTCCATCAGATAGAAGGGCGAGCCGATCACCGCCGCGTCCTCGCACAGCGCGTACGCCTTCGCGACCGGCACGTCGGTCTGTGCGAGCGCGCGAATCACGCGGTATTCGCGATCGACGGCATGCGCGGACGGCAGCAGCACGCCGGGTGGCTTGCGCCGCAGCACATAGCGCGCGCCGCCCGCATCGAGCAGAAACGTGGGATTCGATTGCCCGCCCTTGAACTGTTCGACGTGAACGCCGCCGGCAAAATCATACAGATGCTCGCGCATCCATGTGGCGAGACGGGCGACGTCGAAGACATGCGCGTCCGCGACGGGGCGCGTGCCGCTGAAGCTCGACTGGAGATCGATACTCATGGGTTCGGGCAGCCTCCATCCGCGGCGCTTTGGGACGCAGATCCGCCCGATTGACGCCGCATGAAAATTCTGCAAAGCAGGTGTGAATTCTGCATTGCAGAAATGCTAGCCTGTGCGGCAGCGGTGTGTAAAGATCTATGAAGCGCGATTGGCTCGGGAAAAACCCCAGTGCGAAGCGCGCTGGAGATTCAATCGGCATGGGTTGACAGCGGAACGGCTCGGCTCCGCACGAGCGCCTTTCAAATAGATTATCGCCTCCAATTTGATCAGGATATCGAACTATTCAACCGCGATTCAGACGAAAAAAAACGCAAGCCGCTCGTCGCGCTTGCGTTTCTTTACAGCCGGCTTGAGTGCTTATCGTCCGGCCACGGCCGCTTCGATTTGTCCGATCATCTGCACCAGCCTCGGCTTCACCTCATTGAGCAGAAATTCGGACGTGAGCGAAAACGACGGACCGCCCACGTTGATCGCCATCACCGGCAAGCCGCCGCCCGGTTCGAACGCACGCGCAATGCCGTTCACATCCTTCTGCCAGTCGCCGAACGAACACGTCACGCCCAGCGTCTCGTGATCGCGCACGCCCTGCTCGATGCCGCGCCGCACGTGCGGCCACGCCACGTCGTCGAGCTCGCGGATCTGCTCCATGACGTCGTCGCGTTCGCGCGGCGCCACGGCCGCGAGCCACGCGCGCCCGATGGCCGAGGTGGCCAGCGGAATGCGCGAACCCACGTCGAGCGTGAGCGCCAGCGCCGCCGTGCTGCGGCAGCTTTCGATGTAGAGCATCGAGAGCCGGTCGCGCACGCCGAGCGATACCGTGCCGCCCGAGAACTCCGAGAGTTCCTGCATCATCGGCCGCGCAATCTTGCGCACATCCAGACGCGCGAGCATCGAACTGCCGAGCGCCAGACACGCCGTGCCGAGCCGATAACGCCCGGTGTCTTCGAGGTGGATCAGATAGCCGATCTTCGTGAGCGTCATGGTCAGACGCGAGACGGTCGAGCGCGGCAGCTTGCAGCGTTGTGCGATTTCCTGATTGGTCAGCGAAGTGTCGCCGCCGCGAAAGCAGGCGAGGACGTCGAGCCCGCGGGCCAGCGCGGTCACGAAATGACGATCTTCCTTGTGGGCGCTTTTGCGAGCCGGCTTCGGCGCGGTATCGGACATTGCGATAAGAATGAAGTGGGCGCGCGTGCCGCGAGCACGGGCACGGTTTTGGGTTCGCGGAATTATATGCTGTATCGCAGGATCGACGGCGCGCGTCAATGGGTGGGGAACCCTGGCGTACGGCGGCGGCCTGGGCGGCCGGGCGGGAATGCGATGCGGGAAGGTGACAAGCCAATGCGCGGGGTGGTGATGCGGGCGCGTGAGCCGGATCGCGCCGCCGGAAAAATCCGGCGCGCGGCCGCATGAACCATCCGGCCGCGTCATAAAATTACTTAGTCATCCTGCTTACCTTGCTGGCTTGAGCACCACACGAAAGCGCGCCTTGCCGCTCATCATGCGCTCGTACGCTTCGGCGGCGCGCTCCAGCGGATACTCCTCGATCATCGGCTTGACGCCGGACATCGCGCTGAATGCGAGCGTTTCCTGCGAATCCGCAGCCGTGCCCGAAGGCCAGCCCTGCACCGAATGGCGTCCCATGATGAACTGCGTGATCGGCACCTCGACGGGCTCCTCGGACACGCCCACCATGATCAGCTTCCCGTTCAGCCCGAGACCGCCGATGGCCGCGCTCATCGCCTTGCCGCTCGTGACCGTCGCGAGCATCACGCGTGCGCCGCCGAGCGCGAGCAAGGCTTCGGCGACGTTTTGCGCCTGGCTGTCGATGTAGTGATGCGCGCCGAGTTCTTTCGCGAGCGGCGCCTTGTCCTGGCCGCGCGCGATGGCCACGGTGACGAAACCCATCTTGCGCGCGAACTGCACGCCCAGATGACCGAGGCCGCCGATGCCGAGTATCGCCACCACGTCGCCCGCGCGCGCGCCGCTGTTGCGCAGCGCGTTGAAGGTGGTGATGCCGGCGCAAAGCAGCGGCGCGGCGTCGACGTCGGAGAGGTCGTCGGGCATGCGCGCGAGCGCTTCCTGCGGCGCGACCATGTACTGCGCGTAGCCGCCGTCGTAGCTGATGCCGGGCACCTGGGCCGTCTGGCACAGCACGAAGTCGCCGTGGCGGCAGCGCTCGCAATGGCCGCAATGGCCGCCGTGCCAGCCCACGCCCACGCGCTGCCCGGGTTGCCAGCCCTCGACGCCCGCGCCAAGTTGCTCGATCACGCCCGCGATTTCGTGGCCCGGCACGCGCGGATACGCAAGCCCCGGCCACAGGCCGTCCTTCGTCATCGAATCGCTATGGCAGATACCACACGCCTGCACCTTGATCAGCACGTGGCCCGCGGACGGCGCCGGAACCTCGCGCTCGACGAGTTCGAGCGGACCGCCCGCTTTCGTCACCTGCACTGCCTGCATCGTTCGCATACGTTGCTCCTCGATCGGGAAGGAATGGCCGCGATGTGCCGGTTGGCAAGTGATCGAGGATACGCGGATCGAGGGTGACAGGCCGCGTGGATGGCCGCCATGGCAGCGTTTTTGGCGGTTTGACGGCGTCGCGCGTCGGCTTGCTGAACAGATTCAAGCCATATTTAGCAAATATCTCCACGTGGAGAGTGGAATAGGGTTCGATCACGACCACTTCGCCAAGGGCTGCGGGAGCGCCGTCAATTAATCAGGAATCCGATTAATTTATTCACACGATCATCTGCGCGTCGCTCGCCGCCCGAGTCGGCGCCCATGCCTTGCATGCGCATGCGCAGCGTGCCGTTAGAGACGGCGGCGCGTCGATACCGGGTTGCCGCCCACCACCGTCGACAACACGAAGCGCCCTACGCCGCAAACTCCGGCTGCGCCTCTCCGGCTGACTCGATCGCCGCTTCGCTCGTCCATTGACGCGCACGCGCACTCATCGCGCCATCGGAGCGCAGGCGGAACGTCGCCACCGCGTCGGCCATCAAGTTGGCCTGCTGCTCCAGCGAACCGGCCGCCGCAGCCGCCTCTTCCACGAGCGCCGCGTTCTGCTGCGTGACCTGATCCATCTGCGTCACGGCCTGCTCGACCTGCTCGATGCCCGCGCTCTGCTCGACGGTCGCCGACGCGATCTCCTTCATCAGCCCCGACACGCGCTCGATCGACGCCACCACTTCCGCCATCGTCGCGCCCGCCTCGGTCACGCGCGCACGGCCGCCGCGCACGTCCTCGACCGATTCGTCGATCAGCGACTTGATTTCGCGCGCCGCGGCCGCGCTGCGTTGCGCGAGGTTGCGCACTTCGCCCGCGACCACCGCAAAGCCGCGTCCCTGCTCGCCCGCGCGCGCGGCTTCCACGGACGCGTTGAGCGCGAGAATATTGGTCTGGAACGCGATGCCGTCGATGATGCCGGTGATGTCGGCGATCTTGCCCGAGCTGCGCGTGATCGCCTCCATGGTCTCCATCGCTTCTTCGACGACGCGTCCGCCGCGCTGCGCGACCTCGGCCGAGCGCGCCGCCAGCGAACTCGCCTCGCTCGCGTGTTCGGCGTTCTGGCGCACCGTCGCGGTCAGTTGCTCGGTGCTCGCGGCCGTCTGTTCGAGCGACGCCGACTGCTGCTCGGTCCGGCTCGACAGATCGAGATTGCCCGCCGCGATTTCGCGCGCGCCCGTGTTGATCGCATCGCAGCACGCGCGCACGTTGCTCACCGTGAGCGTGAGGCCTTCCTGCATGCGACGCATCGCATCGAGCAACTGGCCGATCTCGTTGCGCCCGCCCGTGGCGATCGGCACCGCGAGGTTGTTGGCCGCGATCTGGTTGAGCGCTTCGACGGCGACCGCCAGCGGCGCGGTCACGAGCCTGCGCAGCGCGAGATGCGTGACGACGACGAGCGCGAGCGCGCCCGTGAGGCCCACCGCCACCATCGCCATGACCCAGTCGTGCTCGCGCTCGCCTCGCGCGAGCGTGGCGCGCACGGCGGCGTCCTTGTCGGCGTGGAAGGCCGCGATGCTCGCGGCGAGTTGCGTGCCCGTCTGGGCCATCTCGCCCGTCGCGAGCGTGGCGTAGGCCGCGGTGTCGCCGGTTTGCAGCGCGTCGGCGGCACGCGTGAGCACGGTGTTCATGGCGGCCTGCGCGTCGAGCACGGCTGCACGGCGCGCCGATTGCGCGCTTGCGGCGGTGTCCGATGCGACGCTCGAAGCCGTGTTCGAAGCGGTATTCGTCGATGAATCCGATGCGCTGCCCGACGAAGCCTCGGCCGCGGGCGCATTGGCGCGCAGCGTCTCCGCATCGTGCGCGGCCTGGGTGACGAGATCGCGGGCGGCAGCAAGCGCGGTGTCGCGCGCCGACGTATCGTTTTGCTCCTTCAGCGCCGCATAGGCGCGCGCGAGCGTCGCCTGCGCGCGCGCCGAGTGGCCGCCGATCGCATCGGCGAGCGCACCCGCCCCCGCCGCGAGGTTCACGCGGTTCGCGGCATCGTCCGCGCGGCCGATCATGCCGACGCCGACCACCGCCCCGATCACCAGCATCGCCGCGAACGTGCAGAGCACCGCGAGCAAGCCGGCGCGTATCGTCAGATTGCGCATGACGCCTCCTTCAATGCGACGCCGCGGCATTGCCGCCGAGACGGTTCAACAGCACGTTGCTCTGTTCGAGCAGCGTGGCGCGATAGTCGCCGGGCAACACGGCGTTGTCGGCCACGTCCAGCGCCTCGCCGATCAGCATGCGAAACGCCTCGACGGTGCGTTCGACCTGTTGCGTGGACAGTTGCGGCAACACGGCTTCCGCGAACTTGCTCATCACGACCACGCTCGCGCCGAAGCGCGAAATGGCCTTGCCATGCGAACTGACGAGCGCCGTCATCGAGCGCAGCAGCATCTCATCGTTGGTGGTCACGGTCTTTCTCCAATCAAAAGGTGCGCCTCAACGAGGCATTGGGCGGCATCCTGCACGCGCGCGCCGGCAGGCATGATCAGCGTCGATCACGCGGGCAACGCACGCGGCATGCGCGCGGCCGGTGCGGGACGCGCGAGCAGAAAACCCTGCGCGCGCTCGCAACCGATCTCGCGCAGAAAGCGCAACTGGTTCGGCGTTTCCACGCCCTCGGCGACGACCGACACGCCGAGCGACTTCGCCATCGCCACGATCGCGCGCACGATGGAGCCGTTGCCCTCGTCGCGCATGAGCGGCCGGTTTTCGCCGACCTCCGCGAGAAACGAGCGGTCGACCTTGAGCGTGTCGACGGGCAGCGACTGCAAATAGCGAAACGATGAATAACCGGTGCCGAAATCGTCGATCGCGAGACTGATGCCGCGCGCCGCGAGTTCGTGCAGCAGCGCTTCGGTGCCGCCGTGGCTCGACGTCATCGCCATGCTCTCGACGAGTTCGAGTTGCAGACGGTTAACCGGCAAGCCGGTCTCGCCGAGTATGTTGGCGAGCTGCGCGAGAAAGCCGTCGTGCAGGCACTGGCGCGCGGACAGATTCACGCAGATGCGCCCGAATTCGAAGCCTTCGTCAAGCCACGCGCGCGCCTGGCGGCACGCTTCGCGCAGGACCCACGCGCCGATCGGCACGATCAACGCCGACTCCTCGGCAATCGGAATGAACTGGTCGGGCGGCACGAGGCCGCGCTGCGGATGTTGCCAGCGGATCAGCGCTTCGACGTTCGAGAGGCGGCCGCTGCGCACGTCGAATTCGGGCTGGTAATGCAGCAGGAATTCGTTGCCGTCGATCGCGCGATGCAATTCCGTTTCGAGCTGGATGCGCTCCATCGCGCTCGACGTCATCGGCGCGGCGAAGAACTGGAAATTGTTCTTGCCCGCGCTTTTCGCTTCGTACATCGCGCGGTCGGCCTGCATCAAGAGGCGTCCGGAATCCTGCGCATCGTCGGGAAACATGCTGATGCCGATGCTCGGCGTGACGAAGAGCGTCTGCTCGCCGGTGCGGATCGGCGCGCCCACGCTGAGGAGCAGCGCTTCGGCGATGCGGCCCACGTGGCGGATGTCGTCGATATCCTCGATCAGCAGCGTGAATTCGTCGCCGCCCAGTCGCGCCACCGTGTCGGTTTCGCGCACCGATTCGCGCAGACGCCGCGCGATCACGGACAGCGCTTCGTCGCCCACGCCGTGGCCCATCGTGTCGTTGATGAGCTTGAAGCGGTCGAGGTCGAGAAACATCACCGCGACGCGTTTGCTCGAACGGCGCGCGCGCGCGAGCGCCAGCGCGATGCGCTCGGTGAACAGCGTGCGATTGGGCAGACCGGTGAGCGCGTCGTGCGTCGCGAGATAACTGAGGCGCGCCTCATTTTCGCGCCGCTGCGTGATGTCGGCGAAAATCGCGGCGTAGTGCGTGCACAGGCCTTGCGTGTCGCGAATGCTGGAGATCGTCAGGTATTCGAGGTAGGGCGTGCCGTCTTTACGGCGATTCCAGATTTCGCCCTTCCAGTGGCCCTTGGTTTCGATGCTTTCCCACAGTCCCGCGTAGAACGCCGGACCCTGGCGGCCCGAGCTGAGCAGGCGCGCGTTGCGGCCGAGCGCGTCGGCTTCGGTGTAGCCGGTCAGGCGCGTGAACGCCGGATTGATGCGCTCGATCGTGCCTTGCAGGTCGGTGATCATCACGCCGTCGAGCGTGGATTCCACCACCTGATCGGCGAGACGCAGATTCGCGCGCGAGGCGAGCAGCGCGTCGTCGCGTTCGCGCAGCGCCGCCTGCAGTTCGCGCACGTATTCGTGCTCCATGTCGCGCAGGATGTCGGCGAGGCCGAGCAGGCCGCACAACTGGCCCGCGTCGTCGAGCACGCCCACGTGGCGCATGCGGTTGTCGAGCAGATACTGGCGCGCGGAATAGAGGCTGCGCGTGTGCGGCAGCGAGCGCAGCGGCCAGCTCGCGAAGGTGCCCGCCGTGGCGCCGTCTTCGCGCGCGCCTTCGCCGATCGCGCGCACCACGTCGCGCTCGGTGAGGATGCCGAGGCTGCCGTCGGCGGCGCACACGACGATCGCGCTCAGGCGCTCTTCGCGCATGCGCGCGAGCGCTTGTGCGAACGGCGCGGCAGCGTCGATGCAATGCGGCTTCGACGGCTTCGCGCAGCCGAGCGTACGCAGTTGCAGAAAACACTCGGGGCCCTGACTCATGACCAGATCGGTCTGTGTGACGAGACCGAGTGCGTGGCCGTTGTCGTCGATCACGAGTCCGTGGCGGATGCCCTCGCGCACGAAGCACGCCGCCGCCTCGCGCGCGGGCGTGCTCGCGGGCAGCGCGCGCACCGGCTGGCTCATGACAGTGCGGATCGGGCGATTGGCCGGTTCGTCGGCGGGATCGTCGGGAGGCTCGGGCAGCGGTTCGTCGATCAGTGCGTTGACGAGACGCGCGTCGGCCGAATGCGTGCGGTGCGCGGCGCTCGCGAGCGCGTCGTGCTCGGTCCAGATGCCGACCGGCTCGCCGTGATCCATCACGACGATCGCGCTGCAACGGTGCTCGGCCATGCGGCGCGCGGCTTCGCGGATAGGCACGTCGGGCCCGCAGGCGAGCAGCGGCCCGGAAAGAAGACGTCCTATTTCGACGTCCAGCGTGTGGTGTTGCATGTCGCGCCCCGTACCGCGTTTGTTGTCTTTTTGAGATATGGCGAACGTAGCAGGCGGGCGCGGAGATTGAGTTGACTTAAATCAAGGTCGCGGAGGTAATCCGGGATTAGGACGGTCGTGCTGGAGGGTGGGAGCGGCTTGCCGACGGAATGAAGAAGCCCGTCGCCGCGTGGTGCTGCGGGACGGGTTGGGGTACGCCCGGTGTCGATGAGGCCGGGCGCTCGGGCTTGGATGCGTCTTGCGTGCTTAGTGTTTCTTCGGGCCGTTGCTGCTGCCGGTGTTGCTGCTGCCGCCCAATGAGCCAGCCAATGAGCCGCCCGGCGCGCCGCCTGTCAGACCGCCGAGCAGATTGGCCAGCGGAGCGAGCGTTGAGGTGGCGGATGAGCCGCCGGACCCGGTGCCGCCAGTGCTCGTGCCGCCGGCTCCGCTGCTGCTGTTGCCGCCCGCGCCCTTGAGCGCGCCGGTCAGCGTGCCGACGAGGTTCGTCAACGGCGCTGTCGGGTTCGACGTGCCGGACGTGCCCCCCGATGACGTCGAGCCGTGCGAACTGCCGCCGCCGGTGTTGCCTCCCGTGTTGCCGCTCGATCCGCTATTGGGTCCGCTATTCGATCCGCCGTGCGTGTTGCCGCTCGACGAAACGACGTTGGTCGTCGTCGCACCGCCCGTGAGCGCGCCAAGCAGGTTCGTCACCGGAGACAACAGGCCGCCGCTGCCCGTCTGAGCACCCGATGCACCGCCCGAGCCGCCATGCGAACCACTCGATGCGCCGTTGTTCACGCCGTTCCCATTGCCGCTGCCGCTGTTGTTGCCGATTGTGATCGGCACCACCGGCACGCTGACCGCGCCAACGTTCACGACGAGATCGACGAGCGGACTGAGCAAGCCGCCTGTGGATTGCGTGCCGCCAGCGTTGCCCGAGCCGATGCTCGTGCCACCGTGAC
Source organism: Paraburkholderia sp. SIMBA_027 (assembly GCF_046535315.1). NCBI lineage: Bacteria > Pseudomonadati > Pseudomonadota > Betaproteobacteria > Burkholderiales > Burkholderiaceae > Paraburkholderia > Paraburkholderia sp. SIMBA_027. Next base: position 424,419 of record NZ_JAWRWY010000001.1, read on the forward strand.
CGGCGTTGCCGGAGCCGCCGGAGATGCCGTGGCCGCCGGTGCCGGTTGAACCGCCGGTGCCGCCGGTGCCACCCGTGCCGCCACCCCAACCGCCGTGACCGCCATCCCCGGTGCCTCCGTTACCGCCGGTGCCTCCTGAACCGCCAGAACCGCCGGTGCCACCACTTCCGCCGGAACCACCGTTGCCTCCGGAACCACCGTTGCCGCCATGGCCGCCGTCGCCGGAACCACCGCCCCAGCCGCCGTGACTACCGTCGCCAGTGCCACCGTTACCACCGGAGCCGCCTGAGCCTCCGCTTCCGCCACTTCCTCCGGGACCACCGCTACCACCGTTGCCGCCAGTTCCACCCGAGCCACCTGAGCCTCCTGAGCCTCCTGAGCCTCCTGAACCACCTGAGCCTCCTGAACCGCCTGAACCACCATGGCCGCCGTCGCCGGAACCACCGCCCCAGCCACCGTGACCACCTTCGCCGCTGCCTCCGCTGCCTCCGTTACCGCCAGTGCCACCGGCACCACCGCTACCGCCATGGCCACCATCACTGGAACCACCGCTCCAGCCACCGTCCCCTCCCGTGCCACCCCAGCTGCCCGACCCACTCCCACTTCCCCCGTCCCCCGAACCGCCATAACTGCCCGAGCCGCCGCCATACCCGCCACCGGTCCCGGTCCAGCCGCCGCTCATACCGTCGCCACCGGCCCATGCATAGCCGGGGCCGAACTGCCAGACGCCATTCCATCCGCTGCCTTGCATGGAAGCAGGCGGCGACGATGTCGTCCCATCGCCGGCATAAGCCGACGGCGCCAGCGACCACCATAGGAGTGCGCTCGCCGATGCAACAAGCGTGTGTTTGAAGGGAGCCATGATTAGTCCTTTCGCGATGAACTCGCGTCCTGATTGGTCAAAGGTGTAATCAGTGCCCCCGGAAAACCGCTGATCGGTTTTTCAAATACGGTCGATGCGTACTATTTCTGCTGTCCCGATTGCGCGTGGATACGCGTCGCCTGGAAGAATGGTGGAGCGTCGGCGTGGTAACGCTGCGCTCGAATATGGCAGAATCGGCGCTCGAAATCTGCAAATTCCACGCCAACGTTTTTGCGCGATTTACACGCGCGATTCGTTAGCAAAGGAAACAACACCATCGACGCGATGCAAGCGCGCGCCCCTTAGCCGGCGGCGTATCGTGCATCACATGAAAAAAGGCGTGACGGTCAGGCATCGCGCCGCGTTACGTCGTGGGCGTAACGTGTCACCGCCACATCGAACGTAACCTTGCGAATACCCAGCCGGCACGCCAGCAGGATCAACCCAGCATCGCGCAGTCCAAACAATCGCAGCATGCACTTAAACGCCGTGCAAACTGTCTACTTTTCATTCATCAACGCGCGAAACGAATATCGAGCGAACGCAAATACGTTTGCAGTCCAGCATCCTGAAGCGGAATCACATAGGCGGGCGAATCCGATTCATTGAAGTGAGCATGCCAATAACCGGGCGGCGTGATGAACGCCATGCCCGGCGTCCAGTCCACGCGCACGGGATCGACAATCCGGCCTTGCTCGTCGATCTCGGTCCCCACGAGCGTATATACGCCGGGCTCGCATGCCGGAATGAAGTCGAGCGCGATCGACTGATGACGATGCGGCTTTTGCACGCTGTGCGGCGCGATCATGCCGAACATCGCCCACAGCGAATGCGTGACGGTGCGCGTCTGCGGAAAATGGCGATTGCCGAGCAGCACGCTCACGCGATTGCGCTGCGCGGCGCCCGGCGCGCTGGCCACTTTCGCGAGCTCGGCCTGAGCCCGCGCAGCCGGATACAGCGTCGGCGTAAAACGCGCCACGTCGATCTTCGCGCCGAGATAAGCGAGCAGCGGGGCGTCGTTCACGTAATAAAGGCGCGCCGTCGACTGCGCCGACAATACGGCCTGTCCGCCGCCCGGCAGCGCAAAGAAGTCACCTTTGCTGAATGAAAATGCCGTGCCGTTTTGCGCAATCGTCCCTGCGCCATCGAGTACGTAGAACACCTGTGAAGTCGCGTTCGGATCGACCGTGAGCGTGTCGCCCGCAACGATGCGCAGAAAACTCGCCATCAAGCCCGGACCGGTGGCCGGATAATCGCAGCCCAATTCCGCGGACACATCGAGTGGCACGATGCGCGTCGGACCATCGTCGTAAAGCGAGGCGGCAAACGAACGATAAGGCACGCGCGAAATCAGCTTCGCGCCAATCGGATTCGCCGATGAGGTGTATTCGAAAAATTGCGCGTCGCGCGTGATCGTATCGTCGTCGAATGCAAGCGATGAAAGTGCGGTTTTGTCCAGCATGATAAGGCTCCTGAAAATGTCCATCGCTCGGCGAGCGAATCGTGCAGCGTGAATGGACTTTAGAAGCCGCAGCCGTGTGCGGGAACGGCGCGCATGGGAAATGAGCTTTGCAGAAAAGGGATAACCGGAAGTCGATCACTGCGGAAAGCGCGTGAAACCCGGCACCAGCGCGTTTTCTCTTACACTGCACAACAAAGCCATCAACACGTCCGCACGCATATGGATTATTTCGGCGCAATCCGCGCATTCCTTTCGGCTGCCGAATTGGGCAGTTTCAGCAAAGCGGCGGCCCGCATCGAGGTCAAGACGTCGACCGTGTCGCGCTATATCACCGAGCTCGAACGCGATCTCGGCATTGCGCTATTCAATCGTTCGACGCGCGGTCTCGTGCTTACCGAAGGCGGCCGCGTGTTTCGCGAGCATGCGATCGGTGTGATCCGCAATCTCGACGAAGCGCGTGAAATCGCTTCGTCGCTGAATCGCTCGCCGCGCGGTTTGTTGCGCGTGACCATGCCGCGCTCGTTCGGACGCCGTCATGTCGTGCGCCATCTGCCGGAATTCATGGACCGGTATCCGAAGATCGACGTCGATATCGTGATGACCGATACCGTGGTCAATATCATCGACTCGGGCATCGATCTCGCGATTCGCATTGGCGCGCTGCCGGATTCGCAATTGATGGCGCGGCAATTGACGGCGCATCGGCGCATTGTCTGCGCGAGCCCCGCTTATCTCGCGCAATGCGGCGCGCCCGCTACGCCCGCCGACCTGGCCGCGCACGCCGCGCTGCGTTTTTCACTCGCGGCGGACGACCGCTGGCTGCTCGTGCAGCACGCCAATGCGGCGAACGGTCAGCGCGAGGCATCGGTGACGGTTGCATTGAACGGCAGGCTGCGCGTGGACGACACCGAAGCCCTGCTCGATCTCGCCATGGCAGGACGCGGCATTGCCTTGCTGCCGACGTGGGCCGTCGGCGACGCATTGCGGGAAGGCAAACTGATCCGGCTACTGCCGGAATGGGAAGCGCAGCCGACGAAGCATGCGCCGGCGGTCTGGGCGGTGTATCCGCGCAAGCGGACGGTGTCGTCGAAAGTGCGCGCCTTTATCGACTTCTATTCGGCGATTTTCAAACGCGAAGGCTATTGGGACGCGAAGGAGCACGCAAAAGAGCACGCAAAAACCGCCGACGCCAATGCGCCGCAAAGAATCAGCGTTTGATCCCTTTGCGTTTGCGCGACTCGATTTTTTTGCACAGGTCGGTCAATAGCCAGCGAGCGATTTGCTCGGGCCGATTTGCGCCGTGCGGGGCGAATTTGATTTCATTGGCGAAATACACGATGACCGAGCCGGTCATCACGCGCCACTTACCGGTGTAGTCGACACCGTCCACATTCACGCTCATGGCGTGAGTGATTTCATAATCTGCAGAAGCCAAGGGTGAAGCGAAAAATGTCTAAAGTATGACAATATCGCTTCAATGAAGCATCAGTCAACGAAATATGCGTTTTGTTTCATATTTCAACCCGAAACGATGATGCAGGCTGCAATGCGAATGCCATTCAGCCACTCAAGCATTACGACACGCGGCGCAAATGCGTGGATTCACGCGGCGGAACGGAACTCGTTAAAGCGGTACCCGGAAGCGGCGTAATTCGCCGCATCGAGCGCTCGCCCACGGCGCTGCTCCACGCATTGACCCAGCGCCGCGCCATCGTGCGTTCCATGCCGTCCTGCGCATGGGTGAGCCGCTGCATCGCCCGCGTCAGGCGGCGCATGGCGTAGTGCTTGCAACGTGTGTCCTTCTCGTCACGCGGGTTCATACCGTTTCTCCCGTTCACCGGGTTTCAGTGTAGAACGATCCGCGCATTAAGGCATGAACGCAAATGCCGCACTAGCAGGGAGATCGGCAGGGAGACTATCGAGCGCACGATTGCCGTCGCGGCGAGCCTCGGTCTCGCCGTTGAATGACGTTTCGCTATAGGCAATGACCTTGAAGCCGCTGCCCGCCGACCTGGGGACCGTAATGCCCCAATGCCAGCCCCCTTCCTGCTCGAAAACATGTAGCTTCGGCGACGCTTCCAGCATCGACATCTGTGACGTGATCATGGCACGCCCTCCTTTCGAAAACTTCCGAATCCATAGGCGGTCAAGCTCAGTGTAGGCAGCATTTTGCTGCACCGCAATAAGCATTAACCTTGAGTGTCGCCAATGTAAAGGGGACAGTTTTCGAATTCGCGTGCCGCGGCGTTCATGCACATAAAAAGTGCAACGCTGCGGCGCAACCGGAACAGGCGCGAATTCGCCGATAAATTCACACAATCGGCGGTATCGTCAATTGAATGGGCCATTGCGACCGAAAGCGCGTGTGCCTCGGATCGCACGCGCTTTTTTCTGCTGCTTTTGCTAAAACTTCATTCAATCAAAAAGATTCATCACATCGCGATACAGCGCGGAAGGAATGCGCACACCGTCGCGTTCGCTGCGCGCACGCGCTTCGAAACGGCGTTGCGAAGGCAAGCGCGCGCCCTGCTCCACGACGGCGTCGAACAGACGCTCGGCACGCGCCTCGCCCGCCGCGTAATCGTCGCCCAGAAAGCGGCGCGGATCGATCGCGATCACCAGTTCGCCGTGGCAGGGACTCGCGCCCGCGCCGCCATCGAAGGCTTGCGACTCCATGCTCGTGAGGTCGCCAATCAGCGCGCCCGCGAGCAATTCGACCATCGCCGCCAGCGCCGATCCTTTATGGCCGCCAAACGTCTGCATCGCGCCGTCGAGCGCCGCGCGTGCGTCGGTGGTCGGTTGCCCGGCGCTGTCGATCGCCCAGTGCGAAGGAATGGGCTTACCCTCGCGCGCGTGCAGTTCGATGTCGCCGCGCGCGATCGCACTCGTGGCGAAGTCGAACACAAACGGATGGCCTTCGGCGCGCGGCCAGGCGAACGCGATCGGATTGGTGCCGAACACGCCGCGCGTGCCGCCCGCGGGCGCGACCCAGCTATGACTCGGGTTCATCGCGAGCCCCACCAGACCCTGCGCGGCGATGGCTTCGACCTCGGGCCAGAGCGCCGAAAAATGGAAGCAGCGATTGATCGCCATCGCCGCGAGCCCCTGCGTGCGAGCCTTCTCCGCGAGCACGGGCAGGCCCGTTTCGAAGGCCAGCAACGAAAAACCATAATGCGCGTCGACCGCGAGCACGCCGGGCGCCACGTCGCGCAGGGTCGGCTCGGCACGCGGATCGACCTTGCCGCTCTTCACCGAACGCACGCAGCCGAGCAGGCGATAGATGCCGTGCGAATGGCACTCGTCGCGCTGACCTTGCGTGATGACACGCGCGATGGCGTCCGCGTGCGCTTCGGACACGCCGTGATGCATCAGCGCCTTACGCGCAAGTGAGAACAGCGCGTCGAGCGAAAGTACCACGTCGTCGGATTGATCAGTCATCCTGATGTTCCTCGCAATGAAGCGTACCGTCGATACGCCGCGCGAGCGTCAGCGGATTGGCGTCGCGCAGCGCGTCGGGCAGCAGGTCGTCGGGCAGATCCTGATACGAAACCGGCCGCAGGAAACGCTCGATCGCGCGACTGCCGACCGACGTCGTGCGCGCGTCCGAGGTCGCCGGGAACGGGCCGCCATGTACCATCGCATGCCCGACTTCCACGCCCGTGCCGAAACCATTGGCGAGTATACGGCCCGCCTTGCGTTCGAGCGTCGGCAGCAGCGCGCGGCACGCGGCGCGGTCGTCGCCGTGCAGATGCACGGCGACGGTCAATTGGCCTTCGAGCGCTTTCAGCACGCCGTGCAGCGCGTCGAGATCGCCGCAGCGCACGATCAGCGACGCCGGGCCAAACACTTCTTCGCGCAACGCGGGATCGGCGAGAAACGCTTGTGATGGGGTCGCGAACAACGCGGCCTGCGCGTCGAAAGGACCGCCCGTTTTGCCGCGCGCGAGTTGCTCGACATCGACATGCGTCGCGAGGCGCTCCACGCCTTTCGCGTAGTTCGCGTGAATCCCGGGCGTGAGCATCGTCGATGCAGTCGACTGCGCGAGCGCGTCGGCCGCCGCGCGTTCGAACGCGCGCAGCGCGTCGCCGTCCACCGCGAGCACGAGACCCGGATTGGTGCAGAACTGCCCCGCGCCCAGCGTGAGCGACGCCGCAAACTGCTGCGCAATCGTCGCGCCGCGCGTGGTCAGCGCATGCGGCAGCAAGACGACCGGATTAATCGAACTCATCTCCGCATATACGGGCACCGGTTCCGCGCGTGCATTCGCGATCTTCATGAGCGCCACGCCGCCCGCGCGCGAGCCCGTGAAGCCGACCGCCTTGATCCGCGCATCGGCCACGAGCGCCTGCCCCATCGACAGGCCGCTGTCGAACACGAGCGAGAACACGCCTTCAGGCAGCGCGCACTGCTGCACCGCCTTCTGAATCGCGCGGCCCACCAGTTCCGAGGTGCCCGGATGCGCGCCGTGCGCCTTCACGATCACGGGGCATCCCGCCGCGAGCGCCGACGCCGTATCGCCGCCCGCCACCGAAAACGCCAGCGGAAAATTCGACGCCCCGAACACCGCCACCGGCCCGATCGCCACGTTACGCAGACGCAGGTCGACACGCGGCATCGGCTTGCGATCGGGTTGCGCCGGATCGATGCGCGCATCGACGAAATCGCCGTGACGCAACACGTTGGCAAAGAGACGCAACTGGCCGACCGTACGCGCGCGTTCGCCTTCGAGCCGCGCGCGCGGCAAACCGGTTTCCGCCATACAGCGTTCGATCAGCGCGTCGCCGATCGCCATGATCTGCTCGCCGATGGTTTCCAGAAAACGCGCACGCGTGTCGAGCGGCGTTTCGCGGAAGGTGTCGAAGGCCGCGTCCGCGAGCGCGCACGCGCGTTCGAGATCGTCCTGCGTCGCACCGCCGAAGGCGGGTTCAAGCGCCACACCCGTGCGGGCATCGACGCCATGAAACGCGCCCTGCGTGCCGAACACGCTCGTCGCGCCAATCAGCGACTGGCCAGTAATCGTCATGGTGGTCCCTGCAAAAAGCAACCGGGCCGACGCGGCCCGATTTTGAATCGATGGAAAGGGAAATTACGCTCGATGCGTGCTCACTGATCGTCGCCGTCGAGTTGGAGCTTGTGGCCCGGCACGCCCGTATTCGCGCCCCAGTAGTAAATACCGAGGCTCGCGATCGCCACGGCCAGCGTGTCGTAGGGATGCGCAAGCGCGCCCACGCCGCCGAAACTGCCCTGCCACGACAACACGATCATCGCGGCATAGAACGCGATCAGCCACGCCGACGAACGCACCTGTTCGCGCAGGCTCAATTCGCGCGTCGGCACGAAACGTCCTGCCGCCAGATAGATCACGAACATCACGATCTGCAAACCCAGCAGCCACGACACCGTGCTCCAGCCCGACCAGTACACGATCAGCGCGGCGATCACGAACGACACAGGCCCGACGAGGCCGAAGCGGCTCACGCGGAACGGGCGCGGCATATCGGGCGCATTGCGGCGCAGCGCGGCGACGGAAATGGGCGCCACCGCATAGCTCAACACCAGCGCCGCCGACACCACGTTGATGAGCGCTTCCCACGACGGAAACGGCAGCGTCCAGAACACCGCGAGCGCGAACGTGAGCCACAGGCCGGCGCGCGGAATGCCCGACGCTTCATCGACGCGCGTGAACACGCGGAAGAACGTGCCGGTCTTCGCCCACGCATACACTACGCGCGGCGTCGCGTTCATGTAGATGTTGCCGCAACCGCTCGGCGAAATCGCCGCGTCGGCGACCACCATATAGGCGAGCCAGCCCACGCCGAGTGCGAGCGCGATATCGCGGTACGGCAGCGAAAACGCCTTGCTCACGCCCTCCCAGCCACTCTCGAGCATCGCGGTCGGAATGCTGCCGATGAAGGCGAGTTGCAGCAGCACGTAAATCAGCGTGGAAAGCAGCACCGAAAGAATCAGCGCGACGGGAATCGTGCGTTGCGGATTGCGCACTTCGCTCGCGACCGAAATGATCGGCGTGAGACCGAGATACGCGAAGATGATGCCGCCCGCCGACACCGCCATTTCAATACCCGACATGCCGAACGGCGCAAATCCATGCACGCTCAAATTGGCGGGTTTGAAAAACGTGAACAGCACGCCGATCACCGAAATCGGCACGATGAATTTAAAAATGCTGATGAGATTATTCGCGCGCGCAAAAGTTTTCACGCTTTTGTAATTGAGCCTGAAAAACAGGCCCAAAAGCGCGAGTTGCACGAGCCAGCCGATCGTGGTCGGATTACCCGAACCCGGTTGACTCAGCATCGGAAACCATGCGGCCGCATATTGACGCGCGGCCACCACTTCGATTGCAATCAGGCTGGAAAACGCAATCAGCGTGACGAAGCCCATCAAGTAACCGAGCAGCGGACCATGCGAAAACACCGGATAACGCACCACGCCGCCCGCACGCGGCAAAGCCGCGCCGAGTTCGCAATACACAATGCCGAGCAGCAGCACCGCAAAGCCGCCGATGAGCCAGGACACGATGCCCGCCGGTCCCGCGATGGCCGACACATGGCTCGCGGCGAACAGCCAGCCCGAGCCGAAAATGGCGCCGAGGCCGATGAAGGTCAGATCGGTGAGCGAGAGCTGCTTCTTGAAGCGTCCTTCGCCGGTGTGCTCGCGCGTTGCATCGCTCATGGGCAGCGCGCCGCGCAGCTTGCCTTGAGTGGACATAGCCGTGTCTCCTCGTTAAGGGATGAGGCGCAGCGCCGGCGTGCCGTTGTTGTGTGGGCACGCGGCGCGGTCGGTGCCGCGCGCCGCCGGACTCGCAAAAGAGGAATGGAAACGCGAGAGGCGCGCGGCAAGAGAAAGCGCGCCCACGCGGCGCGCAAGGGGACTTACAGACCGACGTCCGGCAGTTGCGGACGCGTGGCGAGCGCCTGTTTCATGACGGACCGCACGTGCGCGAGCGCGTCGCCTTCGAGCGCGAGGCGCGGCGGACGCGTGAGCGCGCTGCCACGATCGACGAGTTCTTCGCACAGCTTGATGCATTGCACGAGGTCCGGACGCGCATCGAGGTGCAGCAGCGGCATGAACCAGCGATACAGCGCGAGCGCTTCGTCGAAACGCTTTTGCTTCGCGAGGCGGAACAGCGTCTCGCCTTCTTTCGGGAACACATTCGACATGCCCGAGACCCAGCCTTCCGCGCCCACGGCCACGCTTTCGACCACCACGTCGTCGAGGCCCGCGAACAGCACGAAGCGGTCGCCCACGGCGTTGCGCAGATCGATGAAGCGGCGCGTATCGCCCGACGAGTCCTTGAAGCAGACGATATTCTCGCAGTCCTGCAGCGCGATCAGCACGTCGGGCGTGACGTCGTTCTTGTAGATCGGCGGATTGTTGTAGACCATCACCGGCAGGTCCGTGCTCGACGCCACGGCGCGGAAGTGCGAGGCCGTTTCATGCGGCTTGGCCGAGTAGACCAGCGCGGGCATCACCATCACGCCGTCCACGCCCACGCGCTGCGCTTCGCGCACGGTCTGGCGCGCGAACTCGGTGGTGAATTCCGCCACGCCCGCGATCACGGGCACCTTGCCGCCGGCGGCATCGCGCGCAGCTTCGATCACGGCCATTTTCTCGGACGTGTTGAGCGACGTGTTTTCGCCGACCGTGCCGCACACCACGAGGCCCGACACGCCGTCCTTCACGAGGTTGCTCACCACGCGGTGCGTCGCTTCGATATCGACGGAGAAGTCCGCCTTGAATTGCGTGCTGACGGCGGGAAACACACCGCTCCATTGGATAGCGTTACGGCTCACAGTGACAATCTCCTTCGTTTGAAAAATCGCGCCAACCCGTGTGGCGATGCGAAGAAGTATCGCTATCCAGAATGATCGAGGCTTGAGACCTTTCGCGACGCAAAGAGACGAAATCAGCACAATCGCGGCGCAGTCCCGAACACGTGCATCGACGCCTCATTCGGGTGCATTTTCGCTATCCGGGACAACCCGTATTTTTCGCGCTTAGGTCATTAAACTTTTTCGGCGGCGTCGCCGGTTTGCGCAACCTGTGGATGCAGCAGCGCGCGATATTGGCTCGGCGTGAGGCCCACGGTTGCCTTGAATTGACGCGTGAATGCGCTGTGATCGTTATAACCGCAGCGCGTGGCGATATCGGTAATGCTCAGCTCGCTCGCGAGCAATTCGGACGCCGCATCGAGCCGCGTTTTCAGCAGCATCTGGCGCGGCGTGAGATGGAAAATCTTGTGGAAATAGCGCTCGATTTGCGCCACCGACATATTGATGAGCGTGGCCAGATGCGAAAGCTTGAGCGGCTGTGCGTAATTGTCCTGAATGTATTTCGCGGCAATCGCCAGACGCTGATACGCCGGATGCGTGCCTTCGGCCGCCTGCAGATCGCGCGAAATGCCGGCCACGCCCAGCACGCGTCCGTGCGCGTCGTGCAGCGGCACCTTCGACGTGAGGCACCAGCCCGGCTGACGCCCCGGATAAAGATGCAATTCGAGTTGATCGATGAAGCGGCTGTTCAGGCGCACCACGGCTTCGTCCTGCGCCGTATAGCTGCTGCCGAAGCGCGTGGGAAACACCTGCGCCGCGGTCTTGCCGAGCAGCGAGCGTTTGTCCTTGAAACCGCAGCGCGCGGCGAGCGTAACGTTCGCGATCACATAGCGCGCATCGTGATCCTTCACGAAGAAGACCACGTCGGGCATGGCGTCGAATAGCGGTTCGAGCAACGCGAAATGCGCCACCATCTGCGGCAGCGTCGTGTTTTCGAGGGCGGCGGGCAGAACGAGTTCGGGCATTGCGATGAGCGGCGAGTCGTGATCCGCACGATTATGCCCTTCCGTTGCACGCTTGCGCATCTGAAACGAAAATCGGGCGGCGCACTCGCGCGCGCCGCCCGTGATTCGATATCGCATGAAACGGCGCGTTACGCCTGCGACGACACTTCCAGCAAGGTCCCGATACGCACGGGCGAGAACGGCGGACGCTGGCCGTTGCGCGGCCAGCCCAGGCAGAACGCCGCCGCCTCGCCGCAGATCTTGCCCTGACACGGCCCCATGCCGCAGCGCGTATGCAGTTTCGCATCGCGCCATGAATGGTGCTGCGCGGCCTCGCCGTACGTCACGTCCTCGCAGCGGCACAGCACGGTGTCGGGCGCCGCGAGCGCGCGCAGATGCGGCGCAAGCGCGAACGCATCGTGCAGCCGCGCGGCGAAGGCGCGATAGCGCGCGCGTTCGCCAAACAAGGCGCGCGCCTTGTCCTGCTCGCCGACGGCGGCGTGCGCGGCGATGCGTCCTTCGAGCGCCGCCAGCTCCATGCCGCCCACGCCCGTGCATTCGCCCGCCGCATAGACGTCGGGCAGCGAGGTCGCTTGCCAGTCGTCGACGGCGAGCGCGGCCATGCCCTGCGCCTCCGTGGTCCGGCAACCGAGCGCCGCGCCCACCAGCGTATTCGGCACGAGGCCATACGCACAGGCGAGGCGGTCGCAATCGAGCGCAATCGTCTTGTCGCCGTGCTGGATGCGCACACGCGTGAGTTTGTCTTCGCCGATCGCTTCGACCACGTGCGCACCGCAGAAATACGGCGTCGCGCGCAGATCGAATCGCATGCGTGCCGCCTGCATCAATTTCGCAGGCGTGTGGACGAGCCCGGCCGCGAAGCGCCGCACCGCCGACGGCGGCGCCTGCTCGACGATCGCCAGCACGCGCGCGCCCTGCTCGCGCGCCGTGACGGCGGCGGCCCACAGCAGCGGCCCCGATCCCGCGATCACGATGCGCTCGCCGCGAACCGGCAAACCGCCCTTCACGAGCGCCTGCAAACCGCCCGCGCCCGTCACGCCCGGCAGCGTCCAGCCCGGATACGGCAGGAAGCGCTCGCGCGCGCCGGTCGCGACGATCAGCTTGTCGTAATCGATCGTGTAGCCGCGTTGCGCGTCTTCCACCAGCAATTGCCGCACGCCGGGCGCCTGCACGACGCGCGTGCCGCTCAAGCGGACCACGCTGCCGCGCCGCACGAACGCCTCCACCGCGTCGATGACCGCGCGCGCCTCGCCCGTCGGCGAATGCGCCGGACCTTGACGCCAGATCTGTCCGCCGGGCCGCGTGTTATCGTCGACGATGCCCACGCGCTTGCCCGCCTCGGCGGCCACGCGGGCCGCCTGCAAACCGGCCGGCCCCGCACCAATAATCAGGATATCGAACTTCATTGCGCGCCTCTTGCCGTCACCACATTCATGCCCTCGGCGCACACGGTCTGGCACGCGAGCCGATGCGCGACGCCATCGATCGTCACGCGGCACTCCTGGCACACGCCCATGCCGCACAACGGCCCGCGCAGCGCGCCGGTCACGGAACGGCGCGTCGCGACAACGCCATCGCGCGTCGCGAGCGCGATCGCCGCGACCACCGAACTGCCCGCCGCCACGCGCACGCTGCGGCCATCCACGTCGAGCACGACGAAATCAGACATGAGCGGCTCCTTGCGTCGCGCACCGCGCGGGCCAATACGGTGTAGCGTCGATCGGCAATGCGTCGCGCGCAGCGAGCATCTGCGCGGCGATCAGCTTGCCGGTCGCAAGCGCCGTGGTCACGCCCAGTCCCTCGTGCCCGGTCGCGAGCCACGTCTGCGGATGACCGTCGTCGCGCGCGAAGGGACCGGCCGGGCCGATCAGCGGCAAGCCGTCGCGCGTCGCCGGACGGAAACCGGTCCACGCGCGTATCGCATTCAACGACGGCAACTGCGGCAGATATTCGGCGGCGCGGCGCAGCATGCGCGCGAGAATCTCCGGCTCGATGGCGGGATCTTCGCTGTCGAATTGCCGCGACGAGCCGATCAGCAATTGACCGGTCGGGCGCGGCTGCACGTTGAACGCCACCGAGGTGCCGGTCGCGTTGTGCGCGCTCTTGATATAGCCGAGTTCGAGAATCTGGTGGCGTATCGCGCCCGGATAACGGTCGGTGATCAGCAGATGACCCTTCTTCGCCTGCATCGGCAAGCCGGGCAGCAGTTCGGCGGCTTGCAGGCCATTGGCGAGCAGCACCGCGCCGGTCGCGATGACTTCGCCATCGGCGAGCACGACGCCTTGCCGGTTCAGCTGCGCCACGCGCGTATCGAGGCGGCACGCGATGCGCCCTTTCACCGGTTGCGCGAGCAGCCACGCGGCGGCGGACGGCGCGTAAACCACGGCGTCGTCGGGGACCATCATGCCGCCGCGCAAGCCTTCACGCAGCGACGGTTCGGCTTCGCGCACCTGTTTCGCGTCGAGCATGTGACAGGCGATGCCCTGCTGCACGAGCGCCGCCTGACGCGACTGCGCCAGTTCGTATTCCTCGTCGTCGGTGGCGACCCAGAGCGTGCCGCAGCGCACGAACGCCTGACGCGCATCGAGACGCGGCGCAAGATCAAGCCACAACTGCCGCGACCACGCGGAAAGCGCGAACTCGGCGGGCGTATCGTCCATCACGACGAGATGGCCCATGCCCGCCGCCGTCACGCCGCCGCCGATGCCCGCGCGGTCGATCACGAGCACGTTCGCGCCGTCGCGCGCGAGTTCGTGCGCGCACGCGGCGCCGACAATGCCCGCGCCCACCACCACGACATCGGGACGCGATGCTGCCATGTTCATCACGCGCGAATGCCCCATGCGAACGGATCGTCGTCGGCGAAAATGAGCTGCGCCTGCGCGCTCACGTGCGCCGTGCCGCGAATGCTCGGGCGCACGTAACCGGGCGCGAGATCGCTGCCGCTTTCGTGGCTTTCGTAGCTCGCCTCGAACACGCTGCCGACGATGCTCTCCTGCTTCCACACGGCGCCCGGCGCAAGCGCCGCATCGGCGGCGAGGCAGGCGATCTTCGCGCTCGTGCCGGTGCCGCACGGCGAGCGGTCGTACGCCTTGCCGGGGCACAGCACGAAGTTGCGGCTGTCGAGGCCCGGCGTCGTCGAATCGGCGAACAGTTCGATATGGTCGATCAGCGCGCCGCCCTCGCCCGTGATGCCATTCGCTTCGAGCGCCTGGCGAATCGCCCAGGACACATTCGTGAGCGTTTCGACGTTGGCGAAGTCGAGCGACTGGCCGTGATCGGCGACGAGGAAGAACCAGTTGCCGCCCCACGCGATATCGCCATGAATACGGCCGAGGCCAGGCACGTCGACCGGCACGTGGGTGCGGTAGCGATACGCGGGCACGTTGCGCACGGTCACGCTGCCGTCGGCGTGCAGTTCGGCTTCGACATTGCCCACCGGCGTTTCGATGCGATGCACGCCCGGCGCGATGCGGCCCATGTGCGCGAGCGACACGATCAGGCCGATCGTGCCGTGTCCGCACATGCCGAGAAAGCCCACGTTGTTGAAGAAAATGACGCCCGCCGAACAGGCCGGATCGTGCGGCTCGCAGAGCAGCGCGCCGACCATCACGTCGGAGCCGCGCGGCTCGCAGACGATGCCTGCGCGCACGCGGTCGAAGTCGCGGCGGAAAATCTCGAGGCGCTCGGCGAGCGGTCCGCGGCCCAGCTCGGGGCCGCCTTCGGTCACGAGCCGCGTGGGCTCGCCGCCGGTATGGGAATCGATGACGGAGAGGGTTTTCATGCCGTCAATCGTAGGTGCCGCCCGCGTGGCCGTCTTGTCGCAACGGCCCGCCGGCAATGACGATTTCGGCATAGCGCGCGATCGATGCGCGGGCGTCGCGCGTGGCTCGCCCGGTCAAGCCAGGCACAACCCTGGCGCGTGGTCGGCTGTTTGCCTTCGCTTTCGCTTTAGACGCCCTAGACGCCCGCGCGCGCTCGCGATCCGCGCCCGAACAGCTGGCGCAGCCACGCCTGGCTGTTCACGACCAGCAGGCCGGTCAGCACGAGCACCGAACCCGCGATGAAAGCGGCGTCGACGTGCTCGTGCAGCACCACCACGCCGAGCACGACGCCGAACAGCGGCGTCATGAACGAGAGCACACCGAGCCGCGCGGCGAAGTAGCGGCGCAACAGCCAGAACCAGGTCAGATAGCTCGCGAACGTCACCACCACGGTCTGGAAACCGAGGCTCGCGAGCGCGAGCGGCGTGCCATGAAACGCGGTCTGCCCCGTGAACAGCGCGAACGGAATCAGCAGCACGAATGCGCAGGCGAGCTGGCAAAAGAGCGTCTGCGTGGCGGGCGCTTCGCTGAGCCGCGTCGTGCGCACGCCCACCGTGGTCAGGCCCCACGCCGCGCCGCCGAGCAGGCCCAGCAGATCGCCGAACAGCCAGTTGGGATTCGTGGGCAGACCGGGCGCGGACAGGCCGCCGCCCAGCAGCGCCGGACCGAGAAACGCGACGGCGATGCCGATGAACGCGAGCGCGATGCCCGCCCATTGCAGGGGCGCGAGCCGTTCGTCGGGGAGTTTGATATGCAGGCCGATGGCCGCGAACATCGGCGCGGTGTAGAGCAGCACGGCGATGTGCGAGGCGTTGGTCAGGCGCAGCCCTTCGGCGACGCAGAGGAATTCGAACGCGAACAGCACGCCGACGACGAGCCCCGAGCGCAGCGCCACGCCCGGCAGCCAGCGCTCGCGCAGCACGAAACGGTTGAACAGCCACACGAGCGCCGCCGCGCCGCCCGAACGCAGGCCCACTTGCAGCATCGGGGCGATGTCGCCGGCCACGGCCTTGATCGCGACCTGTTGCGTACCCCAGATGAAGCACAGCGTCACCATGATGGCGACGGCCGCCCCATCGACATGCTTTCTCATTCCTGTCTCGCCCATGCTTTATTTTTTCGACGCGCGTATCTTAACGCGCGCGATCATCGGCACATAGAGCCAGTCCGTGCGCAAAGCAGCAGGCCACCCGCGACGCAGCCGGAACATCCGGATGCTGCGTCAGGGGTGGCCTGCGGGGTCACGGCAACGAGAGCGTGCCGTTTATGAGGTCGCGACGATCAGAAGTCGATCTTCGCGTTCAGGCTGATCGTGCGCGGATCGCCCGGCGCGATGTAGCTGTCGTACTGGAACATCCAGTAGCGGCGATTCGTGATGTTGTCGAGCGCCGCGCGCAGCGTCACGTCGTGGCCGCCGATGCGCGTCACGTAGTTCGCGCCGACGTTCACGAGCAGGTAGCCACCCGTTTCCAGATCGCCGGCCGGACGCACTTCGGTGTTGCCCGTGTACTTCGCATCGACGCCGAGTTGCAGGCCCGGCACGTACGGCACGTCGTACGTCACGCGCGTGGCCGCAGTGAATTGCGGTGCGCCCGCGACGCGCTTGCCGTTATAGGTCTGGCCCTTCGCGTACCACGTATCGAGCAGCATGATGTCGCCCGCGACTTGCCAGCTACGACCCAGACGCACGCTCGCGCCTGCTTCGAGACCTTCGTAGATCGAGTTGCCGTCCTGCATCAGCACGTTCTGGTCGTTCGCATACGACGCGCCGCGCTCGATGCGGAACAGCGCCGCGTTCGCGCTCCAGCGCGCGTGCTCGCTCTTGATGCCCACTTCATACTGACGCGAGCGCAGCGGATTGAGCACCGATCCGCCATTTGCGTAGATATCCGAAACAACCTGTCCCGCTTCGAGCGATTCGACATAGCTCGCGTACAGCGTGGTTTCCGGTTCGAGCTTGTACATCAGCGCGAAGGTCGGCGTGACGACGCCGTTCTTGCCGTACGACGAGGTCGTGCCGCCCGCTTCCGAGAAGCTCTCCTGATCGTAGTTCGTATAACGCAGGCCCGCGAGCAGCGACCAGCGGCTCGTGATCTGCATCGTGTCGCTCAGGAACAGCGCCTTCTGGTTGATCTCGCTCGCCCGGTACTTGTCGAGGCCGCTGCCCGAGTAGAACGCATACGGGTTCTGCACGTAGAGATTGCCCGCGCCGAGCGTGCCGCCCGCAGTGCCCGCCGCCGTGCTGTAGTCGTTGGTCTGATGCTGGATCGACGCACCGGCCACGATCTGATGCGTGAACGGACCGGTCTTCACCTTGCCTTCGAACGCGCCTTGCCAGTAGATGTCCTGGTGGCCTTCGTCGCCGTTCCAGCGATAGTCGGAGTAGTCGCCCGACTGGTTGAGCAGCGTGAGCGTGCTTTCGTTGCGGTCGCGCGCCGACTTGCTGTAGCTCGCCGACGTGTTGAACGTCCAGTCCGGCGTGATCTGATACTTCACGCCCGCCGTGTAGAGCTGCAGGTTGGTGTTCAGATGCTGGCCGGCGCTGTTCAGCAGATTCGAGCCGCCGCTGATGGTCGCGGGCAGACTCGTGCCCACGTAGCTCGACGGAATATAGATCGCCGGCGTCTGACCGCTCGAACGGCTCGTCTGGTAGATCGCGTTGAAATAGATGTCGAGGTCGCGCGTGAGCTGACCGTCGAGCGCGAGCGCCACCGAATTGCGGTTGATATCGCCCGCGTTATAGGTCTTGCCCTGTTCGTGCGTGTAGTTGATGCGCGCGCCGAACATGCCGTCCGGGCCGAAGCGGCGGCTCAGGTCGGCGTGCTGGCTGAGCACGCCGTCCATGCGATAGCCGATGTCGAAACTCGTGACTGGGTCCTTGCCCGGCTTCTTCGTCACGTAATTGACCACGCCGCCCGGCTGCGCGAAACCGTACATGAAACCGCCCGCGCCCTTGAGCAGTTCGACGCGCTCGAGGTTTTCGTACGGCATGGTGATGCCATACGAAATGAACGGATTGCCGTCGATCTTGAAACCGTTCTGCCAGTCGATCGGCAGGCCGCGCACCGTGATGTAGGTCGCCCACGCGCTATAGGCGCTGCTGTTGTCGGTGACCGAGGCGTCGCCCGCGAAGACATCGCCGAGCTTGTTGGCCTGGCGGTCGGCGAGATCCTCGCCCGTCACGACCGTGGTCGAGAACGGCGTGTCGAGCTGCGAACGCGTGCCGAGCGCGCCGCTCGAAACCGGCGTGGCCAGATGCAACGGCGAGTCGACCACGGCGGCCGCGTTGACGTTGACGGCGGGCAACGCCTTCTCCGCGCCTGTGGCGGTCGCGGCGGCGCTGGCCGCAGCGCTCGCACCGGCCGGCGCGGCGGCGCTGTCGTTCGCGGTCGTGGCGGTCTGGGCAAACGCGGATGGCGCGGCGGCGGCAAACGTCAGCCAGACTGCGATCTGCAAAGGACGGGGCAGCTTTTGGCCCCTACGGCGTGCGGTTTCGTGATTGTTCATATCGGCCAGTGTTCGAGGCGTCTCCCGCCCCGGTTTAACGCTAAAGAATCTAAACGTCAATGAGACTGATTCGCATTACATAAGGCGCGCATATTAGCAAAGGGTCCTGGCTTTTGATAGTTCTTTACAAAAAACCAACACTTACGATTGGCTGTAATGCAATTTGCATGTAGACGCGCGCGTAAGCGGGGTTTTGGGGGCTAATCGGGCGCGCAGGCGGCGCGACTGGCGTGCGCGATGTCGTCGATCACGCGATGGAAACGAAAACGCCCGGCATAGCCCGGGCGTTTTTCACTGCCTCACGCGAAGGACGCGCCGATCAGAACGTTTCCCAATCGTCGTCCGAGGTGGCGGCGGCGGCGGCCACCGGCTCGGCGCGCGGCGCCGGTTGACGCAGCGCGGGCTCGCTAGCCGCTGCGCGCGGCGCGGGCGTCGCGCGGCGCTTCGCGGCAGCAGGACTCGCGGATACCGGCTTGACCGCCGGCGCAGCCACGGCGGCGGGCGCACGCACGGCTGTCGTCGACGTCATCGAAACCGCCGAAGCCGCCGCCCCCGACACCTTGAACACCGACACCAGCTCGCGCAACGCGCCGGCCTGCGTCGACAGCGACTGCGCCGCCGCCGACGCCTCTTCGACGAGCGCCGCGTTCTGCTGCGTCACCTCGTCCATCTGCGAAACGGCCTGGCTGACCTGTTCGATGCCCGTGCGCTGCTCGCCCGACGCGGCGGTAATCTCGCCCATCAGGTCGGCCACGCGGCGCACCGACTGCACGATTTCGCTCATCGTCCGGCCCGCATCGTCGACGAGCGCCGTGCCGTTGTTCACGCGCTCGACCGAGGTCGCGATCAGATCCTTGATCTCCTTGGCCGCCGTCGCGCTGCGCTGCGCGAGCGTGCGCACCTCGCCTGCGACCACCGCGAAACCGCGGCCCTGCTCGCCCGCGCGCGCGGCCTCGACCGCTGCGTTCAGCGCGAGGATGTTGGTCTGGAACGCGATGCCCTCGATCACCGAAATGATCTGCGCGACCTGTTCCGAGCTTTGCGAAATCCCGCGCATCGTATCGACCACGCGGCCCACCACTTCGCCGCCGCGCGTCGCCGTGCTCGACGCCTGGCCCGCGAGCGTGTTGCCCTGGGTGGCGTTGTCGGCGTTCTGCTTCACGGTCGCCGTGAGCTCTTCCATGCTCGCGGCCGTTTCTTCGAGCGATGCCGCCTGTTCCTCGGTACGCTGGCTCAGATCGGTGTTGCCCGCCGCGATCTGCGCGGCCGCCGTCGCAATGCCTTCGCTGCCCGTGCGCACGCGGGCCACCAGATCGACGAGACGCTCGTTCATATGACGCAGCGCCGACAGCAACTGGCTCGCCTCGTCGTTGCCCGTGACGTCGATACGCGCCGTGAGATCGCCGCGCGCCACCGTTTCCGCCACGCTGACCGCGCGCGCGAGCGGCGCCGTGATCGAGCGCGTGATGACGAGCGCGATGACAATGCCGAGCGCGATTGCCAGCGCGATCAGCCCGATCGTCCAGGCGAACGCGCCCGCATACGCCGACTTGGCGCGCGCGACCTCGGCCTCGGCGCCTTGCTGATTGAGCTTGATGTCGTCGTTGATCAGCGACTGCGCCGTGGCGAAGGACTTCGCGGACGCGCCGGACGCCAGCGCACGCGCATCGGCGGCGCCGGAATCGCCGGCGTCGGCCAGCGTCTGCAACTGCTTGTCGTGGTCGAGATAGGCCGTCCACGCAGCGTTGATCTCGTCGTAGCAACGGCGTTCCTCGGCCGACGAAACCAGCTTCGAATAGGCGTCGAGCGTCGCCGCGAAATCCGTGATGAACTGCGCGTGCTGCGTGCGCAGCGCGTCTTTGTCGGCGGCGTCGACCGCGAGCAGCGAGCGCAGCGAGGTGCGGCGCACGTCGTCGGCGACGGAGCGCAGCCGGCCCAGCGTCTGCACGCTCGGCAGCCAGTCGTCGCCGAGTGCGAGCGTGCCGTCATAGATGCGCGAAGCCTGGAGGAGTCCGATGCCGCCGACGGCACCGAGAAGAAGCAGTACGACCGCGAAGCCCGCCGACAGACGCGGGCCGATTTTCAGATGAGAGAGAAATGACATAAGAAGCCGATGGGGTGACCGACTGTATGTCGACTCTCTGCGGCAATAATTAAGCCTTCGTTGCAAAAATAACAAAAAGACCGACGATCGGCTTTCAGCCCCGGCGCGGATTCGAGCCACGGAAATCGGCGGGCTTGAGACACATCTTGAGGCGCATCGAGACGCACCGACATGCACTGAGACGCACGGTCAAGTCCGCGCATGCGCATCCGGTAAGCTCCTCAGGCCTTGCGCCATGCGGCGCAGGGAGCAAGAACGGGGGACGCTTCGGCGTTCGCGCCCAGGCATTGCGAAAGGCGGACCGACACGCCCGCGCCGGCCAGACAGGGGAGCCGGCGCGGCATGCGGGCCGCCGCGCCGTCCAGAGCGTTGCGCGTCACGATAAACCACCGAGGGCCTTGCCCGGCGAGCCGCAGCGGCACGACCGGCGAACGCGCAGCCTCACGGCCGCCGCCCAGGCGGCGCGAGCGCGCCGGGGCGTCCCCCCTGCTCCCGCCCGCCGCGCTTTGCGCGCGCGGCCAGCCCGCCTTTTACGAGTTGGCGTCGCCGGCCGCGCGGCACGGCCAGACGCGCGAGCGCGGCTTCGTCGCGGCGGCTTCCTCGGCCACCTCGCGCCACCAGCGCTCGCCGCGCTGCGGATCGGCGAGATGCAGACGCTCGCCCATGCGCGGCGTCGCCAGCATCACGCTGCGCGCGGCCGCGAGCCCCATCACGCGTTCGAACGGTTCCTGCCAGCGATGCATCGCGAGGTCGAACGTGCCGTTATGAATCGGCACGAGCCAGCGCCCGCGCACGTCCAGATGCGCCTGCACGGTTTCCTCGGGCTGCATGTGGACATACGGCCATTGCGGGTCGTACGCGCCCGTTTCGATCAGCGTGACGTCAAACGGCCCCATGCGCTCGCCGATCTCGCGGAAACCGTCGAAATACCCCGTGTCGCCGCTGAAGAACACGCGCAGATCGTCGGTCGCGATCGACCACGAGCACCACAGCGTGCTGTTGCCGTCGAACAGGCTGCGCCCCGAAAAGTGCTGCGCGGGCGTGGACGTGAAGGTCACGCCCGCGATGCTCGCGCTTTGCCACCAGTCGAACTGACGCACTTTCGCCGCGTCGATGCCCCACTCGATCAGCCGGTCGCCCACGCCGAGCGGCGTGAGGAACACGCCCGTGCTCGCGGCCAGCGCGAGCACGGTTTCGCGGTCCAGATGGTCGTAGTGATCGTGCGAGAGGATCACGCCGCGCAGCGGCGGCAGGTCGGCCAGGTCTATGGGCGGCGCGTGAAAGCGCTTCGGCCCGAGCCGCTTGAAGGGCGAGGCGCGCTCGCCGAACACCGGATCGGTCAGCCAGAATTCGTCGCGCAGCTTCATCAGCATCGTGGAGTGGCCGAGACGCCAGAGGCTGCCGTGGGGCGCGGCGTGCAGATCGGCGCGACTCAGGGCGTCGACGGGCAGCGCCGCCGACGGCAGCGTACCGCCCGGCTTGCGAAACAGCACGTTCCAGATGATGCGCAGACTCTTCGCGAGGCTTTCCTGCGGACGCGGACGCACATTGCGAAAGCGCGCGCCGTCGTGCTGCGTGGAGCCGTTCGCGAGCGTGCGCGAACGCTTCGCGGCGGCGAAGCCGAGCGTGCGGCCGAGAAAATCGGGGATCGAAGCCATGTCGGCGTCCTGAAGACAAAAGTAGACTGGCTAGTGTAGTTTATTCGGGAGAAAAGTAAACTGCCCGGTGTAAAATTCCCTCATGAGCACCGCCGACACCCCACAACGCCTGACCGACCGGAAACGCGCCGCCGTTCTGGAAGCGGCCATCGAGGAATTTCTCGCCGCCGGTTACGACGCCACCAGCATGGACCGCATCGCCGCGCGCGCGAGCGTGTCGAAGCGCACCGTCTACAACCATTTTCCGAGCAAGGAAGCGCTGTTCGCGGCCATCCTGCACCGGCTCTGGGATGCCGCGCTCACGGGCGCCGCGCCCGCCTATCGCGCCGACGCGCCGTTGCGCGCGCAACTGCTCGAACTGCTGCACCGCAAGCTGCGGCTGATGAGCGACGCGTCGTTTCTCGCGCTCGTGCGCGTGGCGCTCGCGGCGGGCATTCACTCGCCGGAGCGCGCGCGGGACATGGTCGCGCGCATCGGCGAGCGCGAGGAGGACGTGACGATCTGGATCCGCGCGGCGGCCGCCGATGCGCGTCTGGGCAACGCGGACGGCGCGCCCTTCGATCCGCTGTTTGCCGCGCATCAATTGCATGCGCTGGTGAAGGGATTCGCATTCTGGCCGCAGGTGACGATGGGGCAGCCGACGCTCAGCGCCGCCGAGCAGGATCACGTTGCGCAAAGCGCCGCCGATATGTTTCTCGCGCGCTATGCCCGCCCGGCGCGTTCATCGGACACAAAGTAACGCGCGCTTTTATCGCCCATCGAGCACGGCGGGCATGCGCTTTTCCATCGCGCGGGCGCGTGCGGGATCGCGCCAGAAGCGCCACGCGAGCCAGCCCGCGATCGCCTGCGCCACCATCACGAACGCCACGCAGCCCGCCCAGCCCCACTGTCGCCACGCGGATGCCGGCAGGATCGAGCCGAGACTGCCGCCCAGGTAGTAGCACGACAGATACACGCCGATGGCCGTCGAGCGCGCGGCGCCCGCCGTCTGCGAAATAAAGGCATTCGCGGCGGCCTGCTCGACGAACACCGCCGTGGAGCCGAGCGCGAGACCGCAGAGGATCGGCAGCAAACCGTGCGCGAACGTGAGTCCCGCGGCGGGCAGCGCGAGCAGCGCCGCGTAGAGCGCGAGTTCGCGCGGCGAGCGATGGCGCGCGAAGCGGCCCGCGAGCGGCGTGACCACCACGGCGAGCAGGAACACGGCGTAGAGCGCGCCGATCTGCACCGTGCCGAAGCCGTACGGCGGCTGCGCGAGCCGCAAGCCCACGAACGTGAACGTCGCGACCTGCGAGGCGAGCACGCAGGCGCCGAAGCCAAACGCGGCCAGCAGCGGGCGGCGCGTGAGCAAGGCGAGGCGCGAGGGCGCGTGGCGTGTATCGCGTGCTTCGACCTGACTGTTCACACCGGTTCTCGCACGCGCACTGACCGCCACGCGCGGCAAGCACAGATAAATCGCCACGCCCGCGCCCAGACTCAACAGCGCCACGATATCGAGCGCGTAACGCCAGCCGAGCACCGCCGCGCACGCATTGGTGATGAAGCGCCCCGCAAAGCCGCCGAGCGTGGTGCCTGCGACGAACAACGCGCTCACTTCCGCCGACTGCTCGCGCGTGAACAGCTCGCCGATGAACGCCACCGAGATCGCGAACACGAACGGCATCAGCATCCCCACCGCGAAGCGCGCGGCCAGAAACGACGCGAAACTGCCCGCATGCGCGACCCACAAGGCAGGCAGCGCCGACAACGACGCCGCGAGCGCGATCACCGTCCGGCGCGCGAACGGCCCGGCTAATGTGCCGACGAAAGGCGCGATAATGGCGACGGCCAGCGTGGTGGCGCTCACGCCCTGCCCCGCGCGCTCCGCGCTCACGCCGAAGGTGGCGGCGAGTTCGCGCAGAATGCCCTGGGTCGCGTAGAGATTGAGAAACGCCGCGCAGCCGCAGAGAAAAAATGCCGCGCGCAAAGACTTGTCATGCTGGCCATTCATGGACGACGATCGCTCCCGCCTGATTCAGAGAGCAATCAGTCTCGCAATCCCGCGCCGCGCGCGCCAATACCGAATCCGTCGCGATTGATACCGGAAAAATCAGCATGCTCGACCTGCGCCGCCTGCGCTACTTCGTGACCGTCGCCGACGAACTGCATTTCGGACGCGCCGCCGAGCGCCTCCATATCGCCCAGCCGCCGCTCACGCGGCACATCGCGTCGCTCGAAAACGAGCTGGGCATCCGTCTGTTCGAGCGCTCCACGCGCGCGGTCACGCTCACGCCGGAGGGCGCGCAATTCCTCGAACACGCGCGTCAGGTGATCGAGGCCGCGGAGCAGGCGGAAGTGTCCGCGCAGCGCCTCGCGCATGGCACGGCGGGACGGCTGGCGATCGGCTATACGAGTTCGATTCCGATGTCGCCCGCGTTCAGCGCCATCGTGCGCGGGTTCAGCCGCGAGGCGCCCGACGTAGCGCTCACGTTTCGCGAGGTGGCCGGCACGGCACAGCCCCGGCAGATCGAGTCGGGCGTGCTCGACATCGCGTTCGGCTGGGCCGCGTCCGATCATGCCGACAATGCCGATCAAGCCGATGGCGCCGTCGCGCAATTGACCGTCGCGCGCCAGCCGATGGTCGCCGCCGTGGCCGCGAACAGCGAGTACGCCGCGTGCGCGGCCGTCGCATTCGAGGCGCTCGCGCATGAAAGTTTTATCGCGTGGCCGCCGGGTCAGGGGTCGGTGCTCAACACGGCGCTGCACCGGCTTTGCGCGCAGGCGGGCGTCGAGCCGCGTCTCGGTCCGCGCGCGAGCCAGGTCGCCGCGCTCGTTGCGCTGGTGGCGGCGGGCCAGGGCGTCGCCATCGTGCCCGCGTTCGCAGCGTCGCTGAAAATGGCCGATGTGGCCTACGTGCCCTTGATCAACGCGCCCGTGCTCGACCAGATCATCGCGTGGCGCACGCACGATCCTTCGCGTTGCGCGCTGCGTTTTGCGGCCTTCGCGCGCGCGGCGGCAACGGCAGGTTGATCGCCGGGCTGTCGAGTCGATAAATACATTTCGCGATCCATACTATTTATCCGGATCACGACGCGCGCAACGCCTCCGAAGGCCGCATGCCGAACATGCGCCGATAGTCGGTCGCGAACTGGCTCAGATGCCAGAAGCCCCACGCCGCGGCCACGTCCTGCACCGATCCGGCCTCGCGTCCGCACAGATCGCGGCGCGCGCCGTTCAGGCGCAGCGCGCGCAGATAGGTCGCGGGCGCCATGCCCAGCACGTCCTGAAAACAGTATTGCAGCGTGCGGCGGCTCACGAGCAACTGCTCGCACAACTCCGGCACGCCAACCGGACGCGAACGATGCGCAAGCACGTACTCGCGCGCCTGCGCGACGATCCAGCGACGCCGCGATGCCTGCTCAGGCGTTTGCCGGGCGCTTTCGGCGTCATCCGCGTTGCCGTGCCGCGCGCAGGCGTCGAACAGCGCGGCGAGCAATTCGGCCTGCACGTCGTTGCGTTCGGCGTCGGACAGCGGCGTGCAAGCGCTGCGCGCGCGGTCGCCATCGGCGTCGTGGCGAGCGTCATCATCGTGATCGTCGAGACGCTGTTCGAGCACCGCGCACAGATGCGCGAGGCGCGCCGCGCCCGCCTGCACGATGGGCGTGTGCGGCAGACGCGCGTCGAGCGCGACGCCTTCCACGGTCTGCGCGTAATGGCGCAGCACCTCGCCGCGCACCACCACGCCGTAGATCGAAAACTGCGCGGGCGTGAGCAATTCGAATTCGACGTTGCCCGGCCGCATGGCGAAGGCTTCCGCGCCGAAGGGCTGCGCATCGACGCGCGCCTGCTGTCCGCGCGTGGCCGGAATGCCGAACCAGTATGCGTCGCCGCGCACTTCGCACGCCTGGCGCAGCGTGTGGCTCGTGGTCTCGCAGAAGACCTTCATGGTGTCGAGCGGGATTTCGGTGAGCGTACCGACGAAGCGGCCCGCCGCGAGCTGGTCGTAGGTCTGCCGCCAGCCGACGAGGTTGCGCGCCTGCTCGTCGGCGTCGTGCGCGACGCTCACGACCGCGCGGCCCGCCGGCGCGTCGGCGCCTTGCGCGGAACAGCGCGTGTTTTCGGCGGTGTTGTCCGCGAGGTTATCCGCGATGATTTCTGCCGCAGGGACCGCCTGGGACGCGAGCCGGCAAGCATCCGGCCGCTTGCTGAGCGTGGCCGCGTGGTTCATGGGTGCCTCCTTGCGCGCACTTTCTGTCAAAACGATCGGGTGATGATGCAAAACCCGCGCCAGATCGTCGGGACCCGATTTCATGCAGCCGGGCCGCGCGGGATGCCTGCGCGTGCGCCTCGGCGGCACAGTGTGCGCGCGCGTCTGTTCAGTGGATGTTCATTTTTCGCACGGCGCACCACGCGCACCAATCCGGTGCAACCATGAGGACACGCACGATTCTGGCGAGTCCTTGTCGACGAACAGGACGCGCGCATCATGCAAACCTGCAAGGCCGAACGCAGCGATTCGATGGGTCACACCGACCCGATCCGTGCGCCATCAGCGACATCGGGCAGCAACGCGTCGCTATCGTCCTTGAGGCCGACGCCCGTGAGTTGCAGGCGGCGCGCATGCGTCATCAGATAGTGGAGTTTGTGCGCGGCGGCCTCGTGCGGCAGACCTTCGGGCCGCACGTTGGAGATGCAGTTGCGCAGCGCGTCGTGGCAGCCCACTTTCGGCGCCCACGTGAGGTACACGCCGAGGCTGTCCGGCGAGCTGAGGCCCGGCCGCTCGCCGATCAGCATCGCCACGAGCTTTGCGCCGAGCAATTCGCCGATCTCGTCGCCGAGCGCGACACGCGCCTGGCTCGCCACCACCACGGGACCGATGCGCCAGCCGCGTGAGGTATCGGCGTCGGCATCCGCATCGAGTCGCGTGCGCATGGCGTTGAGCAAGGGCAGCGCCTGCTTCGCCGCCGCAAACGCCGAAAGTCCGTCGCCGATCACGAACACCACGTCGGGTTTTTCACCGTCGCCGCCCGCTTGCGCGAGCGCCGCGCGGCTTTCGTCCGACAGCCGCCGACCGAGATCGGGACGCCGCAAATAATGCTGACGATCGGGCGCGGCACTCGACGCACCGAGCGTCGCGAAACCCGCGCTTTCGAGTTCGCGGCGCAGCGCGTCGGCGTCGAGCGGCTGATGCACCGCGTCGCGCGCCTGCGCATGCGAGAGATTGAACGCGAGCAGCGGCGCCGTGGGCAGCGCATTGCCCGCGCGACCGAGCGCGATGCGCGCGTTCGTGAACGCCTTCAGCCCGCCCCACGGATTCTTTTCGACGGCGTCGCTCATGCGCCCAGCTCCGTGCCCGCGCCGATCCATTCGTGCGCACCCGCCAGCAGCGGCACGCGCGCCGACGCGGGCAGCAACGCGCCTTTCGCATCGGCGATTTCCATCGTTTCGAGCCATTCCTCGAACTCGGGCGCGCGGCGCAGACCGAGCAGATCGCGCACGTACAGCGCGTCATGAAACGAGGTGCTCTGATAGTTGAGCATCACGTCGTCGGCGCCCGGAATGCCCATGATGAAATTGATGCCCGCCGCGCCCAGCAGCGTGAGCAGCGCGTCCATGTCGTCCTGATCGGCTTCCGCGTGATTCGTGTAGCAGATATCGCAGCCCATCGGCACGCCGAGCAGCTTGCCGCAGAAATGATCTTCGAGACCCGCGCGAATGATCTGCTTGCCGTCGTAGAGATATTCGGGGCCGATGAAACCCACCACCGTATTCACGAGGAACGGATCGAAGCGGCGCGCCACCGCGTAGGCGCGCACCTCGCAGGTCTGTTGATCGACGCCGAAATGCGCGTTCGCCGACAGCGCGCTGCCCTGCCCCGTTTCGAAGTACATCAGGTTGTTGCCGACCGTGCCGCGCTTGAGCGAAAGCGCCGCCTCACGCGCCTCGGCGAGCAGCGCGAGCGAAATGCCGAAACTCGCGTTGGCCTTTTCGGTGCCCGCGATCGACTGGAACACCAGATCGACGGGCGCGCCTTTTTCGATTGCCGCGATCGTGTTGGTGACGTGCGTGAGCACGCACGATTGCGTCGGCACGCGATAACGCTCGCGAAATCCGTCGATCATCGTGAGCAGCTTGACGATGGCCGCGAGGCTGTCGGTGGCGGGATTGATGCCGATCATCGCGTCGCCGCAGCCGTACATCAGGCCGTCGAGCATCGACGCGGCGATGCCCTTCACGTCGTCGGTCGGATGATTGGGCTGCAGACGCACCGACATGCGCCCCGGCAGCCCCACCGTGTTGCGAAAGCGCGTGATCACGGGACGCTTCTTCGCCACCGCGATCAGATCCTGATTGCGCATCAGCTTCGACACCGCCGCGACCATCTCGGGCGTGAGGCCGGGGCCGATGCGTTCGAGCATGGCGCTGTCGGCTTGCGGCGACAGCAGCCAGTTGCGGAAGTCGCCGACGCTCAGATGCGCGATGGGCGCGAACGCCTGCGCGTCGTGCGTGTCGACGATCAGGCGCGTGACTTCGTCGCTTTCGTACGGAATCAGCGCCTCGTTCAGGAAAGTCTTGAGCGGCACGTTCGCGAGCGCCATCTTCGCGGCCACGCGCTCCTCCTCGCTCGCCGCCGCCACGCCCGCGAGCTGGTCGCCGCTGCGCAGCGGACTCGCCTTGGCGAGCAGGGTCTTGAGGTCCGCGAACCGATACGTGCGCGGACCGATCGTCTCCGTGTACGACATCTGCCTGATTCCTCCGCTGTCACTCTTCGAGCAGCGCGCCCGAGGTTTCGGCTTCCAGCGCCGGGCCCGCTTCCGAGGCCGCCGCGCGCTGTGCGCCGGTCGCCAGGAAATAAGCATAGCCCAGCGCGAGGAACACCACGAACACGAGCGCCACGAGCTGGTTGTACCAGACCATCGCGCCGAGACAGACGAGCGCCGCCAGCAGCGCGAACGCCGGGAAGAACGGATACAGCGGTGCACGGAACGGACGCGCCATGCGCGGCTGCTGACGGCGCAGCTTGAACAGCGCGGCCATGCTGACGATATACATGACGATCGCGCCGAACACCGACATCGTGACGATATTGGCCGTGAGCGTCTGGCCGGCGAACTGGATCAGCTCGTCGCTGTAAATCGCGGCGATGCCGATCACGCCGCCCGCGATGATCGCGCGATACGGCGTCTTGAAGCGCGGATGCACCTTGGCGAGCCACGCGGGCAGATAGCCTTCGCGGGCGAGCGCGAAAATCTGCCGCGAATAGCCGAGGATGATGCCGTGAAACGACGCGACGAGGCCGAACAGGCCGAGCCACACGAGCATGTGCATCCAGCCGCTATGTTCGCCGACGATGTATTTCATCGCTTGCGGCAGCGGGTCGTTGATGTTGGCGAGCTTGGTCCAGTCGCCCGCGCCGCCCGCGAACACCATCACGCCGACCGCCAGCGCGACGAGCGTGAGAATGCCCGCCACGTAGGCGATCGGAATCGAACGCTTGGGGTTTTTCGCTTCTTCGGCGGCCATCGCCACGCCTTCGATGGCGAGGAAGAACCAGATCGCGAACGGAATCGCCGCGAACATGCCGTGGAAGGACCCCATCGAGAAATGATCGGCGCCCGACCAGCCGCCCTTCAGGAAGTGATCCCACGAAAAGCCCGGCGACACCACGCCCATGAACACGAGCAGTTCGAAGATCGCGAGCAGCGTGACGACGAGTTCGAAGGTCGCCGCGATCTGCACGCCGACGATATTGAGCGCCATGAAGACGAGATACGCGCCCATGGCCGCGTGCTTCGGTTCGAGCCCCGGAAACTGCACGTGCAGATACGCGCCGATAGCGAGCGCGATGGCCGGCGGCGCGAACACGAACTCGACCAGCGTGGCCGCGCCCGCGAGAAAACCGCCGGCCGGACCGAAGGCGCGGCGCGCGTAGGCGAACGGGCCGCCCGCGTGCGGAATCGAGGTGGTGAGTTCGGTGAAGCTGAAAATGAAGGTGGTGTACATCGCCGCGACGAACAGCGCGGTGACGACGAAGCCGAGCGTCCCGGCGCTCGCCCAGCCATAGCTCCAGCCGAAATATTCGCCGGAGATCACCAGTCCAACCGCGATCCCCCAAAGCTGCCAGGTGCCGAGCGTCTGCTTGAGCGCGGGCGCGCCCGCACTGCTTTTCGACTCTGCCTGCATGGTGTTCTCTCCTCGTGAAGGCCGGGCGGGCGCGCCCGCGACCGGCGAAGCAGGCCACCCGTGCGACCTGATTCGAGCCATGCTAGAGAGTCATAAATCGACGTGTTATCGAAATTCGGCAATCTGTAATTATTACAAAAAGCCTACTTTCCATGGGGGTGCTCCGCCCCTTAAGGCGGCGCTAAGGGTTTCCCCGCCAGAATCCCCACCAACCTGCCGCGCCACCGCCACAAGGCGCGCCGCATCCCGACACACGCAATCCACCCGCGCAGCCCGTTCGTCTCACCGATGCGACTGCGCAGTTTCATCGAGAACCCCATGCCGTCTCGCCCGCCGTTCCGCGCCAGCTCGCTGCGCATGCATTGCCTGCTCGCCGTCGCCGCGTTATGCGCGGGCGCGCTGAGCGGTTGCACGCTCTATCGCGCGCAGCCGCTGCCCGCCGCCGCGTCGATGACGACGCAGGACACCCTCGGCCGCCTCCAGATCGACCCGGCGAAAATGCCGCTGCCCGAACTGGCCGCGCAGCGTTTCGATCCGTCCGATGGCTTCGACATCGAAGAAGTCGCGATGCTCGCCGTCGCGAACAATCCCGATCTGAAGCTCGCGCGCGACGATCTCGGCATCGCGCAGGCGCAGGCTTTTTCCGCGGGTCTGCTGCCCGATCCGCAAATCGCGGTGTCGAGCGACTATCCGGGCGCGCTCGGTCTGTCGCGCGCGTTCAGTTACGGTCTGAGCATGGACGTCATGGCGATCGTCACGCGCGGCGCCAACAAACAATCCGCCGACGCCACCGTGCGCAAGACCGACCTCGGCCTGCTCTGGCAGGAGTGGCAGGTGATCGCGCAGGCGAAGCAGCTTTACGTGAAAGCGCGCTTCCAGAACGACGCGCTGCCGCTGCTCGAGAAGCAGGCCGACCTCACGCAAACGCGTTACGAACGCATCGCGCACGCCGCGAGCGAGCACAACGTGACGGCCGATAGCGCGAGCGCCGCGCTCACCGCCAGCGAGGACGCGCGCAAGCAATACGCCGATCTGCTGCGCGCGCGCGAGCAGACGCATCACGATCTGAACGCGCTGCTCGGCCTCGCGCCCGATGTCACGCTGCCGCTCGCCGACGCGGCGCAAGACCGCGACGCCGCCCCGCTCGCCGATGCCACGCTCGACGCCGCCGTCGCCGCGCTGCCGCAGCGTCGCCCCGATCTCATCGCGCTGCAGGCCGGTTACGAAGCGCAGGAGCAGAAA
Organism: Paraburkholderia sp. SIMBA_027; assembly: GCF_046535315.1. NCBI lineage: Bacteria > Pseudomonadati > Pseudomonadota > Betaproteobacteria > Burkholderiales > Burkholderiaceae > Paraburkholderia > Paraburkholderia sp. SIMBA_027. Next base: position 456,056 of record NZ_JAWRWY010000001.1, read on the forward strand.
TATCGCGCGGCGATCCTCAATCAGTTTCCGAGCCTTTCCGTGGGCTTCACGCGTCAGCGCGATACGTCGGAGATCTACACGAGCGGCTTCGCGATCAATCTCACGCTGCCCGTGTTCAATCGCAATCGCGGCAATATTGCCATCGAACAGGCCACGCGCCAGCGGCTCGCCGACGAATACCAGACGCGTCTGAACACCGCTGCCGCCGATATCGCGCATCTGCGTGCCGACGATGCGATCGCCGCGCAGCAGCTCGCGCAGGACGAAGCCGCGCTGCCCGAACTCGAACGCGCCGCCGCCCACGCGCAGGACGCCTACGCGCGGCACGACATCGCGCTCGGCCAGTACGTCGATGCGCAGAGCGCGGCGCTCACGCGGCGTCTCGACGCCGCCACCGCGCGCGAGGCGCTCGCCGAACAGCGGATCGGTCTTCAGGCACTGCTCGGCAGTGCGATTCCCGATCCATACGGCTCATCCGCGCCGACGCGCGCCCCCGCACCCGCATCCGCGCAGCAAACCGGCAGCGCCCCCACCACTCTCACCGTTGCCCGTTGAACCTCATGGCCGACCGTCGATTTTTCTCCCGCACGCCGCTGCGTGCCACCGCCTGCGCGTGTTGCGCCGTGGCCGCGTTCGCCATCGGCGCGACGCTGCTCACCGCCGCCCACGCCGATAACACCCCCGCCGCCGCCGACACGCCCGCGCCCTCCGCCGCCGTGCAGACCGTGCGCGTGACGCGCGGCGCGGTCTCGCAGACGCTCGTCGCCTACGGCACCGTCGCCGCGGCCGCCGCGAACGCCACCACGGTCAGCCTGCCGTATCTCGCGCGCGTGACGCGCGTGCTCGTGCAGCCGGGCCAGACCGTCGCGCGCGGTGCGCCGCTGTTCGTCGTGCAGGCCGATCCGAACGCCGTGATCGCCTGGACGCAGGCGCAAAGCTCGGCCACGCTCGCGCGCGGCGAACTCGCGCGCACGCAGTCGCTCTATCGCGACGGCCTCGCCACGCAATCGCAACTGGCCGCCACGCAAAAGGCGCTCGACGACGCGCAGCAGGCACTCGCCGCGCAGCACGCCACCGGCATTGCCGCGGGCGAGAATACGGTGACGGCGCCGGTCGCCGGCGTGATCGCGCAACTCACGGCCGCGCCTGGCGACCAGGTGCAGGCGGGCGCCGCGCTCGCGCAACTCGTCGCCGACAACCCGGCCAACGCCCACGCGGCGAACGTCTCGCTCGGCGTCGAACCCGCCGAAGCGCTCACGCTGCATGCGGGCGACCGTGTCGTGCTGCGACCGCTCGCGCCCACGCTCGACGGTCTGCAAGCGCAAGGACGCATCGTGCTGGTCGGCGCGGCCATCGATGCGCAGAGCCAGCTCGTCAACGTCGGCGCCAACGTGCCGCTCGCGGGCACCGCCTTCCTGCCCGGCACGCGCGTGCGCGCCGATATCGACACGCAAACCGGCATCTGGTGGAACGTGCCGCGCGCGGCCGTGCTGCAGGACGATCGCGGCCACTACGTCTATCAGATCGCGCCCGGCAACAAGGCGCAGCGCGTCAACGTCACGGTCAAGGTCGAGCACGGCAACGCTTACGGCGTGGACGGTCCGCTCGACGCCGCGCGCGCGCTCGTCGTCAGCGGCAACGACGAACTCGAAGACGGCATGGCCGTGCGCCTCGCCCAGACGAAGCAAGGCGACGCGCAATGACGTTCAGCCAATGGATGCAGCGGCATCGCCGCTCGCTGCTGTTCGTGATCGCGCTCGCCGCCGTCGCCGGTGCGCTGACCGCGCTGCGTTTGCCGATCTCGCTGTTCCCGAACGTGTCGTTTCCGCGCGCCGTGATTTCGCTCGATGCGGGCGACCGTCCCGCCGAGCAGATGGCGACGCTCGTGACGATGCCCGTCGAAGAAGCGCTGCGCCGCGTGCCGAACGTGCGCGACGTCGAATCGCGCACGAGTCGCGGCGCGGCCGAAATCTCGCTGAATTTCGACTGGGGCACCGACATGGCGCAGGCCACGCTGCAGGCGCAGTCGGCCATCGCCGAGATCCTCGCGACGCTGCCGCCCGGTACTTCCATGCAGGTGCGCCGCATGGATCCGACCGTGTTTCCGGTGCTCGCGTACAGCCTCACCTCGCACAAGCAGTCGCTCGCGCAACTCTACGATCTCGCGCAGTTCCAGTTGCGGCCGCTGCTGTCGTCGGTGGCGGGCGTCGCGCGCGTGGACGTGACGGGCGGCGCGCGCGACGAGCTCGAAGTGGCCGTCGATCCGCAGCGCCTCGCGGCGTACAAGCTCTCGGTCGCCGACGTCTCGCGCGCCGTGGGCGCGGGCAATGTGCTGATGGCCACGGGCCGCATCGAGGATCACGACAAGCTCTATCTCGTCGTCGCCAATGCGGCGCTCGGCGGACTCGACGCGCTGAAGAACGTCGTGGTGTCGACGAACGCCGGCAATCAGATCCGCCTCGGCGACATCGCCACGGTCACGCAAGGCACCGTGCCGCAGTGGATCCGCGTGACCGCCGACGGTCAGGATGCCGTACTGGTCAACGAGTACCAGCAGCCCGGCGCGAACAGCGTGGCGATGGCGCAGGCGATCCGCGACCGGCTCGCCGCGTTCGACACGCAGATGCCGCCCGGCGTAAAGCTCGCGAACTGGTACGACCAGAGCGAACTCGTGGTCGCCTCGGCCACCAGCGTGCGCGATGCGATCATGATCGGCGTGGTGCTCGCCGCGCTCACGCTGTTCGTGTTCCTGCGCAACGTGAAGATCACGCTGATCGCCGTCGCGCTCGTGCCGATCGTGATGGCCGCGACCATCCTGCTGCTCGACGTATTCGGCATGGGCTTCAACATCATGACGCTCGGCGGCATGGCGGCGGCCGTCGGTCTCGTGATCGACGACGCCATCGTGATGATCGAGCACATCGCGCGGCGCATGCGCGAAGCGGGCGCGCACGCGTTTCATGGCCGCGTGATGAGCGCGGCGCTCGAATTCACGCGCCCGCTCGCGGGTTCGTCGGCGGCCACGCTGATCATCTTCGTGCCGCTCGCGTTTCTCTCGGGCGTGACGGGGGCCTTTTTCAAGGCGCTTTCGGTGACGATGGCCAGCGCCCTCTTCATCTCCTTCCTCGTCACGTGGCTCGCGATTCCGATTCTGTGCGACCGCTGGCTCACCGCGAAAGACGCCGAAGAACATCGCGAGACGCGTTTCGCCGCGTGGCTCAACCGCGGCTATGCGCGCCTCGTCGCGCGCGTGAGCCTGCGTCCGGTCTGGGTGCTCGCGCTGATCGTGCCGCTCGCGGCTCTGTCGGCGCTCGCCTTCACGCGCGTCGGCAGCGGTTTCATGCCGTCGATGGACGAAGGCGGTTTCGTGCTCGACTACCACACGCGCCCCGGCACCTCGATCACGGAAACCGACCGCCTGATGCAACAGATCGAGGCGATCATCCGCGCGAATCCGAACGTGGCGACCTATTCGCGTCGCACCGGCGCGGGCCTCGGCGGCGACCTCAACGAGCCGAACAAGGGCGACTTCTTCGTGCGCCTGAAGTCGGGCAACCGCGAGCCGATCGACACGGTGATGGAAGAAATCCGCTCGAAAGTCGACACCCAGGTGCCGGGCGTGAGCGTCGAACTCGCGCAGCTCATGGAAGACCTGATCGGCGACCTCACGGCCGTGCCGCAGCCCGTGCAGATCAAGATCTATTCCGACGACCAGACCGTGCTCGACGCCACGGCGCAGAAAGTGGCCGCGCGCATCGGCAAGATCAACGGCATCGTCGACGTGAACGACGGCATCAATCCCGCCGGCGACGCCATCGACCTGCGCATTCGTCCCGACGCGGCCGCCGCGCAGGGCATGGACCCGCAGGCGATCGCGCAGCAGGTCGCCGATCTGCTCGACGGCAACGTGGCCACGCAGTACCAGAGCGGGCCGAAGAGCATCGGCGTGCGCGTGCGTGCGCAAGGCGCGCTGCAGATGACCGACACCGAACTCGCGCGCCTGCCGCTGCGTGCGCCCGACGGCCATATGTTCGCGCTGTCGCGCGTCGCCGCGCCCGTGCACGTGAGCGGCCAGCCCGAAATCAGCCGCGACAATCTCAAGCGCATGGTGGCCGTGACGGCGCGCATCGACGGCCGCGATCTCGGCTCGACCATCGCCGACGTGCAGCACGCGCTGGCCGATCCCGCGCTGCTGCCGCAAGGCGTCTATTACGAACTCGGCGGCCTGTATCAGCAGCAGCAGATCGCGTTCAAGGGGCTGATGGCCGTGTTCGGCGCGGCGGTCGCGCTGGTGTTCGGGCTGCTGCTGTTCCTCTACGAACGCTTTCGCGTGGCGCTGGCCGTGATGGCCATGCCGCTGCTCGCGACCGGCGCGGTGTTCGTCGGCCTCTGGATCACGGGCATCGAGCTCAATATCTCGGCGATGATGGGCATGACGATGATCATCGGCATCGTGACCGAAGTGGCGATCTTCTATGTCTCCGAATTCCAGGGCCTCGTGCGCGACGACGGCCTGCCGCTCGACGAGGCGTTGCAGGCCGCCGGACGCAATCGCCTGCGCCCGATCGCGATGACGACGATCGCCGCGATTCTCGCGCTGCTGCCGCTCGCCTTCGCGCTCGGACAGGGTTCCGCGATGCAGCAACCGCTGGCCGTCGCGATCATTTCCGGGCTGATCGTGCAGATGCCGCTGGTGCTGCTGGTGCTGCCCGCGCTGCTGCGCCTGCTGCTCGGCGGCGGCAAGTCCGACGGCAAGCCGGACGGCCCCACCCGCGCCGTCACGAAGCCGGAACACGAATGAGCGGCGAAAGCGCGACGAAAGCGCACCGAATGAGGGACAATCGCTCATCGCGCTGCACGCCACGCCGCACCACCCACTGCGCATTCAAGCGAACTGGAGCCCCACGATGCGTCTGCTACTGATCGAAGACGACGAAATGATCGGCGAACCCGTGTTCGACACGCTGCGCCGCGAAGGCCATGCGGTCGACTGGGCCAAGGACGGCCGCGAGGCCGAGCTGTCGCTCGCCAACGACGTCTACGACCTCGTGCTGCTCGACCTCGGCTTGCCGAAGAAAGACGGCGTGACCGTGCTCGCCGCCTACCGCAAGCGCGGCGGCGAAGCGCCCGTGCTGATCCTCACCGCGCGCGACAGCGTGACCGACCGCGTAGCCGGGCTCGACGCGGGCGCCGACGATTACCTCGTCAAGCCCTTCGATCTCGACGAACTCGCCGCCCGGGTACGCGCGCTGCTGCGCCGGCGCACCGGCCGCAAGCAGCCGGTCTACACGCACGGCGACCTCGCGCTCGACCCCGCCGCGCACGAAGTCACCCAGGCGGGCGCGCCGGTCGCGCTCGTACCGCGCGAATTCGCGCTGCTGCACGTGCTGATCGAAGAACCCGCGCGCGTGTTCACCAAGGCCGAACTCGAAGAACGCATCTACGGCTGGGGCGAAGAAGTGGGCAGCAACACCATCGAAGTGCACGTGCACAGCTTGCGCCGCAAGATCGGCGCGGAACAGATCGTCACGGTGCGCGGCGTCGGTTATCGCCTCAAGAGGGCCGAATGAATTCGATCCGGCGGCGGCTGCTCGGCTGGCTGATCTGCGGATTCGCCGCGGCCTCGGCAATCGCGGGACTCGCGATCTTTCACACGGCGCGCAACGAGGCGAGCGAACTGTTCGACTATGAATTGCGCGCGGTGGCGCTGTCGCTGCCGCTGAACCTGCGCACGGGCCACGGCGCGGCGCAGGATCAACAGCCCGACATGCAGGGCATCGCCGACGATCGCATTCTCATCGACATCTGGGACCGCGACGGCGCGCCCATTTATCACTCGACGCAAGACCCGCCGCTGCCGCGCAATCCCGTGGGTTTTCACGTGATCGAGCGCGCCGAAACGCATTGGCGCACCTTCGGCGTGCAACAGGCCGACCGCTTCGTGCAGGTCGCGCAGCCGATCTCCGTGCGCGAACAGCTCGCGCTGCAACTGGCGCTGCATACGCTCTGGCCGCTCGCGTTGCTGGTGCCGGTCGCCATCGTGCTCGTGCTGCTGGTGGTGGCGCGCGGCCTCGCGCCGGTCGGCGCGCTGTCGGCGCTGCTCGCCGCGCGTTCGTCGACCATGCTCGGACCGCTCAAGCTCGACGGCTCGGTGCCGATCGAATTGCGCCCGCTCGTGGAAGCGCTCAACGACCTGCTCGCGCGTCTGAATACGGCGTCGCAGGCGCAGCGCACTTTCATCGCCGACGCCGCGCACGAATTGCGCTCGCCGCTCGCGGCGCTCAAGCTGCAACTCCAGGCCGCGCTGCGCGACGGCACGCTCACGGGCGAGCCGCAAACGACCGAGCGCATCGCCACGCGCCTGAACCGCCTGATCCGCCTCGTGCAGCAATTGCTGACGCTCGCGCGCGAGGACGCGCAGCCGGAACTGCCAGTGGCGGCCGTGAGTCTGCGCCGCCTGAGCGAGCAGGCGATCGGCGACTTCTCGCTGCTCGCCGAGGACAAGCACATCGATCTCGGGCTGGAAGTGCGCCCGCCCGTGACCGAGGACGACGCCTGCAACGTGGCCGCCGATCCGCACGGTCTCGCCACGCTGCTGAACAATCTGATCGACAACGCGATCCGCTACACGCCGCCCGGCGGGCGCATCGACCTCGTGCTCACGCGCACGGGCGAGCGCCTGGGTTTCGAGGTCGTCGACAACGGGCCGGGCATTCCCGAAGAACACCTGGGCCGCGTGCTCGACCGCTTCTATCGCGGCAATCACGTGCCCGGCACCGGCAGCGGCCTCGGGCTGTCGATCGCGATGCGCATCGCGCAGCGTCACGATCTCACGCTCGTGCTGCGCAACAACTCCGGCGGCCAGGGCCTGACCGCCGCCGTCGACGGCTTGCGCGCGCAGGAAAGCCTGGCCGCTGTGCGCGCCTGACGTTGCGTTCGACGTTGCGTTCGACGTCGCGCGCGCGGCCAGGCCCAGCGCGTCAGAACGTCGAGCGCAATCCCACCATCACGCTGCGCCCGCCTTCCGGCGCGATGTCGCGCACGACCGAACTCGCGTAGCGCACGTCCTGGTTCGTCAGATTGTCGCCGCGCACATAGGCGAGCCAGTTCGTCGGACCGACGCGGAACTTGTACGTGAGAATCAGACCGAGCGTCGTGTAACCGCCGGTCGGCAGATCGTCCTCGGGAACGCGATGCTGTGCCCACGCATGCACGAGTTCCGCGCGCGCGCCGAACGGACCGTAGCCGTAATCGGCCGCCAGCGTCGCCCGCAGCGGCGCGATGCGCGGCAGCGCTGCGCCCGTATCGACATTGCGCGCGTGCGTGTAGTCCGCCGTGAACGCCACGTCCACGCGATGCGCGCCCTTCGCGAACACGCGCCACTTGCCGTCCAGCTCCACGCCGTAGAACTCCGCGCGCACGCCGCGATAGACGGCTTCGTTGAGCGCGTCGTCGGTGCCGGCGGGCACGACTTCGTCGTCATCGTCGACGAGGCGGCCCGTGTTGTACTCGGTCAGATAGTTGCGGAAGCGGCTGTAGAACACGCCCGCGCTCGCCTTGTTCGGGCCGCGCTCGAAGCGCAGCGACAGATCCGTCGAGACCGCCTTCTCTTTCTGCGCATCCGGATTGCCGATCAGATACTGGCCGGTCGCGTCGTGCGGCCCGTTCGCGTAAAGCTCGTAGAACGTGGGCGCGCGCTCCGTGTACGCGATATTGCCCGCCAGCGACCATGCCGGTGCGAGCTGATAGAGCGCGCCCGCCGAGACGCTGCCCGCGTTGAAGTCGCGGCCCTGCGCGTTGGCGAAGCGCTCGTTGCCGTTGGGCGTGGGATCGAGCTTCACGTGTTCGAGACGCGCGCCCGCGCTGAGCTTCAGGCGCTGCGTCACCTGCCATTCTTCGAGACCGAACAGCGCGATGTTGGTGGTTTGCGTGGTCGGCACGAGCGCTTCGTCGCCGAGCGCCGAGAACGTGTTCTGACTCACCTGCACGCCGATCGCGCCTTCGAGCGGCCCGATCTTCTTGTGCCGCGCCTCAAGCCGCGCCTCATAGCCGTGATTGCGGAACGTCGTGCCCACTTCGCCGTTGTCGATTTCGCGATGCTCGTAATCGGTGTAGCCGAAATCGAACTTGAGCTGGCTGAACGGCCCGCTCAGATTGCGGATTTCCGACGCCACGGCGACGTGATCCTGATGCATGCGCAGACGCACGTCGTCTTCGGCGACCGAGCCGTAGTCGCTCTGGAAGCCGTTGTACGAAATGCCCGCGTAGCCGTCGGCCCACGTGTAGGAGGTGCCGACCGCGCCGCCGTGCCAGCGGCCGTCGCTGTTCGGGATGCTGCCGTAGGGCTCGTCGGCGCCGCCGTCGGCCGCCCGCTGCGCGGCGGAATGCGCGTAACCGGGAATGCGCTGATTGCTGGTGTCGCGATCGAAGGCGTCGACGTGGAAGGCGAACTGCCCGTTGCCCGCCTCGACCTGCGCCGCGCCCGCGCGCGCGTCGTTGGCGCCGCCGTAGCTCGCGTCGATGGCGCCCGTCACGCCCTGGATCGGCTCGCGCGGAATGCGGTTGTCGATGGTGTTGACCACGCCGCCGATCGCGTTGCCGCCGTACAGCAGCGCCGCCGGGCCGCGCACGATTTCCACGCGCTCGATCGACAACGGATCCTGCGGCACGGCGTGATCGTACGAGAGCGACGAAGCGTCGTAGGCGGCCACGCCGTTTTGCAGCAGACGGATGCGGTCGCCGTCCATGCCGCGGATGATCGGGCGACCGACCATCGGTCCGTAGGTGGTCGTCGAGACGCCAGGTAGTCCGTTGAGCGTTTCGCCGAGCGAATTGGCCGCGCGCAGCGTGAGATCGTCGCCGCCGACCGAGGTAGCGGGCGAGATCAGGTCGCTGTCGCCGAGCGGATTGGCGGTGACGAACACCGGCGCGAGCGTGCTGCCGGTTGTCGTCGAGGCGTCGCTGTTGGCGTTCGACGTCTGCGCATGCACCAGCGCGCTCACGAGCGCCAGTGAAAGCGGCGTGAGGCGGGTGAGGTGCGAAAGCTGCGCGAACGGGGCGAAAGGCGTGAAGCGGCGCAGACGCGCGATCTGCGAAAGACGCTCCGCAAGCGATTCCACGCGCGAAGGGCAAGCGAAAGCGCCGCGAGGCTGGGCGCGCAGGCGCGCGGAACGCGGCTTCGAGGACGCGTCGGACTGGAAGAAGGTGGCCACGATGATTCTTGTTTGCGTCGTTGTCGGATCGTTGAAATAAGACGCGCGATGAAGCGCCCGTGAGGCGCAACGCGGTCGCGAAACCCCGTGGTCGGCGACCGCCGCGCAGCGAAGAAAATCGAAAGTGCTGTGAAAGCCGATGCGAATGTTACGTTATAACATTGCCGATTGTGAAGAATTATTTCGACAGCCAGGCGAAAGACAGACGCGCTCCCTGCTTTCCTGCCGACGCAGCATTGAAGAACAAATGCGAACAAATACCGCCACGATGCGCGACGATCCTGGGGTTTACCGCTGCGCTGCAAGCTTGCAAGCGCGTGTACGGAGAGGCATAGTGGCGCCATCGGGCCGCCGTCATGCCCCGAGGAGACCGCCATGGATCCACGCAACCGCCTGCGCTATCTGCGCGGCGTGCTGCTCGTCACGGGTGCGATCGCAATATTCGCGCTCTACCCGCTGATGATCGTCTGGCCCGCCGGCTGGGCCTGGCACACCGGGCACTCCGACTATCAGGCGATGATCGTCGGCATTTACGCGACGCTCGGCGTTTTTCTCGTGCGCGCCGCGCGCGATCCGCTGGCGAATTTGAGCCTGATCTGGTTCACGATCTGGTCGAGCGTCGTGCATGGCGCGATCATGGCCGTGCAGTCGCTGATGGCGCCGGAACATCGCGGCCATCTGCTCGGCGATGTTCCCGCGCTGTTCGCGATCGCCGCCGTTCTGGCCTGGCTGACGCCGCGCGCCGCGCCGTCCCGCGCGCGCGCCGTGGCCGGGGAGCCGGTCTGAAGCGCCCCGCCGCGCGCGGGCAGCGCAGCGAATTGCCGCAGTGCTCAACTTTCGGGCCGGCATGCCGACAAACAGATAGATGCCGTACCAGCACCGCGCGGCGGCGCGCGACATCTCGCGCCGCCGCGTATCGAGACGCCGGGGCGCGCATCGTCCGATTCGCCCGGCTCGTCCGATTTACCCGATTGCTTCCGAACATGTCCCGCCTTCCCTACCTCCGGTCCGCGCTGGCCTTCGGCCTGGCGCTCGGCTTCGCGCTGCTCGCCCAAACCGGCGGCGCCGAACCCGTGCCGGCCTCCTCCATGGTTGTAAGCCTCGTCGTGCAGCAGAGTTGTCTGATCAGCGCGAGCGAGGGTGTGAGCGCGACTGCGCCCGCGGTCAGTTGTCTGCACGGCGAGCCGTATCTGGTCTCGCAATCCGAAGCGCCGGCCATGCAGCTGGCGTCGGCGGTGCAGTTCGATTCGCAGCGGTCGTCGCGGGCATTCTGGACGGTGACGTTTTAACGGTCCGCAGACGCCGCCGCGCGTGTCGCGATCCGCGTCTTATCCGGCCCCATCCGCTCAAAAATAGATCGTCGCCGTAATCGTGTCGCTGTAGCTTCCCGGCGCGGGCGTGGTCTGTGACGGCACGCGCCCGTACACCGTGAACACCTGCTGCGTCCCGCTTCCCGTTCCGGCCGCCGTCGCGGTGCTCCCCGTGCCGTCGCCCCACGCGCTGCTATAGCCCGAATCCAGATAGAGCTGATAACTCACCGATCCGCCGCCTCCGGAGCGCGCCATCGTGCGCGCCGCGACATTGCCGCTCGAACCGCTGTTGAGCGCGATCTTGAACGCATCGCCGTTCGTGCATTGCGCCGTGATCGAGCCGTTCGCGCGCAACGCCGAACTCAGCACGCCCGCTGAACCGAACGCCACATTCGTCGCGCTGATGTTGCAGTTGTTGATGACCGTGGCCGTCGACGAAAACGCAAACGTGCCTTGCGTCGCGGTCAGCGTGGCGCAGGTCGGTGCGATCAGTGTGTAGAAGCCGTAATTGATCGACGTCGTATTGCCGCCGAAGCTCTGCGTATAGACCGTGCTCGCATTGTTCACGGTCGGCACCGTCGGTTGCGCCGACGCGATCTGTCCATAGACGGTGACGGTCGTACTCAACGAGGTCCCGCTCGGCTTGCTCATCGTGAGCGAGATCGGCGTGCCGTTCGAATAAATCGATCCCCAGATCTGCGTGTGACCGGCATCGCGATAGAGGTCGTAGTTCATCGAATTCGTGCCGTTCGTGAGCGCGCGCGGACTCGTTCCGCCGAGGTTGAGGCACACGAGCACATCGGGCGTGAGCGTGATGGCGGACCACGTGCAGGTCACGCTGATCGTGCTCGTGGTGGTGAACGTCGTGCCCGCGATCGGGCTCACGTTGCCGAACGACACCGGCGTGGCCGTCGCCGTGCACGCCTCGGCGTGTGCGCCGCGCGCCGCGAAGCCAAGCGTCAGGCACAGCGCGAGCATCATCAACAGACGTCTCATGGCGGCGTTCCCGCGCCACCGGCGCCCGACAGCGGACACACCAGCGGCCCGATGGTTTGCAGCGTCTCGCCCTTGCCGGCCTGCCACGCAAACGCAACTTCGCAATGCCTGTCACCGCTTTGAATCTGCAGATGGTTGTCCGATGACAGTCCGTCGACGAAGGTGATGCCGTCGTAACCCACGATGGTGTCGTGGCCGCTTTCCACGTGATGCACGCGCGCGCCCGCGGGCAAGGGCTTGCCGTCGGCGTCGTGAACGATGATCGACGCCGCGCGATAACGCGTCACCGTGAAATGCGCGAGCACGCCCGATTGCGCTTGCGGCACGATGTCCTTCGACGTGTCGGCGATGCGCGCGTCGGCCGGCAGATTCATCGTGTCGATGGCGAGCTCGTTGTGCTGATACGCGTTGAGATCGGGAATCAGCAGATGGCCGCCGCCGTCCGTCAAGCCGATCACGCGATTCTCGTGCAGCACGGGAATGCCCGCGACGCCATCGGTCGACACGAGCGCGAAACCGTCGTCGATACGGCGCGCGGGTTCGACCGTGCCGTCCATCAGCACGAGCGAGCCGGTCAGGTCGAGCGAGCCGATCGTCTGGTTGCCCACCTGCTGCACGGCGGCCGTCGCTTCGCCGTAGCGGCCGAGATATTGCAGCTGGCCCTGGCGGAACTGCGTCGAGCCCGTGCCGCCGTTCTGCACGCCCCAGCCCCAGCCGCCGCTGTAATCGGGCGGCTGCAGCGCGTTGACGTTCCAGGTGGACGCGCCGTCCTGGCGGCCGACGGTCGCGTTGATCGACGTGTTGTGGCCGAGTCCGATGCTCGCCGAGAGCAGCACGCCGCGCGAATCGCGCTGACGAAAGTCCTGGTACGCGCTCAGGTTCAGCGACACCAGATTGCCGAAGTTGAAGGTCCACGACACCGAGCCGATCTGCGAAACCGGCGCCGAGGGAATCTTGTAGCCGATATAGCTCACCGAAAACGTCTGGTTGCGCAGGAAGGGAATCGCGAGCGTCACGCGGTCGGTCGTGGTCGGAATGGGCGTGCCGTCGCGCGCGGCGAGATCGCCGTAATTGCCGAACGCGCGAATCGATTGCGCGTCGATCGAAAAACGCGGCGACACGAACTGATAGCCGATGCTCAACTGCGTGCCCGAGAGCTTGCCCACGCTGCCCGACACCGACCCGTTGAGCACGCCCGCCGTGCCGAGTCCGAACAACGCGCCGCCGCCCGCGTTGAAGAGACCCGGCGTGGTTTCGCCGTGCGCTTCGAGCGTGAGGTGATCGTTCACGCCATGACGCCACGACGCGCTCACGGCGGGCCGCGAATCGTAATCGAACGAATCGAGCCCGTAATTGCGGCGCAAAAAGCCCGCTTCGAACGAATAGCTCGACAGGCCCGTCGCCATCAGCCGCGTATCCACGTAGAGCGGCACCGAGGCCGAAATCGTGCGGCCGAGCGCATCGTGCGTGATGACCGTGGCCTGGCCCGCGCCCGTGATGCCCGGCACATCGTTGATGATGAACGGCCCGCTCGGCACCGTGCCCGAATACTGCCGCACGCTGTTGATGTACAGATCGACCGAAGTCGGCACCACGGCGCTGCCCGGCAGCGCGGGCACGGGAAACGTCACGAGGTCGGGGCGCAGCGCGAAGTTGCTGCGCCACTGGAAGCCGGCGATGCGGATCGCGCGCGTCCACGCAAGCGAGGACGTGATCGTGTCGCCGAACTGCGTGGTGCTCAAATTCGCGGGATTCGACATGCTCCACGAGGTGTCGTAGCGCACGTACTCGTCGCGGTCGCGATAGAAGTACGCCACGCCCGTGTTGCTGAACACGCCGTGCGGATCGAAGTAGCGCTCCTCGCTCCAGAGCGCGAATTCGTTGGCCGAGCCGGTCTGCGCGAACGCGTCGTAGTTGAACACGAGGCCGCGCGCGGACGTGGCGTTCGGCGTGGCCGCGACATCGCGCGTGTCGAACTGGAAGGGCTTGCGGATGGCGTTCGGAATCTGCAGATCGAGGCTCTGGCGCGTGGGATCGTAGCGATAACGCAGACCCGGCAGCGAGTCGAGATCGACGCTCGCATCGGGCGCGATGTGCAGTTGCGCCGTGTCCACGCCCACGGCGTCGAGGTCCTGGCCGCTCGCGAACAGATGCCCGCCCAGTTGCCGGAAATGAACGATCTGGGTCGTCCGCTGGCCGTTCACATCGACTTCGAGATAGAGGTCACGCGTGTCCTGCGCGCCCGCGTTGATCAACTGCCCCTGCGCATGCGCAGCGGCGCTGAGGAATGCGAACGCCACGGCGGCCGCCACGACCGCCATGCGCCTCGCCCGGCCATGACGGGACGCGCCTCGAATTCGTTTCATTCTGCGTCGTTCGTTTCATGTCTTCCGGCCCGCGCCTTGCGGCGACATACGGCCTCCTCCTTCACTGCGACCCGCGCGCGCCTCCCGAGCGGCACGCAGCCGTTCCCTGCCCTGATCGCGCGAAACGCGCTCATCCACCCTGCTCGATCGCCACCGCGCCTTCCACCGGCTGCGTGTTGACCGTGGCGCGCACCTTCATGCGGCCGATCCTCGCGTCGGGCGGCACCGGCACGCTCCACTGCCGGCCCTGATGCCCGAGCGCGTAGCCGAGCAGCCCGTGCGTGACGTCCCAGCTATGGCCCGAGTCGTCGAAAAGCTGCACCGCCGAAATCTGCGCGCGCCGCTGGCCTGCGTTGTCGGCGCGCAGCGCATAACCGTGCGCGCCGTGCACGAGCCGCCACGTCAACGCAGGCGGCGCCATGCCGCCGCGCGGCTCGACGAACACCGGCACCGAATAGCGCAGGCGGATCGTCACGCCGTCCGCGTTCGCCGTGCCCGGCGCGGGCAATTCGTCGATCAGCAGGCGGTAGCTCAGTTCGGCGTTCGCGTTCTCCGCCGTTGCGGGCGCGCTCGCGCCGCTCGCCGCGTTCGCCACATTCGCGGCGCCTGCCGGATTCACGCGCACGAGCCGCACGAGTTGATCGCCATGCGGCGCGATCTCGATGAGCGGCGGACTGGCGATGACGTCGGCGGTGGGCGTGAGCACGTCGTCGCCGTCCGCCTGGGTCCAGTGGAACACGCGCACCTGGCCGTAAAGCGGCGTATCGCCGGGATTTCGCAGCGTGAGTCCGGTGGCGTTCTCGCTCGCGGAGAACTCGATCGTCACCGGCGAGATCTGCAACGTGGCCGCGAATGCGCCGCCTGCGAACGCCCACAGCCACGCCGCCGCGAACGCGGCACAACCCGCCCGGCGCGCGCTCAAAAGTAGACCGTCGCGGTGACCGTGGTCTGGTAGGTGTCCGGTTTCGGCGTGGTTTGCGCCGGCACCTGGCCGTACACCGTGAGCGTTTGCGCCGAGCCGGTGCCCGTGCCGGCCACCGTGTTGGTGCCCTGCGTGTTGCCCCAGATCGTCGTGCGGCCCGCATCCTGATAGAGCTGAAAGCCGACGGTGGTCGTGGTGTTGCCGGTGGCCGTGCCCGCCATCAAGCGGCTCGCGACCGTGGACCCGGTGACGTTGCCGCCGTCGAGGCCGACGTTATAGGGCGTCGTGTTCGTGCAGGTGACGCTCAGCGTGGTCTGCTGGTTGATGGCCGTGGACAGCACGCCGTTCGTGCCGAAGGCCAGCGGATTGGCGGCGATCGCGCAGTTCGCCTGCAGCGTGAGCGTGACGTTGAAGGTGGCCGTGGCGGTGCCGTTGGAATACACGGCGGCGTCGGCCAGCGGCACGAAAGGCACCACGGGCAAGCCTGCAAGCGCCAAGCCGAGCGCGGCGGAACGGAGATTTTTGCGTTTCATCGACCTTGCTCCTGCATGCCAATCCGCGTGAGCGAATCACATCGGAAAACGGGGAAGAAAAACGGATTCGATAAGGAATTTATACGAAGAACGTCACTTTACCTTTAACGTAATTACATTTTGTTACAGTTTGCACATGCGATGCAGATAAGCTCAGTAAGACCTGCCTCACTTAATGCGTGTTTAATCGATATCAGTAGAACTTACGCGCGACATTATGCGCAACCGATGCGTTATCGAGGCGCGCACGACGCCACGGCGCTTTCATGATGTTCCTTGCAGCAAGGGCTATTACGGATATTGTCGGGAACGCATATTGCGCGCTTAAAACGCTTACTCGGCGGATTTCTTTAAAGACCAAACCAGCGCATTCGATCATAAAAAACGCGATGCTATTTAAATCGCATCGCGTATTAGATAAACCCGGTTTTCGTGCCGCAGTGAGTATTTACATTTGCGCCGCTTCAGCACTCATTCAGCATCGCTTTACCCTGTCGCTTTGCGCGCCATCACTTTGCCACTGCACCCACTTGTTGCAGAAAGGTGAGATTGTCTTCGATATGCCAGTTATCGGTGATCTTGCCGTCGCGAATGCGATAGATGTCCGTCGCGATGAAATCCACCGGTTGTCCCTTGCCCTGCACGCCGTTGAACGTGCCGGTGAAGTGCCCCGTGAAATGCAGATGCGTCACCACGCGGTCCCCGGCCACGACCATCTGCTCGATGTCGGCGTGCACGTCGGGCACTGCTGTATGAAACACCTTCGACGCCGCGAGCGGACCCGCCACGCCTTGTGGACGTCCCGCGGGCAACGTGCGATCCGTGAAATCCGGCGCGAGCGCGGCGCGCGCCTGAGCTTCGTCGCCCGTGCTCCAGAACGTGTCGTAGAGACGCGCGGCATGAATCTGCTGGTCGCGCTGCTGCGGAGGCAGGCTGCCGTCGACGATCAGTTCGCGCGGCTGCGCAAGTTCGCCGCCCGCGGCAATCGCGGCAATCGCGGCACTCGCGGCACTCGCAGCACTCGCGGGCGCGGCGACGCCGAGCGAAGCGGCGAAAACGGCTGCGACGGCAGCGGTAGACAAGCGGGCAAACGAGCGGATAGGCGTCTTCATGATGGGCTCCAGGTCGTGGGCGAGGTGCGTCTCGCGGTGCAGTGACGTCATTCTGCGCACCGCCGCGGCCTTTGATAATGAGTCCGTCGATGGAAGGATTTTCAAAAACTTCAGAAAGATAGCGAAAGACTCGGCAAGTTCCGCACGACCGTTCGACAACGTTTGCGTCCTCGGGAAGCCTTGCCTGGCGTGCCTCGGCGCTTTCGAGCGCCTTTCTTACAGCCTGATTTCAAAGGAATTTCAGTAGTTCCTTAAAAATATTTTAGCTTTGCCCTAAATATGGTCAGACGAATGTCGATAAGGAGGAGACGCCCGCGTCAGATCAGCCGCCGTAGATGCTGTTCGCCGCGCCACGTCCTCCCTGGTCAAATCGGTACAGACGCATGACACTTACGATCAGAGCGCGGATTGCGCTCACCTTCGCACTTCTCGCCGCCCTGCTCACCGTTTCCGGCGTACTGGGCTTCATCAGCACGGAAAAGGCGAACAGCGCGAACCGCGATACCTATCGCAACAAGCTCGCCGAATCCACGGCGATCGACAACGCGGAAATCTACATCGCGCGCACGCGTCTCGTGCTCGACCGCGTGGCGCTGCATCCGGAAGCGCCCACGGTCCCCGACCAGCTGCAGCGCGCAGCGGGCTTCTTCAAGAACTCCGACGAGTGGTGGAGCAAGTTCCAGCAGATGCCGCACGAGCCGGACGAACTGCCGCTGATCGAGAAGACCACCGAGCGCCGCACCAATATGCGCGACGCGGTGTCGGCCTTCACGAAGGCGCTGCAATCGGGCGACAAGACAACGGCCGACAACATCGCGATGACGCAGCTCTCCGATCTCTACAGCGCGATGAGCGCCGCGAACAACGAGGTCAAGAAGCATCTCTACGAGAACGCGAAGACGCGCTACGAGCAGGCTGAATCGAACTTCTACATGTTCTCGACGATCAGCGCCGTGATGGTGGTGCTCGGTCTCGTGGCCGCCGGTCTCGGCTGGATCATGCTGAGCCGCGCGATCATGACGCCGCTGAACTATGCGCTCGACAGCCTCCAGCAGATTTCGGGCGGCAATCTGAGCCAGACCGTGCGCGCCAACCGCAACGACGAAATGGGCACGCTGCTGGAAAGCATCGAAAAGACCCGCAAGGAACTCGGCGGCGTGACGGGCGCGGTGCGCTCGGGCAGCGAGTCCGTGTCGGTGGCCACGCGCCAGATCGCGGCGGGCATGATCGATCTGTCCGCGCGCACGGAGGAACAGGCCGCGTCGCTGCAGGAAACGGCCGCCAGCATGAACGAGCTGACCTCGGCGGTGAAGCAGAACACCGACAACGCGCGCACCGGCAGCGACCTCGCGCAGACCGCCGCCAGCGTCGCGGCGCGCGGCACCGAAGTCGTGCAGCAAGTCGTGAACACGATGGACGAGATCGAAGGCAGCTCGCGCAAGATCTCCGACATCACGGCGATGATCGAAGGCATCGCGTTCCAGACCAATATTCTCGCGCTCAACGCGGCTGTGGAAGCGGCGCGCGCCGGCGAGCAGGGCCGCGGCTTCGCCGTGGTCGCGAGCGAAGTGCGCTCGCTCGCGCAACGTTCGGCAGCGGCGGCGAAGGAGATCAAGGATCTGATCGCCAACTCGGTCGAGACCGTTTCGCACGGCACGAATCTCGTGTCGTCGGCGGGCGCGACGATGTCCGAACTGCATACGGCGGTCGAGCGCGTCACCGCGATCATGAACGAGATCGCTTCGGCGTCGGAGCAGCAGCAAAGCGGCATCGAGCAGGTCGACACCGCCGTCACGCAGATGGACGAAGTCACGCAGCAGAACGCCGCGCTCGTCGAACAGGTGACGGCCGCCGCGCAGGCGCTCGACACGCAGTCGAGCAAGCTCAGCAGCACCGTGCAGGTTTTCCGCGTCGCTTGATGCGGACTGGCGTGGCGCGTTTCCGGCAGTCCGGGAAACGCGCCGCGCCGGATCGGCTGTATTGAACGCCACGCATCAGCTTCGTTTTAACCAGGCAACATCCAGGCAGCACCCAGGCAGCACCCACTAGCAACACACGCGCGTCATCGCGGCCTGCGCAGCGCTGCACCGCCACGCCGCCGACTGCACGCACCCCACGCCACTCGCTGGAGTCCCCCTATCATGACATCGCCTGACAAGGCGGGCCGCCGCTCGTTCCTCAAAGGATCGATTGCGATCGTACCCGTCGCCGCCGTCGGCACGGCCTCCGCCGTGCTGCGTCCCACCGCGGACGACATCAAGCGCTCCGCGCCGCCGCCCGACACCCCCGCCCAGGAAAACTATCAGCCCGGCTATTTCACGCCCGACGAATGGGCTTTCGTGAACGCCGCGTGCGACTGCCTGATCCCGAAGGATCACATCGGCCCCGGCGCCGTCGAACTGGGCGTGCCGCAATACATCGACCGTCAACTGCAAACCGGTTACGGCGACGCTTCGCGCTGGTATATGCAAGGCCCCTTCCAGAAGGGCGCGCCCGAGTTCGGCTATCAGTCGAAGCTCACGCCGAAGGAACAATATCGCCTCGGCATTCGCGCGATCGATGCTTATTGCAAGGCGCATTTCGGCGGCAAGACCTTCGCGCAGCTCGACAAGGAAAAACAGATCGCATTCCTGAAGGATGTCGAAGGCGGCAAGATCCAGGACGACTTCAACGTCAAGTCGTTCTTCAGCGGCTTCCTGCTCAAGAACACCATGGAAGGCTTCTTCGGCGACCCGATGTACGGCGGCAACAAGGACATGGGCGCGTGGAAGATGATCGGCTATCCGGGCGCGCGCGCGGATTACGTCGAGTGGGTCAGCGAATCGAAACCCTATCCGTATGGCCCGGTCAGCCAGTACGGAAAGCGAGGTTAAAAACATATGGCAACAGTGAAAAAGAAGGCCGTGGATGCCGTGATCGTCGGCTTCGGCTGGACCGGCTCGATCATGGCGATGGAGTTGTGCAGCGCGGGCCTCGATGTGGTCGCGCTCGAACGCGGCGACGGCCGCGACACGATTCCGAATTTCGCGTATCCGCAGATCGTCGACGAGATCAAGTATTCCGCGCGCAACGCGCTGCTGCAGAATCTCTCGAAGACGACCGTCACCACGCGTCACACGAAGAACGACACGGCCCTGCCCTATCGTCAGATCGGCTCGTTCAAACCGGGCGAAGGCGTCGGCGGCGCGGGCACGCACTGGTCGGGCGTACAGTCGCGCGTGACGCCGGAAGAACTGCGTCTCTACAGCCGCGTGAAGGAACGCTACGGCGAGAAGTTCATCCCCGAAGGCATGCAGCTGCAAGACTGGGGCGTGACCTACGACGAACTCGAACCGCATTTCGACCGCTGGGAATATGTGTGCGGCACCTCGGGCCGCGCGGGCAACATCAAGGGCAAGCCGCAAGAAGGCGGCAATCCGTTCGAAGCGTATCGCTCGCGTGAATTCCCGCTGCCGCCGCTGCCCGATCACCCGACCGGACGTCTGTTCGCGAAGGCCGCGCGCGAACTCGGCTACAAGCCGTTCGCGCTGCCCGCGGGCAACGCCTCGGGCGCGTACACGAACGAGTACGGCTGCCAGCTCGGCCCGTGCAACTTCTGCGGCTTCTGCAGCGACTACGGCTGCCTGAACTACTCGAAGGCCTCGCCGCAAACCGCCATCATTCCGGCGCTGCTGCGCAAGCCCAATTTCGAACTGCGCGTGAATTCGCACGTGCTGCGCGTCGAACTCGACAAGGACGGCAAGCAGGCCATCGGCGTCACCTATATCGACGCTCAGGGCAACGAAGTCTTCCAGCCCGCCAACATGGTCGTGCTGGGCGCATTCCAGCTGCACAACATCCGTCTGATGCTGTCGTCGAAGATCGGCACGCCGTACAACGTCGATACCGGCGAAGGCACCGTGGGCCGCAACTTCTGCTACCAGGTGCTCAACAGCGTCAACATGTTCTGGGACAAGGACGTCTACATCAACCAGTTCATGGGCGCGGGCGGCGGCGGTCAGGCGATCGAAGAGTTCAACGCGGACAACTTCGATCACAGCAAGCTCGGCTTCATCGGCGGCGGCATCATCTGGGGTCGTCAGACCGGTAACGGTCCGGTGCGCGGCATTCCGCTGCCCAAGGGCACGCCCAAGTGGGGCGGCGAGTGGAAGCAGGCCGTGGCGGACAACTTCCTGCACACGGGCCGCATCGAATCGCAGATCAGCAACATGGCGTATCGCGGCTGCTTCGCCGACCTCGATCCGACCTACAAGGACGCCTACGGCGAGCCGCTGCTGCGCATCACGCTCGACTGGCAGGACAACGATCTGCGCGCCTCGGAATACGTGGCCGGCAAGATGATGGAGATCGGCCGCCAGATGAACCCGAAGAGCATCTCGGGCCGCATTCTGAAGCCGGGCGCGCACTGGGACACGCGCGCGTACCAGAGCACGCACGTGAACGGCGGCACGTCGATGGGCGCCGATCCGAAGACCTCGGTGGTCAACAAGTACCTGCAAAGCTGGGACGTCTCGAACGTGTTCGTGCTGGGCGCGAGCGTGTTCGCGCACGGCATCGGCTACAACCCGACCGGCCTTGTCGGCGGTCTGGCGTACTGGGCCGCGGCGAATATCCGCGAACGTTATTTGAAGAACCCCGGCCCGATGGTCCAGGTTTGAGGAGCCACACGACATGCGCAAACTTTCTGTAGCACTCGTCGCGGTCGTGGTGGTGGTGGGCGGCCTGTGGGCCGGCAGCCGCTCGAAGCCCGCCGTGACCATCGACCCGCAGGCGCTCGCCGCGCCGGGCAACGCCGCACGCGGCGAATACCTCGCGCGCGCGGGCGACTGCATGGCCTGCCACACCGCCAAGGGCGGCGCGCCGTTCGCGGGCGGCGTGCCGCTCGCGACGCCGCTGGGCGCCGTGTATTCGACCAACATCACGCCGGACAAGGCGCACGGCATCGGCGACTGGAGCTTCGACGACTTCGTGCTGGCGATGCGCGAAGGCGTGACGCCGAAGGGCCGCCATCTGTATCCGGCGATGCCGTACACGTCGTATGCGAAGGTCAGCGACGCCGACCTGAAGGACCTGTACGCGTACTTCACGAACCAGGTCGCCGCCTCGCCGCAGCCGAACACGCCCGCGGACATTCCGTGGCCGCTGAACCTGCGCTGGCCGCTGGCGTACTGGAACCGCGTCTTCCACGACGACGCGCGCTTCAAGTCCGACGACGCGCACAGCGTCGAATGGAACCGCGGCGCGTACCTCGTGCAAGGCCTCGCGCACTGCGGCACCTGCCACACGCCGCGCGGCGTGGGCTTCCAGGAAGTCGACCTGAGCGGGCTGAGCGCGCGCTACCTGAGCGGCGCGAAGATCGACGGCAGCGCGCCGGTCAATCTGCGCGGCGACAAGGGCATGGGCCTCGGCGACTGGAAGGAAGAGGACATCGTGGCGCTGCTGAAGACGGGCCGCAACGCGCACTCGGCCGTGACGGGTCCGATGGGAGAAGTGGTCGAGCACAGCACGCAGCATCTGAGCGATGCCGACCTGCACGCGATCGCGGTGTACCTGAAGAGTCTGACGCCGGCTTCGACGGACGCGGCCGCGCCCGCCTACAAGGCCGACGACGCGACGCTCACGGCGATCATGACGGGCCACGCGAACGACGTGGGCTCGCGCATCTACATCGACAGCTGCGCGGCCTGCCACCGCCAGAACGGTGAAGGCGCGGCGCGTGTGTTTCCGTCGCTGGCGAACAACCCGTCGGTGCTGGCCGAGCATCCGGACTCGCTGATCGCGGTGATTCTGGCGGGCTCGCGCCTGCCGTCGACGGCATCGGCGCCGGCGCCGCTGGCGATGCCGCCGTTCGCCTGGCGCTACGACGACGACGAAGTCGCGCAACTCGCGACCTTCGTCCGATCGGCGTGGGGCAATCACGCAAGCGCAGTGAGCGCGGATGATGTGAAGCGCGTACGGGCGCAGATGGGCCTGGAAGCGAAGCGGTAAAAAAAGCAGCAAACACCGGCAAACCGAGGGTTTGCCGGTGTCCCTCACGGCGCGCGCAGCGCCGCTGGATGGATGACGGCTTTGTCACTCAGTGCAAGGGTGCGAGAAGCCGGACGCTCCTACACCATTCCCCATAAACGGCAGTTTGCGGACGGCGTCACACTGGCGGTGTGAGCGGCTTTCTTTTGCCTACTTTTCTTTGCCGCTGCAAAGAAAAGTAGGTGCCGCCCCGCACAGGGGCGACGCTTGCAGACCGACAAGAAAACCAGTTCAACGCCACCCCAAGCCAAGATCCCTATAATCAAAGCGAGAAAGCAACCGCCAACCACAGCCGAGGAAACCCATGTACATCGCCATGAACCGCTTCAAAGTCGCGCTGGGATCGGAACCGGCCTTTGAAGAAGTCTGGAAGAACCGCGAAACGCACCTGAAGACGGTCCCGGGCTTCATAGAATTCCACCTGCTGAAGGGTCCAACGCGCGAAGACCACACGCTGTACGCGAGCCACACGATCTGGGCGAACCATGGCGCGTTTGAAGACTGGACACGTTCGGACGCCTTCCGCGCAGCGCACCGGAATGCGGGCAACGCGAGCGAGAGTCGGCCGCTCTACCTGAGCCACCCGGAATTCGAGGGTTTCGAAGTCGTCCAGACGGTGAAATAAGCGCGCGCGACACAACCATGCGCAACCACGCGCAACCACGCCGGACCACGTGCGCCCGCACACACGCCGCACGCGCCCCAAAAAAATCGGCTAAAAACTTCACACCCACCCGGCCAAACTTACACAAAGCGGGGCACCACCACCCCGCCGACCAGTCAAGATCCCCGCGCCCACGCGCATCCCCGGCCTCATCCCCCTTGGCCCGGACCTTGCTTCCTCTTCTCTTCGGTTGAACGACCGACCGATCGACCGCCCTCCGCCCACCAGGCAAGCGTCAGCGCCGCCCCTCCACGAGAGCCCATGAAGAAGACCGCCACTGCCATCGCCGAGGGCCAACCGTTTCCGCTCGGCGCGACCTGGACCGGACGCGGCGTCAACTTCGCGCTCTTTTCGGCGCACGCGACCAAGGTCGAACTCTGCCTCTTCGACGCGACGGGCCTGCGCGAAATCGAGCGCATCGTGCTGCCCGAATACACCGACGAGGTCTGGCACGTCTTCGTCCCGGACCTGCAACCGGGGGCGATCTACGGCTACCGCGTGCACGGTCCCTACGAACCGCAGGCCGGCCATCGCTTCAATCCGAACAAGCTGCTGCTCGATCCCTACGCGAAGGCGCACGTGGGCGCGCTCAAATGGGATCCATCCGTGTTCGGCTACACGCTCGACCATCCCGACGCCGACCTGTCCTTCGACACGCGTGACAGCGCCCGCTACGTGCCGCGCTGCCGCGTCGTCGATCAGACCTTCAGCTGGCATCACCCGCTGCGCGAGCGCGTGCCGCGCGAACGCGCGATCGTCTACGAAACGCACGTGCGCGGCTACACGATGCGCCATCCCGACGTGCCCGAGGACGAGCGCGGCACCTTCGCGGGCCTCGCGCATCCGAAGGTGCTCGAATACATCCGCGAACTCGGCGTGACGTCGGTCGAACTGATGCCGATCCAGACCTTCGTGAACGACTCGCATCTGCTCGAACGCGGCCTCACGAACTACTGGGGCTACAACACGATCGGCTTCTTCGCGCCCGATCCGCGCTATTCGGTCGGCGCGCAAGGTTCGATCGACGAGTTCAAGAACATGGTGGACCGTCTTCACCAGTCGGGGCTCGAAGTGCTGCTCGACGTGGTCTACAACCACACTGCCGAAGGCAGCGAGCTCGGGCCCACGCTGTCGTTTCGCGGCATCGACAACGCCTCGTACTATCGTCTGCTGCCCGACAATCCGCGCTATCACATCAACGACACGGGCACCGGCAACACGCTCAATCTCTCGCATCCGCGCGTCCTGCAGATGGTCACGGACAGCCTGCGTTACTGGGTGCTCGAAATGGGCGTCGACGGCTTCCGCTTCGACCTCGCGACCATCCTCGGACGCGAACCCGAAGGCTTCGACGAAGGCGGCGGCTTTCTCGACAGTTGCCGCCAGGACCCGATTCTCGCCAGCGTCAAATTGATCGCCGAGCCGTGGGACTGCGGTCCCGGCGGCTATCAGGTGGGCGGCTTCCCGCCCGGCTGGGCCGAGTGGAACGACCGCTTTCGCGACACCGTGCGCGCCTGGTGGAAAGGCGACGAAGGCAAGGCCGCCGACCTCGCCACGCGCCTCGCCGCCTCCGCCGACAAGTTCAACCGGCGCGGCCGCCGTCCGTGGTCGAGCGTCAACTTCGTGACCGCGCACGACGGCTTCACGCTGCACGATCTCGTCTCGTACAACGATCGCCACAACGAGGCCAACGGCGAAGAAAACCGCGACGGCCACGGCGACAATCTCTCGTGGAATTGCGGCGCCGAAGGCCCGACCGACGACGCCGAGATCCGCGCGCTGCGCGAGCGCCAGAAACGCAATTTCCTCGCCACGCTGCTGCTCTCGCAAGGCACGCCGATGCTGCTGGCCGGCGACGAATTCGGGCGCACGCAGCAGGGCAACAACAACGCCTACTGCCAGGACAACGCGATCAGTTGGGTCGACTGGGACGGCATCGGCGACGAAGGCCGCGCGCTCACCGACTTCGTGCGCAAGCTCACCACGCTGCGCCGCGCGCTGCCGGTCCTGCGCCGCAATCGCTTTCTCAGCGGCGAGCACAACGAGGCGCTCGGCGTCACCGACGTCGAATGGCTCTCGCCCGCGGGCGTGCCGCTCACGGACGAGCAATGGGGCGATGCGCAGATGCGCTGCTTCGGCATGCTGATCGACGGCCGTTCGCAGACCAGCGGCATCATGCGGCTCGCCTCCGACGCCACGCTCCTCATCGTGCTCAACGCCTATCACGACGTGGTCGATTTCACGCTGCCCTCGGTGCCCGGCAACGACCAGTGGAGCTGCCTCATCGACACCAACATGCCCGTGCGCGACGAATTGCCCGAATTCGAGGCCGGCGACGTCTATCAGGTCACGGGCCGCTCGCTGCTGCTGTTCGCGCTGCATGCACGCGGCGCGACCAAACGCGTGTTCGAGCGGCTCGAAGAGGACCTGACCGCATGAGCGTGAATCCGTCCACCAATCCGTCGAACAAACCGCCAGACAATCCGCCCACCGATTGCGCGCGCGAGCCGATCCACCTGCCCGGCAGCATCCAGCCCCACGGCTATCTGGCGAGTCTCGACGACGCGGGCCGCATCGTGCAGCTCAGCGCCAATTGCGGCGCGCTCGCGGGCACCACGGCCGACGCGCTGGTCGGCGCGCCGCTCGCGCGGCTCGTCGGCGAACCGGCGGCGCAAGCCGCGCGCGAAGCGCTGGCCGCGCCGGGCTCGGACGGCGCGCCGCAACTCGTCGGCACCATCGACGATCCACGCGGCGGCGAACGCGCGCCGCTCGCCGTGGTCGCGCATCGCTACGACGGCGTCGCCATCGTCGAACTCGAACCGGCGCTCGGCAACGGCGACGTGTTCTCCTCGCTCTACCCGCTCGTGCGCACCTTCCTGCACGCGCTGCAAGCGAGCCCGGGCGTCGAGGAACTCGCGCGCCTCGCCGCCGGCGAAGTCAAGCGCATCACCGGCTACGGACGCACGCTGGTATACGGTTTCGACGAAGCGGGCAACGGCCACGTGATCGCCGAAGCGCTGGACCCCGGCTACGCCTCGTATCTCGATCAGCGCTTTCCGGCCGCCGACATTCCGGCCCAGGCGCGCGCGCTCTATGTGCAGAACCGCATCCGTCTGATCGCCGACGCCGACTACGCGAGCGTGCCGCTCGTGCCGCCGCTGCATCCGGCCACGGGCCGACCGACCGATCTCACGTGGTCGTCGCTGCGCAGCGTTTCGCCCGTGCACGTGCAGTACATGAAGAACATGGGCACCGGTTCGTCGATGTCGATGTCGATCGTCGTGCGCGGCAAACTCTGGGGCCTGATTTCCTGCCATCACGCCAGCGCGCGCCTGCCCGCCTTCGAAGTGCGCGCCGCCTGCGAGCACATCGCGCAGATGCTCTCGCTGCAGATCGAGGCGCGCGAGGACGGCGCTCAGGCCGAGTACGGACTCGCGCTGCGCCGCCGTCTCTCGCGCCTGCTCGCGAGCATGGCCAACAGCGAGCACTTCGTGAGCGCGCTCGCGGCCGAGCCGCACGAACTGCTCGCGCTCACGGGCGCGAGCGGCGCGGCCATCGTGTTCGACGGACGCATCGTCACGGTGGGCGTCACGCCCGACAAAACACAGATCGAGCAGATCCTCAACTGGCTCGACAATCAGCATGGCGACGTCTACGCGAGCGAACAACTCGCGCAGGAGACAGGCACCGCGTTTCATCACGACGCGGCGGGCATGCTCGCCGTGTCGATCTCGCGGCTCTTTCGCAATTACGTGATCTGGTTCCGTCCCGAGGTCGTGCGCGCGCTCAAGTGGGCCGGCGATCCGCGCACGAAGCTCGCGCCGTCCGGCACGGCAACGACGCCCGCGCAGGCGCTCTCGCCGCGCGCGAGCTTCGACGTCTGGACCGAGATCGTGCGCGAACGCTCGCTGCCATGGCGCGCCGCCGAAATCGAAATCGCCCGTGAATTCCGCGCCGCGCTGCTCGACATCGTGCTGCGCCGCGCCGAAGAACTCGCGCAGCTCGCGCTCGAACTGGGCCGCGCGAACGAGGAACTCGAAGGCTTCTCGTACACGGTCTCGCACGATCTGCGCGCGCCGCTGCGCCATATCGCCGGATTCGCCGATCTGCTCGCGCAAACCGAAGCCGACGCGCTCTCCACGCGCGGACGCCATTTCGTCGAGCGCATCGCGGCGTCGGCGCGTTTCGGCGGCAAGCTCGTCGACGATCTGCTCGCGTTCTCGCACATGGGGCGCGCCGCGCTGCACAAGCAAGCCGTCGATCTGAACCGGCTCGTCAAGGAACTGATCGCCGATCAGCAGCGCGAACATCCCGCGCGCGCAATCGACTGGCGCGTCGCCACGCTCTGCACGCTCACGGCCGATCCCGTGCTGCTGCACGTCGTGCTGCGCAATCTGATCGACAACGCCGTGAAGTTCACGAGCACGCGCACGGAAGACGACGCGCCCGCGCTGATCGAAATCGGCTGCGCGCCGGGCGAAGGCGATCTCGCCGATTACGACATCGTGTTCGTGCGCGACAACGGCGTGGGCTTCGACGCGCGCTATGTCGACAAGCTGTTCGGCGTGTTCCAGCGCCTGCATCGCGTCGAGGAATTCGAGGGCACGGGCATCGGACTTGCTAGTGTCAAACGGATCGTCGAACGCCACGGCGGCCGTGCGTGGGCGACGAGCGAACTGAACGTGGGCACCATGGTGTCGTTCGCGATCCCGCGCGTGGCGCTCGCGCCATCCGCACAGGCGGCGCACTCCGCGCAATCCGCACGAAGCGTTGCGCAAGAGGGTGTGAAAAGCGCC
Source organism: Paraburkholderia sp. SIMBA_027 (assembly GCF_046535315.1). NCBI lineage: Bacteria > Pseudomonadati > Pseudomonadota > Betaproteobacteria > Burkholderiales > Burkholderiaceae > Paraburkholderia > Paraburkholderia sp. SIMBA_027. The sequence goes on from NZ_JAWRWY010000001.1 coordinate 483,994, forward strand.
GCGAAAAATGGAGAATCGGCGGCGGCGGCCGTCGCGCGGCTCGCGTCGGTCACGCCGGGCGCGCAACCGTTTCGCAACGTGCGCAAGCCGGACTAGCCGCGCTCACCGATCAACCTGCAACCCTGCCCTACCCAACGCGCCTAGAGGCGCCGGAGAAAGAGGATACCGTCGTGCTAAGACCCATTCTGCTCGTGGAAGACAATCCGAACGATATCGAGCTCACCCTGATCGCGCTTGAAAAAGCGCGCCTTGCGAACCCGGTGGTTGCGCTGCGCGATGGCGCGGAAGCGCTCGACTACCTGCGCCGCGAAGGTCAGTGGGCCGATCGCCTCGACGAAAACCCCGCCGTCATTCTGCTCGACAAGAAATTGCCGAAGCTCGACGGTCACGAAGTGCTGAAGGTCGTGCGCGAGAACGCGCATCTGCGGCGCATTCCGGTGGTCATGCTGACCTCGTCGCGCGAAGAAAAAGATCTGCTGCGCAGCTACGATCTGGGCGTCAACGCCTACGTGGTGAAGCCCGTGGAGTTCGACGACTTCATGGATGCGATCAACGACCTCGGCGTCTTCTGGGCCGTGCTCAACGAGCCGCCGCCTTATTCGCGCTGATCGTCGCGCTGAATTGCGCATTGACGTGCGCGCCGGTCCTCACAGATCGGAATGCTTCTTCGCGTTGCCCTTCGCTTTCTCGACCGGATAGCGCGTTTCGTTCACGCGCACCTTGTCGGCGGCCGCCTTCACGAGATCGAACCCCGCCGTGTGCGCGGTCAGCAGCAAGTAGATGAAGACGTCCGCGCATTCCTGTTCGAGATGGGCGCGCGCGGCGGGATCGGCTAGCATGGCGGCGATCTGCGCATCGTCTTTCCATTGGATGGTTTCGAGCAACTCGCCCGCTTCGATGCTGGTCGACACGATCAGATTGCGCAGCGTATGAAACTGCTGCCAGTCGCGCGCCTCGCGAAACGCGAGCACCTGCTTGATGAGCGCGTCGAGCGGCGTGGAAGTGGAATCGTTCATGTCGGTGGCGTCAGGGAGCAATGCGGTGCGGCGATTTTACCGCTGCATTCAGCGCTTTCACCGATACCGCGGCATCGTCACCACGAACGTCGCGCCCTTGCCCACACCGTCGCTATGCGCGCGAATCGAGCCGCCATGCAGGCGCACGATGCTGCGTGCGAGCCATAGTCCGAGCCCGAGTCCGGACACGCGTCCGCTGCCGGCCGCCTGATAGAAGCGTTCGAAAATGCGTTCGAGCACGTCGGCGCCGATGCCGCGCCCCGTGTCGCGCACGCAAAGCTCGGCGTGCTCGCCGTGCACGCGCACGCTCACCGTAATCTCGCCCGCCTCGGTGAACTTCAGCGCATTCGACACGAGATTCCAGATGACCTGGCGCACGCGTTTTTCATCGGCCATCACGACGCAGGAATCGAGGTCGTCGGCGACGAGGCGCACGCCTTTTTCCTCGATGCGCATGCGCATGTCCTCGGCGATATTGCCCGCGAGCGCGCCCAGATCGACGGGCGCGAGTTCGATCGACAGCTTGCCGGTGGCGATCGCGCCGCTGTCGAGCAGGTCGTCGACCATCAGCGCGAGCTGACGCGCATTGCGTTCGATGACCGTACCCGCGCGCGCCATGTGCGTGACGTCGGCCGAGCGTTGCAGCAGCGTCGCCCACGACTGGATCGCGCCCAGCGGCGAGCGCAGTTCGTGGCTCACGGCCGCCACGAAATGATCCATCGCGCGCGTGGCCTCTTCGCTGCGCTCGCGCGCGGCGCGCTCGGTCACGGCGGCGGCCTGATGTTCAAGCTCGGACTCCTTGCGCATCGAAATATCGAGCGCGAGCCCGATGATCGACACCGCCGCGGGCGGCGCGTTCTCCTGCTCGCTGTACTCGATGGTTTCGCTGCCGCGCGGACGCGTGGCGCGCAACAGAATCCAGCGTCGCTGCCGGTTCGGCCAGGTCACGCGGAAATCGACTTCCACGGGCGTATCGGTATGGCGCGCGGCGTCGAACGCGCTGCGCACGCGCTCGCGATGTTCCTCGTCGATCAGTTCCTCGAACAGCCGCCGTTCGGTGATGGTTGCCACACCCGGCAGACCCAGCAGCGTCTTGAACTGCTCGTTGCAGGTGAATACGCCCGTGCGCGTCTGCAGTTCCCACGCGCCCACGCTCGCGAATGCCAGCGCGTGCTGAAGCTGTTCCTGCTGCATGCGCAACTGCTCGTTGGCTTCGTCCACCAGCACCTGTCGCAGGCGCGCCTGCGAGCGCAGCTTGGCGCGCTCGCGCTGCTCGCGCGCCTCCTCTTCCATGCGTTCGGTGATGTCGTGCACGCAAAGCCCGTAGAGCGCCTCGCCGCGCGCGGTGCGCATGAGCGTCGCGCGCACCTGCCAGTAGCGCGGCACGAGCGCGCCGTTGCCGCCGAGCGCGAGGTCGTAGCGGATCGGCGGCGCAAGACGGCTTTCGCCTGGCGCGCCGTCGGCGAGCAGGCTCTTGAGCCACTGGCGGCGCGCCTCGCGCTGTGCCGTGGACCCCGCCTGGTTGATCGTGTAGATCGAGCGGCCGACGATAGCTTCGCGCTCGCACGCGACGAGCGCCAGATAGGCGCGGTTGGCCGCGACGACGGTGGCCTCGGCGTCGAGGATCAGCCAGGCGTCGGGCAGCGCCTCGAAGATGTCGGCGACGTCGAGCAGCGCGCCGGTCTCCGGCGCGGCGGACGCTGTCATTGAATCGGCCACTGAATCAGCCATCGACCCGGCCATCGGCCCCGCAGCGGACTCGCGCATGATGCGTCGACGCCCGGCAGCGCTCAGGCCGCGACCACGCGCGCGGCGGGCGCGACGGTGTCCAGCGACGATGGCGGCAGCAGCGCGATGAGCCGGTCGAAAGCGGCGCGCGCACCCGCGCAGGCGCGGTCGACCGCGACGGGCGTATGCACTTCGCGCCGCATGGCCGCCACGAAGGCGTGCCAGCGCGGACCGGGCGCGTTGCCGTCGCCGCTCAGATAGTCGAGCGGATGCGGCGCGAAGGCCGGCGCGTGCTTGCGCAGCAGCACCGCGCCGCCCAGTTGCGAGCCTTCGATCACGTAACACGCGCCCCAGCGCCACGCGGCGTCGGCGGCGAGCGCGGCGGATACCGCCGATACGACGGGCGGCACGGCGCGCACGCCGGATTGCGCGTGAAGGCGGGCTTCGGCGAGTTCGTCGGTCGTGTCCTGCGGACGCAGCGCCGGATGTGCGAGGTCGCGCTCGATCAGCGTCAGACGCGCGATTTGCGGCAGGCTCGCGGCGTCCTGCGGGCCGTCGGCGAAACGCTGCAGCCACGCTTCGAGTGGCGCGAGCCAGTCGCGCAGCACTTCGAGGTGCAGACGGTAATGGGCGAGCGAGGGCGCGCCCACGGCGAGCGGCATCGCCCGCTCGACGGCCTCGTGGCGCGCGGCGGTTGCGAGGCGCAGAGCGCCGAGGACATCGACGAACGAGGATTCGGTGGCGGATCGGATAGCGGTCACGGTCGGGTCCTGATAAGCGAGACAAGCAAAACAAGCACAACAACGGCCAAGCATGATGACATTCGGGCGATGATCGCCGGCGGCATCGGTCTGCATTGGGGTCTGCATCATACCGGCGCGACGCGGCCTTGCGTGTCTGGCGCGCCCCAATTATCGCGCTGCCGGCACGATCGTGCGTGGACGCACGCAAGCGCGTCAGCAGATCGTCGGTGGGGAGATGCGCAGGTTTTGTGCCCGGGCGGGCGCAGCGTGAAGGCGTGTGAAAGACAGGCGACAGGGGAACATGCGCGAAGAGCGTCGCGCGACGCGACTCGAAACGACGAAAGCGGAAACTACGAAAGCGACACCACCGGCGAGCGTCCGGCTTCGCCGCCCGCTTCCGCCACCGGCGCGCCGCCGAGCCGCCAGGTATTGCGCCCGGCGCGCTTGGCCTCGTACATCGCCGTATCGGCGATCGCGAGCAGATCGGCGGCCGCCACGCTCGCATCGTGGATCGCCACGCCCACGCTCGCGCTGGCCTCCACCCGCATGCCGCCCGTCACGAACGGCCGGGCGAGCGCGCCGCAGATCGCCTGCGCGATGCGCCCGGCGTCGCGCGCGTCGGCCACGCCGCGGCTCACCACCACGAATTCATCGCCGCCGAGACGGCTCACGAAATCGCCCGCGCGCACAGTCGCGCCCAGCCGCTGCGCGGCCTCGCGCAACAGCGCGTCGCCGGCATCGTGGCCGTAACGATCGTTGATGCCCTTCAGGCCGTCGAGATCGACGAAAAACACCGCGAAGCAGCACGTTCCCGCGTGCATGGCCGCCAGTTCCTCATCGAGCGCGCGACGGTTCGCGAGCCCCGTGAGCGCATCGACCAGCGCGCGCTCGCGCAGATGCTGCTCGGTGCGGCGCTGCTCCGTCACGTCGTGCGACATCACGTAAAAACCCGTCACCACGCCGTCGCGCTTCGCCGGAATATAGGTCGTGCACCAGACGCGTTCCTCGTCCTCGCGATACCGCACCTCGCTGCACGTCACGCGTTCGCCCGCGAGCGCACGCGAGAAGTATGGCTGCAACTGCGCGAGCACGTCGGGCCGCAGCGTTTGCGCCACGTTCGCCCCCACCTCGCCCGGCGCGCGCGGCCCGAGCACGCGCTTGAACGTCTCGTTGTAGAAGCGATAACGCAGTTCGCGGTCCACCACGGCGATCAGCACGGGCAGATTGTCGGTGATGGTCTGCAGCGCGTCGCGGCTGCGGCGCAGTTCGGCGGTGCGTTCGCGCACGCGTTCCTCGAGTTCCGCGTGATAGTTGCGCAGCGCTTCCTCGCTGCGCTTGCGGCTGTCGATGTCCTGCACGGCGGCGATGAAATGCGCGGGCACGCCCGCCGCGTCGCGCAGCAGCGTGACGGCGAGATTCACCCAGATCGCCGTGCCGTCGGGACGCACGTAACGCTTTTCGGTCGTATAGGTCGACTGCTTGCCCGCGAGCAATTCGGACGCGAGCGCCACGTCGGCGGCCACGTCGGCGGGATGCGTGACGTCGGCGAAGGTGAGCTTGCGCAGCGATGCCTCGTCGTAGCCCGTGATCTCCGAAAAGGTCTGGTTGACGTCGAGAAAGCGGCCGTCGAGCGCGACCAGCGCGTTGCCGATCGGCGTTTCCCGGAACACGGTCGTGAAGCGCGCCTCGCTGATCGCGAGCGAGCGGCGGTCGCGTTCGTGCGCCGTGCGCGAGCGGATCAGCTTGCGACGCACTTCGAGTTCGCGCTCGACGAGTTGCGCGTAGTCGGCGAGCGTTTCCACGTCCGCGATCTCGAACGCGCGCGGCGCGGTATCGATCAGACAGAGCGTGCCGACCACCTGACCGTCGGCGAGACGCAGCGGCGCGCCCGCATAGAAACGGATATGCGGCGCGCCCAGCACGAGCGGATTGTCGAGAAAGCGTTCGTCGTCGAGCGCGTCCTCGACCACGAGCGGGCGCTTGCTCAACACCGCGTGCGCGCAGAACGACATGCTGCGCGGCGTTTCGCAGGCGGCGATGCCGTAATGCGACTTGAACCACTGACGGTCTTCGTCGACGAGCGAGACCAGCACGATCGGCACGCGAAACGCCCGCGCGGCGAGGCGCGCGATGCGGTCGAACGCCTCCTCCGGTTCGGAGTCGAGGATATCGAGCCGTTGCAGCGCGCGCAGGCGGACGTCCTCGTCGAGCGGAAGCGGAGCAGTAATCATGTCGGTGTCTCGCAGTGGCGAGCGCGGCACGCGCGACGCCTCGGTCGGTTCTCGATACACGTTAACGGCAAGCGCGCGCCAAACCTGACCCCGGCGCGCGGCGGCGTGCGACGTCTCGCTTTCCGCTATTTTCCCCGGTAAATACTGAATAAAAAGCGCACGCCCGTGCGCCCGGATAGCACGACGCCATGCCGCCATGCCGCCATGCCGCGCGCATGCGGGTATATCCGCATCAAGCGCGGCGCGCGACATGGCTGCGCTTCGCGGCGCTCGGCAATTTATCTCCATTGATACGGATACCTGATTAATTACCTGATTCACGATGATCGCACCCCCGAAAAAAATATCGTAAGACGACTTCAGCAACGTGCGGCGCCGCCGTAAAAATGGCCAAGCTTCATGTTCGCGCAATCATCATGAGATCACTGACTCAGGCTGCAAAATTGACTTCGCCACCTTCGTGGGCCAGCGCCGCGCGCCTCGCGGGCAGCCGCACATCGGCGGCCCGTGCGAGCGCCTCGCCGCGCGCACGCCGTGCCGCTGCATGGCGCGGTCATGGCATCGGCGCCGCCACCAATTTCGCCACGCGTCGACTGCTTGCGCGCCAGCGCACCTGCCGCGCTTGAGGATCATCGAGACGAACGCCTATGGATCACACCATGAAGCCCGCGTCCCGAGCGCCTCAGGCGCGCGATGCCTGGCCGCTGCGTAGCGCGAGCGCTGCATTGCGCCGCTCGATCCGCACGCGCACGAAGCTGCACATCGGCATTTTCATCGTGCTGTTCACCGCGCAAACGCTGTTGCTCACGAGTCAGTTGCTCGCCGTGAACCATGCGCTCGAACATGCCGAACCCACAGAACCGGAACCGGCCGCACACGCGTTCAAGGATCGTTACGCGGATCGCAACGGCGATGAACTCGGCGAACGCAACGAACGCCCCGCGCACGCGCTCGACAACGTGCGGGCCGTGCCCGCGCGCCTCGTGCTGATCGACCGCCAGGGCCTGCGCGAAACGGACTTGCGCAACCTGCGCGACGACAGCCTGAAAACGGCCGGCGACGAACGTGCGCTCGGCGTTCACGATGCGGCTCGCCACGCGCGCCAGCTCGTCAAGCGCACGCTCGAAGCCGCGCTCGCGATCGCCTGTCTCACGCTGCTGCTCGGCGTCGCGCTGTTCCGCCATGTCGAGCGCACGATGCTGCAGCCCTTGCTCACGATCACCGATTCGCTCGTGCGGCTCGCTCGCGGCGAAGAGATTCACACGCTGCCCGACCTCGAACGCACCGACGAAATCGGCGCGATGGCCAAGGCCTTCGACGCGCTCTGCGCGCGGTCGCGCGAACTGAAAGACGCACACGAAGCCACGCGCGCCGCCGAGGCGCACGCCCAGGCGCTCGCGCGCCACGATCCGCTCACCGGCTTGCCCAACCGTCGCCTGCTCGCGGCGGAGATGGGCGCCGCGTTCGAACAGGCGCGCCGTCGCGGCAGCGGCTATCTGGTGATCGTGATCGACCTCGACCGCTTCAAGCCCGTAAACGACCTGTACGGCCACGCGGCCGGCGACGCCGTGCTCTGCGAAATCGCCGCGCGGCTGCGCCGCAACGTGCGCGAGCGCGACACCGTCGCGCGTCTTGGCGGCGACGAATTCGCCGTGCTCGCCCTCGCCCCGCACGACGAACAGGCCGATGTCGCGCGCGAACTCGCGCAACGTCTGCTGGCCGCCGTGCGCGCGCCCATCGACGTGGACGGCGTGCGTCTGAACGTGGACGCGAGCATCGGCATCGCGTGCTGCCCGCGCGACGGCGAAGATGCCGACGACCTGCTGCGCGCCGCCGACATCGCCATGTACCGCGCCAAATGCGAAGGCAAAGGCACGTACCGTTTCTTCGAGCAAAAGATGGACGACGAACTGCGCGAGCAGGCCACGCTCGAATCGGACGTACGCCGCGCGCTCGCGGGCGGCGAGATCCGTCCGTACTATCAGCCGCTCGTGCGTCTCGCCGACGGCCAGACCGCCGGCTTCGAAATCCTCGCGCGCTGGCATCACGCCGAACGCGGCTGGGTGCCGCCCGATCTGTTCGTCCCCTTGATCGAGCAGATGGGCATCGCGCCCGTGTTCATGGCGGCGATCCTGCGCCGCGCCTGCCGCGACGCGCTGCGCTGGCCCGAGCGCTATCGCCTCGCTTTCAACATCTCGCCCGCGCAGTTCAAGGACGAACAACTGGTGTCGCTGCTGCTGCCGATTCTCGCCGACGAAGGCTTTCCGCCCGAGCGTCTGGAGATCGAGATCACCGAGTCGGCGCTGATGTGCGACTTCGATATCGCGCGCGCCGTGCTCGCGCAATTTCGCGGCGCGGGGCTGAGCATGTCGCTCGACGACTTCGGCACCGGTTATTCGAGCCTGCAGCATCTGCACGAACTGCATTTCGACAAGCTCAAAATCGACCGCTCGTTCGTGCTCTCGATGGCGACGTGCAGCGAAAGCGCGAAGATCGTCGACGCCATCGTCGCGCTGGCCTCGAATCTCGGCATGGCCACCGTGGCTGAGGGCGTCGAAACCCAGGAACTCGCTCGCATGCTGCGTCTGAAGGGCTGCGAGTACGCACAGGGCTATTACTTCGGCAAGGCAATGGCCGCGCGGGACATCGACGCGCTGCTCAACGTGGACCGCGCCAACGCGCTCGCGCAAGACGCCGCGTAGACGTTGCGCAGGCGTCGCGCGCGGCCGTCGGGTCCGTTTCAACACTCAAGGAAGCAAGGGAAACATCATGTTTGTCGCAATCGGCTGGATCGTGGTCCTCGGATCGGTGATCGGGAGCTTCGTCGGCGTGGGCGGCCATTTGCCCGCGCTCGTGCAACCGTTCGAACTCCTGTGTATTTTCGGCGCGGCGATGGGTGCGTTCGTGGTGAGCAACCCCAAGTCCACGCTCGGCAAGACCATCAAGGCGCTGCCCACCTGTTTCAAGGGCGGCGGCTATACCAAGGCGCAGTATCTCGAACTGATCGCCCTGCTCTACGAACTGCTGCAAAAGGCCCGCAAGGAAGGGATGATGGCGCTCGAAGCGGATATCGAAGCGCCCGAGAACAGCCCGATTTTCCAGAAGTACGCGCGCGTGCTGGCCGATCATCATCTGCTCGATTTCATCGTCGACTATCTGCGCATGATGTCGGGCGGCAACGTGAACCCGATGGAAATGCAGGACCTGATGGACGAGGAACTCGACACGCACCACGCCGAAGTCTCGGTCGCGCCCAACGCGATCCAGAAGATGGCGGACGGCCTGCCCGCCTTCGGCATCGTGGCCGCCGTGATGGGCGTCGTGCACACGATGGGTTCGGTCGGCCAGCCGCCCGCCGTGCTCGGCGAGATGATCGCGGGCGCGCTCGTGGGTACCTTCCTCGGCATTCTGCTGGCCTACGGTTTCGTGGGCCCGATCGCCGATCTGCTCAACGCCAAGGGCCGCGCCGCCACCAAGCCGTTTCAGTGCGTGAAGGCCGTGCTGCTCGCCTCGCTCGCGGGCTATGCGCCGCCGGTGGCCGTGGAATTCGGCCGCAAGGTGCTGTTCACCGCCGACCGTCCGAGCTTCAAGGAACTCGACGAAACCGTGCGCGCCACCAAGACGCCGAAGCCCGCGTAAGCGCGGCGCACAGAGACACCGCAACACCGGGGAGAACACGACATGTCGCAAAGACAGCGCGCCGCGCAAGACAGCGAGAGCAGCAAACCCGCGCCCGTGATACGCCGCGTGAAGAAAGGCGGCGCCCACGACGCGCATCACGGCGGCGCGTGGAAGATCGCCTATGCCGACTTCGTGACGGCGATGATGGCCTTCTTCCTGCTGATGTGGCTGCTCGGCTCCACTTCGCAGTACGACCGCGACGGCATCGAAAAGTACTTCAACACGCCGCTGTCGAGCATGCTCGGCGGCAAGCCGAATTCGGCCAATCCGAGCCCGAGCGTCATCAACGGCGGCGGCCACGATTTGTCGAACAAGCTGCCCGCCGTGGGCGGCGCGAAAGCCCAGCCGCCACAGACGCGCGCGGTGCCGGTGGCGCTCGCGCCCGCCGACGCCGCCGACAAGGCGCGTCTTCAGCAACTGAAGGCGAAACTCTCGGCACTGATCGAGCAAAAGCCCGCGCTGAGCGCATTCAAAGACCAGATCCGCGTGACGATCACCGACGAAGGTCTGCGCATCGAACTCGTCGATTCGCTCAAGCGCCCGATGTTCGCCACCGGCAGCGCGAAGCTCGAAGACTACGCGTACGCGATCCTCGTCGAGATCGGCAGCGCGCTCAACGACACGGCAAGCGGCGTGTCGATCGCGGGCCATACCGATTCGGTCCCGTATTCGGGCGGCCTCGCGGGCTACTCGAACTGGGAGTTGTCGAGCGAACGCGCGAACGCGGCGCGGCGCGCGCTGGTGGCCGGTCATCTGGCCGAGGACCGTCTGCTGCAGGTGCGCGGACTCGCCGACGTGCTGCCGCTCGACAAAGGCAGCACGGACAGTCCGCTGAACCGCCGCATCAGCATCCTCGTGATGAATCAGGCCGCCGAGCGCGCGTTCTTCGAAGATGCGCACCGCTACAACGTGGCGGGGCAAAAAGCGGGGACGGCGTCGTAGCGGGCGAGCGCGGTGTGAGTGTGAGCGCGCGCGGCGGGCGCGGACTTTGCGCTGCGAAAGCGTCCACTTCGATGGGAGCGACACCATGACTGCAACCGATCCGCGTAATCCGCAACCCGACGATCCGCGCCACCCCGCGCCCGCCCAGCACAACGACAACGCGCACAGCAAGATGCCCGAGCGCGACGACCGCGACCGCAAGCAGTCGCCCGCCGATCGCCCCGGCAAGCATCCGGGCGAAGGCGAGCCGTCGGTGAGTTGAACGAGGTGCTCAATCCTGCCCTGAAGCGAGCGCGGCGCTGAGAAAACCGCGCAATCCGCGGCACGGGCATTGCTCTAGTGAAGGTACGACGGCCGGCGGCGTCACGCAGCATCGCGAACGCGCCGGCCGAACTCAACGTAGTCCTTCACAGGAGGCGATCATGCCCACCTTCACCCCCAGCAATATGCCCACGAGCCAAGGCAGCCAGGGCGCGCGCATCGTCGGCAAGGGCAGCGAAACGGCCGCCGGTCCCGGCCCCGACATCATGGCCGCGAGCACGCTCGACAGCAATCGCGTACTCAGTTCGGATGGCGAAGAAATCGGCAAGATCAAGGAGATCATGCTCGACGTGCAAGGCGGACGCGTCGCCTATGCAGTGCTTTCAAGCGGTGGTTTTCTCGGTATCGGCGACAAGCTGCTCGCCATTCCGTGGGGCGCGCTCACGCTCGATACGAGCCGCAAGTGTTTCCTGCTCAATGTGTCGTCCGAACGCGTGCGTAACGCGCCGGGCTTCGACAAGGATCACTGGCCCGCGATGGCCGACGCCAAGTGGGGCAGCACCGTGCACGCCTATTACGGCAGCGAGCCGTACTGGGAAGGCGTCGAACCCGTGGTGCCGCCGCGCGACGACATCGGGCATCACTGATCGCGTCTGATGACGTAGTGCATTCGGTTCGTTCACGCGCGGGCGCTGTTTTTCGATGCGCTCGTGCGTGATGTTGCTGTTTGATTGCGTGAGTTAGTTTGCTGCGTTCGCGTCTGAAACTGACGCAATCGGTATGACAGGCGTCAGTGCCCCGTCGAGCGCCCACGTCGACACATCACGACGCGCGGGACAAGCGATCACGTTGATCGCGCGCTTGTTCTCCAGTCTGTTTTCCACTTCGCTCGCCGCCTCGCCGGAACCCGGCGGCGCCGCAAGCCAGCCGCGCTGTTCGAGCGCGCGCACGCGCTGCCGGAACGCGATCTGCAAGGCATCCGATTTCACCGACACCTCGCTCTGCCAGCCATCCGGCACGCACTCGGGACGCACGCGCCGCAACACCGCGTGATCCTCGTTGAAAATACGCAGATTGCGCGCGCGAAACCGCGCGTCGAGCAACGGCGTCTTCAGAAACGTGCGCCCCATCATCCAGTACGTGCGCGTATGCAGCGCATCCACCGGCACATGCGCCGACACGATATAGATTCGCCAGCCGTTCCCCAGCTGCAGTTCGAGCGTCGCGCACGGCCCGCTCAGATGAAAACCCGTTTGCGTGACGACTTCCACGTGCTCGCCGGTCGCTTGACGGCGCAGCAAGCCGCGCCGCACGGGCCGCTGCATCACGAGCTTCGCGTGGCCGCTCCACGCATCGGGCGCGCTCACTTCGAACGCGTCGATCTCGGGCCGATCCGGCGCGCCGAACGAGGTGCCGTGCACGAACGGCGCGTGCGCGAAATCGAGGCCGTTCTCGACGATGCGCTCCCAGTTCGCGTCCCAGTCGAAGGTGCCGTGAATCACGCGCACGTTGGCGTCGTCGGCCCAGGCGAGCGGCGGCAGCGGCGGGCGTTCGGCTTCGGGCAGATCGCCGAGAAAGGCCCAGATCCAGCCGTGACGCTCGACGACCGGATAACCGTCGACACGCGCCCGCGCCGGAATGCGCGCCTGCGGCTGCGCCGGAATATGCGTGCAGACGCCGTCGCCGCCATAACGCCAGCCGTGATACGGGCATTGCACCTCGCCGTTCACGCGCTGGCCCGCCGCGAGCGACGCGCCGCGATGCACGCAGATATCGGAGAGCAGACGCGCCCGGCCTTCGGTGTCGCGAAACGCAACGAAGCGATGGCCGAGCAGCGTGACCGGCAGCAACGCGTCGCGCAGATCGGTCGACGCAGCCACGACGTACCAAAGATTTTTCAGCATGGGATCGGCAATTTTTTCAGCGTGAAAACGGGATCGATGTTGCGTTGCGGACGCGCCGCCGAAAAAAGGGCCAGCGCGTCACAGCGGCAGTCTAACCGCTGCGACGATTGCATGCCGCGTGCCACGCAGCCGGTGCGTTCATGCCGCCGGACTTCGCCGAATTACGTCGGCCAGCGCACGGAACGCCGCGTATGAAAGCGCGACCCTGCGCATGCAGCATCCACACTCGCGCGACATCCCCACAATTCAATCGACGGCGCGCGCTGTGTGCAAAGCGCAACAGCTTCGCGCGCGGACCTTTTCAGGTACCGGAGTTGCGGCGCAACATGCAGTCAAGAAGCCGGGGCGGCGCGGCACCCGGCATGAATGCCCGAACTGACCGGACAAACCGGTTTTGCTCGGCGCTTCGTCGAGAGGGGCTCGCCCCTAGACTGGCCTTGCATTCAAACCAACAATGGGGAATGGCAATGGGCGTGACCAACTGGATCCTGGTGCTCGAATGTGCCTATATGGAATTTTCGAGCTGGCGCGGCAAGAACATCTATCGCCGCACGGTGGACTACGATCGCGTGGTGTGGTGTTGAGCGCGCCGCACGCGGCGCTTTAGCTGCGCCACGTTCGACACGCTCGACACATTCACGCTTCGCTCGCCGGATGAAACCCCAGGTAGTGCTGGGGCACCGGCAACGCTGCGGGCGGCGCGCTCAGCGCGTCGACGCAAGCGAGCGCATCGCGCGTGGCCTGGCGGTTCGATATCAGCGTCCATGAGACGCCGGTTGCGAATGCGTCGGCCGCTTGAAGCGTGTTCTGCGCCGCGTTTTGCATCGACGCATTCGCGGCGTCGAGCGCGGCGGCAATCGCCGCATCCATCGCTTCGCTGCCCGGCTTGACGATCACGAAACCCTCGTTGCCGAGCGCCGCCATGCGCACGCCGAGTTCGTCGCAGAGTGCGCGCTTGGCCGGCACGTCGGCCACATCCGAATGGCGGCGCAGCGCGATATCGGCCTGCACCGTCTCATCGACATAACGTCCCCCGATTTCGAATACCGGATAGCGCGACTCCCACGCTGGCGGCGGACAGCCCTTCGCGGACGGTGCGAACGGCACGAACGGATTCACTTCGGCGGGATAGATGCGGCACACGCGCGGCCGGTGATCGTAAGCGCCGCAGCGCAGATCGGGCAGCAGGTTCGGACACGGACCGTCGAAAGCGGCCACCACCATCGGCACGATACGCACGGGCAGCGTGCCGCTCATCGCCGCGAACGAGCGCGCGCGTTTGTACGCGGCATAGCCGTCGTCGGCGGGCGGTTCGTCGAGCCACGGCAGCGCTTCGCAGAAGAGCTGCACGTCGCCGCCGTCGCGCAACCAGACGCGCGCCTCGGCCAGACTCAGAGGAATGCGCAGATCGTGGCAACAGTGGCCACACATCGTGCAGGAAAAGTGGGTAGACATCGTGATTGACTGCGGGGACCGGCGCGGCCCGCGCAACGAGAAACGTCGCGCGAGCCCGCACCCAGGCAGCCCATCCTAGCGCGTGCGCCTTACGAAAGGCTGTAAGCGCGTCACGGCGGTTGCTATGTCGATGTCGATCCGGATCGCCTCAAGCGGCGAGCGGCGCCTTCACCGATGCCTCCAGACGTTCGAGCAGACGCGCGCGCAACGCGCGGTCCACGCCCTGCTCGCGGCGCTGCGCGCGCGGTTGCGTCACGGCGTAAACGTGACTCGTCGCGCGCGTGGCCGCGCCCTTCGCCGGTTCCAGCAGCACGACGCGGTCGGCGAGATACAGCGCCTCGTCGAGATCGTGCGTGACCACGAGCGCCGCCATGTCGTGCGCCTGCACGAGCGTCAGCAACAGGTCTTGCAGACGCATGCGCGTCATCGCGTCGACAGCGCTGAACGGTTCGTCGAGCAGCAGCAGACGCGGCTGCGTGTAGAGGCCGCGCGCGATCGCCACACGCTGCGCCATGCCGCCCGAGAGATGCTTGGGCCAGCGCGCGCCGTCATCGGCGTGCAGGCCCACTTCTTCGAGCAGCGCCGCCGCGCGGGCCGCCGCCGCGCCGCGAGCCCGATCCGGAAAGCAGACGTTGTCCGCCACGCGCAGCCACGGCAGCAGGCGCGGCTCCTGGAAGATCACGCCCGCGAGCGGCGACGGTGCGCGCAACGCCTCGCCATTGAGCGAGACCGCGCCCGTGTAATCGCGATCGAGCCCCGCCGCGATGCGCAGCAGCGTGCTCTTGCCGCAACCGCTCGGGCCGAGCAGCGCGACCACCTCGCCGGGCGCGAGCGTGAGTCGCAGCGCGTCGAGAATCGGCCGCGCGCCATAACGTTTGTTGCGGATGTCGAGATCGAGCAAAGCCGGGGCGTTCATGCGCGCGCTCCTTCGTGGACGGTGTCGCGCCACGCGAGCACGCGGGTTTCAAGCAGACGCATCGCGCTGTCCGTGAGCTTGCCGAACAGGCCGAGCAGCAGAATCGCGCCGAACACGATGTCGGGACGGCCGGTTTCGCGGCCGTCGCTGAGCAGATAGCCGAGGCCGCGCGTGGCTGCGATCAGTTCGGCGGCGACCACGAACATCCACGCCACCGCGAGCCCCGTGCGCAGGCCCGTGAAGATCTGCGGCAGCGCGGCGGGCAGCAGGATGCGCGTGAACAGACGCCACGGCGGCAGCCGGTAGACCGCGCCGAGTTCGACGAGTTTGCGGTCGACGTTGCGGATGCCGGACACCACGCTCAGATGCACGGGAAAGAATGCGCCGATCGCGACGAGCGTGATCTTCGGCGCTTCGTCGATGCCCATCCACAGCAGCAGCACGGGCACCCACGCGAGCGACGGAATCGCGCGCAGCGCCTGAAAACTCGGGTCGAGCAGCGCGTCGAGCCGACGGCTCAGGCCCATCGCCGCACCCACTGCGATGGCGAGCGCCGCGCCGCAGCCGAAACCGACCGCCACGCGCGCCGTGCTCGCGGCGATGTGCAGCGCGAGCCGCGAGCCGCCCAGTTGCCAGAGCGCCTGAGCGATTTCGCTGGGCGCGGGCACGAGGTTGTCGGGCAGCACGCCGCCGCGCACAAGCGCCTCGATCAGCGCGAGAAACGCGAACGGCAGCAGCACGCCCGCGATGCGCCAGCGACGCGGCGCAGCGGCCGTTTCGCTTGCCTGCGCAGACGGTGCTTGCGCAGACGCGTCGTCAAGCAAGCCGTCCTGCCGCTCGCGCGTCGCGGGCAAGCTGGATACAGCAGACGCAGCGGCAGGCCGCGAAAGCGCGGGCGCGCTCAACTCGTCGATGGCCATCGCGGCGATCCCCTTCTATTGCGCCGACTGACGCTGCGCCGACGCCAGCGCCGACTCCGACGCGTGCGTATCGATCAGCGACTCGATCACCTGATTCAGGTTCGTGCCCGGTTTCACGAGGTTTTCCTGCGTGAGAATCGGCGCGGCGGCTTCGAGCGCCTCGATCTGCTTCGCGCCCGGCTGCGGCTGGCTGAAATCGTTGCGGCTCAGTTGCAGCTTCGCGACCGCGAGCGACACCTTGGAATCGTCCGCGATGATCTGCGCCGCTTCGTCCGGATGCTCGCCGATCCACACGCGCGCCCGTTCATACACCTTGAGCACGCGCGCCACAGTGTCCGGATACTGCTTGAGGAAATCGTCGCGCACGTTCAAAAACCCCCACGTATTGAAGTCGACGTTGCGATACAGCAGGCGCGCGCCGTTGTCGATCTGCGCGGCGGCCATGTGCGGATCGAGCCCCGCCCACGCGTCGACCTGACCGTTCACGAGCGCGGTGCGGCCATCGGGATGCTGGAGATTGACGATCTCCACGTCGTCGCGCGTGAGGCCCGCCGTGTGCAGCGCACGCAGCGTGAAGAGATAGGGATCGGTGCCTTTGGTCGCGGCGATCTTCTTGCCCTTCAAATCGGCGAGCGTCTTGATCGGCGAGTCCTTGCGCACGACCAGCGCGGTCCATTCGGGGCGCGAGAAGATATAGACGGTCCTGATCGGATTGCCGTTGGCCTTCGCGAGCACGGCTGCAAGACCGGCGGTCGAGCCGATATCGACCGCCCCGCTATTCAGGTATTCGAGCGCGCGATTGCTGCCGAGGCTCAGCACCCAGCGCACCTGTGTGTGATCGGGCGCGAGCGCCTGTTCGAGCCAGCCGTTGCGCTTGATGACGAGACTTTCGGGCGAGTAATACGCGTAATCGAGCTTGAGTTCGGCGGGCGCGGCGCTCGCGGCCTGTGCGGGCGTGGCCGTGGCGGCGAACAGCGCCAGCGGCGCGAACGCCGCGACGGCGCGCAGCGTCGTCGTCAAACGGCGCCAGAGCGGTTTGTGCCCGCTTTGGGATTCGCGCGTGGTCGGCTTCGAATCGGTGAAGATGGTGGTCGTGTGGTCTCGCATCGGCTTTCCCCTGTTTGTCTGGCTGCATGGGGAGGCACGTGGTGTGCCTCCCGAATTCGCCAAGCATAAGAAGCGCGGACGCTAGAACGAACCAACAATCGCTCAGATCGTAAGCAGCGAAAGGAATATCCGCGCGGCCGGGAAGACCGCGGGAAGAGTCGTCGAAAAAATCGCGGAAAACCCGCGCGCTCAGTCCACCGGAATCCACGCCGCCGTGGCCGCGTCGCTCACGCGGAACGCCGGGAATTTGACGCCCAGTTCGGCAATCGTGTGGATGTCGTTTTTCACGAGGTCGTCGCGCGTGACGAGCGTCGGCTTCACGACGATGTGATGCGCGAGCGGCTGCCCCGCCACGTCGAGCGCCGCCGCGCGCACCGACACCGCGCCCACCACGGCGGGATTGGTCGCCGCCGTCGCCACCCAGGCGCTGCCCGGCGCGCGGATCGCCTCGATGTCGGCGGTCGAAATATCGGCGCTGTAGATGCGCAGCTTGCTCGCGACGTTCGCTTCGTCGGCGGCGAGGCTCGCGCCGCGCGCGAACTCGTCGTACGGCGCGATCACCACGCGAATGTCCGGATGCGCACGATAAGCCGCCGCCGCCTGATTCGCCACCGACTGCGCGATCGGATTGTCGACCGTACCCCAGCGCGCCTGCTCGTGCACGCCCGGATGCGCCTGCTTGAACGCCTGCCACACGGCGTCGCGGCGATCGAGCGGCGCGAATCCCGCCACGTAGACATAGCCCGCCGAGAACGCGTTGCCGTTGTCCTTCACGGCCTGACCGAGCAGCAGCGTCGCGAGATCGTGATCGCTCTGCTCGATCTGCGGAATCTTCGGATTGGCGAGATCGACGTCGAACGCCACGACCTTGATGCCCTTGTCGAGCGCCTGCTGCACCACGTCCTTGAGCGACTCCGGCAAGCCATGATTGACGATGATCGCCGACACGCCCAGATTGATCGCCTGCTGGATCTGGTCGCGCTGCTGCGCCGCGTCCTGACGCCCTTCGTAAATGCGCAGATCGATGCCGAGCGCCTTCGCCTGCTTCTGCGCGCCCGCCTCGTAAGCCTGGAAGAAGTCGCCTTCCGAGAGATAGTTGACGAGCGCGATCTTCACGCCGCCTTTGTCGAACGGCGGCGGCGCGCCCTTGAGCGTGGCGGCGTCGGCGGATGCGGCGCCGAACAGCGCGGCGGCGCTCAACGCGATGGCGCCGATGGCGAAGCGCGCGGTACGGGACATCGACTTGTTCATATTGCTCCTCTTGTTTTTCAGGTTTTTTCTATGTGTCGGAAGACGCCTGGCAGACCCCGAATTTCAGGCGCGCGCGTCGTTTTTTCGGCCGATGCTGAAGGTGAACGCCAGCGCCACCACCAGCAACGCGCCCTTGATGCAGTCCTGCAGGTAGTACGGTGCGTTCAACATCGTCAGGCCGTTGAGCAGCACGCCCACGAACACCGCGCCGATCACCGTCCCCGGCACGTTGGGCCGCTTCGCGCCCCACACCGCATAGCCGACGAGCGAGGCCGCCACGGCGTCGAGCAACAGCGAATGCCCCGCGCTGACGTCGCCGCGTCCCACGCGTGCGGCGATCAGCAAGCCGCCCAGCGAAGCCAGCGCGCCCGAAGCCACATACGCCGCCACGCGATAGCGCGCGGCAGGCGCACCCGCGAGCCGCGCCGCCGTTTCGTTGCCGCCGATCGCGTAGATCACGCGGCCCCAGCGCGTGGCCGCCATCACGACCGAGACCAGCACGGTGAGCGCCGCGAGCACCAGCACGGGCGCGGGCACCACGTCGAAGAAGAAGCGCGCGCGGCCGAGCGCGAGAAAGGCGTCGGGGAACGTGCCGCTCGCTTCGGTGCCGTCGGGCAGGATCGTGCCGGTGGCGAGCGAGCGTCCGCCCGTCGGAATCAGTTGCAGGCCCGCCAGCAGGAACAGCGTGCCGAGCGTCGCGAGTTGATCGGGCACGTGCAGCCGCGTGATGAGCGCGCCGTTGAACAGCCCCGCCGCCACGCCCAGCGCGAGGCACGCGGCGGCGGCTTCCCACGCGTTGCCGTGCCACACGACCAGCACATAGCTCGCAGCCATTTGCGCGGATGCCGCCACGCTGCCCACGGAAAGATCGAAGCCGCCCGCGGCCAGCGTGATCGTTACGCCAATGCCGAGCAGCGCGACGATCGACACCGCCTGCAGGATGCTGAAGAGATTCGCCACGTTCAGGAACGCGGGTTCGCGCGCGGTGAACAGCACGACCATCGCGGCGAGCACGAGCAGCAGGCCGCTGCGTTCGAGCAGCACGAGCAGGCGGCGCGATAGCGGCGCGCTTGACGACGAGGCGCCCGAATGAGCAGGCGCGGCGAGCGAAGTGGAGGGATCGGTGACGAGCGGAGTGGCGGCGCTTTTCATGGTCGCTTGAGGTGTTATGACGATTCGATGGCTTCGGCGGTGTGCAGGGCTTCGTGCGCGCCCCGGTCGAGCGCGCCCCGATCGAAGTACACGATGCGGTCGGCGACCTCGTGCGCTTCTTCGAGATCGCTCACGAATACGAGCGTCGCGCGGCCTGGCGCTTCGCGGCGCAGCGTGGCCGCGATATCGGCGCGCGCGCCCGCATCCACGCCCTGAAACGGCTCGTCGAGCAGCAGCACGCGCGCGGGTTCGGCATGCCAGCGCGCAAGCAGCACCTTTTGCTGATTGCCGCCGGAAAGACGCGGCAGACGGTCGTCCGGGCCCGAACAGCGAATCCCGAACGCGTCGATCGCCGCGCGTGCGGCGGCCCGTTCTCGCTCGCGCGAGACGAACACGCCCCGGCTCCAGCGCGGCAAAAACGGAAAGCCGAGCGTCCCCGCAATCGAGGCGAACGGCACGGC
The DNA here is from genome assembly GCF_046535315.1 of Paraburkholderia sp. SIMBA_027. Classification (NCBI taxonomy): domain Bacteria; kingdom Pseudomonadati; phylum Pseudomonadota; class Betaproteobacteria; order Burkholderiales; family Burkholderiaceae; genus Paraburkholderia; species Paraburkholderia sp. SIMBA_027. Next base: position 503,762 of record NZ_JAWRWY010000001.1, read on the forward strand.
GTCGGGAAACAAGGATGTGCGCCAGCGGTCTTCGCCAGCGAGAAACACGCCCGCGCGGATCGCGTCGCCGGGCGTGCGCGGACGCCACGTCGCGCCGTCGAGCCGCATCTCGCCCGCGAAGGCACGCGACGCGCCGAAGATCGTCTGCGCGAGCCGCGACTTGCCCGCGCCCACCGGCCCGACGACAGCGACGATTTCACCATCGCGCACGTCGAGGTCGAAGGCGGCGGTGCGATCGGTGAGGCGCAGTTGATTTAACTGAAGAATCGGCCTGGTGTTATTTATTTCGACATCCGAATCAATTCTGGCGGGCGGAAGCGGGCGGCCGATCATCGTTTCCAGCGCCGCGTCGAAGTCGATGGGCGCGGGCTGTTGCGCCACGACGCGGCCATCGCGCAACACCGCCACGCGCGTCGCGAGTCGGCGCAAGTCCGCCAGCCGATGCGAGACCAGCAGCACGGCCACGCCTTCGTCGCGCAGCGTATCGACGAGCGCGTGCAGTCGCGCGGCCTCGGCGGCAGAGAGACTCGCCGTGGGCTCGTCGAGGATCAATAGACGCGGCCGCGCCGCCAGCGCGCGCGCCAGCACCACGCGTTGCTGCGCGGCGAGCGCGAGCGTGCCGAGCGGCGCGTCGAGATCGGCATCGAGACCCACGCGCGCGGCCAGTTCGCGAGCGCGCGCACGACGCGCGCCACGCGGCGCCCACCAGTTTCGTCCGCCACTCTTAACATCACTTCGAGCACCACTTTGAACGCCGCCCGACACGCCGCCGCACAGTTCATCGAGCAGCAGATTGTCGGCAATCGACGACGTGGGCACCACGGCATCCGCGATCGATTGATGCACGGTCGCCACGCCGAGCTTGCGCGCGGCGAGCGGCGAAGCCGGCGCGTAAGGCCGGCCGTCGAGTTGCATCGCGCCCGCATCGGCGCCCTGCACGCCGCTCACGATCTTCACGAAGGTCGATTTGCCCGCGCCGTTCGCGCCCATCAGCGCGACCACTTCGCCCGCGCCGATCGAAAAGTCCAGATGCGAAAGCGCGACGGTCGCGCCGAAGCGCTTGTCGATGGCGCGAGCGGAAAAAATCGGCGCGGAAATTCGGGGAGCGGACATACGGTCGTATCGGTCTCGCGGGCAAGGGATGGCGTCATCGTAGCGAGACGCGCAGGCCGGCCCAACGAAGCGATGCTCATATTGATCCGCCCAGCGCCGATAAGGCGGACGCACGCCGCCACCTCTGTTTTTACGTGCTTTTCTCCGTTATGACGCGATGCAATCAGCACAAATGCGCGCAGCCGATATCGATTCGAGAATCCGTTATTGGAGCGCCGCGACACGCATTTCTATACTGGCCCTTCACGCCATTCGAGGCCGCGGCCCGATGGAGAAACACGGAGGAACACACAATGACGACACCGCGATCCGCTCCCATTCAGCACCCTCACGACGCCACGCTCTCCACCGGCACCGACTATGAAACGCTCGCCGCGCGCTTTCGCCCGATCTTCGCCGAGATCGCGCGCGGCGCGGCCGAACGCGACCGCGAACGCATCCTGCCGCACGAGGCCATCGCCGCGCTAAAGGACGCCGGTTTCGGCGCGGTGCGCCTGCCCGTGCGCGACGGCGGCGCGGGCGCGTCGATTCCGCAACTGTTCCAGTTGCTGATCGAACTGGCCGCCGCCGATTCGAATCTGCCGCAAGCCTTGCGCGCGCATTTCGCCTTCGTCGAGGACTGGCTCAACGTGCCGCCCGATGCCGATCAGCGCGCGTGGTTCGACCGCTTCGCCAGCGGGCAGATCGTGGGCAGCGCGTGGTCTGAAGTCGGCGAAGTGGCCGTCGGCCAGGTGCAGACCAAAGTTTCGCAACGCGACGGCCGCTTCGTCGTGAACGGCGCGAAGTACTACAGCACGGGCACGATCTACGCCGACTGGATCGACGTCTACGCGCAGCGCGAAGCCGACGGCAGCGACGTGATCGCCGCCGTCAGCACGCATCAGCCCGGCGTGGTGCGCGAGGACGACTGGGACGGCTTCGGCCAGACCACCACCGGCAGCGGCACCACGCGCTTCAACGACGCCGTGGTCGAGCCGCGCAACGTGATCGACTTCGCGCGCCGCTTCAAGTATCAGACCGCGTTCTACCAGCTCTTTCACGTGGCGACGCTCGCGGGCATCGCCGAAGCCGTGCAGCGTGATGCCGCCGAACTCGTGCGCACGCGCAAGCGCGTCTACAGCCACGGCAACGCGCCGCACGTGAGCGAGGACGCGCAGATCCAGCAGGTGGTCGGCGAGATCGCTGCGTGGGCCTATGGCGCGCGCGCCGTCGCGCTGCAAGCCGCCGAGCCCGCGCAACGCGCCTACGAGGCGCGCTTCGGCGACGACGACGCCGCCGAGCACGCCGCCAATGTCGAAGCCGAAATCGCCTCCGCGCAAAGCCAGCTCACGGCGTCGGAGTTCGCGCTGCGTGCGGCCACGCATCTGTTCGACGCGCTCGGCGCGTCGGCCACCAGCACGCGCCTCGCGCTCGACCGGCACTGGCGCAATGCGCGCACGGTGTCGTCGCACAATCCGCTCGTCTACAAGGCGCGCATCGTCGGCGACTGGGCCATCAACGGCACCGAGCCGCCCTTCGTCTGGCAGATCGGCAACGGTCCGGGCCGTGGGAGCAAGTGAACGTCATGAGTAAAACCATCCGCCTGAACGCCTTCGAAATGAACTGCGTGGGCCACCAGTCGCCGGGACTGTGGACGCATCCGCGCGACCGCTCGTGGCAATACAAGGACCTCGAATACTGGACCGATCTCGCGAAGATTCTCGAGCGCGGCATGTTCGATGCGATCTTTATCGCCGATGTGATCGGCTATTACGACGTCTACAAGGGCGGCAATTATCACGCGCTGCATCAGGCCGCGCAGATTCCCGTCAACGATCCGCTGCAACTCGCCGCGCCCATTGCGATGGTGACGGAGCATCTGGGTATCGGCATTACGGCGTCGACGAGTTTCGAGCATCCGTACACATTCGCGCGCCGGCTGTCCACGGCCGATCATCACACCAAGGGGCGGCTCGCCTGGAACGTGGTGACGTCGTACCTCGAAAGCGGCGCGAAGAACGTGGGCCAGCTCGGCCTGCGCGATCACAACGACCGTTATGCGGTCGCAGCCGAATATCTCGAAGTGCTCTACAAGCTGTTTGAAGGCAGCTGGGAAGACGGCGCCGTGGTGCGCGACCGCGAGAACCGCGTGTTCACGCATCCGGAGCGCGTGCACGAAATCGGGCACAAGGGAAAATACTTCGAAGTCCCAGGTTATCACCTGTGCGAGCCGTCGCCGCAGCGCACGCCGGTGCTGTTTCAGGCGGGCGCGTCGGGCCCCGGCAAGCGCTTCGCCGCCGAACACGCGGAATGCGTGTTCGTGGCCGCGCCCACGCAGACGCTGCTGCGCGACTACGTGGCCGACGTGCGCCGCCAGGCCGCGCTCGCGGGCCGCGATCCGCGCCAGGTGCTGATCTACAACCTCGTGACCGTGATCGTCGACGAAACCGACGCCAAGGCGCAGGCGAAGTTCGAGGCGTATCAGCGGCATGTGTCGTACGACGGCTCGCTCGTGTTCATGTCGGGCTGGACCGGCATCGACTTCGGCCAGTATCTGCCGACCGATACCGTCAAGCGCGTGGAAACCAACGCGATCGTGTCCGCCGTCGAGCATCTCGCGGGCGGCGACAAGGCGTGGACCATCGAGGAACTCGCACGCTGGGGCGGCGTGGGCGGACTCGGCCCCGTGTTCGTGGGCTCGCCAGCCACGGTCGCCGACATTCTCCAGCAATGGGTCGAGGCCACCGACGTCGACGGCTTCAATCTCGCCTACGCCGTCGCGCACGAAACCTTCGAGGACGTGGTCGAACATCTCGTGCCGGAATTGCAGCGGCGCGGCGTGTATCCGCGCGCCTATGCGCCCGGCACGCTGCGCGAGAAATTGTTCGGCGCGCAGGCGCGTCTGCCGGACGATCATCCCGCCGCACAGTATCGCGACATCGAGCGCGTGAAGCGCGAAGCCGCCGAACAGTCTGCCAACTCCGCCGACGCCAGCGTGCAGAACGAAGTCACGGCCTGACCTGTCCGCATCCACGAAACCGGGCGCGCCCGCGCCATTCCCGCCGGGCGCGCCTCATTCCGATTCACCCCACACACCGGATCTCACCCATGACTGAACTCGCGGCCACGTCGGCGCGCGACGGCACCTTGCGTCGCGGATATCTTTCGCTATCCGAATTAATTGCGCAATCGATTGGACTCGTCGGCGCGGCGGGCGGCGCGGGCCTCCTGATCCCGGCGGTGTTCGCCACCGCGGGCAACGGCACCTGGCTCGCCTATCTGTTCGCGACCGTGGGCCTGCTGTTCGCCTCCTGGAGCATCACGCAGTTCGCCAAGCGCACGGCCTCGCCCGGCGCGCTCTACACCTATGCCGCGCGCGGTCTCGGCCCGATCTGGGGCGCGGTCGCGGGCTGGTCGCTGCTGATCGCCTATGGCGTGGGCGCGGCGGGCATTCTGCAAGGCACCGTCAACGAGATCGTGGTGCTGTTCAAGGATATCGGCGTGGCCTCGGGCGCGGGGCTCGCGGTCACGGTCGGGATCACCGTGTTCGTGACGCTGGGCGCGTGGTTCATCACGTGGCGCGACATCCGGCTCTCGACGCGCACCACGCTGTGCATCGAGCTGAGCACCGTGGCGCTGATCCTGTTCGTGATCGTCGCGGCGCTGTTCGCGCAGCATCGCTGGGTCGATACGCATCAGCTCGCGCTGACCGCCGTGAAGCCCGATCAGTTGCGGCTCGGCATGGTGCTCGCCTTTTTCAGCTTCACGGGCTTCGAGAGCGTGACGGCGCTCGGCGCGGAAGCGCGCGAGCCGTTCCGCCTGATTCCGCGCGCCGTGATCGTCAGCATTCTCGGCCCGGCGGCGCTGTTTCTCGCCGCTTCGTACGGGCTCGTCGCGCTGTTCCAGGGCGCGGCCACGCCGCTCGACCAGGCGAGCGCGCCGCTTTCGGCAGTCGCACACGGCATTCATCTGGGCGCACTCGGCGTGCTGATCGACGCGGGCGTGGCGCTGAGTTTCTTCGCCGCGTTCTTCTCGTCGATCAACGCCGCCGCGCGGCTGCTCTACACCTTCGCGCGCCAGGGCCTGCTGCACGCCGCGACGGGCCGCGCGCACGCGGGCAACGCCACGCCGCACGTCGCGGTCACGCTGCTCGTGGTGCTGTCGCTGATCGTGGCGGTGACGTTCCAGTTCGCGGGCACGTCGCTGTTCGATGCCTACGGCTATCTGAGCACAGTCGCCACGTTCGGCTTTCTGCTGACTTATGTGATCGTGGCGGTCGCCGCGCCCTGCTTCCTGCGCCGTCGCGGCGAACTCAAAGCGCGCCATGTGGCGATCAGCGCGGCGGCCATCGTGCTGATCGGCATTCCGTTCGTCGGCAGCATCTATCCGGCCGCGCCGGGCGTGTATGCGGTGCTGCCCTATGTGTTCGGCGCGCTGCTCGCGGCGGGGCTCGGGTGGTTTCTGGCCTTGCGGGTGCTCGCGCCGCATCGGCTGCGCGACATCGAAGCGGAATTCGCCGATGCGGATGCGCCGCGCGAAGCAGCCGCGACGCTCGCCGATGCACGCGGCGTGTCGGCGGCTTGAAATCGGCTAGCGGGCTTTTTCGGGCGCTCAGGCTGAGCGCCTGGCGCTAGTTCAAGCGCCTGACGAGCCGGATTGGCCCGATACGCCCGTGCAGCGTCCGCAAGAACGCGCCTGACCGAGACGCAGGCGTCCGGCGCTGACGGTGACTTCGTTGCCGCATTCGCAGCGGCACACCCAGACGCCGTCGCCCGCGTAGCGCTCGGTCGTCAACTGGCCGAACACCTCGCCGCCCTTCAGCGACGGCGAACCCGGGCGCGAGCGCCAGATCTGGCGCTGCTCGCGGCAGCCGCAATCGCGCGTCTCGCCGCTCTCCACCGCATCGAGCCGCGCGCTCACGTGGCCGCCGCAGCGGCAACGCCAGAGCCACACGTCCGCGCCGCGATAGCGCAGCGCGACGAGCTGGCCGAAGCTTCGGCCAGAGACATCGCGGCTCGGCGGAAACGGCCACGCAGGCGGGAGGGGGTCAGGAATACGCGAATTCACGACGAATAAATGGGCGCCGGCGGCCGGGTTTCAACGGCAATCGCGCGGGCCGGATCTCGGCCGCAGCCGCTGAAAACGGGGCGTCAGGCAATATTGGGGCGCCCCCATTCTACCGCCACGGCGGAAAATCGCCCTGGGCCGCCCGTCCCGGGAAAACCCGGCAATCCGGCGGCAGCGGCGGAGCGGCGCCAATGCCCAAAAAGCAAACGGCACACGCGACGGTCGAGCCGTCCGCGTGTGCCGTTGTCGCGACGTCCGCTTGACTACAGCGCGCTCATCCTTTTTGCGCGCCGCTCAATTCCACGCATGCCGCGCGGGCTTTTTCCCGTTCAGATAGTAATTGCCGACGAGGTGATACTTCCAGCGCACCGGATCGTGCAGCGTGTGCGTGCGCGCGTTGCGCCAGTGGCGGTCGAGGTTGTGCGCGGCCAGCGTCGACTGCGTGCCCGACAGCTCGAACAGCTTTTCGCCCGCCAGCAGCGCGGCTTCGGTGGTCAGCACCTTCGCCTCGCCCACAGCGACCGAGGCGCGCGCGACGTCGTCCTCGCTGATCGCGTCCTGCGCGGCGATCGCGTCGAACAGCCTCGCGGCGCGCTCCAGCAGCGCTTCGGCCGCATGCAGCTGAATATGCAGATGGCCGATTTCACGCAGCGTCAGCGGATCCTCGCTGGCGCGTTCGACGCCGCTGTCGACCCACGGACGCGCGCGCTCGCGCACGAAGGTCAGCGTGTCGTCGACGGCGGCGCGCGCGATGCCCGCGTCGATCGCCGCCTGGAGGATCTGCGAAACCGGGCCGTTCAGCGTCGGCAAATCGGACACGCGGTGCGCCGGGAACACGTGCGAGGCGCTCACGCGGACGTTGTCCAGCGTGATCGTGCCGCTCGCCGTGGTGCGCTGGCCGAAGCCGGACCAGTCGTCGGTGATCGCGAGGCCCGGCGTGCCCTGCGGGATCCACGCGAGCCAGCCGCGCCCGTCCGCATCGAGGCCGAGCACCGGCACGTAATGCGCGAACAGCGCGCCCGTCGAATAGAACTTCGTGCCGTTGACCACGTAGTCGTCGCCGTCGCGCAGCACGCGCGTCTTCAGGTCGAGCACGTGTTTCGTCCCTTTTTCGGAGAAACCGTTGCCGAAGCGCTTGCCCGCCAGCACCTCGCCGAAGAAAAAGCGCTTTTGCTCCTCGGTTCCTGTGAGCGCGATCACATCGACGAGACCGAAATGGTTCTGCGGCAACTGTCCGAGCGACGAATCGGCGGCCGAAATCAGCTTGAAGACCTCGGTCAGCGTGACGAACGAGACGCCCGCGCCGCCGTAGGCCTTCGGCACCGTGATGCCCCACAGGCCCGACTGCGAATACCACTCGATTTCCTCGCGCGGCAGCCGCCGCTCGCGATCGCGCTGCGCGGCGCCTTCGGCGAGGCGCACGGCCAGTTCGCGCGCGGCGTCGAGCGCTTCGTTGTCGTCGGCGATAACGCGCGCGGTCGTGCGCGCGGCCTGGTCTCCGGTCTCTGCCATGGAGGGCTCCGCGTGATGAGATCGATCGTTGAAGGAAGGCATACGCAAGGCATGCGCAGCCAATCTAGCAGCGCGCCCGGCGCGGCCCAACCGAGCGATTGGCACATCGATATTCCGCGCGGGACTAATCCGCTTTCCGGCACGAGCGGCCAGCGGGCGGCAAATCAGGAACAAATCCGCCGGAAAGCAGGCGGCGGCCCCGCAAAACGCCCCGGCGGGCGGCCCGGGCGGCCCTGCTGCGGGTGTGGGATAATCGCTGAGTTTGCCCAAAGCGCAGCTCAAAAGGTTGTCCGCACGGGCGCGCGAAGGGCCTTTATTCCCGTGGCCCGCTGTTTTCCTGCGACCTTTTCGACCTTTTCATAGCACCCACGATGCCCGCATACCGTTCCAAAACCTCCACCGCCGGCCGCAACATGGCGGGGGCGCGCTCCCTGTGGCGCGCCACCGGCATGAAAGACGAAGACTTCCAGAAGCCGATCATCGCGGTGGTCAACTCGTTCACCCAGTTCGTGCCCGGCCACGTGCACCTGAAGGATCTGGGCCAGCTCGTCGCGCGCGAGATCGAGGCCGCCGGCGGCGTCGCCAAGGAATTCAACACCATCGCGGTCGACGACGGCATCGCGATGGGCCACGACGGCATGCTCTATTCGCTGCCGAGCCGCGACATCATCGCCGACTCGGTCGAGTACATGGTCAACGCGCACTGCGCCGACGCCATGGTCTGCATCTCGAACTGCGACAAGATCACCCCGGGCATGCTGATGGCCGCCATGCGCCTGAACATCCCCGTGATCTTCGTGTCGGGCGGCCCGATGGAAGCGGGCAAGACGCGGCTCGCGAACCCGGTCACGAAGGCCATCGAAGTCAAGAAGCTGGACCTGATCGACGCGATGGTGATCGCCGCCGACACCAAGTACAGCGACGCCGAAGTGGCCGAAGTCGAGCGCTCGGCGTGCCCGACCTGCGGTTCGTGCTCGGGCATGTTCACGGCCAACTCGATGAACTGCCTGACCGAAGCGCTGGGCCTCTCGCTGCCGGGCAACGGCACGGTGGTGGCCACGCACGCGGACCGCGAACAGCTCTTCAAGCGCGCGGGTCATCGCATCGTCGAACTGGCGCGCCAGTACTACGAAGAGGAAGACGAACGCGTGCTGCCGCGCTCGGTGGGCTTCAAGGCTTTCGAGAACGCCATGACGCTCGACATCGCCATGGGCGGCTCGACCAACACGATCCTGCACCTGCTGGCGATCGCGCAGGAAGCGGGCATCGAGTTCACGATGCGCGACATCGACCGCCTCTCGCGCATCGTGCCGCAGCTCTGCAAGGTTGCGCCGAACACGAACAAGTACCACATCGAAGACGTGCATCGCGCGGGCGGCATCATGGCGATCCTCGGCGAACTCGACCGCGCCGGCAAGCTGCACACCGACGTGCCGACCGTGCATGCGCCTTCGCTCAAGCACGCGCTCGACCAGTGGGACATCGTGCGCACCGACGACGCAGCCGTGAAGACGTTCTACATGGCGGGTCCGGCGGGCGTGCCCTCGCAGGTCGCGTTCAGCCAGAACACGCGCTGGCCGAGCCTCGACACCGACCGCGCCGAAGGCTGCATCCGCTCGTACGAGCACGCGTTCTCGAAGGAAGGCGGCCTCGCCGTGCTGACCGGCAACATCGCGCTCGACGGCTGCGTGGTGAAGACGGCGGGCGTGGACGACAGCATCCTCGTGTTCGAAGGCACGGCGCACGTGACCGAATCGCAGGACGAAGCGGTCGCGAACATCCTCGCCGACAAGGTCAAGGCCGGCGACGTGGTGATCGTGCGCTACGAAGGCCCGAAGGGCGGCCCCGGCATGCAGGAAATGCTCTACCCGACCAGCTACATCAAGTCGAAGGGTCTGGGCAAGGCCTGCGCGCTGCTGACCGACGGCCGTTTCTCGGGCGGCACCTCGGGCCTCTCGATCGGCCACTGCTCGCCGGAAGCGGCAGCGGGCGGCGCGATCGGCCTCGTGCGCGACGGCGACAAGATCCGCATCGACATTCCGAACCGCACGATCGACGTGCTGGTGTCCGACGAGGAACTCGCGCGCCGCCGCGAAGAGCAGAACGCGAAGGGCTGGAAGCCGGTGCTGCCGCGTCCGCGCAAGGTCTCGGCCGCGCTCAAGGCCTATGCCAAGCTCGTGATGTCCGCCGACAAGGGCGCCGTGCGCGACCTTTCTCAGCTCGAAGACTAAGCTGGCCGATCCTTCGTGGATCGTTCGCTGATGAAAAAGCCGCTCTTCGGAGCGGCTTTTTTTTCGCGCGTCGGTTTGCATCTGCGCTTGCGCTCGGCGCGCCAGGCGTAAGTGCAACACGGATGCGCGAACCGGTGTTGCCTGGCCCTTTCTCACTGCGCCAAGACTCGGCGACACCGCGCAAAACGCGCCTTCACGACGCGAGCGATTACATCGCATGTCATTGGCGCGCCGCACACGCGCCACTACGCTTGGGCTGTCGCGTCATCCACGGTGGATGGCGCTGCCACACCTCGACAGCCAGGAGCCATCATGTCTCGTTATCCCGTCCTCACGCTCGACACCGCCCCCGAGTCCTCGCGCCCCGCGCTCACGCAACTTCAGCAGGCATTCGGTCGGATTCCTGACATCGCCGCCACGATGGCCGCTTCGCCCGTGCTGATCAACGGCTTCATTGGCCTGTTTCAGCGCGTGCATGCGAGCAGTTTGAGCGAGTTGCAAATCCAGACGCTGCTGCTGACCAACGCGGTCACGAACGCCTGCGAATGGGCTGTCGCGTTTCATTCGGCGCTCGCGCTGGAAGCCGGCGTCACGCGCGCCGACGTCGATGCCATGCGCGACGGCGCGCTGCCCGCCGACCACAACCTGGCCGCGCTTTCGCAACTCGCGCGCACGCTCATCGAGCGTCGCGGCCGCATCGACGACGCCGATCAGCAGCGTTTTTTCGATGCGGGATTCCGCGCGGAACAGGTGCTCGAAGTCATCGCCGTCGTGGCCGCGTCGACGATCACGAACTACACCGGCAGCGTCACGCAGCCGCCGCTCGAAGCGCCATTCGAGGCCTTCATTTGGCGGACGAATACGCGCTGAACCGGCTATATTCGTTCGTCTCACTCTGGGGAAAACGATGAACGCCACCCGTCCCGTTGCGTCCGGCTCGCCGCGCGACACCGGTACGCCGCTCGGCGCACTGCTGCGCTACTGGCGCGACGCACGGGGCGTGAGCCAGCTCGATCTCTCGCTCGACGCGGGCATCTCGCAGCGGCAGATCAGCTTCATCGAAAGCGGGCGCAGCGTACCGGGCCGCGACACGCTGCTCACGCTCGCGCAAACGCTCGACGTGCCGCTGCGCGAACGCAATGCACTGCTGCTCGCGGCGGGCTACGCGCCCCTCTATCCGGAAGCGCCGTGGAACGCCGAGGCCATGCAGGGCGTGACGCGCGCGCTCGAACGCGTGCTGCACCAGCACGAACCGTTTCCCGCCATCGTCATGGACCGTCACTGGAACGTGCTGATGACGAACGACGCCGCGCCGCGCCTGTTCGGTTGTTTCATCGACATGGCCGCGCGCACGGGGCCGCGCAACATGCTGCATCTGATGTTCGATCCGCACGGCCTGCGCCCGCATGTGGACGACTGGGAACGCGTCGCGCGCAGCCTGCTGCAACGCGTGCATCGCGAAGCCGTGGGACACGTGATCGACGGCGGCACGCAGCGGCTGCTCGACGAACTGCTCGCGTATCCGGACGTGCCGCGCGACTGGAACAGCCCGCCCGCGCGCCTCGCCGCGCCGGATCTGCCGATGGTGCCGATCGGGCTGAAACACGCGGGCGAGGTGCTGCGCTACTTCTCGCTGGTGAGCACGCTCGGCACGCCGCAGCATGTGGCCGCGCAGGAGTTGCGCATCGAGTGTCTGTTTCCCGTGGACGAAGCGACGGAAGCGCGCCACGCGCGGCTCTTCGCCCAACACGCGGCGCGTTCCGGTCAATCGAGCGACGCGCAAGCGCACTGAAGCGCTACCTCGCGCTTACTGATCGTCGTCCGGTCCCGGCGAACCCGCATCGATATGACCCGCCGTGCCCGCGCCTTGCGCCGCGATGGCGCGCGCGAGCAGGCGTTTCGCTTCCTGGCTCGACGCGTCGATCGTCACCGCATGGCCCGCGTTCTGCCACGCGCACGACCATTTGCCCTCGCGCGCGCAGAGCCGGCCGTAACCGAGCAAGGCGTCGCGCTCCTGCTCGCGCGCCAGCAGATCGGCTTTCATCTGCTGCGCGTCGGCGTTGCCCGGCTGCTCGGCGAGCGCGCTCATGATCGCGCGGCGCGCAGGCCACAAACGGTTCTTGTCGAGACTCGTGCGCGCCGTCGCGAGATTGCGCGCGACGTCGCCACGCGTCGCCGTGCCGCCGTTCTGCGCCGCCGCTTTTCCGGCCGCTGCGTGCGCGTCCACGGCGGCATTCTGGATCGCGCCGGGCGCAACGGCGGCGAGCGCGGGCGCGGCGCGCGGCGAGACCGGATCGCGATGCGCAGGCGCCGTCGGCGGCGCGGCATGGATCGCGCCCACGGTCTTCGAAGACGGCGTCGCATCGTTCTGCTGCGACGACACTGTGCCTTCCACCGTCTGCCCGATTATCGGACCCGAGCCGGCACCGGACCCGCTGTCGCGATGCGAAATCACATAGCCGGTCAGCGCCGTCGCCACGAGCGCGACCGCACCGAACGCATACAGCGGCAGACGCGAGCGGCGCGCGCCGTGCGCTGCGTGGCCGCCGTGCGAGCCGTGCCCTCCGTGCGCGCGATAGCCGTCGTAATCGGCGTAATAGCGTTCGCGGCCGAAACCCGCCGGCACCGCGCTGCGTTCAGCCGGAAAACGCTGCGCGGCCACGCGCGGCCGCTCGGGCTCCGCGCCCGAACCGCGCATCGCGCCGGACAATTGATTCGTGCCGCAATGGGGACAAAATATTAATGGCGCATTCAGCCGGTTTCCGCAGTGGGGACACTGTCTCGGACCGGGGGCGCCTCGACCTGGTTCGTTGAACATGGACGTGCTAGGGCTTCGAAAGCTTTCAGGGCCGCCGCGGCCCGAAGGCCAGGTGCGGCGGATGGCGAGTGGCGAAGGCACGCAATTGGCGTGCCGTTGCGTCAGGTGCGCGAATGCGCGAGGGAGGATGGGCGAGAAAGTGGAAACGAATATGCGCCGCTTCGCCGTGAAGATCAATCGGCGGATTCGGCCACGATGGCGGATCTGGATGACGCCCCATGTTGCGATCGCGAGCGATCGCCGTTGCGCGCCGTCGCACCCGCATCGCGCAGAATAAAAATCAGTCTGAATATGACCGCGACGTCACATCGAATTACCGATCAACGTGCGCTGGAACACAGTCGCGGGCATTAGGCGCGGAATCGGACGAGATTCATGCGGAATTCATGCTAATCCGGGCGCCATTCAGAAGCGATTTCGTCTCGCCTGAATCGCCGATTTATGCGCGCACTGCGCCCTTCTAATTCAGTCTGCGCCGAATAATGCGCAATGTGGCGCTCAGCGTGCGTTTCGGGGCGCGCGTCTTACATCGCTCACATGTAAGGGAAAGAATAAGAAACAAACTCCGATACCCTCAGAAAAATGGCGATGTTATGCTTGGGACACCAATGAAGTGATGCGATGCACACGACATCGCCCATTTTCGCTAATGCGCGGCGGCGGGTTTTCACGCGCACATTTACTAGAACGAAATCGATGGAGAAGCGAATTGATTCGCAGCGGGGAAATCCAGCCGGAATACGCAGTTTTTTCAACACTCCGCGCAACAATCCACATCGAATGCTCCGGCATTCGCATCCATCAGACAAATCATTACCGCTAGCGCGCCGGCATAGCGGCAAGCCTCTTCTCGCACCCATTCCAACGACTCGCCCCCAACATGGCATCGAAAACCGTCGAAACCCAGAACGTCGTCTCCGTCGGCAGCAAGATCCGCTCGCTGCGCCAGCGCCAGGGGCGCACGCTGGACGACATCGCGACCGTCTCGCAGCTATCGAAACCCTTTCTCTCGCAGGTCGAACGCGATCACGCGAGCCCGTCCATCACTTCGCTCGTGAGCATTGCGAAAGCGCTGGGCGTGCCGGTCAGCTATTTCGTCGATACGCCGACCGAGGAAGGCTGCGTGCGCCGCCGCAAGGATCTGCAGTACTTCGCCTTCGCGGATTCCGCCGATCTGTTCGCACGCCTGTCGAATCAGTCGGGCGGCCGCCAGCTCGAAGCCATTCTCGTGCGCATGCCGCCGGGCGAGCGGCCGAGCGAAGTGACCACGCACGCGGGCGAGGAATTCGTCCACGTGCTCAGCGGAGAAGTGACCATCACGCTCGAAGGCAAGTCGTTCGTGCTCGGCGCGGGCGACAGCGCGCACTACGAATCGACGGTGCCGCATAGCTGGACCAACGCGCGCGACGACGAAGCGGTGCTGGTCTGGGTCGGCACGCCGCGGCTGTTCTAGGCGCGTCGATCATGCGCGGGTGCACGCCGGTTCGCGCACCTTCATGCGTCCCGATGATCGCGTCTTACCAACCGCCTTACTGCGCGTTTTCCTCGAACACCGCTTCGCCACGCGCCGCACCGCGTCCGCGTCGCGAACGGGGCGCGCGCCGTACCGGCGAGCGCGCGGCCACCGCGCAATAGAGCACCGGCGCGAACACGAGGCCGAGCGCCGTCGCCGCCAGCACGCCGCCGAGCACGCCCGTGCCGATCGAATGACGGCTCTCCGCGCCCGCGCTGTGCGAGAGCGCGAGCGGCACCACGCCGAGCACGAAAGCCGCCGAGGTCATCACGATCGGACGCAGACGTTCCGCGCAACCCGCCACCACCGCCGTCGCCACCCGCATGCCGCGCTCGCGCCGCGCGTTCGCGGCCTGCACGATCAGGATCGCGTTCTTCGCCGTGAGCCCGACCACCGTCACGAGCCCCACCTTGAAGTAGATGTCGTTGGGCAGGCCGCGCAGCAGCATCGCCGTGACCGCGCCGAGCGTGCCGAGCGGCACGACCAGCAGCACCGCGAGCGGCGTGATCCAGCTTTCGTAAAGCGCCGCGAGCACCATGAACACCGCGAGCACCGAAAGCCCGAGCAGCAGCGGCGTGTCGCGCGCCGCTTCGATCTGCTCGAACGCGGTGTCGGTCCATTCGTAGGCCACGCCCTCGGGCAGATCGAGCGCGAGCCGCTCCATTTCCGCCATCGCCTCGCCCGAACTGTGGCCGTGCGATTCGCGCCCGCTCACGTCGAGCGACGGATAGCCGTTGTAGCGCGCGAGCATGACCGGACCGCGCGTCCAGCGCGTGCTCGCCAGCGACGACAGCGCCACGGTCGCGCCCGTGCTGGTCTGCACCGGCAGATCGAGCAACTGACGGTCGGCCATGCGCGCGTTCGCATCGGCGGACACGATCACGCGACGCATGCGTCCGCCCGCCGGAAAATCGTCGACGTAGGTCGAGCCGAACGTGGTGCTCAGCAGATCGGCGATACGGTCGAACGGCACGCCGAACGCGTAGGCCTTGGCGCGATCGATGTCGAGATCGACGCGCGGCGCATCGGGCAGATCCTCCGAATGCACGCCCGCCAGCACGGGACTTTTCGTGGCCGCGTCGATCAACTGTCCGCGCGCGGCCTTGAGCGCGTCCATGCCGACGCCGCCGCGATCTTCGAGCCGGAACGTGAAGCCCTCCGAGTGGCCGATGCCCGGCACCGGCGACGGCAAGGTCGCCTCGACGTCGCCGTCCAGGATCGTGGCGAATTTCTCGTTGAGGCGGTCGCGCAGCGCCTGCGCGCTGATCGAGCGGCGGTCCCAGTCCTTGAGATCGACGAAGGCCATGCCCACGTTCTGGCCGCTGCCCGCGAAGCTCCAGCCGACCACGCCCGTGACGTTTTCGACCGCGCTTTCGCTGCGCAGAATCTGCTCCGTGCGCTGCAACACGTCGAGCGTGCGCGCCTGATTGGCGCCCGCCGGCAACTGGATCATGACCTGCAACTGGCCTTCGTCCTCGGCGGGCAGAAAGCCTTCGGGCATCTGCCAGTAGAGCCACGCGCCCGCGGCCAGCAGCACCGCGTAGATCGCGAGCACGCGGCGGCTGCGGCGCAGCAGCTTGATCACGATGCCGCGATAGCCGCGCGACACGCGCGCCACCCGCGACGTGCCGTGCGCTTCGATATGCTTCGGCTTTCTGAGCATGCTCGCGCACAACGCGGGCGTGAGCGACAGCGCCATGAACGACGACACCAGCATCGACGCGATCATCGACACGGCGAACTGACGATAGATGCCGCCCACGTTGCCGGTGAAGAACGCCATCGGCACGAACACGGCCGTGAGCACCGCCGTCACGCCGACGATCGCCCCGCCGATGCGCGACATCGCGCGGCGCGTGGCTTCGCGCGGCGGCAAGCCTTCTTCGTGCATCGCACGGTGCACGCTTTCCACCACCACGATGGCGTCGTCGACGAGAATGCCGATCGCGAGCACGAGGCCGAACAGCGTGAACACATTGATCGACATGCCGCCCATGTAGAGCGTGAGAAACGCGCCCATTAGCGTGACCGGAATCACGACCGTGGGCACGAGCGTCGCGCGCAGATCGCGCAGGAACAGCCACATCACGCAGAACACCAGCACGATGGCTTCGAGCAGCGTGATGACCACTTCGCGGATCGCCACGCGCACGAAATGCGCGCTGTCGAACGGAATCTCCACGGCGATGCCGGGCGGCATGCGCTTCGAGAGTTCGGCAAGGCGCGCGCGGATCGCGTCCGAGGTTTCGAGCGCGTTGCCGCGCGGGCCGAGCTGGATGCCGACCGTCGCGGCGGGCCGTCCATTCAGGCGCGAGAAAAACGAGTAATCGCTGCGGCCGATTTCCACGCGCGCGATGTCGCGCAGACGCACGATCGAGCCGTCGGTTTTCGCCTTCAGCACGATCTCGCCGAACTGCTCGGGCGTATCCAGTTGACCCTTCACATCGACCGACGCATTGGTCTGCTGGCCTGCCGCGAACGGCGCATCGCCGATCGTGCCCGCCGTCACGGGCGCGTTCTGCGCGGTAATCGCCGTGGTCACGTCGCTCGCCGCGAGCCCGTATTCGCGCAGCCGGTACGGATCGAGCCAGATGCGCATCGCTTCGTCGGAATCCCACAGCTCGGCCGAGCCCACGCCGGGCGCACGCTTGAGTTCGCGCAGCACGTAGCGGTTCAGATAGTCGGCGAGCTGCGCGGAGTCGCGCGAGCCGTCCGTCGAGGTGAGCGCCACCAGCATCAGGAACGTGTTGGACGCCTTCACCACGTTCACGCCCTGCTGCACCACCGCCTGCGGCAGACGCGCCTCGATCTGCTTGATGCGGTTCTGCACGTCCACGAGCGCGATGTCGGGATTCGTGGCGGGCGCGAAGGTCACGTCGATCTCCAGATTGCCGAGACCGTCGCTGCTGGTTTCGTAGTAGAGCATGCCGTCCGCGCCATCGAGGCTTTCCTCGATGATGCTCGCGACGTTGTCATCCACGGTTTGCGCCGACGCGCCCGGATACTGCGCGACGATCACGATGCGCGGCGGCGAGAGACGCGGGTACTGCGCGATGGGCAACTGCGTGATGGCGAGCGCGCCCGCCACCATGACGGCGAGCGCGATCACCCACGCGAAGACCGGCCGGTCGATAAAGAAGAAGGGCACGCGAGGCGTCCTGGCTGAATAGGCTGAAGGGGCTTTGGATGGCCCAAGGGGCCGCGCGGGCTCAGGGCGCTTGCGGACCGTCCGTGACGACCGGCGGCGCGAACACCGGTGCTTCGACGAGCCGCGCCATGTGCAGCACGTCGTGCAGCGCGCCGTCGAGGATCGCGTCGCCGCGTGCGCGCGCTTCCACCACGAAGCCGAACTTGCGATAGAGCGCGAGCGCGCGCGTATTGTTCGCGAACACCTGCAACTCGACGCGGCGCAGCCCGAACGCGTTGTCGGCGGCGTCGAGCAGCCCCGCGAGCAGCAGCGAGCCCACCCCGCGCCCATGATACGCGTCGTGCACCGAAATGCCGATCGAGCCGCAATGCGAGCGCCGCCCGTCGTACGCGCGAAGTTCCGACTGCCCGACGATCTGCCCTTCGTATTCGGCGACGATCATCATCGAGTCGGCCTTCTGGGTCGCCAGCCACGCGCGCACCGCCTCGCCCGTGCGATAGCCGTGCGAGAGCGTGCCGGGACGCACGCCCGGCAGGTTCATGAGCGCGGCCATCGCCTCGCTGTCGTCGGGTTCGGCCGCGCGCACGCGCAGCGCTTTCGCGAACGCGGCGCGTTGCGCCGCCGCATCGTGAGGAAGATTCATGATGCCTCGCTGTCGATGTAGGGAAGCGGCGCACGCAGACGCCCCATCAGAAACGAATCGATGTACGCGCCGTCGCGCAGCATGTTGCCGCGCAGCCGCCCTTCGATCTCGAAGCCGAACTTGCGATAGAGCGCGATGGCGCCCTCGTTGTCGACGAACACCTTGAGTTCGAGGCGGCGCAGGCCGAGCCAGTTGTCGGCGAGATCGAGCATCTCGGCCATGAGCCGCGAGCCGACGCCGCGCCGCTGCCAGTCGCCGTGCACGCCCACGCCGATTTCCGCGACGTGCGCCCGGCGCATGCGGCCGACCTGCACCTGGCCTTCGCCGACCAGTTCCTCGCCCATCCATGCGCCGATCATGATCAGTTGCGGCGTGCGCTTCGCGATCCATTCGCGCGTGGATTCCAGCGTGCGAAACGGCGTTTGCGGATCGCCGTGCGCCATCGAAGGCGCGTAAATGAGCGCGTGCAACTGCTCCGCGTCTCGCTCTCTTATGCCGCGCAGCACGAGCGGCCCGCCCGTCTGCGGATTTGCGTTATTCGACATCTGTGCATCCTTGTTGTTTTACGTTTTGCTGCACTTCCGTACTGCGCTTTCCAGTTTCGCTGCCTCGCTGCTTTCTGCGGCGCGCCCTCGTGCGCGCCGCTTCCAACCCTGCGCGCTACAACACCAGTTCGAACGACTTCACGAGCGCGCCCGGCAGTTGCACCCCGCCGGTCGCGCGCTGTCCCCAGGTGGAATCGGAGAGCAGCAGTTCGGACTGCGCGCCCAGCGCTTCCAGGCGGTCGCCGAGCAGGCCGTAGAGGCTGTCGTCGAAACGCATGGCGTCGACGGGCGCGACGATCTCGCCGTCTTCCACCCAGAAGGTCGCGAAACGCGTCATGCCGGTCAGGCGGCAATTCATGCGGTCCGAGAAGTTCACGTACCAGAGATTGCCGATGTAGAGCCCGGTGCCCAGACGCGCGAGCACGTCTTCGGGCGCGAGGTCGCCGGTCGCCATCGACACCGTCGTGGCCATTTCCTGCGGCAGCGCGCCGTTCGGTTCGAGCCCGTACTCGCGCGCCGAACGGGCGCTCGTCAACTGGCCCACGCCACGGCCGCCCTCGATCAGCGGCACGCTCGCGCGCAGATAGCCGTCGTCGTTGAAGGCGGGCGAGATGCCGAGTTCGAGCGACTCGGTCAACGCCACGCGCGAATCGAATGCGACCGCGCCCGTGTTGAGCTTGTAGAGCGGACTCGTCGATGCCGCCTGGGCGCGCGCCGAAAAGCCGCCCCACGCCATCGACTGCACGAACTCGGACAGCGCCGCCGGCGCGAGCCACGCGCGATAGCCGCCCGGCGTGAGCACGCGCGGCGCGCGCAGCAGCACCGGCAGGCGCGCGGCCGCTTCGCTCACCTTGGCCGCGAACACGGCGTCGTCCCAGTTGTCGCCCGCATAGCGCGTCTTGATCGCGCGCCCGTTCGGCTGATACAGCGACCAGCTGAAATTGAAGTTCTCCACTTCGTACCAGCCGCGGCTGCCCGCCGTGGAGGCGAAGCCGCGCGAGAGCGTGCCGCCCGCGTAGAAGCCGACGAAATCGAGTCCCTGCGCGCATTGCGCGACGCGTTCGACGAGCGCCTGCGGTTGCGGCAGCTTGCCGTTGCGGCGCGTGCTGCGCGACCACGAGGTGGTGTCGAACAGCACGTGCGGATCGTCGGGCGCGTCGAGCAGACTTTCGCGCAGCGCCGCGAGCGCCTCGGCCGTGTGGCGCACGTCGGCGTTCGCGTCGCCGCTCAGGTCGAGCGTGGAATAGGCCTGACGCGCGCCGTGCACGAGCCGCAGCGTCAGACGCCCCTGCTCCACCTGGCCGCTCTGGCGCACCTTGCCCGCATTGAAGCGGATGAAATCGGACTGCTCGCCCGCGAACGCGCTCAGCACGGTTTCACCGGGCTGGCGCTGGCGCTCGATGGCGTCGGCAAGCATCGCGAAATGCGCGTGCCAGTCGATCGAGGCGCCCGGCGCACGCGTGGCAGCAGCGGCGGCATCCGAGCCTGCAAAAAGCAAATCGGTCATCAGGCGGCTCCGAACACTTCGACGTTGGAAAACACGCAGGCCGGCGAAGCGTGGCCCACGCGAATGACCTGCGCGGGCTCGCCCTTGCCGCACATCGGCGTGCCGTAGACCGCGCGCGTGGACGCGTCGCCCACTGCCGCGAGGCTGCGCCAGAAGCTCGCGGAAATGCCGCGATAGCTCGGCCGCTTGACGATCTCCGTGAGCTTGCCGTTTTCGATCAGTTGCCCGAACTCGCAGCCGAACTGGAACTTGTTGCGATGATCGTCGATCGACCAGGACGTGTTCGTGCTCATCAGAATGCCGTGCTCGACGCCCGCGATCAGCGCGTCGAGCGACTGGTCGCCCGGCTCGATATTGAGGTTCGCCATGCGGTCGATCGGCGGCCGGTTCCAGTTCGCCGCACGCGAGTTCGCCACGCCGGGCAGGCCCGCGCGCTGCTGCGAGAGCGCGCCGCCGAGCGGACGCTCCAGCATGCCCGCACGAATCAGATATTCCTTGCTGGCCGCGCTGCCGTCGTCGTCGAAGGCATAGGCGGCGGCTTCCTCGCGCGTGTCCGGGTCGAAGGTCACGTTGAGCAGTTCGGAGCCGTACTGATAGCTGCCGAACATCTCCGGCTTCACGAAGCTCCAGCCCGCGAAATTGCGTTCGTCGCCGAGAATGCGGTCGAGTTCGAGCGGATGGCCGATCGACTCGTGAATCTGCAGCATCATCTGGTCGGGCATCAGCAGCAGGTCGCGCTTGCCCGTGGGGCAGTTCGGCGCCGCGAGCAGTTGCAGCGCCTCGTTCGCGACGCGCGCGCCCGCGCCGTCGAAACCGTAGCGCGCGAGAATTTCCATGCCGCCCTGCGCGAGCAAGCCGTAGTGGCCGCCGAGCGTGCGCTCCTGGGTGTCGCCGTCGTCGTGCGCGACCACGGACAGCGCCGGCATCAGAAAGCGGAAACGCTGTTCGATGCGCACGCCGTCGCTCGTCAGATAGAGCTGGTCGCACTGCGTGACTTCCATGCCCGCCTGGCGCTCGACGATGCGCGCATCGAGCTTCGCCGCCGCGCATTCGTGCGCGAGGCGGTCGAGCCATTCGCGTCGCGACGGCAGCGCCGCCTGCGCGTTCGGCGAGACATACTCGCCGCTTTGCGCGGGCCGCGCGACCTCGCGATGGTCGATCAGCGCGTGCGCCGCGCTCGCCTGCGCGCGCGCCGTGGCGATCTCCAGCGCGCGTTGCAGACCGCTTGCGGTGAGGTCCGCGGTGGCCGCGTAGCCCGCGCCCGCGCCGGCCCAGGCCGTCACCATCGCGCCGCGCTCGCGCGCGATGCGCAGCGGCAGCGCCACGTCGTTGCGCACGACGTGATCGTCCTTGCGTTCGTCCACGAAACGTACCGACCAGAAATCGGCCGAACTGCGCAGTCCGCGTACGGCCAACGTCCAGCTTTCATCGATCATGCAATGTTCTCCTTGAGCGCGGCGGAGGCCGATGCCGGATTCGCCAGCATCGATGCCGCGAGCAACGACTGCGTATAGGGGTGCGTGGGCGCGTCGAGCACCGCGAGCGTGTCGCCCTGCTCCACGATGCGCCCCGCTTTCATCACGATCACGCGATGCGCCATCGCGCGCATCACCGCGAGATCGTGCGTGATGAACAGATAGCTCAAACGATACCGCTTTTGCAGGTCCGTGAGCAACGCCAGCACCTGTTTCTGGATGGAAACGTCGAGCGCGCTGGTCGGTTCGTCGAGCACGATCATCTCGGGTTCGACCGCGAGCGCGCGCGCAATCGCGATGCGCTGACGCTGGCCGCCCGAGAATTCGTGCGGATAACGCAGCATCGACTCGGCCGGCAGCCCGACTTCCTCCAGCAGCCCGCCGATGCGGCGGCGCTTCGCCTCGCCCTTCAGTTGCGGCTGATGCACCGTGAGCCCTTCGCCGACGATCTGCTCGATCGTCATGCGCGGCGAGAGCGAACCGAAAGGATCCTGAAATACGACCTGCATGCGCTTGTAGAGCGACAGGCGCTCGCCCGCGCCGCGCAGCGCCGCGAGCGGTTGCCCGTCGATACGGATCTCGCCCTCCGCCGCGCCCTGCAAGCCTAACACCGTCGAGGCCAGCGTGGACTTGCCCGATCCCGATTCGCCGACCACGCCGAGCGTTTCACCGCGCCGCAGCGTGAGACTCGCTTCGTGCACGGCGCGAAACGCGTCGCCGCCGAACAGCGAGCGCCAGCCCTTGCCCGCCGTGCGGTAATCGACGGCCAGATCTTTCACGTCGAGAATCACGGGCGCGTCGGGCGCGACCGGCTGCACCGCTCGCGACGGCTCGCTGTCGAGCAGACGCTGCGTGTACGGATGCTGCGGATTCGAGAACAGCGCCTCGGTCGTGTTGGTTTCCACCAGCACGCCCTTTTCCATCACCGCCACGCGCTGCGCGAAGCGGCGCACGAGATTCAGATCGTGCGTGATCAGCAGCACGGCCATGCCGCGCGCGGCTGCTTCCTGCTCCTGCAATTCGAGCAGCAGATCGACGATCTGCTGGCGCACGGTCACGTCAAGCGCCGTGGTCGGTTCGTCGGCGAGCAGCAGACGCGGACGGCACGCGAGCGCCATCGCGATCATCGCGCGCTGACGCTGACCGCCCGAAAGCTGGTGCGGAAAGCTGTCGATGCGGCGCTCCGGCTCGGGAATGCCGGTGCGACGCAGCAGTTCGATGCCACGCGCGCGCGCCGCATTCGGTCGCAGACCTTCGTGCAGGCGCAGGCTTTCCGCGATCTGCTTGCCGATCGTGAAGAGCGGATTGAGCGCGGTCATCGGCTCCTGAAACACCATGGCGATGTCGCCGCCGCGAATGCCGCGCATCTGGCGCTCGCTCTGTTGCAGCAGATCGACGCCGTCGAGCAGCATGCGCCCGCCGAGTTCCGCCTGCGCGACGAGGCCGAGGATCGACAGCGCCGTCACGCTCTTGCCCGAGCCCGATTCGCCGACCAGCGCGACGCGTTCGCCGCGCGCGATCGACAGGCTCAGATCGCGCACGGCGAGCTTGTCGCCGAAGCGCACCGAAAAGTCCTGAATATCCAGCAACGGTGCGCTCATCATTTGCCTCCGCCGAATGCCGAGCCGCGTGCGCGCGTGTCGAGCGCATTGCGCAGCGCGTCGCCCATGAAGGTCAGCAGCAGCAGCGTGATGACCAGCGCCGCGAACGCCGAAATCGAAATCCACCACGCGTCGAGATTGTTCTTGCCTTCCTGCAGCAACTCGCCGAGGCTCGGCATCGGCGGCGGCACGCCGAGGCCGAGGAAGTCGAGACTCGTGAGCGAGAGAATCGCCGCGCTCATGCGGAACGGCAGAAAAGTGATGACCGGCGTGAGACTGTTCGGCAGCACGTGACGCCACATGATCTGCCAGTTCGTCAGGCCCATCGTGCGCGCGGCCTTCACGTAGTCGAGCGAGCGGTTGCGCAGGAATTCGGCCCGCACGTAATCGGACAGCACGAGCCAGCCGAACATCGACAGCAGGATGAACAGCAGCCACAGCGTGGGCTCGAAGATCGACGCGAAGATGATCAGCAGATAGAGATCGGGCATCGAACTCCAGATCTCGATCAGGCGCTGGCCGATCAGGTCGGTGCGGCCGCCGTAGAAGCCTTGCACCGCGCCCGTGAGCACGCCGAGCAGCACACCCGAGACCGTGAGCGCGAACGCCATCAGCACCGAGAGGCGGAAGCCGTACAGCAGGCGCGCGACCACGTCGCGGCCGAACTGGTCGGTGCCGAGCCAGTTGCTCGACGACGGCGGCGCCGGATACGGACGTGCCGCGAAATAGTCGATCGTGTCGTAGCGGTACGGATTCGGCGGATAGACCGCGAAATTGCCGTGCGAGGTCAGCTTCGAGCGAATGTACGGATCCAGATAATTGGTCTGCGCGGGAAAATCGCCGCCGAACAAGGTCTCCGGATAATCCTTCACGATCGGGAAATAGTAGTGCCCGTCATAGCGCACCATGAGCGGCCGGTCGTTCGAGAGCACTTCGCCGAACAGGCTGACGACGAACAGCACCATGAAGATCACGAGGCTCCAGTAACCGAGCCGCTGCGAGCGAAAACGCAGCCACGTGCGACGCCACGGCGAAACCGGCTGCGCGTGCGCGAGCGTGGCGGAATCAGCGGTCCAGCCGGTGGAACTGGATGCGGGGGTCGACGAGGACATAGCAGACATCGGCAATGAGTTTGGTGACGAGGGCGATCAGCGTGAACAGAAAGAGCGAGCCGAGCACGACGGGGTAATCGCGGCGGATCACCGAGTCGTACGAAAGCTGCCCCATGCCATCGAGCGAAAAGAGCGTTTCGATCAGCAGGTTGCCGTTGAGAAAGGCGCCCACGAATGCGGCGGGCAGACCGGTGACGAGCGGAATCGCCGCGTTGCGCAGCACGTGCTTCCAGAGCACGTCGCGCTCGGGCGCGCCCTTCGCGCGCGCGGTCAGCACGTACTGGCGGCCGATTTCTTCGAGGAAGGTGTTCTTCGTGAGGATCGTGACGATCGCGAAGTTGCCCACCACCGAAGCCGTGACCGGCAGCACCATGTGCCACAGATAATCGAGCACCTTGCCGATCGCGCTGAGGTCGTCGAAGTTGTCGGAGGTGAGGCCGCGCATCGGAAACACCTGCCAGAAGGTGCCGCCGCCGAACATCATCAGCAGCAGCACGCCGAGCACGAAGCCGGGGATCGCGTAGCCCGCGAGCACCAGCACGCTCGTGACGGTGTCGAAGCGCGAGCCGTTGCGCACGGCTTTCGCAATGCCGAGCGGCACGGAAATCAGATACGTGAGGATCACGGTCCACAAGCCGAGCGAGATCGACACCGGCAGCTTCTCGCGAATCACCTGCCACACGCTCGCGTGCTGATAGTACGACTGGCCGAGATCGAAGGTGGCGTAGTCCTTGAGCATCATCACGTAGCGCGTGAGCGGCGGTTTATCGAAGCCGAACTGCTTCTTGATCTGCTCGATCTGCTGCGGGTCCACGCCCTGGCTGCCGTGATACCCGCCGCCGCCCGCGCCCACTTCGCCGCCGCGCGCGCCGCTGCCGTGACGCAACTGCGTGAGCACCTGTTCGACCGGACCGCCCGGCACGAACTGCGTGACGATGAACGTGACCGTGACCACGCCGATGAGCGTCGGCACCATCAGCAAAAGACGTCTGAGAATATAGGCGTACATGCGGCTCCTTACTGCACGGCGGCGGTGTGGGTGGACGAAGCGCCGCCCGCGCGCGCGGGATCGGGCGCGCCGGGTTTGCGGTACCAGTAGTCGATGGTCCACTCTTCCGGCACGTAGGTCAGCGGCGAAATGGCCGGCCGGCCGATCGTGGTCTTGAAGGCGATGCGCTCGTTCGGCGCGTAGTATTCGGGCACGAGGAAGTATTCGTTCATCAGCACGCGGTCGAGCGCATGCGTGGCCGTTTCCAGATCGGCGAGCGTGTTGGCTTTCTGCACGGCGTCGATGAGTTTGTCGACCACTTTCATGCGCACGCCCGGATAGTTTTCCGATCCCACCTGGCTGGCCGCCGCGCTGCCGAAGCGGCGCACCAGTTCCGCGCCCGGAATCGTGGTGGGCGCGTAGATGTAGGTGGTCATGTCGTAATCGAAATTGTCGATACGCTTCTGATACAGCGCGCTGTCGATCTCGCGCAGATGCGCCTGGATGCCGAGCATGCCGAGCGCCTGCGTGTACGGCAGGATCAGACGGTCCATGCCCGGCTCGTCGTCGATGATCTCGACGGTCATGGGCTCGCCGGCCGCGTTGCGCAGCGCGCCGTCGCGATAGTGCCAGCCCGCCTGCGCGAGCAGATCGCGCGCCTCGCGCAGATTGCCGCGCAGCGAATTGGGCGGCAGCGTGTTCGGCAACTGCATCATCGGGCCGAACACCTCGGGCGGCAGACTCGCGCGATACGGGTCCAGCAGCGCGAGTTCCTGCGGCGACGGCAGGCCCGTGGCCGCGAACGGACTCACGTCGAAATAGCTCTTCAGGCGCGTGTACTGACCGTAGAACATCATGCGGTTCATCCAGTCGTAATCGAACGCGAGCGAAAGCGCATGACGCACGCGCACGTCCTTGAAGCGGTCCTTGCGCGTGTTGATCAGCATGCCCTGGAACTGCGCGGGACTCGTCGCGAAATCGCGTTTTTCGAGCATGCCGTTGCGGAAATTCTTGCCCACGTATTTGCGCGCCCATTGCGTGGCGCTGTACTCCACGTGCACGTCGGCGTCGCCGGCCTTGAACGCTTCGAGCTGCGTATACAGGTCGAGATACAGATTGAAGACGATGCGCTGGAAGCGGTACATGCCGCGCCGCGTCGGCAGATCGGCGGCCCAGTAGTCGGGATTGCGGCGGTAGATGATCTGCTTGTCGTTCTTGCGCGACTCGATCAGATACGCGCCGCTCGCGATCGGCGGCACGTTCGAGAGCTGGTTGAACGCGATGGTCGTGCCGTCGGCCTTCTTCGCCCACTTCGGCGAGAACACCGGCAGATCGCCCGCGATCAGCGGCGCGTCGCGTTCGGCGCGGCGGAAATCGAAGCGCACCGTATGCGGGTCGATCACCACGACGTCGCGAATCACTTCGAACTGCGCGTTGAACAGCGGCGAGGCCTGCGGGCTCGTGAGCGTGTCGAACGAATACTTGACGTCGGCGGCCGTGATCGGGTCGCCGTTCGAGAAGCGCGCGCGCGGGTCGATATGGAAGGTCGCCGACGTGAGGTCGGGCGCGACGTCCACGCTCTGCGCGATCAGCGGATACTCGGAGGCGAGTTCGTCCCAGCTGCGCTGCATCAGCGTGTCGAACATCAAGTTCTTGATGTCCGGTGCGGGCGAGCCGCGCACGAGAAAGGGATTGAGCGAGTCGTAGCTCTGCGCCTGATCGAAATTCTGGAAGCTCAGCGTGCCGTCGGTGGGCGCGTCGGGATCGGCGTAATCGAAATGCGTGAAGTTGGCCGGGTATTTGGGCGAGTCGTACTGCGCGATGGCCGTGGCCGCCTGCGCGGCGCCGGCGAACGCCGCCCCCAGCGTGCATGCTGCAAGCGCTGCGCGGGCTGCCGCCACGACGCGCGCACACTTCGTCAGTCTCATCTTCGGTCTTTCTGTCCGCATGGTTTGCGTTGCGGCACGCGGCGCGCGCAGGTGATGCGCGCGCCGCGGCCTTGATGCGTCCTTCGTGAGGACAGGGCCGGTTGCCCGGCCCTTGCTGCTAGCCCACTGCGTTTAGAACTTGTACGTTGCGCCGATCTGCAGGTAACGGCCCACGTAGTTGTACAGCGACTGGTCGTAACCGGTCTGGTCGATCGAACCGAGCCAGAGCGGATCGTACGGCGGCGCCTTGTTGAAGATGTTGTTGATGCCGCCGTAGATGGTCCAGTGCTTGAAGCCCGAGTACGCGACGTTCAGGTTGAACTGGCTGTACGAGCCCGTCGAGTAGTTGTAGCCCAGCGCATCCGAATACGGGCCGACGTACTGCCAGTCGAGCGTCGCATTCCACTTGTGCCAGTTCCACGACAGATCCGTGGTGCCCTTCCAGCGCGGGAACGAGCCGCCGAACGGCTGCGCGAGCGTCGAGTCGTTGCCTGCGCCGTCGATCGTGCCCGTGCTGCCGCCGATGCCGTCCATCTTGAAGTGCCAGACGTAGGCCCAGTCCGCCGACAGCGTGAAGCGGCCGATCTGCGTGTTGATCGACTGGCTGAAGGTGGTTTCGAAGCCCGACGTGTCGAACGAACCGAGGTTCTGGTACGGCTCGACCATGTAGGCAATCGAGCCGTCCGAGTTGTAGACCGTCTTGCTCGGGTCGACCACCGCGCCGATCGCGTTATCCACGTGAATCTTGTAGAAGTCGAAGCCCACATCGGTGCCGCGGGCCGGCGAGAGCTGGAAGCCGATGTTGTAGTTCTTCGTGCGTTCCGGCTGCAGCTTCGTGTTGCCGGTCGTGACGACGGTTTCATCCGCGCCATTCGGACCGACCGGCGAGATGCCCGTGCTGGTCGAGTTGGTGTTCTCGACGAAGCTCGGCGCACGGAAGCCGCGGTTGTACGAACCGTACATCGTGAACTGCTGGATCGGCTGGAAGCGCAGTGCGAAGCGCGGCGAGAACGCGCCGCCGAAGTCGCTGTAATGGTCGTAGCGGCCCGACTGGCTGAAGGTCAGGATGTGCTGCCAGAGCGGCACGTCGACCTGGTAGTACACGGCCGCGACGTTGCGCTCGCCGTCGACGGTCTGCAGCGCCGGGCTCAGCACCGAGCCGTCCATCGTGTTCGCGCCCTGGTTGATACGCTCGCTCTGGTGCGTGAACTGGCTGCCGAGGCCGAGACCCACGTCGCCGGTCGGGATGTGGAACAGGTTCGGCGTGGACAGCGTGGCGTCCACCACGTCGAGCTTCGACACCGCGATGTTGTTGGTGTCGGTGAACACGCCGTTCAGGCCGTTAGGCGTCGCCGACGGATTCGCGAAGTCGTAGGTGCCGTTCGCGAGCATGTTCTCCACGCCCGCCACGCTCAACTGGCCCGTCGTGGTGTTCGTGACCGTGCTCTGCGAGTGGCCGTACGACAACGCCCAATCCCAGTCTTCCTTCGAGACCGAGAAGTTGCCCTTGATACCCATCGCCGCGCGGTAGAAGTTCGCTTCGGTGGTATCGGAGACCGTGTTCGGCAGCCACGTGAAGATCGTCGCGTCGGTGCCGTACGGGTTGTACTTGTTGCTGGCCGGCACCACGGCCTGCCATGCGGAGAGCGTGCCGGTGGCCGGGTCGTAGACCGTCTTGTTGCCGAGGTACGACGTGAAGTCGTTGGTGACCGTCTTGATGTTGCTTTCCCAGAGGTCGGCCCAGGCCGTGGTGTTGTCGTTGACCTTGAAGTCCGCGTGAACCTTGGCGTTCCAGCGCTCGGTCCACGGATCGATCGAGCCCGATTCGGCCGTGTTGCGCCCGCACACCGTGCCGCCCGAGGCCGCGCCCGTGTTCGACGCGATGATGTTGCTGCCGTACGGCTGGACCACGCCGCCGCAGGGACCGACGGCTTCCGCGAGGCCCGAGGTCGGGTTCAGCCAGTACGACGGCGAGAGGACCGAGCCGCCGAAGCCCTTGTTGCTGAAGTCCTGGTTTTCGGTGGTGTCGCGGTCGGCGAGCGTGAAGCCATTCGACTTGTAGTAGCTCGCCGTAGCGGTCACGTTGAAGCGGTCGCTCGTGAGATTGCCGAAGCCGCCGAGAATGCCGAACTTGGTCGTGCCCGCGCCGCCTTGCGTGGCGCCGCCGTAGCTGCCGTCCAGTTGCAGGCCCTGGAAGTCGTGCTTCGTGATGATGTTCACGACGCCCGCGATAGCGTCCGAACCGTATTGCGACACGGCGCCGGTCTTGACCACTTCGATGCGGTCGACGGCGTTCAGGGGAATGGCGTTAAGGTCGAAGAAGGTGTCGGTGCCGTTCACGGCGAAGCCGTACGGCGCGACACGCTGACCGTCCACGAGCACGAGCGTGTACTTCTCGCTCAGGCCGCGCAGTGCGATACCGGCGCCGCCGGCCGCGAAGCTGTCGTCGTTCGACTCGCCCCAGCTGTTCGCGGAGTTCGCCGAGATCGTGCGCATGTAGTCCGAGACGCTCGTCGCGCCCGAATTCTGGATCTGCTGCGGCGTGATCGTCTGCACCGCCTGATAGCCGGTCTTGTCGGACTGGCGGATCAGCGAGCCGGTCACCTCGAACTTCTTGAGCTGCGCGACGTTGTCGCCGTTCGCCTTGGTCGTCGTCGACGACGAAGCCGAGGGCGCCGTCGACGCCGCAGCGTCGGACGCACCCGTGGCCGCCGCGGCGGCGGTCGCGCCGCTCGTGGCGGCAGGCTGGCTTTGTGCGAATGCCGGCGCCGCAATGGCCGCCGATAGTGCGACTTCAGCCCAGATTATCCTTTTGATGGCTAGCGCCAAAACCCTCTGTTTCACTTTTTCCCCTTCTCACTCGTCAGTCACGCCCACTTGCGTCACGCGGGGCGAGGTCTTGTGAACCTCGCCGTCGATTGACGACGCTGTCGCGTCGCGCCCATTGTGCGAATCGCCCCGACGGCGCGGTTGCATCCGGCGCGGCGATTCACCCAAACCCCTTTTGAAATCGGACTGCTAACGGCTTTCAAAGCATGTGCGCCACGCAATCACAGCACTACGTCTTTCTTTGCGGACGCCTTCTGTCCCGCGCGGCAACCCCTGTTTATGCTTGCGCGCCGCGCGGGTGAAGTCTTCACATTACATTTGGACTACTAATATTTCTGTATTGCCGTGAAGCGCTTTTTTCTGTTGCAACGGCGTTTCTCAAATCAGCTTCGGCGTCCCCACCCAGACGAATACGCTTTCCGTATCCGAGGGATTGGCCCACGCGTGCGGCACCGCCGATTCGAAATGTGCGGTGTCGCCCGCGCGCAGCACGAACGTCGTATCTTCCAGCGTAAGCGACACTTCGCCGCTCATGACATACAGGAACTCTTCCGTTGCCTGCGCAACGACGTCGAAACGTTGTGCGCCGGCCGGCATCTTCACGAGCTGCGCGTCGAGCTTGCGGTCGCCGCCCGTCGACGTCAGCCGGCCATACTGATTCGCCGACCCGGTGAAACCAAAAAACTTCAGGCGCTCGGCGCGGCGCACGACCTGCTCTTCCGCCGGTGTTTCGATGAAGTACTGCAAGGTGACGCCCAGCGCCCGCGCGATGCCGATCAACGAGCGCAATGACGGCGTGGCGCGCCCGCGTTCCACCTGCGAGAGATAAGGCTTGGATATTCCCGCCAGCTCCGCGGTCTCCTGCAACGTGCGCCTGAGGCGCTGACGCAGGGCGCGAATGCGGCGGCCGGTGGTTGCTGCAACGTATGCCTTCTCGTCAAGTGGCGAAACCATAGCAAGACAAAATAACGCGTCAAAATTTGTTTGATTAGATCGAACCTCTTTTTATGGCGCGACACCTCCATCGGCTCGCCCCAAAAAACGAGCCGCTTTTTATTTCGAACGGTTTGAACGCACAACGAGAGAAACGTACTGCGTAAAACGCCTGCAATTGGTGCGGATCGCGCCCAATTACGGTGATGCAATTACATCGTCATAACGACGATATAACAACGAGATAACAGCGCGATTACCTCACCGCGCCGCTATCGCGATTACTTCGCCGCAATCGGCAGCCAGAGCTGGGCGAGATCGGCTGAACCGTCATTGCCCTTGACCGCCTTGAAGGCCGTTACCGCGCGCGCCTTCTGGCCCGCGAAGTAGTACGCCTCGCCAAGCCGCAGACGCGCCATATCCGGATGATCGACGCCCTTGGCGAGCGCCGCGTCCATCGCCGAGAAACCGGCCTGCTGCTGCCCCGCGAACACCTGATTGAAGCCCAGATCGAACGGCGAAAGCGGATTCTGCGGATCGGCGGGCGCGCTCGCACGTTTGGCGGCGAGCGCCTGCAGCCGACGCTCGCGGTCCGCCTGCGCGTCGTGGCCGAGCACGCCGCTCGTGAAGCCCTGATCGACGACCTGCTTGCCTTCCGCCGTCGACCCGGCCATGATCGCGAGCTGCGTGAATTCCATGTAGTCGTTCGCGCCCGACAACGAACCGGCGGCGCGACGCAGCCGGTACACGTCGACATCGAGCGCGGAGAGATAACCGGGCTTCGCGCGGATGGCGTGAATCAGGTCGTCCCAGTAAGCGGGTTTCGGGTGATACGCCACGAGCTTTTCGAGCGCGCCGCGATAAGCCGCCTGATCGTTGGCCTTCTGCGCGACGGTGCCGAGCAGCTGCAACTGCGCTTCTTCGGGCGCGTGACCGGCGCGCACCTGCGCATCGACGCTCGAACGCAGCAACGCGAGCGCGCCCGCGTTGTCGCCCGAGAGGTAATACGCCTCGATCAGCAGCGTCTGCATCTGCGGATCGGTGCCGCCCGCCTTCTGATAGCGCTGCGCGGTGCGGATCGCCTTCGCGTAATCCTTCTGCTGGAAATACAGCCCGGCGAGCGCGGCCGCCGTGCGCTGCTCGTCCTCGCCCTTCACCTGGCCGCCCGCGAGCAGCGTTTCGTACGCACGCTCGGCGGTGGCGTTGTCGCCCGCCGCCGCCGCTGCCGCGCCGCGCATCTCTTCGACCATCAAGGTCTCGTAGTCGGTGCGGCTGGGCACGGCGGCCGCCTGCGCGATCTTCGCGAGCGCCTCGCTGTAGCGGTGCGCGCGATAGAGCGTCTGCGCGTCGTTGAGCGGCTTCGCCACTTCGGGACGCAAGGTCGGCGCCGCCTGCGCGGCCTGCATCGCGAACGGCGCCGCGCCGAACACGCCGGCGCCGCCCAGCGCGGCGGCCAGCACGGCCTGTCTGAATCGTCGGGAAATACGCGCCACGTCGTTCCTCACTGCATGTACTGTTCGTTGCCGATCAGGCCGATCTTCGTCGCGCCTTCGCGCTGCGCCGCGGCCATCACGGCCGCCACGTCGCGATACGGCACGAGCCGGTTCGGCCGCACGTGAATCTCCGGCTGATCGGGCTGCGCGGCCGCCTGCGCGAGCCGCGATTCGAGGTCCGCCTCGGTGGGCACGGCCTGGCCGTTCCACGTCGTGGTGCCGTCGAAGTCGATGTCGATCTGCACGATCTGCGGCTGCGTGGCGGGCGGCGGCGGATTGCCCACCGGCAGATTCATCTTGATCGAATGCATCTGGATCGGAATGGTGATGATCAGCATGATCAGCAGCACCAGCATCACGTCGATGAGCGGCGTGGTGTTGATGTCCACCATCACTTCCGGCTCGCCGCCGCCACCGCCCGACCCCACGTTCATACCCATGACTTTCCCCTGCTCAATGAAACCCCCGCCCTCAAACCGGCGGATGGAACCCGCTCATCGCGCTCAACCGCCGCGTGCGGGCGGCTCCGTGATGAACGACACCTTCGCGATACCCGCGCGCTCGCACGACGTGAGCACCCGGCCGATGAACTCGTAACGCGTGCCCTGATCGCCGCGCACGTGCACTTCCGGCTGCGGCGTCTGCTGCGAGGCCGTTTTCAGGCGTTCGAGCAGCGTGGGCGCGTCGACGAGCGACTCGTTCCAGAAGAAGTTGCCGTCGCGATTGATGGCGATCTCGACGCTCTTCGGCGTGGTCTGCAGCGGCTGCACCGTTTGCTTGGGCAGCTGCACAGGCACGGTATGCGTCACCACCGGAATCGTGATCAGGAAGATGATCAGCAAGACCAGCATCACGTCGACGAGCGGCGTCGTATTGATGGCGGAGATGACTTCGTCGTCGCCGTCCTCCTGCCCCACGCTCATGGCCATGGCGTACCTCGTTCGACGGGATTATTCGGCCATCGCGACGGCGCGCGACGCGGCGCGCGCGCCACGCTTGCCGCCGGCGAGCAGGACTGCGTGCAACTGGGCGCCGAAGGCGCGCACGCGCTCCATCACGGCCTTGTTACGACGCACGAGGAAGTTGTAGCCGAGCACTGCCGGCACCGCGACCGCGAGGCCGATGGCCGTCATGATCAGCGCTTCGCCCACCGGACCCGCGACCTTGTCGATCGACGCCTGGCCCGCGATGCCGATGGCGGTCAGCGCGTGATAGATGCCCCAGACCGTGCCGAACAGGCCGACGAACGGCGCCGTGGAGCCGACCGTGCCGAGGAAGGCGAGGCCGTCCTGCAGGCGGTTCGAGACGTTGGTGATGGCGCGCTCGACCGAGACGTCGATCCACGTGTTGCGGTCGACCGCTTCGAGCAGCGCTTCGTCGTGATGCTCGCCCGCTTCGATGGCCGTTTCGGCGATGAAGCGGAACGGCGAGGTTTCTTCGAGCTGCTTCGCGCCGTCGGCGAGCGTGGGCGCGTTCCAGAGCTGGTCGTCGGCGACCTTCGCGCGGCGGTTCGCACGAGCCTGCTCGATGAACTTGGTGATCATGATGTACCAGCTGCCCATCGACATGATCACGAGCAGCAGCAGCACGAAGCGCGCGACGAAGTCGCCGTTCTTCCACAGCGCGCCGAGGCCATACGGGTTGCTCACGGTCTCGGACGTGGCGGGCGGCGGCGGCGGCTGGTCCGCTGCCGGGACCGGCGCGGGCGCCGTGGCGGCCGTGGCCGGCGCGCTTGCGGTTGCGCCGGCCGAAGCCGTGGCGCTCGTGTCGCTTGCTTGCGCATTGGCGAGCGTAGGTGCAACAAAGGTGTCGACCGTGGCTACGGCGAACAACATGCTGGCCGCCAGTGCGGCGAAAGAACGCTTCTTCATGCCTGCTCCAGTTCAATCGTTGAACTTGTGAATCGTGACTAATGAATCGCCACCCGAATGCTGCCGCCCGCGCCTCAGTTGAGGTTGAACGAGAACGGCACCTGCACGCGGACCGGCTGCCCCTGCGAAATGCAATTGAACTGCTTCACCGCGTTGAATGCCGCACGATCGAGGCTGTCGTCGTCGGCGGACTTCGCCACGCGCTCGTTCGTGATATGGCCTTGCGCGTCGACGACGAACTCGATCAGCACATCGCCCGTCACGTTGTTTTCCTGCGCTTCCTGCGGATACTTGATCGACGAACGGATCTGGTCCGAGTTCGGGCACACCACGCCCACCTCGTGGCTCACCGGCTTGGCCGGCGCCGTTACCGGAGCCGGCGGCGCGGGCGGCGCCGTCACGGGCGCGCTCTGCACCGGCGTGGCCGCGTGCGTGATGGTGGCCTGCGGCGGCGCCTGCACCGGCACCTCGGGCGGCGGCACGAACGGCGGCGGCGGCGGCGTGAACTTCGGCGGCGGCAGCTGCACGGTCGGCAGCGGCGGCGGAGGCGGCGGCTTCACCGGCTCGATGATCTTCGTTTCGATGGGATGCTGAATGACCTGCACGACCTTGGTCGCAAGACCGTTGATCAACGCGTAGATCAGCACGATGTGCAGCAACAGGACGATCGCGATGCCGCCAAAACGGCGCACCGGGTTCTGCTGCTTGCGGCCGAACTCGCGAGGCCGCGCGGGCCGTTGCAGCGCGGCGCCCGCCGATTGCAAACCGACTTCCCCTTTCATCACCACCTTCGCTCCCTCGGGCGTCTTGCGCCCACTTTCCGCTGTGCAGCAACGCCGGCGCCGATCCGGCGCGGGCGTTGCATCAAGTCAGGTGTTTCTTTCGCAGTCCGAATGGCATGCATGGCATCGGGATCCGTTGTGGGAAACCCGATTCATGCGCTGGCACGGAAGCGGTCTGCGGCATCGCGTCATTTCCGGCGCTTCGACAGCATCCTCACGCATGGCGCGGTGACAAACGTGTGTCGAAGTTCAGTAACGCGTGTGGCGGACTGAACGATAGCAAGTAAAAAAAAGCTCAGTAAACTTTTTTTGATGGGAGATTACCGAAATTAGAAAAATCACTCTAAATCGCCACAAATCCCGCCCGGAGCGCGTCCTGGATATTGACCCGCTTTAAATTTAAATGCAGGAAATGCGATATCTTACAAATAGCAGAATGAACATTTCTTTTGTATTTCAATTTAAGCGAAATGAATCAAACTGGTGCGATGGCTTTAAAACGCCACATATTGGTGCATTAAAAGGATTTCGGCGTGTAAAAGCGAAATATGTAAAGTATTTGTAATTAAATGCCCATTGCCGGTGTGAAACCGGTGATTTTCTCGCTTATTTCGCAACACGAAGGGTTATTCGACTGGCGTTGAATTCGCGCCAAATAATCAGGATGACTTTACGACGTTCGGCCGTCACTCCAATTTACTTCGGCATCCTGATAGAACGTTTCGAGCCTGTTTTCAGGCTCGAAACACACGTTACGCCTTCACCACCGTCAAGCCCGCCTTTTCGATCGGCTTCACGAGCCGCGCATC
The DNA here is from genome assembly GCF_046535315.1 of Paraburkholderia sp. SIMBA_027. Lineage (NCBI taxonomy): Bacteria > Pseudomonadati > Pseudomonadota > Betaproteobacteria > Burkholderiales > Burkholderiaceae > Paraburkholderia > Paraburkholderia sp. SIMBA_027. The sequence continues at coordinate 539,659 of NZ_JAWRWY010000001.1, forward strand.
CGCGCCCGCGTCGACGATGAGCGTCTGCGCCAGATCGAGTTCGCCGATGCGATACGGCGACGCCGTGTTGAGCTTCGACGCGCACGCCAGCACGACCGTTTCCGCCGCGCGCTGCGCCAGCGCGCGCTTGACGTAGGCCTCTTCGAAGTCGCCGGTGCTCAGCCCCGCCTTCGCATGCACGCCCGTCACGCCCATGAAGTAGAGATCGGCGTGTATGTGCGACATGGCCTCGACGGCCGCCGCGCCCACTGCCACGAGCGAATGCTTGTAGAGCTTGCCGCCGATCAGCACGACGTCGATCGACGGATGCGCCGCCAGCGCCACGGCCACGCTCGGACTGTGCGTGACCACGGTCGCCTGCAGATCGGGCGCGAGGCACTGCACCAGCAGCGCCGACGTGGTCCCGCCATCGACGATCACGACCTGCCCCGGCTCGATCATCGCGGCGGCCTTGCGCGCGACGCGCTGCTTCGCGGCCACATCCATATCCTGACGCTGCGCGAGCGGCGCAACGGCCGGCGAAGCGGGCAACGCGCCGCCATGCACGCGCTGCAAGCGCCCTTCGGCGGCCAGTTCGCGCAGGTCGCGCCGCACCGTGTCCTCGGACACGCCGAACTCCACGCTCAGCGCGCCCGCCAGCACCTGGCCGTCGCGTTCGAGTGCATCGAGAATCGCTTTCTTGCGTTGACTCGTCAGCATGATTTGCACGAATTTTCTTGTAATTTCACGAACGTGCACGGTAGCACGCGGTGCTTCACGCCTGCAACTCAAGCTTCCAGTCTGGGACTCAGCGTCTCCACGAGGAAGTCGATGAACACGCGCACGCGCGCCGTCATATGACGCTGATTGCTGAAGATCACGTGGATGTCCTCGATGTCGCCCGGGTTGTAGTCGGGCAGGAGTTCGACGAGGCGTCCCGACGCGAGATCGTCCTTGATATGAAAGAGGCCCAGACGGCTGATGCCGAGACCTTCGAGCGTCATCTGGCGCATCGTCGCGCCGTTGTTCGTGAGGATGTCGCCGCGCACGGGAAAGTGAAACACGCGCCCGTCGATGCGAAACGGCCATTCGTCCATCGCGCGGCGAAAGTTGAAGTTGAAACAGCGATGGCCCGCGAGATCTTCGGGCGCTTGCGGTACGCCGTGCGCTTCGAGATAACGCGGCGCGGCCACCACCGCGCGTCCCGTCGACCCGAGCTTGCGCGCATGAAAATTCGCATCCGACAACGGCCCCGTGCGCACGGCCACGTCGACGCGTTCGCGTTGCAGATCCACCACCGCGTCCGTCAACGAGAGATCGACGCGAATGCCGGGATAGCGCGCGGTAAACAGCGGCATCAGCGGCACGATGTAATGCGTGCCCATCGGAATCGACACGTTGATGCGCAGCGCGCCGTGCGGCGCCGTGATGCCCTCGGCGATGCCGTGCTCGGCTTCGTCGATGTCGTCGAGAATGCGCACGCAGCTGTCGTAGAACAGCCGCCCTTCGTTGGTCACCGCGAGATGCCGCGTGGAGCGCTGAAACAGCAGCACGCCGAGCCGTTCTTCGAGGCGGCTGATCACCTTGCTGACCGCCGAAGGCGTGAGCTCCAGCGTCTTGCCCGCCGCCGAAAAACTGCCGGTTTCGACCACGCGCGTGAACACCCGCATTTCGCCGCTTCGACTGTCCATGTGAACGTTTGATTCCAGAATTTAGTTCACAAATGATATTCCATTGCACCAGCTAGGAAAAGGAATCCACGGCGCTCACAATGGTTGTTTCGAAGACGCGCGCACGCCGCAGCCAAGGACAGCCAGCACCATGACGACACTTTTCGATGCCTACGATCTCGCGGGCCGCCCGCTCCGCAACCGCGTGGTGATGGCGCCGATGACGCGCGCCCGCGCGCCCGGCAACGTGCCCAACGCCGCCACCGTGCGCTACTACGCGCAGCGCGCGAGCGCGGGCCTGATCGTCACGGAAGGCACGCCGATCAGCCCCGAAGGCAATGGTTTCGTCGATTGCCCCGGCATCTGGAACGACACGCAGGTGGCCGCGTGGCGCGACGTGACCGATGCGGTGCACGACCTCGGCGGCACGATCTTCACGCAGATCTGGCACGTGGGCCGCATGAGCCACGTCTCGCTGCAACCGGGCGGCGCGGCGCCGGTCAGTTCGACCACCGCGCAGGCCGCGAAGAGTTCCGCGTTCGGTTACGACGAGCACGGCCAGCCCGCCTTCGTAACCGCGAGCAAGCCGCACGCGCTCACGCTCGACGAAATCGCGCGCGTGATCGAGGACTTCGCGAACGCCGCGCAGAATGCCGTGGACGCCGGTTTCGACGGCGTCGAAATTCACGGCGCGAACGGCTATCTGGTCGAGCAGTTCATCAACGGCGCGGTCAACGACCGCACGGACGCCTACGGCGGCGACACGGTGGAAAACCGTGCGCGCTTCGCGCTCGCCGTGGTGGACGCCTGCATTGCGCGCATCGGGCGCGAGCGCGTCGGCATCCGGCTCTCGCCGTTTGGCCGACTGCACGAACTCGGCGACTTCGACGGCGAAGCGGACACCTTCCTCTATCTCGCCCGCGAACTCGGCGCGCGCGGCATCGCCTACGTGCACATCATGGATCAGGCCAGCCGCGGCGCGCCCGCCATGCCCGCCGGTTTTCTCGAACGCTTCCGCGCGACGTACCGCAGCGAAGCGAGCGGCACAAGCGGCGCCACGCTGATCCTCGCGGGCGGCCTCGATTTCCAGAAGGCCAGCGCGCTGCTTGCCAGCGGCACGATCGACCTCGCCGCGTTCGGCGCGCCGTATATCGCGAATCCGGATCTGGTCGAGCGCTTCCGCCACGGCTGGGCCATCGCGAAGGTCGATGCAAGCACCTACTACGGCGGCGACGCGCACGGCTACACCGACTATCCGCATTACACGGGCGACGCCGCGCACGACAGCGCCAACGAAGCCGCGCACGACGTCACGGCCTGATTTTCCCCACACTCACATTCTTTAGAGCATCGACATGAAACCGGTTCTTATCGTCATGACCAGCCACGGCAGCAAGGGCGAAGGTGGAGATCCCACGGGCTTTTATCTGTCGGAAGTGACGCATCCGCTCGCCGTGCTCGAAGCCGCCGGGATTCCGGTCGAATTCGCCTCGATCCAGGGCAGCGAGCCGCCCGTCGACGGCCTCGATCTCGACGATCCCGTGAACGCGCGCTACTGGAACGACGCCCGTTTTCGCGCCGCGATCGCGCAGTCGAAAGCGCTCGCCGATGTCGACCCGAGCACGCTTTCCGCGATCTTTTTCGCGGGCGGCCACGGCGCGATGTGGGACTTCCCGACCAGCGCGGCCGTCAACGATAAAACGCGCGCCGTGTGGGAAGCGGGCGGCGTGGTGGGCGCGGTCTGCCACGGTCCCGCCGCGCTGGTCAACGTGACGCTCAGCGACGGCCGCTATCTCGTCGCGGGCCGCAAGGTCGCCGCGTTCACCGATGCCGAGGAAGAAGCCGTCGGCCTCACGCAGGTCGTGCCGTTCCTGCTTTCCAGCACGCTCGCGCAGCGCGGCGCGCAGATGCAGCCGGGCGCGGAATGGACGCGCACGGTGGCCGTCGACGGCAAGCTCGTGACCGGCCAGAATCCGCAATCGGCGACCGGCGTGGGCGAAGCGATCCGCGATCTGCTCAAGTAAGCGGGCGCATCCACGCGCAAGCGTATCAACGTCAAATGAACGGCGAGCGCCAACGCTCGCCGTTCACGCTTTCTCCATCACCGATAGCGCGATGTCCTTCTGCGCTTCCAGCGCCTCGACCTGCCGGATCAGCGACGCGCGAATCGATTCGTACGCCGAGCGCCCGAGCGCGAGACGCAAAGGCGGCGACGCGCTGTCGATCGTCGCGATCATGGCGTCGACGGTCTTCGCCGCATCGGCGAATTCGAAATAGCCCGCGTCGAGCGCGCGGCGAATCTCGCCCACCGGCGTGGCGTCGTAGACGCGCATCGGCTGCGTGCGATCGAGGCCCGCGCCGAAATTCGTGCGCGTCGCGCCCGGCTCCACGATCACGAAGTCGATACCGAACGGCGCCACTTCCTGCGCGACCGCTTCGACGAAACCCTCGATGCCCCACTTGGTCGCGTGATACGCGCTGAACGCCGGATAGGCGATGCGACCGCCCTCCGACGACACCTGCACGATGCGCCCGCCGCCCTGCTCGCGCAGACGCGGGACGGCCGCGCGAATCAACTGCATCGAGCCGGTCAGATTGGTCGCGATCTGCTGCTCGATGCGTGCGTCGTCGAGTTCCTCCGCCGCGCCGAACAGGCCGTAACCCGCGTTGCTCACCACCACGTCGATGCGCGGCAGCGCCGCGAACGCGTGCGCCACGGCGGTGCGCAGCGTGTCGAGTCGCGTCAGATCGAGTTCGACAACGTGCAGACGCTCACCATATCGCTCGCGCAGATCGTCGAGTGCGCCGGGCTTGCGCAGCGTCGCGACCACGGCGTCGCCGCGCGCCAGCAGACGCTCCGTCATGCCCCGCCCAAGGCCGCTCGACGCGCCGGTAATCAGCCAGTTCTTCGTCATGTTGCGCTCCGTCGATGAATGTTGGCTTCATGCTAGAGCGGTATGATTCGTCGCAGAAGCCCCGCCAATCGGCATCTCGTGTTGAGGAAAATTCACCAATGCGCAAGTCCACCAGCAAAGCGACCAGCAAACCGCCGGGCAAGCCGACGCTCGCCGATCTCCAGGCGTTCATGACGGTCGCCGCGCGGCGCAGTTTCGTGCAGGCGGCGGGCGAACTCGGTGTGTCGCGCTCGGCGCTGAGCCACGCGATGCGCGGGCTCGAAAACACGCTGTCCGTGCGATTGCTGCACCGGACCACGCGCAGCGTCTCGCTGACCGAAGCGGGCGAGCGGCTGCTCGGCCGCCTGCGGCCCGTGCTCAGCGAACTCGATCACGCGCTCGACGACGTGGCGCGCGACGACGAGGCGCTGCGCGGCTCGCTGCGCATCAACGGCAGCGACGGCGCGATCCGCCATCTGCTGCAAACCGTCGTGCCGCGCTTTCTCGCGCAGTATCCGCAGATGGAGCTGGATCTGGTGTCCGAGGGACGTTTCGTCGATATCGTCGCGGAGGGTTTCGATGCGGGCGTGCGGCTCGGCGAGGCCGTGCACAAGGACATGATCGCCGTGCGCATCAGCGACGATCTGCGCTTTCTCGCCGTGGCCTCGCCGCGCTATCTGCGCAAGCATGGGCGTCCGGCGCTGCCCGGCGATTTGCAGGCGCATCGCTGCATCCGCCAGCGGCTGCCGGGCGGGCGGCGTTATCGCTGGGAATTCGCGCGACATGGCGAGGCGGTCGCGATCGATCCGCCCGGCGCGCTCACGCTCGACAGCAACACGCTGATGGTGGAAGCCGCGCTCGACGGGCTCGGCATCGCTTACGTGCCGGAGCCTTACGCGCGCGACGCGCTGGCGCGCAAGCGGCTCGTGGCCGTGCTCGAAGACTGGTGTCCGGCGATACCTGGGTTGTTTCTGTACTTTCCGGGCAACCGGCATATTCCCGCGGGGTTGCGGGCGTTGATGGAGGTGGTGCGGGCGGAGCGGGAAGAAAGCGGCGCAGCACCATGAACGGCATCGCGCAGCCCGTGCAGGCCGCGCAAACACACGCAACGCAAGAACGCGCGCCTACTTGATCACGATCGGATTAACCGGCGCGCCCGTGCCGCCCACGACCTTCAGCGGCGCCGCCGTGTACAGGAACGCGTACTGGCCGTCCTGCGCGCAATCGTCGGCGAGCGCGTCGAGTTGCGCGATCTCGGTCAGCGCGATGCCCAGATTGCGCATCAGCGCATTGTGCAGCGGCAGATCGACGCCCGAGACCGGATCGGTCGTCACTTCGTTCGCGATCGTGTCGGTCACGAGGTTCGGAATCTCCATGTCCTGAAACCACTGCACGAGTTCCGGGCTATAAGTCAGGCCCGGCTCCTTGAAATTCGCGTAGAACTCCGCGCGGTCGCGCTTGTAGAACGAGCCGATCCAGCCGGTGCGGATCACGAGAATATCGCGCTTCTCGATCGTCACGCCCTGCGCTTGCGCCGCGTCGAGCAGATCGCGATGCGTGAAAGTCTCACCCGGATCGAGCACGTCCTTGCCGCGATGGCGCGCGATGTCGATCAGCACGCCGCGCCCCACCACCCCGCGCTCGCCAATCGGGCAGACGCTGGCTTTGGCGAGGCCGCCGATCGTCGTATCCGCGTCGTAGCCGTTCCAGATCTGATCGTCGTACCAGACGTGCCCGAGCGCGTCGTACTGCGTAGAGCCTTGCAGATACATGAACATCACGTCGTCGGCGTATTGATACGAGCCCGGGAAAACCGGCCCCTTGCCGCAGTTGTAGTGGCCGCGATCCATCACGCTCATCCGCTTCGCGCCCTGGCGGCCCGGCCAGACCGGATCGCCGTCCGGGTCGCCCATGCGCACCTGCAGCGTGAAGGTCTTGCCCTGACGCACCGTTGCGATGCCCTTCAGGATCTGCGCGGCGGTCAGGTAGTTCAGCGAGCCGACCTCGTCCTCGGGGCCCCATTTGCCCCAGTTTTTCGGCGAATTCGCGAGCAGTTCGCTCACATGCGGTACGTTTCTGGCTTCCATCGATGTCTCCTTCCGTGTGAGTGTCATACGAGGCCGGGCGCGTCGACCGGCGCAATCGTGGTGGCGGCGCGTCGCCGCAGCGCCGCTTCGCCTCGCCGGTCCGCGTCGTGCAGCGCGCGCGCAAGGCGCCCGGCCGTCAGCGGCGGCGTCATGTGGCGGCTGTACGCGGCGGCCAGCGTGGCGTCGACAATCGTGTCCCGCTCGGCCTGCGTGAGCGCATCGCGCTGGCCCAGCTCGCGCAGCGTCACGGGCAGCGCCACCGCCACAAGCAATTCGATCAATGCTTCGATATCCTGATCGTTTTGTCCTTCGGCTTCCATCTGCACGAGCGTGCCGAACGCGACCAGCTCGCCATGCAGCATCGACGAAATCGACGGGATCGCCGTGAGCCCGCGAATCAGCGCATGGGCGAGCGACAAGCCGCCGCTTTCGAATCCGACGCCGCTCAGCAGCACGGTCGCTTCGACGACGCGTTCGACCGTCGCGTCGAGCCGTCCCGCGGCGACGGCCGCGCAGGCCGCACGGCCATCGCTCATCAGCACGTCGTACACCATGTTCGTAAGGCGCAGCGCGGTATCGAGCGGCGGCGTGCCGAACGAGTTATGGCCGCCCGACGCACAGCATTGCGCCGCCTCGAACCGCTTGCTGATCGCGTCGCCGATGCCCGCCGCGAAAAAACGCACGGGCGCGCGCACGATCACGTCGGTATCGACCAGCACGAGCACGGGATTGCGGCTCAGATAGTCCACGCCGACCACGCGATGATCGTCGTCGTAGAGCACGATCAGGCGGCTCGTCGGGGCATCGTTCGAGGCGATCGTCGGGCAGACGGCAACCTGCGCGCCGAGCGCCATCGCCACGCCTTTCGCGCAGTCGATCGCTTTGCCGCCGCCCAGCCCGACGACGACGTCCGGCACGAACGCACGCACGCGGTTCGCGAGATCCGCAATCGCGCCTTTCGTGCATTCGCCCGGAAACATCGCGCGATGCGCGTCGAGTCCGGCGCGACGCAGCGAGGCGTCGACGCGCGGCCACAGCGACTCGCCGACGGCCGCATCGCACAGCACCACGGCGCGCGCGAAGCCGGCGCGCGCAAGCTGCTCGCCGAGCGCATCGAGCGCGCCCGGGCCCTGGGTGTACTGGCCGGGGAAACCGACGGTTCTCAACATGGTGCGCTCCCAGGACAGGCCATCAGGTCATCAACCAGCCGCCCGCGACGTCGATCACCTGGCCGGTGACGAAGCTCGCGTCCGCCGAGGTCAGAAACGCGCTCACCGACGCCACCTCGTCGGGCGTGCCGAGGCGGCGCAACGGCGTCGCCTCGACCACCGCCGCATTCGCATCGCCGGAAACCGTGCGCAGCAGAGGCGTGTCGATGCGCCCGGGCGCGAGCGCGTTCACGGTGATGCCGTGCGGCCCCAGCTCCCCCGCTAGGTGGCGCGTCAAGGCGATCAGCGCGCCCTTGGTGGCGCTGTAATGCGCGCCGACGATATCGAGGTACGCCCGGCCCGCCACCGACGACATGGTCACGATGCGTCCAAATCCGCGCGCGACCATCGAGGGCGACGCGACGCGGCTGAAATGAAATGCGCTGTTCAGGTTCACGTCGACGACGCGCGCCCATTCCGTTTCGCTCATTTCGTAGATGCGTCTGGGCGCGCCGTTGTGCTTCGGCGAAATGCCGGCGTTGAGCACCAGCGTGTCGACGTCGCCGAGTTCGGCGGACACTTCGGCCAGTGCGCGCGCGCAGTCGTCGTAGCGGCCGACGTCGGCGGCGGCGAAATGCACGCGGCCGCCGGCACGCGTCCATCCGGCGGCCCGGTCGCGGCCCGCCGCCGCGTCGAGATCGACGATCCCGACGCGCGCGCCTTCCGCCAGATAGCGCTCGACGATCGCCGAACCGATGCCGCCCAGCGCGCCCGTGACCAGCACCACGCGATCCTGATGTCTCATGCGTCTCCTCCATTCGTCCGGCCGCGCCGGCTTCGCGGCCCACGCGGCATGTATTTCAAGTCGAATATGAATCGCTTCATTTTTTGTTCGCATGAATTGAATCGCCTCGTTTCTCCTGCGCGATTATTCGCACATTGCTCGATCAATCCATATTTGAAGCGCTTCAATTATTGAGTCCGGTTTGAGGTTTGTCAACACGAACGTTTACCCGTAAGGCACAATAGTGAACGACTGTTTCCTTGCTGGCGCCGCCGAACTCCATGACGAAATCCGATCCGCCCCGCCCGACCCTCGAAGACGTCGCGAAACTTGCCGGCGTGTCGCTGGGAAGTGCGTCGCGTGCGCTCTCCGTCCCCGACCAGGTCAAGCCCAAGACGCTCGCCCTGGTGAAGCGCGCGGTCGAGCAGCTCGGCTATGTGAGCAACGGCGCGGCGCGCGCGCTCGCGTCGCGCAAGACGCACACGATCGGCGCGATCTATCCCACGATGTACAACCCGGCGTTCGTCGACTCGCTGCAAACGCTTCAGCAAACGCTCTGGGGCCTCAATTACCAGGTCGTGCTCGCGATCCACGAATACAAGCCGGAGCGCGAATACGACGTGGTGCGCGCGGTGGTCGAACGCGGCGTCGACGGCGTCGTGCTGGTCGGCACCTCGCATGAAGACCGCGTGTTCGACCTCATGCGCCAGCGCCGCATCCCGCTCGTGCTGACCTGGCAGATCGGCGAATCGCGTTACGGCGAGTGCATCGGTTTCGACAACCGGCAAGCCACCTACGACATGACGCGCGAAGTGCTCGCGCGCGGCCACGAGCGCATCGCCGTGGTGTGCGGCACGCGCGCGAACAATCCGCGCGCGGTGCAACGCGTGGCCGGAACGGCCGACGCCATGCGCGAGGCGGGCTTCGAACTCACGGAAGACTGCGTGATCGAGGAACCGTTCTCGCTCGAAGGCGGCCGCGACGCGGTGCGCCGCCTCGCCGCCATGGCGCAGCGGCCCACGGCGCTCATCTGCCATACCGACCTGCAAGCGATCGGCGCGATGTACGAATGCGGCGTGCTCGGCCTGCGTGTGCCGGAAGATCTCTCGATCACCGGCATGGACGACATCGAACTCGCCGCGCTCATGAATCCGCCGCTCACCACCATCCGCGTGCCCACCAAGGAAATCGGCGTACTCGCGGCGCGCCGTATCGTCGGCATGGCCGAGCAGCGCAAATTCGACGATCCGGCTACCGTTGCCTGCGAAATCGTGCTGCGCGAAAGCCTCGGGAAGGCACCGGCGCGTCCGGCGCCGTCACGCAAGCGCGCGGCGCGAAAGGCCTGAGCCCGCGCCGAGGCCGGCCGATCAGCGGATGAACTGCTTCACATAGTCGGCGCCGAGGCCCGACGCTTCGTAGTGGCGCGTCGCGGCCTCGATCTTCGTGAACACATCCTCGTAACCCACGGCCACGCCCTGCGGGTCCACGTAGGTGTAGCCGCCCGTCACGTGGAACCACGTGATCATCTCGTCGACACCTTCCGGCACGTACAGCGTGTGCGTCTCGCCGGCCGGCTCGTGCGCGTACGAACCCTGCTCCGCGATCCAGTCGTGTTCGAGGTAGTACCAGCGCCCCTTCAGCACGATCGCGTGAACCGGGCCGGTATGCCGGTGCCGCGACAACACCCCCGATTGCCGCACGCGCAGCAGATTCACGTAATAGCCCTGGCTCGCGCTGAGCAGCAGCGGCTTGAACGAGACCGTCGCCGTGGTGGGCACCCACAGCGCGTCGTCCTTCAACCACTGATCGAGCACGCCAAGGTGCACGAGGTCCGGCGACATGAACGGAACCTGCGGCAGCGCATACGGAATGGCCTGCTCGTCGGGCCGGCGTTCGAGTAGTGACGACATAAAGACTCCAGAATTAACGGGTAAATCGCAAGAGAGTGAATATGAAGCGCTTCATATTTAACCTAACCCAATCCGCATGATGCGAAAAGAACTCGGTGAAGTTTATTTGAAGCGCTTCATATTTGCAACGAAAAATCGGCGGCGTGATGACGGCCTGAATCGGCTGCCGCCTCGCCGTCGGCCGTGCGGCCCGCGCACGAGCATCGCGAGCGCGCTGCGAACGACGGCGCTGCACCGCGCCGACCCGCGCTTTCAGACGCGCGGCGTCGTGAAGAAGTCGACGATCGCGGGCAGCACCACGTCCGGCGCTTCGAGCGTCGGGCTGTGGCCGATCTTCGCGAGCCGCATCAGGCGCGAATTCGGCAGCTCGCGCTTCATCTCGTCCGACCAGGCGGGCGGACGCGGCATGTCTTCTTCGCCATTGATGATCAGCACCGGAATGCGGATCGACGCCAGCAGCGGCACCGAAGTCTCGCGGTGCATGACGCCCTTCATCGCCGGGCGCAACGTCTTCGGCAGCGCGGCAATGCGTTCGCGCCAGAAGCCCACGAGCGCCTGCTTGTCGGGATTCGCGCGCGTGGTCTTGCCGAACATCACGGCCATCGTCAGTTCGAGCACATCGCCGGTGAATCCGCGCTCGCCCGCGTCGACCACCCACTGTGCGAATTGCGCACCCTGCCCCGGCGGCTCGCCGCACGCGGACGAACCCGCGACGATCAGCGAACGAAACAGCGCCTGGTCGCGCGCGATGAGGCGGAATGCGACGTCGCCGCCCATCGACTGCGCCATGACGTTGATGTCGCGCAGCGCCATCCGGTCGATCAGCGCGGCGATATCGTCCGCGCACTCGTCCATCGTGATGATGTCGACATCGTGATACCGGCTCTTGCCCTGCCCGCGAAAATCCGGTCGAACCACACGGAATTTGCCCGCCGCCGCTTCGACCAGACCGTCGAACATCGAGTTGTCGAGAAAGCACGAATGCAGACAGAGAATCACCGGCAAATCCTGCTCGCCCGTGTCTTCCACCCAAAGCTCCGTGCCGTTGACCGCATACGCGCGGCCTTGCGTCGTCTCTGCTTGCGCCATGTGACGCTCCTCCAGGGAATAAGTTGCCGGGGTCGGCATCCGTCTTGCCGCCCGATCGGTTATGAAACGCTACAAATTCGTCTGACGCTGCGCCGCGTGGGCGACCCCGATTCGTCATCACGGCTACTTATCGGATAAATTTGAAGCGCTTTCAGAATTGCGCATCCGTTTCAAGATGTCAAGAAATACCCATCAATTACGCGCCATTTCCAACGCACAGGGAAAACCCTCTATACCAATTGCATTTTTCCAGGATCACAATTGAAGCGCTTCATATCGACGCATAACCGAGCCCATCCGCCGCGTTAGCCGCCGCCACATTTGAAGCGCTTCATAACAATCAAACAACACGCGAATTCACGATTCGTCAGAGATCATTCAGGAGGTTGGGTATGGAAACGGCAGATAAGGGGCTGGCGCCGGCGCGCGTCGCCTCACCCGCAAAACGGCGCGCGGTCGCGCCGCAATCATGGATGGCCTTGCTGCTGCTATGGCTGGTCTACGCGATGGATGCGAATTCGCGCAGCATGCTGTTCGCGGTGCTGCCGTCGATCACCAAGGAATTCGGCACGAGCGCGCAGACCATCGGTCTCTACGCGACGATCATCACCATGTCGACGGCGCTGATCGCCATCCCGACGATGATCTGGGCCGACAAAGGCGGCCACGGCTGGCGACGCAAGTACCGGCATCTGCCGATCGTCATCGGCTATACGCTGTTCACCTGCCTCTCCGGCGTGACCGTCCTGACCGCCTCGATCGGCGTGCTCATCGCGATGCAGGTGCTCTCGCATGCATTTGGCGGCGCGGGTGAATCGATCGAAGTCACGTCGCTCGCCGAATGGTGGTCGAAGGAACGCCGCGGCCTCGCACTCGGCATTCACCACACCGGCTTTCCGTGGGGCTCGCTGCTCGGCGGTTTCGCCATCAGCGGACTGCTCAGCGTGTATGGTCCGCAGAACTGGCGTCTCGCGTTTCTGCTGTTTCCGATTCCGATGATCGTCGTGTTCGCGTGGTACTGGATCTATTGCAACGCGAAGCGCTACGACCAGTTCCACGCGCACGTCCAGAGCATCGGCGAAACGCCGCCGCTGTCGCCCGATCTCGAACACGGCGCGGGCGCGCCTCCCGGTTCGTTCGGCGTCGCGATGCGCAATCCGAACATCTCGGTGATCGGTCTGATCTCGCTGCTCGCGATCGTCGGTTACTTCGGGATCAGCTTCTGGCTGCCGCAATATCTCGCGTTCGTCGCGCACTACAACTTCGCGGAAGCGGCCGCGTATAGCGTGCTGTTCACGATCACGGGCGGCATCGGCCAGATCGTCTGGGGATGGATTTCGGACCGGCTCGGCCGCAAGCTGTGCCTCATGATCCTGTTTGTCTGGCTGACGGTCGGCATGCTGCTGTTCAAGTATTCGTCGGTGAGTCTCGGCACGCTCGTCGCGATTCAGCTGTTCGCGGGCTTCGCGCTGAATGCGCCTTATACGCTCGTATACGCGATTGCATTCGATTCGACCAAACCGGGCACGACCGGCATCGCAGGGTCGATCATCAACGTGGGCATCTATCTCGGCGGCTTCGGTCCGTTCGTGATCGGCGCGCTCATCAACGCGGGCGGCGGTCTCGGCAACGCGAGCGGCTATAACACGGCGCTGTATTTCATCGCCGGACTCATGGTGATCGCGCTCTTCCTGACCGCGCTGTTCACGCGCGAGACGACCGGATGGTTCGCGGCGTACGATCGCGCACTCGTGTCGCGCAAGGTGTGCAATCTGCAATAAGACTGGAAGCCGTCTGAAAGCGGGCGAGCGACGGCTCGCCCGTGCGCATTCGAGTGTGCGTGTGCATCGCGTGACACCACCCGCCGAATCACCGACAATCGTCCGCTGATACGAATCGACCGGCCTTGTCCAGAGCATTCCCGATGAAAACCCCGCAACCCGTCGCCCTCGTCACGGGCTCGACTTCCGGCATCGGCGCGGCCATTGCGCGCCGCCTTCACGCCGACGGTTATTCAGTCATCCTGCATTCCCGCAGCTCGGCGGAAACGGGCGAGGCGATGGCCCGCGAACTCGGCAACGCGGCCTACGTGCAAGCCGATCTCGCCAACGACGCCGATCGAACCCGCCTCATCCGCGAAGCCGCTGCGGTCAGGGGCCGCCTCGACGTGCTGGTCAACAACGCGGGCATCAGCCGTGTGATCCCGCACGACGATCTCGCCGCGGCCACGCCGGAGGTCTGGCAGGAATTGAACGAAGTGAACGTGGTCGCACCGTTCCGGCTCGTCACCGAAGCGCTGCCGATGCTGCGCGAAGCCGCCGCGCGCGGCAAGGCCGGTTGCGTCGTCAACGTGAGTTCGCATGCGGGCGTGCGGCCCAAGGGCGCGTCGATTCCCTATGCCGCGAGCAAGGCGTCGCTGAACCACGTCACGCGTCTGCTCGCGCTCACGCTCGCGCCGGATGTGCGTGTGAACGCCGTCGCGCCCGGTCTCGTCGATACCCCGCTCACCGCGCAGTGGACGCAGGCGCAAGCACTCTGGCGAGAACGCTCGCCGATGCGCCGCGCCGCCAGCCCCGAGGACATCGCGCAGGCGGTGTCGCTGCTCGTCGCCTCGGATTATTTGACGGGCGAGATTCTGCTCTCGGACGGCGGCCTGAACCTCACCTGAGCGCCGCGCGCGTCAGCAACGCCTCACTCGCCGCGCCGCCGCAAGCGGCTCGCATCGACGTCGTCGGCACGCGTCACGCCGAGCAGCGCCATGTTGCGGCGCATTTCCGCCGCGACGATCGCGAACGCGTGCAGCAGGCCCGCCTGCCCCGCCACCGCGCCGGCGTAATTGAACGGACGGCCGATAAACACGGCGCGCGCGCCGAGCGCCAGCGCCATCAGCACGTCGCCGCCGCGTCGGAAACCGCTGTCGATCATCACCGGGCAATCCGCGTCGACGGCCGCCACCACGCGCGGCAACGCGCGCAGCGGCGCGATCGAACCGTCGAGCTGACGTCCGCCGTGATTCGACACGATCAGCCCGTCCACGCCGAGTTCGCGGGCGCGGCGCGCGTCGTCCGGATCGAGAATGCCCTTGAGCACCAGCGTGCCGCGCCAGCGCTGCCGGATCATCCGCAAATGCTCCCAGCTCAGATGGTCGCGCGCGCCGAAGTCGCGCAGCACGTTCGACGAGAGAATCGGCGCGCCGCGCGTGGTGCGCGAGTTCTCGAAGTGCGGCATGCCGTGACGCCAGAGCGTGCGCAGCGCGGTGCCGAACAGCCAGCGCGGATGCGTCAGCCCATCCCACGCGAGACGCGGGCCGGGACGCAGCGGCGTCGAGAACCCCGCGCGCAGATTGTTCTCGCGATTGCCCGACACGGGCACGTCGGCGGTCAGCACCAGCGTGCGAAAGCCCGCCTGCGCGACGCGGTCCACGAGCGCCGCGATCGTCTTCGGCTCGCCCGGCACATACATCTGGAACCACGCCTGCGGATTCGCCTGCGCGATCTCCTCCATGCGGATCAGCGACGACCCGCTCATGATCATCGGCAGGTTCGCGAGCGCGCTCGCCTGCGCCTGGATCAGATCGCCGCGATACGCCGAGAGCGCGCTGATGCCCATCGGCGCGATGCCGAACGGCGCGGCATAGGTGTGGCCGAACAGCGTCGTGTCGAGCGTGCGCTGCGAGGTGTCGACGAGCACGCGAGGCACCCAGTCGAACTCCTCGAACGCGGCGCGGTTCTCGCGCAGCGAGCGGTCGGTTTCGCAGCCGCCGCTCACGTAGGCGAAGATCGGGCGCGGCAGATGGCGGCGCGCCGCGACTTCGAAGTCGGCGAGCGAGAGCACGCGCGCGAGACGGCGCGGAATCGGCGGCGACGTGCCCGTGCGCGGCGCGGAATGATTGGCGAGCGGATAGTCGCTCAGGCTGAAGGCGGCGGTCATGGCGCGCTCCTCGCAGCGGATCAGGCCACGCGCGGCAAGGCGATGCCGGGCGCGATCGCGTCGGCGACCAGCACATTGCCGCTCTTCGATTCGGTGATGAAGATCTGCCTGCGTTCGTGGCCGCCGAAGGCGAGATTGGTCACCGTCTCGCCCGCGCACGATTTCACGCGCGCGATGCACGCGCCGTTCGGCGCGAACACGAACACATGGCCGAGCGACGCGTGCGCGACGTAGAGGTTGCCCGCTTCGTCCATCGCCAGGCCGTCGGGGCCGCTCGTGCCGAACAGCGAGCAGAAGCGCCCGACTTTCGCGGTGCCGCCATTGTCGAGCAGCGGCACGCGCCAGACGGCGTTGTCGCGCGTCATCGCCACGTACAGCACGCGGCCCGACGGATCGAGCACGAGTCCGTTCGGGCTCACGCCGTTCGAGAGCAGGCAGTCGAGGCGGCCGTCGGCGCGCAGACGGTAGACGCGGCCCGTGGGATCCTGGAGCCCCGTCTGTCCCTGATCGGTGAAATAGATGTCGCCGTTCGCGGCGATCGCGAGGTCGTTGCAGCCTTTGAACGACTCGCCGTTACGCGAGGTCAGCAGCGGCTCGACGCGTCCGCTTTGCGGATCGAGCTGCATGACGCCGTTGCGGTAATCGGCGATCAGAATGCGGCCGTCCGGATGGAACTTGAGGCCGTTCGGCTCGCCTTCGTATTGCGCGACGAGCGTCCAGTCGCGTTCACCGCCGCCCTCGCCACCTTCAATGCGAAAGATGCGGCCGAACGGAATATCGACGACATAAAGCCGCCCTTGCGCGTCGAACGCCGGACCTTCGAGGAAGCTGTCGACGCTCTGCCCCGCCTTGTTGGCGTTGGCCCAGGCCGAGCTTACGCCGGTCTGGCGAAAGCTCGCCGGCATCGTGGAAAACACGCGCGTCGGCACGACGCGCGGCGGTTCATCGAGATAGAACATGCGGTGCCCTCAGGCAAGGCGAGATTAACCAGAGATCTGTTCGAGGCTCAGGCCGCGCGAGCGCGGGCCGAACAGGCCGATCGTGAGCATCACCACGAACATCGATCCGGCGATCAGCGCGAACACGCCGGGCACGCCCAGGTGACGCAGGAAGAAGCCGATCAGGAAGCCCGAGAGCATCGCGCTGATGCGGCTCGCCGAATAGACGAGGCCGATGGCGCGTGCCCGCATGCGCGTCGGGAACAGCTCGGCCTGGTAGGTGCGGTACGAGAACGTCATGCAGTTGCCCGCCAGCGTCATCAGCAGCCCCATCGCGACGAGCAGCATCGGCTCGCGCTGCTGCGCGAAGACGATGCCGAGCACGGCCATCGCCGCCGACGCGCCCACGATCAGCCATTTGCGTTCGACGCGGTCGGCGATCAGCATCGACAGCAGCGGCCCGAGCGGACTCGCGATGGCGATCAGAAACGAATACCAGAGGCTGTGCGTGAGCGTCACGCCTTTTTCGGCGAGCAGCGTCGGCACCCAGCTCGCGAAACCGTAATAGCCGATCGACTGGAAGAAGTTGAACACCAGCAGCATGATCGTGCGGCGACGATAGCGCGCGTTCCACGGGCTGTCGTTCTCCGCCGATACGGTTGCATGCGCAACGTTCTTGACAGGCTCGACGCGGGCCACCGGCAGCGGCTTGCCCGTCGCGCGCTCGATGCGCTTTTCCAGCCGCGCGACGATCGCTTCGGCCTCGGCCACGCGGCCGTGCTGGATCAGCCAGCGCGGACTTTCCGGCAGCCCCAGGCGAATCAGCCAGACGAACACCGCGCCCGAGCAGCCGATCCACACGACCCAGCGCCAGCCGTCCTGACCGAACGGCGCGATCGGCACGAGTTGCCACGACAGAAACGCGATGGTGGGAATCGACGTGTACTGGATCGCCTGCACGAAGGCGAAGGCACGGCCGCGCAGACGCGCGGGCACGAACTCGGAGACGTAGGCGTCGATGGTCACGAGTTCCGCGCCCACGCCGACGCCCGCGATCACGCGCCAGAACACGATCCAGCCCGGCGCGTCCTGCAGCGACATCATCACGGCAGCGAACGTGTAGCAGAGCAGCGCCCCGACGAACACGCGGCGGCGGCCGAGCCGGTCCGCGATAAAGGCCACGCCGATCGTGCCGATAAAGAGCCCGAGAAACAGCGCGGCGACGAACGCGCCGAGACCGCCGAGATCGAACAGCGAGGCCGTCGTCTTCGTGAAGATGCCGGCCTTGACGAGTCCCGGGCCGATATAGGCCGTGAGGAACATGTCGTAGATCTCGAACCAGCCGCCAAGCGCGAGCGCGCCAATCAGAAGCCACACGGGCGCGCTGGGCGGCAGCCGGTCGAGACGCGCCGAGATCTGGCGCGCGTGGGCCTCGGGCGCGGCATACGCGCGAGGGACTTCGTGCGCGCCCTCCGAGGCACGCGGCACATCGGCCGCCGTACGCGCGTCATGAACGTCACGCGCGCCGGCGACGGGGGTGCTCGATTGCATGGCCTTGTCTCCTGTCTTGTTTTTTGGTGTCGCTGCGTTCGACCGATCGTCGTTTAAACCGGACAGCCCTTCTTGCGCAGCAGCGCGTTGAAGCGTTCCGGGTCCGCGCTGCCCGCCGCGTTGGTCGCGCGGATCGTGTCTTCCTTGTCCGCGTGGGCGCGCACCAGCGGCAGCAGCGCGTCGAGCCGGTCGACCGGCACGGCGATCACGCCGTCCGCGTCGCCGAGAATCAGGTCGCCGGGATTCACGACCATGCCCGCGCACGCGATCGGCACGTTCACCTCGCCCGGGCCTTCCTTGCTCGGGCCGCGAAACGTGTGGCCGCGCGCGTAGACCGGCATGCCGCCTTCGGCCCATTCGGCGAGATCGCGGATCGCGCCGTCGATCACGAAGCCGCCGATCTTCTTCGTGAGCGCCGAGGTGCGCATCAGTCCGCCGATCAGCGCCTGGGTCAGATCGCCGCCGCCATCGACGACGATCACGTCGCCCGGCTGCGCCAGCTCGATCGCCTTGTGGATCATCATGTTGTCGCCGGGACGCACGCGCACCGTGATGGCCGGGCCGCACATCGTCAGCGTGACCGAATGGTGATAGGCGCTCAGGCCGTAAGCGCCCGTGCTGCGGCCCATGCAGTCGCCCGCGTGCGCGACCGGCACGCTGCGGAACGCTTCGATCTGCGCGGCGCTGGGCAGCGAAGTGCGCTGGCCGACGAAGAAACCTGCGGGCCAGCCGGCCCGGTCCTGGAGGGAGTTCATGCGATGACCTTGAGATCTGAGTGAGGATTCTGAAGCACGGCGCCGTTCACGCAGGCGGCGGCATCGACCGCCTCGCCGCGCAGAAAACGCAGGCAGGTTTCGGCGGCGGACACGGCCACGGCGTCGAGCGCGTCGGGCGTCGAGCCGCCCACGTGCGGCGTGAGCACGACGTTGGGCAGCGCGGCGAGCGGATCGTCGGCGGGCAGCGGTTCGTGGCGGAAGGTGTCGAGGCCCGCCGCCGCCAGCTTGCCGCTGCGCAGCGCGGCCACGAGCGCCGCTTCGTCGATCAGTTCGCCGCGCGCCGTGTTGACGACGATCGCGCCATCGGGCAGACGCGCGATCGCCTCGGCGTCGAGCAGATTGCGCGTGTGCGCGTTGACGGGGCAATGCAGGCTCAGCACGTCGGCCTGCGCGAGCAGCGCGTCGAGCGAGGTTTCGAGCGTGACGAAGGGCTGCGCGTCGGCCTGCTTCGCGACCGGATCGAAGGCGCGCACGTGCAGGCCGAGCGCATGCGCGATCGCCGCGACGCGCTTGCCGATCTGCCCGTAACCGACGAGCCCGAGCGTGCGGCCATGCAGTTGACGGCCGTCGCCCGTGCGGGTCCAGCGGCCCGCGCGCAGTTCGCTGTCGAAGAAGTTGAGCTTGCGCGCCGCGGCCAGCATCAGGCCGATTGCAAGTTCCGCGACCGAATGCGTGTTCGTGCCGGGCGTCGTGAAAACGGGAATGCCGCGCTGCGTGGCGGCGTCGACGTCGATATTGGTCACGCCCACGCCGTGCTTGCAGATCACGCGCAGCGTCGGGCAGGCGGCGATGGCCACGCCGCTCAGCTCGACCGTGCGCGAGATGACCGCGTCGATGGGTTGCGTGGCGAGAATGCGCGCGACCTGCGCGGCGTCCTGGGCGTCGTCGATATAGACGGTCTCGCACTGGGCGGCGGCCAGCACGCGCTGCCCCGCGGGCGCCAGACGCGGCGCGGTGACGAGAATGCGATACGACATCGGGTGTCTCCTTGATGATCTCGAAGGCGGGGGCCTGGTCGGTGGCCGCCTGCTTCCTGTCGTCATTGTTGACACCTCGACTCATAATGTCTATTTTCGATTTTTCATCTTTCCATTCCTGTCAGCTATGAATTTTCCTCGCGGCGCGCGCGCCGGAAGGCAGTCGCCATGGTCATGAATCTGCAGGTCCGCGACCTGATGTATTTCGCGAAAGTGGCCGAACTCGGCCATCTGGGGCGCGCCGCCGAGGCGCTGCACGTCACCCAGCCCGCGCTGTCCAAGTGCATCGACCGGCTCGAACAGAACTACGGCGCGGCGCTGTTCGAGCGCAGCGGACGCGGCATCCGCCTGACCGACGCCGGGCGGCTGCTACAGGAGCGCGTGCGTCTCGTCGAACGCACGCTCGACGAGACGCAGCGCGAAATCGCGACGCTCGGCGCGGGGCTCTCGGGGCTGGTGAAGGTGGGCGCGGCGGCCACCATCGCCGAATTCATCATGCCGACGGCGTGCCGCGTGCTGCACGAAGAAGCGCCCGCGGTGGTGGTGGAATTGCAGATCGGCATGAACGACGTGCTGCAGGACGCCTTGCGCAAGCGCCAGCTCGACGTGGTGATCGGCCCGCTCGGCAGCCACGACGACGCACTCGTGCAGATCCCCATCCTCGCCGACGACGTGGTGGTCGCCGCCAGCGCCACGCATCCGCTCGCGGGCAAGCGCGCGACGCTCGAAGCGATGTCGGCGTGCGGCTGGGTGCTGCCCGCGCAATCGGTCGCCACGCGGCAGTGGCTCGAAGCGGTGTTCGCGGCCCACGGCCTGCCCGCGCCGCGCGCCGCCGTGATGACAAGCTCGATCGCGGCCGTGCCGCGCCTGATCGCCGAAACCGGCCTGCTGAGCTTTATTTCGCGGCGCAATCTGGAGGCGGGCCGCTTCACGCCCGCGCTCGTCGAACTGCCGAATCCGGTCACGACGATGACGCGCGAGTTCGGCGTCGTGCATCGCAACGACGACTATCTGTCGCCCGCCGCGCGGCGGCTGATCGAGATCGTGCGCGCGCAGCACGACGAGGTGACGGGCACGACGGAGACGGCTGCGGCGAAGGGGCGTGTGAAAGCGGGTGCTGCCGGCGGCCGCGCGAATCGGGGGCGATAAGCGCGTCGCGTCGATCCGCACATTTGCACGAATTTTCTTGAATTTGCACGAGTCTGCACGTTACCATGCGAAGCAGATCGCGCCGGATTCGTGCAGCCCGCACGCCGAGCCGCGCCCCCAAAATGCCGGAAAACCGCCTCAGGAGACGCCCATGACCGCCACCCGCGACCGCATCCGCATCGTCGATACCACCGTGCTGTCCGACAACTGGTACGTGCTGAAGAAAGTCACGTTCGACTACCAGCGCCGCGACGGCACCTGGCAGCGCCAGAGCCGCGAAACCTACGACCGCGGCAACGGCGCGACCATCCTGCTGCACGATCCCGCGACCGGCAACGTCGTGCTCACGCGCCAGTTCCGCATGCCCGCGTTCGTCAACGGCCACGACGGCATGCTGATCGAAACGGCCGCCGGCCTGCTCGATAACGCCTCGCCCGAGGCGCGCATCCGCGCCGAAGTCGAGGAGGAAACCGGCTATCGCGCGCGCAATCTGCGCAAGGTGTTCGAGGCGTTCATGAGCCCCGGCTCGGTCACGGAGAAGCTCTACTTCTATCTCGGCGAATACGACGCGTCGCTGCGCACCGGCGAGGGCGGCGGGATCGCGGAGGAAGGCGAGGATCTCGACGTGCTCGAACTGCCGCTCGGCGAGGCGCTGGCGATGATCGAGCGCGGCGAGATCGTGGATGGGAAGACCATCATGCTGCTGCAGTACGCGGCGCTGCGAGGCCTCGCCGGTCGGGCGCGCGCCGTCTGAACCGCTGTCCTTCACTGTCACGGAATCATCATGTACATCGTCACCCTCACTTATTGCGTCTCGCACGAACGCATCGACGACGCCCTGCCCGCGCACCGCGCCTATCTCGACGCGCAGTTCGCCGCCGGCAACTTCATCGCCGCCGGGCCGAAGCTGCCGCGCGACGGCGGCGTGATCGTCGCGTCGAATATGGATCGCGCGCGTCTCGACACGATCCTCGCCGCCGATCCGTTCGCGCAGCAGGAACTCGCCACCTACGCGGTCACGGAGTTCAAGGCCACGCGGCTCGCGCCCGGTCTGAATCTGCCGGTTCCCGAGGCGTCGTAACACACGCGCGCACACGCTCGCCCGACGTTACCGACGTTACCGATGTTACGTAACGCCGTCACGCGACACGCGCGCCGCGTTACGTAACCCCCACGCGCGCGGGAACGTAATCGGGCCGTTGCGCGCGCATCGGATGCCGCCGCGCCGTGGCATGGCTCCTGCTTGAATGAAGCGCATAACCACAAGCACGGCGCGCGGCGCAGTCACGGATTGCGGCGCGCGCGGGCACCGACCACGCGACTTCGATGAGCACGCCCACCGTCTACGAAACGGCCTTTCTTGCCGCGCCCTTCGGCGCGTTTCTGTGCCGCGCCGATGGCGTCTTCGCACGCGTGAATCCCGCGTACGAACAGCTCACCGGTTATCGCGCGCAGGACCTGATCGGCCAGCGCAAATTCATCGCCCTGCACGATCCCGCCGAACTCGTGCGCCGCGCCGGACCGCTCAACGACGCCAACGGCGCGCAGGGCGCGCACGGCATCGAGCGATTCCAGGGCGAATGGGCCTACGTCAAGCGCAACGGCACGCGCGTGCCGGTCTCGCTCGCGCTCGCACCGCTGCCGGGCGCGCTCGACGCGCACTACATCGGCATTGCCGTCGACACCACGCGTCACTCGCAGGCCGAGGCGCGGCTCTGGTACGTCTCGTATCACGACCGCGCCACGCGCCTGCCCAATCGCGATCTGTTTCTCGAACGGCTCGATCTCTCGCTCGCGCGCTGCCGGCGCGCGGACACGGCGCTCACCGTGCTCGTGGTCGAGATCGACGATCTGCAGAAAACGCGCGAAGCGCTCGGTCCCGACGGCGTCGATCTCGTACTCGAATACGCGGGCGAACGCCTGCGGCGGCTCGTGCAGGCCGAGTGCAGCGAGAGCGTGGTCGGCTCGATTGGCGGCGACCAGTTCGCGATCGCGCTGCCCGGTCACGGCGACGATGCGAGCCCGCTCGCGCAGCAGCTGATCGACGCGTTCGCGCGCACTGACGGCGCGCAGCCCACGCGCGGCGCGACCATGAGCGTGGGCGCGGCGCGCTTTCCCGCCGACGGCGCGGATGCCGCCACGCTCGTACGCCGTGCGGGCGTGGCCGTGTCGGAAGCGCGGCGCGCCGGACGCGGCCAGCTATGCCGCTTCGTGCGCGCGCAGGAAACGCGCGCCACGCGTCAGCTCGAACTCGAACAGGCGCTGCGGCGCGCCATCGACGCCCGCGAATTCTTTCTGCATTATCAGCCGCGCGTCTGCCTGAAGACCGGACATATTCTGCAATCCGAAGCCTTGCTGCGCTGGCGGCATCCGGTGCATGGCCTCGTGAGCCCCGCCGAATTCATTCCCGTGGCCGAACAGGCCGGTCTGATCGACTCGATCGGCGCGTGGGTCATGGATACGGCCTGCCGCGAGACCGGCCAGTTGCAGCGCCTCGCGCGCACCGCCACGAAGGTGGGCGTGAATGTGTCGCCGCAGCAGTTCGCCAATCCGCGCCTGCTCGAACAGATCGAACGCGCGCTGGAAAAGGCCGCCATCGCGCCCGAGCAGCTTGAAATCGAAATCACCGAGAGTCTCTTGCTGACCGACACCGAACGCACCGTGCGCACGCTGCATGCGTTGCGCGCGCTTGGTATCGAAGTGGCCGTCGACGATTTCGGCACCGGTTATTCGAGTCTCGCGTGGCTCGCGAGTCTGCCGCTGAACCGCCTCAAGATCGACCGCTCGTTCATCGCGAAGATGGGCGCCGACGCGCGCAGCGACGCGCTGGTGGGCGCGATCATCTCGATGGGCCACGCGCTCGAACTGAGCGTGACCGCCGAAGGCATCGAGACCGCCGAGCAGGCGCAGCGGCTGCGCGAACTCGGCTGCGACGAAGCGCAGGGTTTCTGGTTCTCGCGGCCGGTCTCGCTGCAGACGCTGCGCAATCTGCTGGAGCCGGGAGTGGGGCTGGTGTGTCCGGCGTAAGCGACGCTTTATTGCGCCTGACTCATCCCCGACCAGACAATCTCCAGCTCCACGCCAATCGAGCGCGCCAGCCCGTCGAGGCCGGGAAACAGCGAGGCGTTGGTGATATTCATCCGGTAGAGCCACTTCATGGCGTCCATGCGGATGCGCGCGGGCAGCACGATCTGATGCAGCAGTTCTTCGTTGCTCTCGTAGCCATCGAGAATCGCCTGTAACGGCTTGTCGATCACACCCGGCACCACGAACGTGCCCGACTGCGCCACCAGCCGGTCGTCCATTTCGGTCGGCTCGCCGGACCAGAGAATTTCATTCGTATTGCAGAAGAAATAGCGCTCGAAATGACCGGGCACGCGCGGATCGATCACGTCGCGCGTGAGGACGGGATCGGTTTTCGGACGCGCGCGATTATTCCAGAGCGCGGGCGTGTTGAGCGCATACACGGCCGCGTCGCCGGTCGCGCGTTCGAGCGCGAAGAACGCGGCCACGAACGGGCTCTTGGTGAAGTCGAGCAGACGCGTGGGCGCGCCGTGATGCTGCATCAGCGCGAGGCAGCGCAGGTCGTCTTCGAGAATCGCCGGATGGGCGAGAAAGTTATGCGCCTTGCGGCGAAACACGCGAATCGCGCGTTCCTCGCGCGAGCGCCATTCGTCGTGGTCGCCCACATAGTCGCGCATATAGCGTGACAGCGAGCTTTCCAGCCGCCATTGGGCATTCTGTTGCCCGCGAAACGCCCACCCGTCGAGTTGCGTGGTGAGCGCCATGAACTGATTCCAGTCGGTGAGTTCGGTTGTCTGCATGCCCTGTCCTCTCGCCGCGCGGCACGGGCGCTGGCCCGCGCCGTCGCGCGCATCGTCGGACAACCTAACACATCGGCGGTGACAGCGTGAAGTCCGCGTTCGGCGCGTGCATCGTGCACGAACCACGCTGCGTGCAACGCACGCTCATCACGCCGCCGCGCGGCGCGGCAGCGGCTCCATCGGCACGCGGCTCACCCATGCGAGCGCCCCGAGACTGATGATCGCCGTGAGGATCAGGTAGTAGCCCGGCGCGCTCTTGTCGCCGGTCGCGCCCAGCAGCCAGGTGACGATGGCGGGCGTGAAGCCGCCGAACACCGTCACGCCCACGTTGTAGCCGATCGCCATGCCGGTCGCGCGCGTGGCGGCCGGGAAGATTTCGGCCATCAGCGCGGGCAAGGCGCCGAAGTAGATCGACTTGAGCAGCGCGAGCCAGGCGATCAGCACATAGAGCGCGAACGCACTGCCGCTGGATGTGGCCCACACGAAACCGGGGTACGCGCTCACGGCGAACAGGAGCGCGATCCACGTCATCTGGCGGCGTCGGCCGATGCGATCGGAGACGTGGCCCGCGAACGGCGTGACCACCGTGAGGATCACGCCGCCCAGCATGGTCGCCGCAAAGCCCGTGGTCGCCGGCAGATGCAGTTCCCGGATCGCGAACGTGGGCACGTATTGCAGCAGATAGTTCACCGCCGTCGACACGGTCAGCAGTCCAATCGCGGTCAGCACGAGACGTTTTTGCTGCGCGAGCACGGCGCGCACGGGCGATGTGCTGTGCTCGGCCTGCGTGAAGTCCTCGGCGTCCTGAAGAAAGCGTCGCAGATACAGCCCCACGGGGCCGATCAGCAAGCCGAAGAAGAACGGCAGACGCCAGCCCCACGCGGCGAGATCGGCGGGCGCCATCGTCTTCGCGAGGCCGAAGCCGAACGACGCCGCCAGCAAGGTCGCGAGCCCTTGCGTCGCGAACTGCCAGCTCGCGATAAAGCCGCGCCGATGCGGCGCATGTTCGATCAGCAGCGCCGTCGACGCGCCGAATTCGCCGCCCGCCGAGAAGCCCTGCACGAGGCGCGCCGCCAGCACGAGCAACGGCGCGGCCACGCCGATCGACGCGTAGTCGGGCACCAGCGCGATGATCGCCGTGCCGAGCATCATGAGGCTCACGGAGAGCATCAGCGCCGCCTTGCGGCCGCGTTTGTCGGCGTATGCGCCCAGCACCATGCCGCCGAGCGGGCGCACGAGATACGAGGCACCGAACGCGCCGAAAGTCAGCAACAGCGAGGCGGTCTCGTTCGCGGCCGGAAAGAAGTGCTTGCCGATAAAGACCGCGAAAAAGCCGTAGATGGCGATGTCGAACCATTCGAGCGCGTTGCCGACCGAGGTGGCGACGACGAGCTGCATGAGACTGGGCGTGCGTTTCGTGGACATGATGTTGGGCGCGCGCGGCGCAGGCAAAAAGTGACGATGACGGCTAGCGGACGGCGTGATCCGCAGCGCTCGCGGAACGCGCCGCGAGCCGCTGCGCATCCGCGCCGAGGTCGAACCAGAGTCCCGCCATCACGGCGAGCGACTCGCGCGCGACGCTGCCGAGCAGATGCTCGTTCGGCGCGTGCTGCGCGCACGCGGGATACGAATGCGGCACCCACAGCGTGGGCAGGCCGAGCGTTTCGGCGAACACATCGTTCGGCACCGTGCCGCCGAGGTTCGGCAGCAGCGCGGGCTTCTTGCCGGTGCTCGCGCGCAGCGAATCGAGCGCCCAGTGCACCCACGCGTCGTCCGGATCGAGACGCGTGGCGGCCGCCGTCTGCATCACGCGCACCCGCACTTCCGGAAAGCCGAGCCGCGCGAAATGCGCGTCCAGATGCTCGCCCACGCGCCGGTAATCGGTGCCCACGACGAAGCGCAACTGGCAGGTCGCCTGCGCGCGCGGCGGAATCGCGTTGACGGGCGCATCGGGATTGCCGGCCTTGAACGCGAGCACTTCGAGCGTGTTCCAGGCGATCACGCGTTCGGTGGGCGTGAGGCCCGGTTCGCCCCAATCGGCGTCAATGGCAGGCGCGTTGTCGTCGCCGCCCAGTTCGATGTCGGCGAGCGCCGCGCGCACGCTTGCGGGCACAGGCGGCGGACGCAGCCCTTCGACGGCAATCGCGCCGTGCCGGTCGACGAGGCTCGCAATCGCGTGCGAAAGCACGACGGCCGGATTGCGCAGCGCGCCGCCCCAGTTGCCCGAGTGGTGCGCGCCCTCGCGCAGATCGATCAGAAGCTCGAACGTGACGCCGCCGCGCGAGCCGAGGAAGATCGTCGGGCGCTGCGCGCTCACACGCGGACCATCGGACGCGATGAAGACGTCGGCGGCCAGCGCGTCGCGTTCGGCGGCGCAGACTGCGTCGAGGCCCGGCGAACCGATTTCCTCGCCGGTCTCGAAGATCACCTTCACGTTGTAGCCGAGCTTGCCCTCGCGCGCGGCCAGCACCGCCGCCAGCGCCGCGAAGTTGACCGAGTGCTGGCCCTTGTTGTCGGCGCAGCCGCGTCCGTACCAGCGGTCGCCCTCCACGCTCACGCGCCACGGCGCGAGGCCCGCGCGCCACTGGTCGTCGTAGCCGCGCACCACGTCGCCGTGGCCATAGGTCAGCACGGTCGGCAGCGCGGGGTTTTCGATGCGTTCGGCGATCAGAAACGGCGCGCGCGCGTTCACCGGGTTCGCCGCGAGGCGGCTCGTGAAGCCCAGTTGCGCGAGCGCGGGCGCGATCTCGTCGCTCAGATAGGCGCGCAGCGCATCGGCCTGAGCGGGATTCTGGCTTTCGGTGCGAAACGCCACGCGGCGTTCGAGGTCGCGCAGGAAGTCGCCGGAATCGAAGTGGCGCAGCGCGGCGTCGATGGCCTGCTGGCGTTGCGCCGACGTTTCATCGGCCTTGACGTGAGCGTTGAGGTGAGCGTTCACGGAGTCTCCTTTCATGTCGATCGAGCGTCGATCAAAGCGTTTCGCGGATGCGGAATGAAAGCAGTCTAGGAACGTCAAAAATTCGCAACAATTTCAAATTTTGCGGATAGCATTGCCGAAAAGGCAACGCACCCATCAATCGCATCCCCGGAGAGTTCGTCATGCTGCACGGCATCGCCTTGCGCTATTTCGTCGAGGTCGCGCGCACCGGCTCGCTCGCCGCCGCCTCGCAGACGCTGCACGTGGCCGTCTCGGCCATCAGCCGCCAGATCGGCAAGCTCGAAGAGGACGTCGGCACGCCGCTGTTCGAGCGCATGCCGCGCGGCATGGTGCTCACGGAGTCCGGCGAGCGCCTCGCCGCGCACGCACGCCGCGCGCTGCTCGAAGGCGACGCCGTGCTCGCCGAGATCGCCGCCGCCAAGGCGCTCGGACGCGGCATCGTGCGCGTCGGCTGCACGGAAGGCTTCACGCGCTCGTTCCTGCCGAGCGTGCTCGCGCGCCATCACGCAGCCGTGCCGCACGTACAGTTCATGTTGCGCGCCGGCACGCCCGCTCAGGTCGAGCACTGGGTCGCGGCGGGCGAAGTCGATCTCGGCCTCGCGTTTTCGGGCGGCGATCCGGCGAAAGTGCGCGTGGAATACACCGCGCGCGCGAGCGTCTGCGCGCTGCTCAATCCGGCGCATCCGCTCGCGCAACGCGCGTCGCTCACGCTCGCCGATCTGCGCGACTATCCGGTCGCGCTGCTCGAACGCGGCAACACCGCGCGCCAGTTGCTCGACGAATGCTGCGCGCGCCAGGGCGTCCAGCTCGCACCGATCCTCACGAGCAACAATTCGAGCGCGCTGCATGCATTCGCCGCGCTCGCGAACGCCATCACGCTCGGCAGCCGCCTCTCGCTCGCGGGCCTCCAGCATCTGAGCGACGATCTCGCGCTGGTCGCGCGCCCCATCGACGAACCCGAGCTGAGCCAGCGCAGCCTCTGCATCACGACCATGCGCGAGCGGCGCCTGTCGTCGGCGATCGAAAGCGTGTTGAAAGCGCTGATCGAGGCGATCGAAGCGGCTGCCTGAATGCGCCGCCGAATTCGGCACGGCAAACGTTTCGTCCCTAAAAATGGCGCCGATCCGGAAGATCGCAAACGATTTGCGAAATGTCATGCGCGGCGCATCGCGCGCCTTCAGTTCCCATCCGGCGCGCCGATAAACAGGTCGGGAAGGCGGCCATGCATCGCCTTCCCGCCATGCACCTGGCGCCGGCGACGCACGCGATCGCGCCGGCCCGCCACGGAACGGAGACCGCTCCATCTGGAGCCGCACGGGAAATCAGGAAAACGTGAAGCGACTATCGTTGAAACAGAAGGCGTGGAGCATCGTCGCGCTGTTGTGGATCGCCCTCATCGTGCTGGTCGTGGTCAACGCGATCATGACGCGCACCGGCATGCTCGAAGACCGCAAGGCGTCGCTCGCGCAGCAGACGCAGACCGCGCTCGGCACGGTCGCTTACTTCCAGAAAGAAGCGGCGGCGGGCCATCTGTCCGTCGACGAGGCCAAGCGCCAGGCCATCGCCGCGCTGCGCGGCATGCGCTACGGCGCGGACCAGAGCGGC
This sequence comes from Paraburkholderia sp. SIMBA_027, assembly GCF_046535315.1. Lineage (NCBI taxonomy): Bacteria > Pseudomonadati > Pseudomonadota > Betaproteobacteria > Burkholderiales > Burkholderiaceae > Paraburkholderia > Paraburkholderia sp. SIMBA_027. Next base: position 568,908 of record NZ_JAWRWY010000001.1, read on the forward strand.
TATTTCGGCATTTACGACAGCGCGGTGCTCGCGCTGCTCGTGCCGCCCAAGCCCGAACTCGAAGGCAAGAGCCAGGCGAACATGACCGATCCGAACGGCACGCCGGTCGCCGCGGAGATCGTCAAGAGTTCGTCGGCGGGCGGCAATCACTTCAGCACCTACGTCTGGCCCAAGCCGGGCCACAGCAAGCCGGTCGGCAAGATCACCTATGCGGACGTGGTGCCCGACTGGGACTGGCACGTGTTCACGGGCGTCTACGTGGACGATATCGACGATGCCTTCTTCGCCTCGCTGCTGCGCAATCTCGCGCTCGTGATGCTGATCGGCGCGGCGCTCACGCTCGGCATGTTCTGGCTGATCCGCAGCATCCGCGCGAGCCTCGGCGGCGAGCCCGATTATGCGGCCGACATTTGCGAGCGCATCGCCTCGGGCGATCTCACGGCGCGCGTGCAGGTCGCGAGCGGCGACGATCGCAGCCTGCTGCATGCGATGAGCCAGATGCAGCGTCAGCTCGTCGATACGGTGCAGCGCATTCAGACTTCGGCGGAATCGATCACCACGGGCGCGCAGCAGATCGCCGCGGGCAATCTCGATCTTTCCTCGCGCACCGAGGAGCAGGCCGCTTCGCTGCAGGAAACCGCCGCGAGCATGGAACAGCTCACGACCACGGTGAAGCACAACACCGACAACGCGCGCCAGGGCAACACGCTCGCCGTCAACGCGTCGGACGTGGCGGCGCGCGGCGGCGACGTGGTGCGCCGCGTGGTGCAGACCATGCACGATATTTCGGAAACCTCGAAGCGCGTCGAGCAGATCATCGGCGTGATCGACGGCATCGCGTTCCAGACCAACATTCTCGCGCTGAACGCCGCCGTGGAAGCGGCGCGCGCGGGCGAACAGGGACGCGGTTTCGCGGTGGTCGCGGGCGAGGTGCGCACACTCGCGCAACGCAGCGCGGGCGCGGCGAAGGAAATCAAGGAACTGATCGGGCAGTCGGTCGCGCAGGTGGTGGAAGGCTCGAAGCTCGTCGACGAAGCGGGTTCGACGATCGACGAAGTGGTCCAGCAGGCGCGCCGCGTGGCCGATCTGATGGGCGAGATCGCGGCGGCGTCCGAGGAGCAGCACACGGGCATCGAGCAGGTGAACCGCGCCGTTTCGCAGATGGACGAAGTCACGCAGCAGAACGCGGCGCTGGTAGAAGAAGCGTCGGCGGCGGCGCAGTCGATGGCCGCGCAATCGAACGGTTTGCGCGACGTGGTGGCGGTGTTCCGCATCGGCTCGCAGACGGCGATGCACGCGAGCGCGCCGACAACGCCAACGCAGCCCGCACGCCAGGCGCGCGGTGCGCAAGCGGTTCGCAGCGCGCCGGTTGGCGGGAAATCCGCGAAATCCGTGCAAGCCACGCCAGCCCCGCAAACCGCGAAATCGAACGAAGTGCTGAAGCGTCCGAATCTCGCTGCGAGCGCGAAAAGCGTCGGTGCAACGAAGGCTGCTTCGCCTGCCTCCTCGCCCTCGCCCGTCGCCGCGACTGCGGGCAGCGATGAGGACTGGGAAACGTTTTAAGCCTTTTAAGTCTCGCGTGAGCGCTTCACGAATCGCTCACGCGATCAACGCAAAACACCCATAAAAAAAGGCGCACGCTTCACGGCGTGCGCCTTTTTTATCGTCCGCATCGAGCGGATCGATACCTCATGCCTCGCGCCGCGAACGCATCCATTGCGCGAACGTCACGCACTCCTGCGCGAGCTCCACGCCTTCGATGCGCGTCCAGCTATAGTGCGCGTCGGGCGAACCCGGCAGCGGCTGCGGCTCGGCGAACTCCACGCGCGCCATGCCCGGACGGTACGCCTCGTTGGGCCAGAACACCGGCATGATGCGCCGCCCTTCCATTTCCTCGCGCAGCGCCGACGGACCGCCTTCGTCGGTCACGACGTCGCATTGCGCGTCCCAGTCGTGCGCGTCCCACGCGAGAAAGACGCCCGGATTGCCCGACGCGTCGAACGTGAGCACGGCGTTCTGCTCGGGCCGCCAGTAGTATTCGACGAGCCGTTCGCGCTGCGCGAGCGCGTGCAGCGCGTCGTTGGTGCGCCGGTCGGCGTAGATCGCGCCCACGCCGTGCACGCCGATATGTCCGCGCCCCGCGCAATGCTTCTGCTGCGCGTTGGCGAGCGCGTGCGCGAGCTTGCGCGTCATGCCCGGGTCGGACTTCTTCAGGTAGAAGTGGATGAGGCCCGCGTTGAAGGCGTCCACGGCATGCGACTCGTCGGCGGTGCCGGTCAGCAGGATGCGCGTGCAGTTCACGTCCTTCACCGAGTCGAGGAATTCGAGGCCGTCCTGGCCCGGCATGTCGTAATCGACGACGATGGCCGCCACTTCCTCGAAGCGCGAGGCGTCGGCGAGCGCGTCGTGACCGAGCGCATTGCCGCCTTTCTTTTCGAATTCCGACCACGCCTCGCCCGACATCGGGCTATGGGCCGCGCCGCGCGCGCCGCGCTGTTCGATAAACGCACGCGCCTCTTGCTGCGAGGTGAAGAAATGATGCGTGGGCAGGTTCGGAAAGAGACCGCGCAACGCGTGCAGGAAATCCGCGCTGTCGTCGAGAAAGACCACGGATACGGGGTAAAAAACCGGCTGTCTGACGATGGAACTCATGTATTTGCCTCGGTGAACGCGCCGTCATGCGCCGCGCTTTCACGTCTCGTGCTCGAAGAACAGATGCGATGGCGGCAGGAGCCTCGCGCGGGCTCCGGCATTACGGCAAGCTGCACCGCCTTGCCGCCGCCCGGTGATTATGGGGCCTCGCGGGCGCACTCGGCAACCATTCGGCCAGCGCCAGGCCACGCCGCTGCGCCGACGCCACAACCCCGGCTCCATGCGCGATCGCGCAGAAAACGTTTGCGCGCATCGCCATTGCGCGCCAATCCAGCCAAACCTTCGAGCGCCGCCTCGAGTATGTGGCCACAGCGGTATTGGCTGCCGGGGAACGCGCACAGAATTGGGGGCATGTCTTCAAACATCGAAGACATGCGCGGCCGCCGCAAGCGGCCATTCCGATCTGGAGTCAATCGCATGAATGCCCGTGAATCGATCCCCGCAGTGCTCTCCCGTGGCGCCAACGGATTTTCCGACGAAATCATGGAGGCTAAGCCGAGCAAGACTTTCCATCACGTCATCGATATTTATCTCAAGGACTCGAATGCTTTCATGAACACGTATTTCGCCCGCTATTTCGAGTGGCAGGGCATTTGCCGCGAGCGCTGGTTCCACGAATGCATCCATAACAATCTGCTCGCGGCGGGCGGCGTCTTCGTGACGAAGCGCGCGCATCAGGAATATGTGCAGGAGACGTTTCCGTTTCAGCGCGTCGACTGCTACATGAACACCTTCCAGGTGCGCCAATGCTCGGCCTATCTCGTGTTCCGTTTTTGCGTGGACGGACGGCCCGTTTCGCTCGGCTACCAGCAGATTCTCTTTGCCGGCACCGACAAGCGGATTCGCCGTTTCCCGCCGGGGATCATCGAGCGCGTCAAGGAATACGAGCTCGTTCTGCCGACCAGCGCGAATTGAGCGCGTCCGGTGCTTCGTTCGCCGCGCCAGGAAAGCGGCAACGCGGCGGCATGCTGTCTGAAACCGAGGCAGGCGGTCATCCGGTAGAAACTGCCGGATACGCTCAGCCCGCGTAGTCCTGCCCCGCCGTGCGGCGGGGCTTCCCCGGCGACTCGTGCAGCGCGCGGTCCGCCGGGGAACCCGGCTCGGGCAGTTGCAGCGTGAAGGTGGTCGCGAGCCCCGGCACCGACTCGCAGACGATCGTGCCGCCCAGCGCGTCGGCCACGCGGCGGCAGAACGCCAGCCCCATGCCCGCGCCCTTGCCGTGCGATTTGGTCGAATAGAACGGCTCGAAGATATGCGGCAGCACATCGGGCGCGATGCCCGGGCCGCTGTCCGTGAAGCGCAGCACGCAGTAGCCGTTCTCGCTCGCCGCGCTGATCTCCACGCGCCCCGCGCCCACCGCGTGAATCGCGAACAGCGCGTTCTTCAGCAGATTGAACAGCACGAACACGACCAGCGAATCGGAGCCCGAAAAGCACAGTTGCGGATCGATGGCCTCGACCTGCACCATCTCGCGTTCGCCGGGCCGGAACGGAAAGCGCTCGAGCGCCGCGTTGACGCACGAGCGGATCGGAAAGGCCTCGAAGCTGCGCCGGTCGAGCCGGTCGAGCGTAAACGACGCCAGCGACATCTCGACCACCGTGCTGGTGCTGTCGACCTGACGGCGGATCGAGGTGGCCAGCGTCGACAAACGTTCCGACTGCCCCGGATACAGTCCATCGACGCAAAGCTGGTGCTGCACCGCGAGCTGATAGCCGCGCATGAGTTCGGGCAGCACGTTGCCGATTTCCTCCGCATGCATGCCGATGGCCGCGAGCGGCGTGGCCACTTCATGCGCCACCGTGGCGGCGAGCAGATACGGCCGCATGAGCCCGTAGCGCACGATGGTGACGGCGAGAATACCGAGGCTCACGGCGATGAACACCGCGCCCACCGGATAGAACGCGATGCCGTAATTGACCGCGTAATCGGTCGCCGCCACGCCATAGAGCCCGAGGCTCAGCAGGCACAGATCGAGCAGCTTGCGGCGGTCGCGCGCCTCGGTCTGGCGTCGCGCCGAGAGCAGCAGCCAGCCGCTGCGCAAGGCGAGCAGCACGGTCTGCGCGACGTGCAGCGGATGCAGCAGTCCCGCATGCGGATACTTGCCGAAGAAGAACGTGCCGTAGCCCGACACGACTTCGTCGCTGACCGCGAGCAGCATCGCGAGCACGACGCTCAGCCCGTACGACGCGAGCAGCAACGGCCGTTCGCTGCGCCGCGCGCTCACTTCGATCACGAAGTGATAGAACGTGGTGGGCAGGAACAGGATGAAGAGATAACCGAACTTGACCAGCACGCCCGCCAGTTCGGGGTCCGAGGTCTGGAACAGGAATGCCCACGTGCCTTGCCAGACGAAGGTGGTCGCGCACATCGATGCGAACGGCACCGAGAGCCGCGTGACGCCTTCCGTCAGCAGTACGTACACGCCGAATCCGAGAAACAACGCGGACACGAACGCGGGCAAGATCGAGTACATAAAAATATGTCGCGTGGGTTTTTGTTTTTGCTGAACGGCGCACGGCGCGGACTCAGCGTGCATCGCACATCGTTTCCTGCGCAACCTTCGCGCCCGCTCCGTACGCGCATCATGCACGCCCCGGCGTGATGCCGCGCGACGATGCGCGTTCGCGCGTGGCGCCCTGGCCGCGTCTCCCGTTGACGGGATATCCCCGTGCGGCCCGTTCCGTTTGCTGCCTGATTGCGTAATTGACTGCGTGCCTGACTGCGAGTTCGCTTGCGAGTTCGCTTGCGAGTTCGATTGCGTGCCGGATTGCGCCATTGAGCCGCTTCGAGCGGCGCCCCGGAATCTCGCTCGCGGGCCGGGCCCGCCGCCTTCATGCACGCCGCATCGGCCACGGCGCGCGCCGTTCGAACTCCGCGATTATCGCCGGGATCGTCGCCTTCTGTATGAAATATTCCCGCGTTCCGCGCGCCGGATGCCGCGCGGGCTGGCGCTTTGATGCGCGACGGGTCAGGTTCGCGATAACCGGCCTTTTATGCCGCCGCGTGCACCCCGCCCGCGAAGCGGCGGCGGTACTCGGCGGGCGTCACGCCGACGTGTTTGAGGAAGGCGCGGCGCAGCATGTCGGCGTTCGCGAAACCGCAGCGCGCGGCCACGCGCTTGGGCGCTTCGTCCTGCGTGTCGAGCAGCGCGCGCGCCGCGTCGACGCGCGCCGTCTCCACCCACGCGGCGGGCGTCACGCCCACTTCGGCCTGAAAGAGCCGCGCGAAATGGCGTGGACTCAGGTTCACCCGCGCGGCCAGTTCCGGCACGCGATGCGGCAACTCCGGATTCGCCGCCACCCAGCGCTGCAATTCCTGTAACGCCGAGCGCCCGGCCGGCTGCGTCTCGCCCTTGCGGCTGAATTGCAGCTGGCCGCCGGGCCGCTTGAAGAACATCACGAGCTGACTGGCCACGCGCAGCGCGATCTCGCGCCCGAGATCCTCCTCGACGAGCGCCAGCGCGAGATCGAGCCCCGCCGTCACGCCCGCCGCCGTGCGCAGCTTGCCGTCGCGCACGTAGAGCGAATCGGGCTCGATGACCACGCCGGGACACGCCTGCGCAAGCGCGTCCACGGACGCCCAGTGCGTGGTCAGCCGACGCGATTCGAGCAGGCCGCTCGCGGCCAGCGCGAACGCGCCCGTGCAGACCGAGCCGAAGCGCCGCGAGCGCGCCGCCGTGGTACGCAGCCAGTCGCGCACGCGCGGCGCGAGCTGCTGGGTGGCGGCGTCGGGCGCGCCGGCGACGAGCAAGGTGTCGATGCGCTCCGTCGTCTGCCCCGCCACCGCGTCGGGCAGCAGACGCGCGCCCGACGAACTGCGGATCGGGCCCGCGCGGCACGCGATCACGCGCAGGTCGTAGAACGCGCGGCCCGACTCCGTGTTGGCCTGGGCGAAGACGTCGAGCGGGCCGCTCACGTCGAGCAGCTGCACGCCGGGCAGCGCAAGAATGGCGACGATTCTGGGCATGAGGATCGGGCTCCGGAGGGCACGCGGGCGCTATGTCCTGATTCCGCGTGAAATGGCAGAAATCGACGTTCTCAGTCGAATCAGGACAATGCTAGCACAGTCCACAATGACTTCCACACCCACCCGACGGAGTCCCGCCATGAGCCTCGAACTCGCAGACGTTGCCATCCCCGATAGCCAGCTTGCACGCGAAATCACCGAATTCGTGCGCGATACCGAATCGCCCTTGCTGTTCAACCATTCGAGCCGCGTGTATTACTTCGGCGCGCTCGCGGGCCTCAAGCGCGAATTGAAGTTCGACCGCGAACTGCTCTATGCGGGCGCGATGTTCCACGACGTCGGCCTCACGCATGCGCATAGCAGCGCGCACGAGCGCTTCGAAGTGGACGGCGCGAACGCGGCGCGCGACTTCCTGCGCGCGCGCGGCATCTCGCAACAGGATATCGATCTCGTGTGGACGTCCATCGCGCTTCACACCACGCCTGGCATCCCTCAGCACATGCATCCGGTGATCGCGCTGGTGACGGCTGGCGTCGAAATGGACGTGCTCGGCCTCACGTATCACGAGTACAGCCACGCCGAGCGCGACGCCGTGGTGCACGCGCATCCGCGCACGCCGCATTTCAAGGAAGACATCATTCAGACCTTCTACGACGGCATCAAGCACAAGCCCGAGACGACCTTCGGCAACGTGAAGGCCGACGTGCTCGCCGACAAGGACCCGCATTTCCACGCAGGCAACTTCTGCAGCGTGATCCGCTGTTCGGCTTGGGCCGCGTGAAGTCCTCGTGAAGTTCTCGTGAGGTTCGCGTGAATAAAAAAAGCGCGCAGCCGGTGAAGCCGGCGCGCGCCTGTTTGCATCGGCGATGCTCGTTATGATTCGCGGCTTCAGATTGGCGCGCGAGCGAGCGCCTGTCTGCGTGCGATCACGATGCCCAGCGCGCCGCACGCCGCCAGCAACGCGAACGCAAAACCCGCCACCGAAGGCCACTGGCCCTTCTGCCAGAACCAGCCGCCCCACGAACCCAGCACGCTCGATCCCAGGTAATACGCCAGCAGATAGAGCGACGTGGCGTGCCCCTTCGCGCCGTCCGCGAGTTGCCCGACCCAGCCGCTCGCGACCGAATGCGTCGTGAAGAAGCCCACGGTCAGCACCACGATGCCGATCACCACCAGCGCCAGCGCGCTCGACAACGTGAGCGCCAGCCCGACGGCCGCGACGATCACGCCGCCGATCAGCACCGGCGCGCGTCCGCAGCGATCCGCGAGCGCGCCCGCCGCCGACGCCGCCACGATGCCCGCGAAATACGCGCAGAAGATCATGCCGGTTTGCGTCGCGCTCAGATCGAACGGCGGCGCGAGCAGACGAAAGCCCGCGTAGTTGTAGACCGTCACGAACACGCCCATCGCGAGGCAGCCGGTGGCGAACACGGCAGGCAGCGTCGATGCGGACAGATGCTTGCGCCACAGCGCGACATGATGCGCGGGGCTCAGATCGGCGCGGCGCACGAAGTGGCGCGACGCGGGCAGCAGCGCGAAGAACGCCAGCGCCGCGATCACGTCGATCACCCCGATCGTCAGCATGGCCGTGCGCCATGACAGATGCTCCGCGAGCCAGCTCATGCCGACGCGCCCGATCATGCCGCCGAACGCGGTGCCGCCCACGTACAGCCCCATCGCAAGACCGAGGCCGCCCGCGGAGATTTCCTCGGCGAGATAGGCCATCGCCACCGCCGGGACGCCGCCGAGCGCGAAGCCTTCGAAGGCGCGCGCGATCAGAATGCCGTGCCACGACGGTTCGAGCGCGGCGATCACGTTGAAGAGCGCGGCCAGTGTCATCGATACGAAGATCAGACCGCGCCGTCCGACGCGCTCGGACAACGCGCCTGCGCAGAGGATCGAGATCGCGAGCAGGCCCGTCGAGAGCGAGAGCGCGAGCGAGCTTTGTGCCGCGCCGATATGGAACTCGCTCGCGAACACGGGCAGCAGCGGCTGCACGCAATAGAGCAGCGAGAACGTCGCGAAACCGGCGAGGAACAACGCGATGCTGATGCGCCGGTACGCGGACGAGCCGGGATCGACGCCCGTGCGGGTGGGGGCTGGCGAAGGTGCGGATGAAGCGGCCGGCGACGCGCGGCGCGTCGCGGCGAATTGGGTGTTCATGATGACGGAGCCTCGCGGCAAGCTGCAATGACGAGGCAAATTGTCCCGCCGCGTCGTTATACTGTCCAATATATGGAACTGGCTAACGCGATATGTTTTAGCACTGGCTCGCCAGCACATCCGTCACGCGCGTCACGCCTGAGCACGCCCACCGGAACCCGAGGCATCGCATGGAACTCCGTCATCTGCGCTATTTCGTGGCCGTCGCCGCCGAACGCAACTTCACCCGCGCCGCCGAAAAGCTCGGCATCGGCCAGCCGCCGCTGAGCCAGCAGATCAAGAGTCTCGAACGCGAGCTGGGCGTCGAGCTGTTCGTGCGCACGCCGCAAGGCGCCGCGCTCACGCAGGCAGGCGAGGCGTTTCTGGTCGAGGCGCGCCGCGTGCTCGACGACGCCACGCGCGCCGCCCAGGCCGCGCAACGCGCGGCGCGCGGCGAGTCGGGACAGATCCGCATCGGCTTCACCGGCTCGGCGGCGTTCAATCCGCTCGTGCCCACGCTGATCCAGCGTTACACGCAGCGCTTCCCCGCCGTGCAGCTCACGCTCGACGAAGCCAACACGCCGATCCTCGTGCAAGGTCTCGCCGAAGGCCGTCACGATGCCGTGTTCTTCCGCCCCGGCCGCACGACGCTGACCGAGCTGGACGGCATCGCGGTCCAGCGCCTGCCCGACGAGCCGATGAAGATCGTGCTGCCCTCGGCGCATCCGCTGGCCGCGCGGCGGCGGCTGCCGCTGGCCGCACTCGCCAACGAGCCCTTCGTGCTGGTGCCCGGGCCCGCGGGCATCACGCTGAACGAGGAAATCGTGCGCGCGTGCGCCGAAGCGGGCTTCAGTCCGCGGCTCGCGCAGCCCGCGCCGCAGATCGCGTCGGTCGTGAATCTGGTGGCGGCGGGCCTCGGCGTGTCGATCGTGCCCGCCGCCATCGCGCAGGTGCAGGTCAAGGGCGTGCGCTATCTTGACGTGACCGGCGTGCGCATGAGCGCGAAGCTCTCGCTCGGCTGGCGCGAAGGCGATACCTCGGCGACGCTTCGGCAGTTCGTCGCGCTGGCGCAGCACGCCGGACGCGACTGAAGCCGTCAAGCCGGGCGCGTTCGGCCACGTCACGCACCAAGCCCGCGCCGCGACCCGATGCTATGCTTGACGCCGCGCATTCCCGCAGACAGGCACATCTCCGAAGGGGCCGGGCACGATGCAGCGCAGCGCGCAGGACACCGCGAACCGCACGCCGGTGCGCGTTCTCTCCAGCATGATCATGAAGCGGCCGCATCTCGTGGTCACGCTCTGCTTTGGCGTGGCGATGCTGCTCGTCGCGCTCGTCGGCCTGCGCCAGCTCTACAACATGACGCGCTACGACCTGCAAAGCCGTCTGCGCGATCTGCAGGTGCGCGCCGTGGGCGTCGACGCGCTGATCGAAGCCGAGCGCCGCCGCCTGACCTTCCTGCGTAATTACGCCGAACACGTGCTCGCCGCCGCGCCCGAGGCGCGCGGCAGCATGCTCGACCCCGCCGTGCAGCGCGCGCTGCAAGCCAGCACGCAAGTCGCCTGGCAGACGACCGGCGAAGTGAACGGTCCGCCCGTGTTCGGCACCAACGCCGCGACGCTCGCGGGGCTGCCCGGTTTTCATCGCGACGACGTCGACCTGCCCGGCGACATCGCGCTCGCCCGCGCGATCAGTCCGCTCGTGGACATCAGCCAGCACGCCGACGCCGTGCAAAGCACCGTCGCCTTCATCTCGACGAACGGCGTCTTCGTGATCTCGCCCGAGCAGCACGGCATGAGCGTGCCCGCGCTGCTGCGCCGCTTCAGCAGCATGAACTACTATCGCGGCCAGCTTCCCGACCGCAATCCATCGCGCGACGTGCTCTGGACGCCGGTCTATACGGGCCTGCAAAAAGGCGAGGCCATCTCCACGCTCAGTGCGCCCATCTATCTGAACGACCGTTTTCGCGGCGCGGTGGTCATGGACATCACGCAGTCGCGTCTGCTCTCGCTGCAACTGGCGACGGCCGACCCCGGCGACGTACTGGAAAACGCGCCGCCCGTTGAATTCGGTCTCCTGAACAATAACGGCAACGTGGTCTACTTTCGCAACGGCGTGCTCACCGAGGAACGCCCGCGTCGTTTCAGCCTCGCTCTGCTGCAGATCGCGCGCGACTCCACCGGGCGCTGGATGCAGCGTGGCTCGGGCTATATCGAGCGGCGCGGCGATTACCTGCTGTATCAGCGCATCGGCCAGACGCACTGGATGCTGATGGCCGCCACCGACGACCGCGAACTCACGCTCGCCGCCGCGCGCCGCGTATTCAGCAGCCCGCTGATCGCCGCGTGGGCCGTGCTGGTCTTGCTGCTCGTCGGCACGCTTTTTATCGTCAAGAATATCTTCGGCAATTATGTGGAGGCGAGCGGACGGCTCGAAACGCTCGCGCGCAGCGACCCGCTCACGGGCCTCGCGAATCGCCGCCGCTTTCAGGAGGCGTTTGCCGAAACCGTCGAACGCGCGCAGCGCGCCGACGATACGCGTGACACGCAGGACGCGAACATGCCGAATGCAGGCGCCGCGTCCGATCGCTCCGCGCTCGCCGTGCTGATGCTCGACATCGACTACTTCAAGCGCGTGAACGACCGCTACGGCCACGCAGCCGGCGACGCCGTGCTCACGCTGCTCGCGCAGATCCTGCGCGCGAACCTGCGCGGCGTGGACGTGCCCGCGCGTCTCGGCGGCGAGGAATTCGCGGCGCTGCTGCCGGGCGCCGATCTCGCGACCGCCAGCGCCGTGGCCGAGCGCGTGCGACTCGCGGTCGAGGTGCACGCGCAACATCTCGCCGGGCCCGCGAGCGCGGCGCATCCGGAAGCGATTCCGTTCACGGTGTCGATCGGCGTGGCGGTCTGTCCCGCCGACGGCCCCGCGCACTACGAACCGCTGCTGCAAGTCGCCGACCGGCGGCTCTACGTCGCGAAGGAAAGCGGGCGCAACCGCGTCGTGATCGCCGATCCGCAGACGCTCGGCGCGTAGCGCGGGCGTCACTTCGCGAACCCAGGCGGCATTCGGTTCCACCATTCGGGGCGCCACGCAGGGCGCGATTCAGCGTTCGCATTCATGCACGAATTCGCGCGCGCATTCGCGGGCAAATTCATGCGCAACGAATCGCCTGAATCGCCCGCGCCGCACTCGCCCCGCACTCGCCCCGCACTCGCTCGCGCTTCGGCGCGCAGTGCCGCATCGGCCCAACGCGAAAACCGCTAACATCGGGCGCAACGCTTTTCCCTCGCGTGCGCTCCCCGCATGAAACGACGACTGACCGCGCTGACGACGTTCTGTCTCGTGGCGCTTGCCCTCTCGGCAACGCTCGCGGCGGTGACGTATGCGTCCGACGCCGTCGTCGAGCGCAATCAGCGCCAGCAGGTCGACGAATATTCGCGCCGCGCGCTGATGCGCGCCGAACTCGTCACGAACGACGCCGTCGCCGCGTTGCGGGCGCTCACGAGTCTCGACAACACGCCGTGCACGCCCGCCCATCTGCAGGCGCTGCGGCAGACCGAGGAGCAGTTCCGCTACATCCGCAACGTGGCCTGGACCGACGGCGAGACCATCCGTTGCTCGTCGCTGCACGGCAACGTCGCGCGCACGCTGCCGCCGGCCGAATGGTCGTATGGCGCGGATTTCAGCGCGTGGCATTCGGAAATCGGCAAACGCGGCAACGAACTGCGCATGCTGAGCATCCGTCTCGGCGCGCATATCGTGGTGATCGATCCGCGCTTCTATCTCGACATCGTCCCGCTCGACGACACCATCGAACTCGCGCTGCTCGAATCGGGCGACGGCACGATCATCGCGCGCTGGCCGCGTGCGAATGCCGAACTCGTGCAGGCCGCCTTCACGCGCGAGGGCGGCAAGCCCTTTTTCGCAAAGCGCTATTACGTGGTCGAACGCTCGCGCCGTTATCCGATTGCGGTGATCGCTTACGAGCCCGCCGACCGCGTGCGCCCCGACATGCTCGCGCAACTCAGGCTGTTCGCCGTGCCCGCGCTGCTTGCGAGTGGCTTCCTGACCTGGCTCGTACTGCGCTGGCGGCGCAAGCTGCGCACGCCGCGCAGCGCCCTGCTCGAAGGCATCCGGCGGCGGCAGTTCGCGGCGTGGCTGCAACCGATCGTCGATCTGCAAAGCGGACGCTGCGTGGGCGCCGAGGCGCTGGTGCGCTGGACGCTCGAAGACGGCACCGTGATCTCGCCCGACAGCTTCATCCCGATGGCCGAATCGCTCGGTCTGATCCACGCGATCACCGACCGCGTGATCGAGTCGGTGTTCGAGGGCGTGGGCGCGCTGCTCGCGAAGCGCCGCGACATGCACGTGTCGATCAACCTCACGCGCGACGACCTGACTTCCTCGCGCGCGCTGCAAACGCTGCAAAGCGGCTTCGCGAAACACGACGTGCACCGCGACCAGATCTGGTTCGAATGCATCGAACGCGCGTTCATCGACGCGAGCGAGACCGCGCCCGTGCTGCAACGCTATCGCGACGCGGGCCACAAGATCCTCATCGACGATTTCGGCACCGGCTATTCGAGCCTGTCGTATCTGCAGGACTTGCCCGTGGACGGCATCAAGATCGACAAGGCCTTCGTCAACGCGCTCGCGACCGGCGCGGAAGTCAACGCGATCGTGCCGCACATCATCGGCATCGCGCACGAGCTCGGGCTGATGATGATCGCCGAGGGCGTGGAGGTCGAGCAGCAGGCCGAGTATCTGCGCGAGCGCGGCGTGCAGTTCGCGCAGGGCTGGCTCTACGCGAAGGCCATGCCCGCCGCCGAGTTCGCGCGCTGGGTCGCGGCCGCGCAGACGTCCGGGCCGTCCCCGGCGAAGCGCGAGGACGAAGCGGCGGCGCACGCCGCGCCGCGCGCCTGATCCGCGCCTCATTTCCAGCATATTGACCACAAATTCCAACTTAGTGGATAATGCGTCCACTATGTCAGAACACAGCCCGACCGACACCGGCATCAACGAGCGCATCGCCCAGCGCGTGCGCGAATTGCGCGCGGCGCGCGGCTTCACGCTCGAAGCGCTGGCCACGCGCAGCGGCGTGAGCCGTTCGATGATCTCGATGATCGAGCGCGGGTCAGCCAGTCCCACGGCGGTCGTGCTCGAGAAACTCGCGTCGGGTCTCGGCGTATCGATGGCGAGCCTGTTCGGCGGCGCGAGCGAGTCCGCGCCCGCCGAACCGCTCGCGCGCCGCGACGCCCAGAGCCAATGGCGCGACCCGCAGTCGGGCTACACGCGCCGCAGCCTCTCGCCGGCCAACTGGCCCTCGCCCATTCAGCTCGTCGAAGTGGACTTTCCGCCCGGCGCGCGCGTGGCCTATGAAACCGGTAGCCGCGAGCACGTGTTTCATCAGCAGGTCTGGCTGCTCGAAGGCCGCCTGAATGTCGAACTCGGCGATCAGTTGCACGCGCTCGAAGCGGGCGACTGCCTCGCGATGCGGCTCGACCAGCCGCTGATTTTCAGCAATCCGGCTTCCCAGCCCGCGCGCTACCTCGTCGCGATTTGCGACGCGCGCGGCAGTTGACACGGCGCGGCGTCGCCGAATTTTCATCACGCTTGCACAGGAATCCTTATGAATACCGAATCGCCGCGCGACAGCGTGAAGTTCATCGAATGCACCGAGGCTGAGCACGCGGGCGCCATTCTCGAGATTCTGAACGACGCCATCGTCAATTCGACCGCGCTGTACGACTACAAGCCGCGCGCGCCGGAAGCGATGCGCACGTGGTTCGAGGTCAAGCGCGCGAACGGCTTCCCGGTCGTGGGCGCGGTGGACGAAGCCGGCACGCTGCTCGGCTTCGCGAGCTGGGGCGCGTTCCGCCCGTTCCCGGCCAACAAGTACACGGTCGAGCACAGCGTCTACGTGCATCGCGACTCGCGCGGCCTCGGGCTCGGCGAGCGCCTGCTGCGCGAGCTAATCCGCCGCGCGCAGGAAAAGGAATTGCACGTGCTGGTGGGCTGCATCGACGCCACGAATGCCGCGAGCATCGCGCTGCATACGCGCCTCGGCTTCACGCACTCGGGCACGATCAAGGAAGTCGGCTTCAAGTTCGGCCGATGGCTCGACGCGGCGTTCTACCAGCTCAATCTGGCCACGCCCGCACAGCCGGTGGACGGCTGAATGCCGGACCTCGCCGGCGCGAACGGCTGATTCGCGGCGGCGGGTTTGCTGAGCACGGCGCTGTCGTAGCCGCGGCCCGCGAAGCGCACGACATCGACGAGACTGAAACCCTGCGCGCGATAGAACGCAATCAGATCGGCGGCCGGAAACGGCGTGTCGAGCGCGAGTTGCGTGCAGCCGCGCGCGGCGGCCCAGTGCGACGCGAACGCCAGCAGCGCACGGCCAATGCCGCGACTCTGCCACGTCGGCTCGATACCGAACTGATGCACCGACGCCACGCCGCGCGAACGATACTGCTCGCAAGGCGATGCGCCGTCGCGGCCCTCGATGGTCAACGTGCCGACGATCCGCCCGCTGCACACCGCCACGAAACAATCGCCCGCCAGCGCGCGCTGACGCGTGGCGCCCGCGCCCTGATCCGCGCACGCGCAATGCAGCCCGAGCGACGCAAGCCGCGCGAAGGCGCGGTGCAACAGTTGCGTAAGCTGCTCCCACGAATCGCGCTGCGGATCGAAGCGCCGCAGCACCAGACGGCCCATGCCGGGCGGCGTGCAGACAATGCGCTCGTCGCGTTCGTCTTGAGCTTGCGGGGCGCGGCGCGTGGACATGGCCTCTCCTGTCGTTGTGCTGAACCGAAGTCTAGGGTCGGCCCCGGCATGCCTCAAGCAAAAATCCCGTAAAAATCGTGGCGATTCGCGTGAATATCGCATGTTTTTTATCGCGCAAATTATTACGGCATCCGAATTAAATAATTCAACGCCAACCGATTCATCCGTCGATGAGACAATAGCGCCACCCGACCACACGGAGAACGACAATGGCGCACGGCGAACACATGTACACAGTGAAAGTCCAATGGACCGGCAATCGCGGCAGCGGCACGAGCGGCTATCGCGACTATGACCGCGACCACCTGATCGAATCGGCCGGCAAGCCCGCCATTCCCGGCTCGGCCGATCCCGCGTTTCGCGGCGACGCCGCGCGCTGGAATCCGGAAGATCTGCTCGTCGCGTCGGCGAGCGCCTGTCACAAGCTCTGGTATCTGCATCTGTGCGCCGACGCGGGCATCGCCGTGCTCGATTACGTGGACGAAGCGCAAGGCACCATGATCGACACCGCCGAGGAAGGCCGCTTCAAGGAAATCGTGCTGCATCCGCGCGTGACGATCCGCGCCGGCGACGACCGCGCGCGCGCCGAACATCTGCATCACACGGCGCATGAGAAGTGCTACGTCGCGAACTCGGTCAATTTCCCGATTCGCTGCGAGCCGGTCATCGTACAGGCGGACGCGTAAGCCGGGCGATCACGCCCGCGCGCTCGCAAGATAGGCGTCGAGGCCGCTCGCGAGCGCATCGAACACGGCCTTGCAGCGGCGATTGCCGCGCAGGTCTTCGTGCATCGTGATCCACACCGGCAGGCGGATCGCGAACGCGCGCGGCAACACCCGCACGAGCGCGGCGTCGCGCCGCGCGATGCCGACCTGGCACGCGCCGATGCCGCAACCGGCGCGGATCATCGCGAACTGCGCGACGTCGCTGTCGGTGCGCAGCGCGAACGCCTCGCGCTTCCAGAACGGCCACTTGCGCGTCGCCTCGCGCACGAAGGGCGTGACCGTGTCATAGCCGATCAGCGCGAACTGCGGGAGGTCGGCGAGCGTGCGCGGCGTGCCGCTGGCGTCGAGATAATCGGCGCGCGCGTGCAGCCCCACTTCCGTTTCGCCGATCCGCCGCGCGATCAGCATCTCCTGCTGCGGCTGCGTCATGCGCACGGCGATATCCGCTTCGCGTTGCAGCAGATCCTGCACGCGGTTGGTCGCGACCAGTTCCACGACGAGTTCGGGATGCGTGCGCCGCAGTTGCGCGAGGACCGGCGGCAGCACTTCGATGCCCACCACTTCGCTCGCCGAGACGCGCACCACGCCGCGCATGCCGTCGCCTTGCCCCGCCGCCGCACGTTCGAGCGCGGCCGCCGTGGAGCGCATGGCTTCGGCGTGGCCGCGCAATGCGCGCGCCGCTTCGGTCGGCAAAAAGCCTGCGGGCGAGCGCGTGAAGAGCGGCTGGCCGAACGCGGCTTCGAGCGCGACCACGTGCCGCCCCGCCGTGGGCTGCGTGATGCCGAGCGCGCGCGCCGCGCCCGAGAGCGAGCCCTCGGTGAGCACCGCGAGGAAGGTCCGGTAGAGTTCCCAGTTCAGATTCGAGGCCATACAGAAATGTATAGCCGATCGACCATCTTCGGTAATTTTTTATGATCGCCGATCCGCGCAGAATGCAGCCATCGAATCCACAACGGAGAACGGCAATGGCGGCAATTCCTGACACGGCGCGCACCGCACTGGTGCTGGGCGCGAGCGGCGGCATCGGCGGCGAAGTGGCGCGCCAGTTGCGCGGCGCGGGCTGGCAGGTGCGCGCGCTCAAGCGCAACCTCGGCGGCGCGGCTGGCGAGCACGGTTCGCGCGACGCGGACGGCATCGACTGGATCGAGGGCGACGCGCTGGACCGCGCGGCCGTCCTGCGTGCGGCGCAGGGCTGCGCGGTGATCGTCCACGCGGTGAATCCGCCCGGCTACAAGCGCTGGGCCGAAGTCGTCCTGCCGATGATCGACAACACGCTCGCCGCCGCGCGTGCCGTGGGCGCGACCGTCGTGCTGCCCGGCACGGTCTACAACTTCGGGCCGGAAACGCTGCCGCGCGTCGCCGAGGATGCGCCGCAGCAGCCGCGCACCCGCAAGGGCGCGATCCGCGTGGAGTTGGAGCGGCGCATCGAGGCGGCCGCCGCGCAAGGCACGCGCGCGATCATCGTGCGCGCGGGCGACTTTTTCGGTCCGCGCGTGGGCAATAGCTGGCTCGCGCAGGGCATGGTGCAGCCCGGACGGCCGGTGCGCACGGTGCGCGAGCCGGGGCGGCCGGGCATCGGCCATACGTGGGCCTACGTGCCCGATGTGGCGCGCACGATGGTCGAACTGATCGAACAGCGCGCCGAACTCGCGCCGTTCGCCCGCTTTCACATGCAAGGCCACCGCGACGCCGATGGCACGCAGATGGCCGCCGCGCTCTGCCGCGTCGCCGAACGGCACGGGCTCGCGGCGCGCCGCAAGCCCTTCGCCTGGCCGCTGGTCTGGATCGGCGCGCTGTTTTCGACCACGCTGCGCGAGATGCTGGAGATGCGTTATCTGTGGCGCGAGACGCTCGAACTCGACAACGCGCGCCTCGTGCGCACGCTCGGCCGCGAGCCGCATACGCCGCTCGATACCGCGCTGGAGGCCACGCTCGCCGGGCTCGGCTGCCTGGGCGCGCCGGTTGCGGCGCTCGCGGCGGGGCATTGAGGGGTTTTCATCGCGCTGTCATCGCGCCAAGTCGAGCGATATCGCGCCCTATCGCGTTCCGGCACGTTTTGGCGCGGCTTCCCTGCGCAAGCATCGGAAAGCTCGCGAAAGCGCTGGGAAGCGATGGAGCACCCTCAACGCACCGTCAACGCACCCTCAACGCACCATCAACGCGCCCCTAACGCCCCCATAAACACCCGCCTCGCGCGCCGCGCCGCGCTGGCTCGCGTACAATGCGCCCCGTCCCTGCAAGTACCTGAGATAGACGGAGAAGTCTGATGATTATCGAACCGCGCGTTCGCGGCTTTATTTGCGTGACGGCGCATCCCGCCGGCTGCGCAGCCAACGTGGCCCAGCAAATCGAATATGTGAAAGCCAACGGCGCCATCGCCAACGGCCCGAAACGCGTGCTCGTGATCGGCGCGTCGACGGGCTACGGCCTCGCCGCGCGCATCTCGGCGGCGTTCGGCAGCGGCGCGGCCACGCTCGGCGTGTGCTTCGAGCGCGCGGGCAGCGAAACGCGCCCCGCCACCGCCGGCTGGTACAACACCGCCGCGTTCGAGCAGTTCGCCGCGCAACAGGGCCTGTACGCCCAATCGATCAACGGCGACGCATTCTCGACCGCCGTGAAGGACGCCACGATCGAGACGATCAAGCGCGATCTCGGCCAGGTCGATCTCGTCGTCTACAGCCTCGCCGCGCCGCGCCGCACGCACCCGGTCACGGGCGACGTGCACGCCTCGACGCTCAAGCCGGTCGGCCAGACGCTGCGCATGCGCGGCGTCGACACCGACAAGGAAATCGTCAAGGAAACCGTGCTCGAAGCCGCCTCGCAGGCGGAAATCGACGGCACCGTGGCTGTGATGGGCGGCGAAGACTGGCAGATGTGGATCGACGCGCTGCTCGACGCGGGCGTGCTCGCCCCCGGCGCGAAGACCACGGCGTTCACGTACCTCGGCGCGGAAATCACCCACGACATCTACTGGAACGGTTCGATCGGCGCGGCCAAGAAGGATCTCGACCAGAAGGTGCTCGGCATGCGCGAGAAACTCGCGGCGCATGGCGGCGGCGACGCGCGCGTGTCGGTGCTCAAGGCCGTGGTCACGCAAGCCAGCTCGGCGATTCCGATCATGCCGCTCTACCTCTCGCTGCTGTTCCGCGCGATGAAGGAAAACGGCTCGCACGAAGGCTGCATCGAGCAGGTCTACGGTCTGTACAAGGACTCGCTCTACAACGCCGCGCCCGTGCTCGACGACGAAGGCCGTCTGCGCGCCGACTACAAGGAACTCGCGCCCGAAATCCAGGCGCAGGTGAAGGCCGCCTGGGATCAGGTGAGCGCGGAAAATCTCTACGAGATCACCGACTTCGCGGGCTACAAGGCCGAGTTCCTGCGTCTGTTCGGCTTCGGTATCGAAGGCGTGGATTACGCCGCCGACGTCAACCCCGACGTCGCGATTCCGGGTATCCAGCAGCTTTAATCGGCACGATCAAAGTTGGTACGCACGGCGCGTCAGCGCCGCGCGGCGCCTCGCTCAATGCGAATGCCGGGGCACCTCCGCGCCCCGGCAACCCACCAGAAAGTCGAAATCGCAGCCTTCGTCGGCTTGCAGCACGTGCTCGACATAGAGCTTGCGATAACCGCTGCCATCGGCGGGCAAGGGCTGTTGCGCCGCGCGCCAGGCGTCGAGCCGCGCGGTTATTTCGGCATCCGTAATATCGATACGCAGCGTGCCGTGCTCGCAATCGAGTTCGATCCAGTCGCCGTTCTGCACGATCGCCAGCGGTCCGCCCGCGCGCGCTTCGGGCGCGACGTGCAGCACCACCGTGCCGTACGCCGTGCCGCTCATACGTGCATCCGAGACCCGCACCATGTCGGTCACGCCTTGCGCGAGCAGCTTGGGCGGCAAGCCCATGTTGCCCACCTCGGCCATGCCCGGATAGCCCTTCGGTCCGCAGTTCTTCATCACGAGCACCGAATCGGCGGTGACGTCGAGATCGGGATCGGCGATACGCGCCTTGTAGTCGTCGAAATTCTCGAACACCACCGCCCGTCCGCGATGCTTCAAGAGCTTCGCCGTCGCCGCTGAAGGCTTGAGCACCGCGCCGTTCGGCGCGAGATTGCCGCGCAGCACGCACAGGCCGCCGTCGTGCACCAGCGGTTCGCCGAGCGGTCGAATCACTTCCTCGTTGAAATTGGGCGCCTCGCGCACGTTCTCCCAGATCGTCTTGCCGTTCGCCGTGAGCGCGTCGGGATGCGGCAGCAGCTTCGCTTCGCCGAGACGTCTGAGCACCGCCGGCAAACCGCCCGCGTAATAGAACTCCTCCATCAGAAAGCGGCCCGAAGGTTGCAGATCGACAATGGTCGGCGTGCCGCGCCCGATGCGGGTCCAGTCGTCGAGTTCGAGCGGCACGCCGATGCGTCCCGCGATCGCCTTCAGATGAATCGCCGCATTGGTCGAGCCGCCGATCGCCGCGTTGGTGCGAATCGCGTTCTCGAACGCCGCGCGCGTGATCAGCTTCGAGAGCCGCAAATCTTCGATCACCATCTCAACGATTCGGATTCCTGACATCTGCGCGAGCACGTAGCGCCGCGCGTCCACGGCCGGAATCGCCGCGTTATGCGGCAGCGACACGCCGAGCGCCTCGGCCATGCACGCCATCGTCGACGCGGTGCCCATGGTGTTGCAGGTGCCCGCCGAACGCGACATGCCCGCTTCCGCCGACATGAATTCGTGCAGCGAGATCTTGCCCGCCTTCACCTGCTCGCTCAGTTGCCACACGACCGTGCCCGAGCCGATGTCGCGCCCCTCGTGCTTGCCGTTGAGCATCGGCCCGCCCGTCACGACGATGGCGGGCACATCGCAGCTCGCCGCGCCCATCAGCAACGCGGGCGTGGTCTTATCGCAGCCCACCAGCAGCACGACGGCGTCGACCGGATTGCCGCGTATCGCTTCTTCCACATCCATCGATGCGAGATTGCGCGTGAACATCGCCGTGGGCCGCAAATTCGATTCGCCATTCGAAAACACGGGAAATTCAACGGGAAATCCGCCCGCTTCATAAACACCGCGCTTAACGTGTTCAGCGAGCTTACGAAAATGCGCATTACACGGCGTAAGTTCGGACCACGTATTGCAGATGCCGATAATCGGCTTGCCCGCGAACTCGTGATCCGGAATGCCCTGGTTCTTCATCCAGCTTCGATACATGAAGCCGTTCTTGTCCGTGGTGCCGAACCACGCGGCTGAGCGCAGGCGCGTCTTACGAGTGTTCATGGCGTGACCCACTTAGTGAGAAAGTCCCATAAATAGCATGACTATATAAGTCGCGAGGATCGGGAAAACGCTAATAAAAACCGCAAATAGCGTCGCATATAGTTTGGCTATTCAAATTGCAGGCGAACGGCTGCCGGTCTCCAACCGGCGGCGTGGGATGGCGCGAACATACTCGTGACACTGTCCGGCCGTGATGGACGCGGGTGTAGCGCCATGAATTAAAAAACTACAGAGCTACACATCGGAGACACGCATGAAATTCGCTACACGTATGGTGAGCGGGCTCGTCGCTGCAGCGGCGGCTTTCTCGATGGCCGCGGGCGTCGCCCACGCCGAAGATAAACAGATTACGCTCGGTTTCGCGCAGGTGGGGGCCGAAAGCGCCTGGCGCACGGCCAACACGGTGTCGGTGAAAGCCGCCGCCAAGGACGCCGGCATCAATCTCAAGTTCTCCGACGCACAGCAAAAGCAGGAAAACCAGATCAAGGCGATTCGCTCGTATATCGCGCAGAAAGTCGATGTGATCGCGTTCTCGCCGGTCGTGGAATCGGGCTGGGAGCCGGTGCTGCAGGAAGCCAAACGCGCGAAGATTCCGGTCATTCTCACGGACCGCAACATCGACGTGAAAGACCAGTCGCTCTACGTGACGATGATCGGCTCGGACTTCATGGAAGAAGGCCGCCGCGCGGGTAAATGGCTCGAAGATCACTACAAGAGCAACCCCGGCCCGATCAATATCGTCGAGTTGCAGGGCACAGTGGGTTCGGCGCCCGCCAACGACCGTCATGCCGGTCTGATCGAGGTGATCAAGAACGATCCGAAGTTCAAGATCATCGCGTCGCAAAGCGGCGACTTCACGCTCGCGGGCGGCAAGCAGGTGATGGAAGCGTTCGCCAAGACGTATGGCAACAAGATCAACGTGGTCTACGCGCATAACGACGATATGGCGCTCGGCGCGATCCAGGCGATGGAAGAAGCCGGCATGAAGCCGGGCAAGGACGTGAGCGTGGTGTCGTTCGACGCGACCAAGGGTGGCTTCGAGGCGATGATCGCGGGCAAGATGAACGTCGACGTGGAATGCAGCCCGCTGCTCGGGCCGCAACTGATGTCGGCGGTGAAGGACATCGTCGCGGGCAAGCAGCTGCCCAAACGCATCGTCACCAACGAAACGGTGTTCCCGATGGACGTGGCGGCGCAAGTGCTGCCGTCGCGCAAGTACTAAACTTCACGCGAGTTTGTAGCCAGTT
Source organism: Paraburkholderia sp. SIMBA_027 (assembly GCF_046535315.1). NCBI lineage: Bacteria > Pseudomonadati > Pseudomonadota > Betaproteobacteria > Burkholderiales > Burkholderiaceae > Paraburkholderia > Paraburkholderia sp. SIMBA_027. The sequence continues at coordinate 591,689 of NZ_JAWRWY010000001.1, forward strand.
CGAAGCGAAATTGAAGCGCAGCAGGCTGTACCAGGTAGCAAGCGATCATTGAGCGCGGAAGTTACGCGCCCGGCGCGCGTCACGTGCATGGCGTGATGCGCGCCCGGATTTTTTCGGCGCTCGCTGAACACGCAATGCCGCTCGCCGCCCGATTTCAGCATCCGCAGAATTTGATTAGCACTTCTGATCATTCCGGATCATTCCGTTCCTGCCCATGAGCGCCCCGCCCCTACTCGAAACCCTCGGTTTGTCGCGAACTTTCCCCGGCGTGCGTGCGCTCGACCGGGTCGATTTTCGTTTGTTCCCCGGCGAGATTCACACGCTAATGGGCCAGAACGGCGCGGGCAAATCTACGCTGATCAACGTGCTCACCGGCGTGCACGAACCCGAGGCCGGCGAGATCCGTCTCGCGGGCCAGGCCGTGCGTTTCGCCACGCCGCAGGAGGCCGAGGCGGCGGGCATCCAGACGCTCTATCAGGAAGTCAATCTCTGCCCGAATCTCTCGGTCGCCGAGAATATTTTCGCGGGCCGCCAGCCGCGCAAACGCGGCCTGATCGACTGGAAGTCGATCCACCGTCGCGCCGCCGAGGCGCTCGCCGAACTCAATCTCTCGCTCGACGTCACGCAGTCGCTCGACACCTATCCGATCGCGATGCAGCAAATGGTGGCGATCGCGCGCGCGGTGTCGGTGGACGCGCGCATTCTGATTCTCGACGAACCGACGTCGAGCCTCGACGAAGGCGAAGTCGCGCGCCTGTTCGACGTGCTGCGCAAGCTCAAGGCGTCGGGCATCGCGATTCTGTTCGTCACGCATTTTCTGGAGCAGACCTACGCGATCTCCGACCGAATCACGGTGATGCGCAACGGCGAGCGCGAGGGCGAATATCTCGCAGCCGATCTGCCCGTGCAGACGCTCGTCGCGAAGATGGTGGGCCTGAAGGACGCGGGCGAGCGGCTCGTGCATCCCGAACCGCCGCGCGCCGAGACGCAAAACGAAGCCGCGCAGGCGCAAGCGCCCTATCTCGCCGCGCAGGGCGTGGCGCGACGCGGCGTGCTCAATCCGCTCGATCTCGAAGTGCAGCCGGGGCAGATTCTGGGCCTCGCGGGCCTGCTCGGTTCGGGGCGCACGGAAACGGCGCGTCTGCTGTTTGGCGCCGACCGCGCCGATGCGGGCGACGTGCGTATCGACGGCAAGACCGTCAAGCTGTCTTCGCCGCGCGACGCGGTGCGCCACGGCATGGCCTATTGCCCCGAGGACCGCAAGAAGGAAGGCATCGTCGCCGATCTGTCGATTCGCGAAAACATCGTGCTCGCACTACAGGCGCAGCGCGGCTGGTGGCGCATGATCAGCCGCGCGCGTCAGCGCGAACTCGCCAACGACTACATCGAACAACTGGGCATCAAGGCGCGCGACGCCGAACAGCCCATCGGCCTGCTGTCGGGCGGCAATCAGCAGAAGGTGCTGCTCGCGCGCTGGCTCGCGACCAACCCGCGCCTGCTGATTCTCGACGAACCCACGCGCGGCATCGACGTGGCCGCGAAATTCGAAATCATGGACCGCGTGCGCGCGCTCTGCGCGAAAGGGCTGGGCATCCTGTTCATTTCGTCGGAGATCAGCGAAGTGGTGCGCGTGAGCGACCGCATCGCCGTGCTGCGCGACCGCCGCAAGGTGGCGGAACTCGCGGGCGCGAAGCGCTCGGAACACGAGGTCTACGACCTCATCGCCGGAGATCGCCGATGACCCTGCCGCCCATCGATCCGCCCAAACGCGGTGCGCTGCCCGCGTGGCTCTCGCTGCTGCTCAAGCATCCGCTCGTGTGGCCCGCGCTCACATTGATCGCGCTGTTCGCCGTGGACGTGATCCACCGCGCGAATTTTCTCTCCATCACGCTGCTCGGCGGCCATCTGTTCGGCGCGCCCATCGACATTCTGATGCGCGCCGCGCCGCTCGTGGTGGTCTCGCTCGGCATGACGCTCGTGATCGCCACGCGCGGCATCGACATTTCGGTCGGCGCCGTGGTCGCCATCGCGGGCGCGGCGGCCGCCACAGTGCTGGCCGCCGACCCCTCGCGCGTGGGCGTGGCGTTCGGCGCGGCGCTGCTCGTGGGCCTCGCCGCGGGCATGTGGAACGGCCTGCTGGTCGCCTTCGTGGGCATGCAGCCGATCATCGCCACGCTGATCCTGATGGTGGCCGGACGCGGCGTCGCGCAGCTGCTCACGGGCGGCCAGATCATACCCATCGGCGCGAAGGGCTATCTGTACGCGGGCGGCGGCTATTTCGCGCTCGTGCCCTGCGCCGTGTGGATCGCCATCGCCGTGACGCTGCTGACCGTGCTGATCGTCAACCGCACCGCGCTCGGCCTCTTCATCCGCTCGATCGGCGTGAATCCGGTCGCCGCGCGGCTCGCGGGTCTGTCCTCGCAAGCGGTGGTGTTCGGCGCATATGCGTTCTGCGGCTTGACGGCGTCCATCTCCGGCATCCTGATCAGCTCGAACGTGCGCAGCGCCGACGGCAACAACGCGGGCCTGCTGCTCGAACTCGACGCGATCCTCGCCGTGACGCTCGGCGGCACCTCGCTCGCGGGCGGGCGTTTCAGCCTCGCGGGCACGGTGCTCGGCGCGCTGATCATCCAGACGCTCACCTACACCACCTATTCGATCGGCGTGCCGCCCGAGGCGACGCTCGTCGTCAAGGCGATAGTCGTGCTCTGCGTCTGCGTGATCCAGTCGCCGGCCGCGCGCGGTTTCGCGGCGCTGCAACTCAAGCGTCTCGCCGTGAGCCGCCGGGCGCGCGCCTGACCGGCCTCCACATGAAATACCGCATCAAACAAGGACTATTTCGGGGATGTCAAGCATGAACCGCCCTCCGCAAGCCACTGATTCGAACCCGCTCGCCGCGCTCCGGCGCGGCGTCGCGCGCGTCGTCGATCCGCGCGTGCTGCCCATCGTCGTGACCGTGGTGCTGTTCGCCGCGCTGTTCGGTTTCGGCTCGGTGATGTACACCGGCTTTTTCTCGCTGCAAGTGCTGTTCGGCCTGCTCGTCGATAACGCCTTCCTGCTGATCGTCGCCATCGGCATGACGTTCGTGATCATCTCGGGCGGCATCGATCTGTCGGTGGGCGCGGTCGTCGCGCTCACGACCATTCTGTGCGCCGTCGGCACCGAGAAACTGCACTGGCCCGTCTACGTGGTCGTGCCGCTCGTGCTGCTGTGCGGCGCGCTCTACGGCGCGGCGATGGGCGCGCTGATTCACTTCTTTCGTTTGCAACCGTTCATCATCACGCTCGCGGGCATGTTCCTCGCGCGCGGCGCATGCTTCCTGATCACGACCGAATCCATCCAGATCAACGACCCCGGCTTTCACGCGCTCTCCGAATTCAACATTGCGGTCGGCAGCGGCTCGCTCACAACCGGTTCGCTCACGGCGCTGGCGATGCTGGCCGCGGCCATCGTGATCGCGCATTTCACGCGCTTCGGCCGCAACGTCTACGCGATCGGCGGCAACGAGCGCTCGGCGCTGCTGATGGGTCTGCCGGTCGCGCGCACCAAGATCGGCGTGTATGCGCTCTCCGGTTTCTGCTCGGCGCTCGGCGGCGTGGTGTTCACGCTCTATGTGCTCTCGGGTTACGGCTTGCAGGCGCAAGGGATGGAACTCGACGCCATCGCCGCGACGGTGATCGGCGGCACGCTGCTCACAGGCGGCGTGGGCTACGTGATCGGCTCCGTGTTCGGCGTGGGCATTCTCGGCACGATCCAGACGCTGATCACCTTCGACGGCACGCTCAGTTCGTGGTGGACGCGCATCGTGATCGGCGCCCTGCTCTGCGCGTTCTGTCTGATGCAGCGCGCCACCGAACGCCACGCGGCGCGGCGCAAATCGACCGGCGGCGGACGCAGCGCGCCGCGCACGCGCAACGCACGCACGCAACCGGCCGCGCCGCTCGATCAGGCGAAGCTGGCCGCCGCGCCGCCGCCGCCGCATCGCGCTTGAAACACACTGGCTTGAACGTCGTGTTGTCCCAGCATGTGATCGCCCCGGCGCGCTGCAAGCCAATAGTCGGACTAGTTAGGGGTATACATGGATTAGGAGGCGCATCAGCGCTGCACTAAGATTTTTTGCGGTACCGCACGGCGCACGACGCATGTTGCCGAACATGCCTGAACGCGACACGCGCCGCTGTCCTGCTCACGATCCTTTCGGTGCTTTCGCCGCGCTTGCGCCGTGAAAGCCGACCGTCTGCGAGTTCCCGGTGCCGTCCAGCATCTGCACGCACGCGATCGACGCACAGTCGACCACATCGACCACGAAGAAGAGAGCCGGAGGAAGACATGGCGCAGCAACGGGATGACGAGCACAGCGGCAAACAAGGCAACAACGACAACGCAGACAATGCAAACAACAGCGCAAACAACAGCGCGCCAGGCGGCGTGTTCAGCAGCGCGCGGCGCGGCCTCATGCAAGGCGCGGGACTGGGCGCGGCGCTCTCGCTGCTCGGCGCAGCAGGCGGCGCGGGCGGACTGATTTCGTCGGCGCAAGCGGCGGAAGCGGCGTTTCCCTCGCACAAGAAATGGAAGATCGTGTTCGTGAATCACGTCACGACGAATCCGTTCTTCGTGCCCACGCAGTACGGTATTCAGGATGCCTGCTCATTGCTCGGCATGGATTATCAGTGGACCGGCTCGGCCACCTCCGACGCGGGCGAAATGGTGCGCGCCGTGAACTCGGCGATCGCCGCGAAGGCCGACGCCATCGCCGTGCCGATCGTCGATCCGAGCGCCTTCGACAAGCCCATTCAGGCGGCGCTCGATGCGGGCATTCCGGTGTTCGCCTATAACGCCGACGCACCGCGCGGCAAGACCAATCCGCGTCTCGCTTATATCGGCCAGGATCTGTATCTGTCGGGGTATCAGATGGGCGAGCGCATCGTCAGTCTGATCGACAGCGGCATGGTCGCGCTGTTCATCGCCACGCCGGGTCAGCTCAACATCCAGCCGCGTCTGGACGGCGCGAGCGACGCCATCAAGAAGTCCGGCAAGAAGATCGACATTCAGACCGTCGCCACCGGCGCGACCGTCAACGAAGAACTCTCGAAGATCAAGTCGTTCTATCTGGGCCACCAGGATCTGAAAGGCATGTTCGCCGTCGATGCGGGCAGCACGCAGGGCGTCGCGCAGGTGATGAAGGAATCGAATCTGCCTTCGAAGGGCGTGCACGGCGGCGGCTTCGATCTGCTGCCCACCACGATCCAGCTCATTCACGAAGGCTTCCTCGATTTCACCATCGACCAGCAGCCCTACGTGCAAGGCTTCTACACCGTGATGGAGGCGTTCGTGTTCCTCGCCTCGGGCGGCCTCGTCGGGCCGGCCAACATCAACACGGGTCTGAAGTTCGTGACGAAGGCGACCGTCGAGCCGTACCTGAACACCTCGACGCGTTATGAAGGCAAGACCACCAAGCCGCAAATCGTGCCGATGAGCGGCGCGATCAAGTCGTGATGGATACGGTGAACGAACCTCGCAAGCTGGATACCGCCCGCGCGCCGAAACGCGCGGGGGTTTCGTTCGCATCGCACTGGGCGCCCGAGCTGCGCATCCTGCTCGTGGCCGTGCTGCTGGCCGCCTGGTTCGAATTCGCGAACCACGACTTCCTGTTCACCAACGCGAGCCTCGTCAACCTCTCGCAGTTCATCGCGCCGGTGGCGATCATCGCGTTCGGCGAAATCATGCTGATGATCGGCGGCGACATCGATCTCTCGGCGGGTATGGTGTTCGCGTTCGCGCCGTTCATGATGGTGTTCGCGAACGACGCGGGTGCGCCCATGTGGCTCGCCGTGATCGCCGGGCTCGTGGCCGCCGCCGTGATCGGCTTCGTGAACGGCGCGGTGACGGTGTGGCTGCGCCTGCCCTCTTTCGTCACCACGCTCGGCACGCTGTTCCTCATTAACGGCATCACGCTGACCGTGTCGCGCGGCACGCCCGCCGCCACGCCGGGGTCGCCCGGGTTCGCGAACTTCATGGGCGCGTGGGGCTACAGCGAAATCCTCTGGACGATCGCGCTCGCCTTCGTCATGCACGTGCTGTTGCGGCACACGCGCTGGGGTCTGCATACGCAGGCGGCGGGCGCGAATCCGATCGGCGCGAGCGAGGCCGGCATCCGCGTGAACCGGCTGCGGCTCGGCAACTTCGTGCTGGCCGCCGTGCTCGCGGGCTTCACGGGCATCCTCGAAGGCTTTCGCATCACCTCGATCGATCCGCAGGCGGGCGGCAACCAGATCATGTTCCTCGCCGTGGCGGCGGCCGTGATCGGCGGCACGCCGCTCACGGGCGGCTCGGGCACGATCGTGGGCGGCCTGATCGGCGCGGCGGTGCTCGGCATTCTGAACGACGGCTTCACGCTCATCGGCATCAACGCGTTCACGTTCAACATCATCCTCGGCGCCGCGATTCTGGCCGCGATGATCTTCAATATCCACGTGGGCCGCATTCGCCGCCGGGGAGCACGCTGATGGACGAATCGCAGGCATTCAAGGGCAGCGCGGACGTGGCCACGGATGTGGCCAACGCGCCGCTCGCGCTGCGCGGCGACAAGCTCGTGAAGCGCTTCGGCGCGGTGACCGCGCTCGACGGCGTGTCGCTCACGCTCGGCAAGGGCGAAATTCTCGGCGTGCTCGGCGACAACGGCGCGGGCAAATCCACGCTCGTGAAAATCCTCACGGGCTTTCATCAGCAGACCGGCGGCACGCTCTCTATCGACGGCCGGGAAACGCTGCTGCGTTCCGTCGATCACGCGCGCTCGCTCGGCATCGAATGCGTTTATCAGGATCTCGCGCTCGCGAATTCGCTGAGCATCTATCACAACATGTTCCTGAATCGCGAGCTGGTGCGGCGCGGTCCGTTCAAGCTGCTCGATCACAAGCAGATGCGCGAGCGCGCGGCGCAATGTCTCGACGATATCGGCGTGCACGTGCCGTCGGTGGATCTGCCGGTGGAACGGCTCTCGGGCGGTCAGCGCCAGGCGATCGCGGTGGCGCGCGCCGTGCACTCGAATGCGAAAATCCTGCTGCTCGACGAACCGCTCGCCGCGATGGGCGCGCGCGAGGCGGGGCTCATCATCGACCTGATCCTTCGTCTGAAGGAAAAAGGCGGGCTATCCATTATCATGATCATGCACAACTATGCGCAGACCCTCGATATCGCGGATCGCGTGATGTTGATGCAGCGTGGCCGTGTAACTTATGAACAAAAGAGCGCGCTCACTTCGGTGGCGGAGCTCATGGACATCGTGCGGCGGGAATATCGGGCCATGCGCGCTACCAGCGCGCCGTAGGCTCTCACAACAGGGGGACGCCTGATCGGAACCCCTCGCCGGGCTTCCGGCAGGACGAATATGGATTACCGCAATCTAGAGAAACGCAAGAGCCAGCACGGGCGCATCGTGCAGGAACTCGGCATGCAGATCGTCGGCGGCACGCTGCTGCCGGGCCAGCGTCTGCCCGCCGAACCCAGCCTGTGCGAAACCTACGGCGTGAGCCGCCCGGTGCTGCGCGAAGCCACGCGCGTGCTCGTGGCCAAGGGTCTCGTGGTGTCGAAGCCGCGCGTGGGCAGCATCGTGCGTCCGCGCGACGAATGGCACATGCTCGATCCCGACGTGCTGTTCTGGACCGTCAACAGCATTCCCGAGGGCGAGTTCTTCCGCGCGCTGCTCACGGTGCGGCAGATCATCGAACCGGCGGCCGCCGCGCTCGCCGCCATCTCCGCGACCGACGAGGAACGCGTGCGCATCGCCAAGGCCTACGCGCGCATGGAGCAGGCCAAAACGGCCACCGATCTGCTCGAACCCGACCTCGAATTCCATCGCGCGATCATGGCCGCGACGCACAACGACATGCTCGCCTACATCGGCAACATGCTGTCGCTCGCACTGACCGAGTCGATCAAGTTCACGAGCCGGCATCCGAACACGCACGCGTTGTCGCTGCCGCGTCACAAGGCGATTCTCACGGCGATCGAGCATCGCGACGCGCTGGCCGCGCGCCAGGCGAGCGTGGTGCAGCTCGACAACGCGCGGCAGGACGCCAATTCCATACTCGGCGGCGCGGCGCTCGAAACCTGAGCGAGCTGAACGACCTGAGCAAGCTGCGCTGCTCAGGTTCGCGTTCATGCGTGCGCCGCCGTGCGTCATGTTCAGACTGCCCGCTTGCTGCGGCGGAACTGGTCGAACAGCACGGCGAGCAGCAGAATGCCGCCGCGAATCAGGTACTGATAGAACGTGGGGACGTTCATGAGGCTCATGGCGTCCTGCACCGCGCCCATGATCAGCACGCCCACCAGCACGCCCGAGATGGTCGCCACGCCGCCCGTGAGCGACACCCCGCCGAGCACGCACGCCGAGATCACGCCCAGTTCGAGGCCGACTGAAGTCTTCGGATCGCCGAGGCTCATGCGCGAGGCCAGCATCACGCCCGCGAAGCCCGTCACGAGACCTTGCAGCACGAACACCGTGATCTTGATGCGCGTGACCGGCAAGCCCGCAAGACGCGCCGCCTCGCCGTTGCCGCCCACCGCGAGCACATTCTTGCCGAACACGGTTTTCTTCAGCAGAAAGCCGAACACCACGAAGCCGATGATGTTGCTCCAGATCGGAAACGAGATGCCGAGGAAGGAGCCGCCGCCGAGGTCGAAGAAGCGCTCTTCCGAGATCATCACGGCGTCGCCGTTCGAGGTCAGGAAGGCGAGACCGCGCACGGCTTCCATCATCGCGAGCGTGGCGATCAGCGAATTGATCTTGAAGCGCGCGATCAGCACGCCGTTGACGAGACCCACGGCGCCGCCCGCGAGCACGCCCGCGACGATGCCGAGGATCACGCTATGCGACTGCGTGATGACGGTGGACGCGACCACGCCCGAGAACGCCACGATGGACGCGACCGAGAGGTCGACCTCGCCCAGCGCGAGCACGAACATCATGGTGACGGCGATCGAGCCGATCAGCGTCACGGAGAGCAAAAGGCCCTGAATATTGCGGGTCGTGAGGAAATCCGGCACCGTCGCGGAAAGCACCGCGAACAGCACCACGAACACCACGACGATGCCCGACTTGTTGATCATGTCCCACGCGCGCGCACGCGACGGCGTGATCGGCGCGGCGGTTTCGTTGACGGTAGGCGTGCCCTGTGGCTGCATGGCTTCACTCATCTCTGGTTCATCGTTACGGATCGGACGCGCGCTTCGCCGCGTGTTGCGTAAGCCGGCGTGCGTCCGGAAAACAACGTCAATCAAGGGGTTAATGCGTGTTTGCGCGGTTTAGCGCGGCAACGCCAGCTTGATCAGTTCGTCCGGCGAGGCGTCGGCCTTCATGACGCTGCCCGCGATGCGCCCCTCGCGCATCACGATGATGCGATCGGCCACGCCAATCACTTCGGCCAGGTCGCTCGACACCATGATCACGCTGCGTCCCGCTTCCGCGAGTTCGTACAGCAGGTTGTAGATCTCGGCGCGCGCGCCCACGTCGATGCCGCGCGTGGGTTCGTCCATCAGGAACACTTCGATGCGCTCGGCGAGCCAGCGCGACAGAATCACCTTCTGCTGATTGCCGCCCGAGAGCGTGCCGATCGCGGTGTCGCCATTGCGCGTCTTGATCGCGAGCTTCTTGATGTAGTCGTCGGTCAGCGCGCGTTCGCGCTTCGCGTCGAGCAGGAAGCGCGCGGGGCTGAAATGGCGGCGCGCGCTGATGTTCAGGTTGTCGGCCACCGAGGCGATCGCCACGATGCCTTCCTGCTTGCGGTCCTCGGGACACAGCGCCACGCCCGCCCGCACCGCGTCGCGCGGACTGGCGAAATTCACGCGCTTTCCGTCGAGTTCGACGTGGCCCGCGCTCGGACGCTCGGCGCCGTAGAGCAGCTTCATCAGTTCGGAACGTCCCGCGCCCACGAGCCCGAAGAAGCCGACGATCTCGCCGCGCCGCGCCTGGAACGACACGGGTTCGGCGAGCCCCGGACCCATCAGCCCTTTCGCCTCGATCAGCACCGGACCGGCCTTGCGCGCGCGATAGCCGTAGACGTCCTCGATCGAGCGCCCCACCATCGCCGCGATCAGCCGATTGCGGTCGAGGTCGGCGACCGAATCGAAAGTCTCGATGCGCTTGCCGTCGCGGAACACCGTCACGCGGTCGCACAGCTCGTAGACTTCGTCCATGCGGTGCGTGACGTAGATGATCGCGCGGCCGTCCGCGCGCAGCGCGTTGATGATGCGAAAGAGGTTTTCGGTTTCGCGCGCCGAGAGCGAACTCGTCGGCTCGTCGAAGGCGATCACGCGCGCATCGCGCATCAGCGCCTTGCCGATCTCGATCATCTGGCGCTGGCCGATCGAGAGATTTTTCACCGGCGTGCGCGGATCGATGCGCTCGCCGAGCCGCTGAAGTTCCGCCATCGCGCGCTTGACGAGCGTCTGCTCGTCGAGCACGCCAAAGCGGTTGGGCAACTGCCCGAGCATCAGGTTGTCGGCCACGGTCAGCTCGGGCACGAGATGCAATTCCTGATAGATGATCGCGATGCCCGCGTCGAGCGCGGCGCGCGTGGTCGTGAAGCGCTGCTCCGCGCCGTTCAGGCTCAACGTGCCCGCCTGCGGCTGGTTCACCCCCGAGAGCACCTTGAGCAGCGTGGACTTGCCCGCGCCGTTCTCGCCCATCAGGCCGTGCACCTCGCCCGCGCGCACGTCGAGCGCCACGCGGTCGAGCGCCTTCACGCCCGGAAAGCTCACGGTGATGCCGTCGAGCTCCAGATACGCGCGCTTCCCCTGTTGATTCCCCGCCTGGCGCGTACCGGCCGCGTTCGCGGCATCTGCCTGTGTCATGGTTTCAGTCATTGCATCTCTGCCCTTGCCGTCGCCTCCGTATCGCTACGGATGCCTTAAATACCCAGTTCGCTGCGCACAGCCGTCCAGTTGTCGCGCGTCATCAGCTTGCCGGTGGTCTGCGTATCGGCGGGCGGCTGCTTGCCGGTGCGGATCCATTCGACGAGGTTCTGCGCGCTGTCCTTGCCGTGGTTCGTCGAGCTGACGGCGATCGTGCCGTAGAAGCCCGTAGGTGCCTTCTTCTGGAACTCGGCGAACGCTTCGCCCGCGCCGTTGATGCCCACGCCGATCACATCCGACGCCGGCAGATGCAGTTGCTCGGTCGCACGCACGGCGCCCAGCACGCTTTCTTCGTTGAGCGCGAAAATCACCCACTTCTTGATGTTCGGATGTTGCGCGAGCACGGGCGACGCCGCGTTGAAGCCGCCTTCGTCGTCGGTGGTCTTTTGCGGCGCGTCGAAGATGTTTTCCTTCTTGAAGCCGCCCGCGATCAGCGAAGCCGTCGCGCCGTCGGTGCGCAGCTTGGCGGTCGGCAGTTCGTAATCGGTGATGCGCAGCGCGCCCACTTCTTCCGGCTTCCAGCCGCGCTTCTTCATTTCGTCGGCGATCGCCGTGCCGACCTGATTGCCGATCTTGAACGCCGACATGCCGAGGTGCGGCACGTTGCCGAGCGGCTTGCCCGACGAGTCGACGAGCTGATCGTCCACCGTCACGAACTTCATGTTGTAGCGCTTCGCGCGCGCCTGAATCGCCGGTCCGAGACGCACGTCGGGCGCGCAGATCACGAAGCCCTGCGCGCCTTGCGCGCCGAGGTTGTCGATCGCGGCCAGCACCTTCTCGCCGTCCGGCGTGCCGATGTTGACGACCGAGAAGTTCTCCTTCTGGCCGAGCGCCGTGGCGGCCTTCTGCTCGTTGATGAACCACGCCTGTTCGGGCATCTTCACGAGAAAGCCGATCTTGGTGGGCGAGTCGGCGTGCGCCGCCATGTTCATGCCGAGCGGCGCGACGCACAGGGCCGCGAGCACGGCGCGAAGGGTGAAGCGGCGGATGTTGCTGGTCATGCTGATGTCTCCTCTGATAGCGCTGTTGCGTGTGGTGAAGCGGTTTATAGGGCGATTGCGACGATGTCTCAGTGGCCGAAGGCCTCGACTTCGATATGGCGGCCGAGCAGGAACGCATCGGCCACGAGGCGCAGCGGGCGCACGTCCACGTCGTCGGTGCCGTGCGCGATCAACCAGTGAAAACGTTCATAGAGCGCCGAATATTCCCGTTCGGCGCCCAGCTCGACCGGCTCGCCCGCAATCGCGAGACGCTTGCCGCCTTCGGAGATCGAGAGCAGGCCCTCGGTGGTCTCCACGTCGATTTCCCATTGCTCGACCGGACCGTGACGCCAGTCGAATTCGGCGCGCACCGGCACGCCGTCGGTGTCGATGCAATCGAGTTCGGCCGCGATCGGCGTCGAGCAGTCGGACGGCACGTGCAGCGACGCGCTGCGCAGCAGCACCTCGCGCGGCAGGATGCGCGTGACGATCGAGAGCGCGTTGATGCCCGGGTCGAACACGCCGAGGCCGCCCGGTTCCCAGATCCATTGCTGACCCGGATGCCAGCGGCGCACGTCTTCCTTCCAGCGCACATGCACGGCGCGGATCGTGCGCTCCGCGAGCCACGCGCGCGCCGGTTCGACCGCGCTCGCGCAGCGCGAATGCCACGTCGCGAACAGCGTGCGCTTGTGCTGCTTCGCGAGTTCGCGCAGCGCTTCCACTTCGCTCACGCTCGCGCCCGGCGGCTTTTCGAGCATCACGTGCTTGCCCGCTTCGAGCGCGGCGCGCGCCTGTTCGTAGCGCACCTGCGGCGGCGCGCACAGCGACACGGCGTCGAGGTCGCGCTCGGCAGCCAGCAGCGCGCCGATATCGGCGTAATTGCGCACGCCGTCCACCTGCGCGTTGCGGCTCGCGGCGGCCACGAGTTCGAAGCCCGCGTTACCCGCGATGGCGGGCAGATGCTGATCGCGCGCGATCTTGCCCACGCCGACGATGCCCAGCTTGTACGACGCATTCATACCGATCTCCCAACCTTGTTTTATTTCGGATCACGAACCGATTATTTACTTGCCCCAGCGCAGCACCAGCGGATCGAGGCGACGCGCGATATCGACGAGTTCCTTGCGCGTCTCCGGATGCATCGCGGGCAGCGGATGGCGCGGCAGTTCGCAGTCGATCACGCCGCCTTCCTGCATCAGCGCCTTGCAGGCGAGCAACCCCGCCTGACGGTTCTCGTGATTGATGAGCGGCAGCCACTTCTGATAGAGCGTGAAGGCGTCGTCGAGGCGGCCTTCGCGGTGCGCCACGATAATCGGGCGAATGCCGTCCGGGAAACCGCCGCCCGTCATCGCGCCGGTCGCGCCCGCGTGCAGATCGGCCAGCAGCGTGATGCCTTCCTCGCCGTCCCACGGACCTTCGACCGCGTCGCCGCCGAGGCGGATCACTTCGCGCAGCTTGTTCGCCGCGCCCGGCGTTTCGATCTTGAAGTACGAGACCTGCTCGATCTCGCGCGCCATGCGCGCAAGGAACGGCGCGGACAGCACCGTGCCGCTCGCGGGCGCGTCCTGAATCATGATCGGAATGTCGATGGCGTCCGAGACGCGCGCGTAGAACTCGTAGATCTGCTGCTCGGGCACGCGGAAGGTCGCCCCGTGATACGGCGGCATCACCATCACCATCGCCGCGCCGAGTTCCTGCGCGCGCTTGCTGCGCGCCGCGCACGCGATCGTGCCGTAATGCGTGGTCGTCACGATCACGGGCACGCGGCCGGCGACGTGTTCGAGCACGGTGCGCGTGATCAGCTCGCGCTCGTCGTCGGTGACCGAGAACTGCTCGGAGAAGTTCGCGAGAATGCACAGGCCGTCCGAACCCGCGTCGATCATGAAGTCGACGGCGCGCTTCTGGCTCGCCAGATCCAGTTCGCCGGTGGCGGTGAAGGTGGTCGGCACGACGGGGAAAATGCCCGTGTAACGGGGCGTACGGCTCGTAGTCATGATGTCTGTCCTGCTTTGAAAATGTCGGCGTGCCGCGCGGGCACGCCGGCTGTGTACGTTATCGGGCCACGCTTACGACTCGCGCGCGAGCGCACCCGATGCCGGCGGCTGCGGACGCAGCGCGGCGCGCACCGCGAAGGTCATGAGCACCGCGAACAGCAGCGTCGCCGCGAGAAAATACAGACCGGCGGCGAGACTGCCCGTCGCGTCCTTGATGATGCCGATGCCATACGGGCCGAGATAGCCGCCGAGATTCGCGAGCGAGTTGATCATCGCGATCCCCACGGCCGCGCTCGCGCCGGTCAGAAACTCGCCGGGCAGCGCCCACACCACGGCCTGGATCGAGTAGATCGAGAACGCGGTCAGGCAGATGAAAAAGAGTTGCAGCGCGGGCGTGCGGAACCAGGCGCTCGCGGCCATCGTCAGCGCGGCGAACGCCGAGACCACGACGATGTGGCCGTAACGCTCGCGGCGCTTGTCCGAATGACGCGGCACGATCAGCAGCCCCGCGACCGCGAACAGATACGGCACCGCCGAAAGCAGCCCCGCCGTCGAATCCGTCACGCCGAACGCCTTGATGATGGTCGGCAGCCACAGCGACAAACCGTAGATGCTCAGCGGAAACGGCAGAAACAACAGCGCGAGCAGCAGCACGCGCCGGTCCTTGAGCGCCGCGAACGGATTGCGATGCGGATCGAGCGCGTAGCTGCGGCGATCGGCGGCCAGCGCGCGTTCGATCCACGCGCGTTCGTGGTCGTCGAGCCAGCGCGCGTGCGCGGGCGATTCGGGCAGCAGGCGCAGCGTCGGAATGCACAGCAGCACGGCGGGCAGGCCGCTCACGACGAACAGCGTCTGCCAGTTCGACAGACCGAAAAAGCCATGCGTTTCCAGCAGCGCGCCCGCGAGCGGACCGGTGACGATGCCCGCGATCGGCTGCGCGAGCACCAGCAGGCCGATCACGCGCGCGCGATGGCGCATCGGGAACCAGTGCGTGAGGAAATACAGAATGCCGGGATAGAGTCCGGCTTCGGCGGCGCCCAGCAGAAAACGCAGCGCGTAGAAACTCTTCGGACCGCTGACGAAGGCCATCGCCATCGTAATCGCGCCCCACGTGAAGAGAATGCGCGCGAACCACACGCGCGCGCCGAAGCGCGAGAGCGCGAGATTGCTCGGCACTTCGCAGAGGAAGTAGCCGACGAAAAACAGACCCGCGCCCATGCCGTACGCGGCATCGCTCAGGCCAATCGCCGCGTTCATGTGCAGCTTGGCGAAACCCACCACGGTGCGGTCGACGTAAGCGACCACGTAGATGAGCGCGAGAAAGGGCACGAGACGGCGCGCGATATGGCCGACGATGTGCTTCTCTTCCTCGCTCGAGCCACTCGCGTGCGCCCCGGTGTTGCTGGCATTCAGCGCCTGCGAATTCGTCATCCTGTCTCCTTGATTCTTTTTGCGGCGGTGCGCTTCGTGTGACCTTCGGTTGCCGCTCAGGCGACCTCGGGCCTGCCTGCGAAACGCCGCTTCACGTGCAGCGGATTCGCGTCGCGCAACGCGTCGGGCAACCAGCCGTCGGCGAGATTCTGGTAGCAGACCGGGCGCAGGAAACGCTCGATCGCCGCCGTGCCCACCGAGGTGCTGCGGCCATCCGAGGTGGACGGGAACGGGCCGCCGTGGACCATCGCATCGCACACTTCGACGCCGGTCGGGAAACCGTTCGCCAGCAGACGGCCCGCCTTGCGCTCGACGAGCGGCAGGAGCGCGCGCACGAGATCGCCGTCGGCGGCGTCCGCGTGCAGCGTGATCGTCAACTGGCCTTCGATATGGCGCAGCACGGCGCGCAGTTCGGCTTCGTCCGCGCATTCGACCAGCACGCTGCTCGGGCCGAACACTTCCTCGCCGAGCGAGGCGTCCGCCAGCAGATCGCTCGCGCTCACGCGCAGCAGCGCCGCCTGCGCGCGGCCGGGCGCCGCCGCGCCGCGTGCGAGCGTCGTGACCTTCGGATGCTCGACCAGGCGGCCGATGCCGTGCTCGTAGGCGCGCAGGATG
This sequence comes from Paraburkholderia sp. SIMBA_027, assembly GCF_046535315.1. Taxonomy (NCBI): domain Bacteria; kingdom Pseudomonadati; phylum Pseudomonadota; class Betaproteobacteria; order Burkholderiales; family Burkholderiaceae; genus Paraburkholderia; species Paraburkholderia sp. SIMBA_027. Next base: position 607,620 of record NZ_JAWRWY010000001.1, read on the forward strand.
CCCGGCGTGAGCATCACGCCCGCCGCCGCCGCGCTGAATTCGCGCGCGGCGTTCGTGGCGAAGGCTTCGAAGTCCGCGCCCGCGAGGCCGAGCATCAGGCCCGGGTTGGTGCAGAACTGGCCGCAGCCGAGCGTCGTCGATGCCGCGTAGTCGCGCGCCAGCGTTTCGCCGCGCGCGGCGAGCGCGCCCGGCAGCAGCAGGTTCGGATTCACGCTGCTCATTTCGGCGTAGACAGGAATCGGCTCGCTGCGCGCGGCCGCCAGCTTCACGAGCGCGAGACCGCCCGCGCGCGAGCCGGTGAAACCGACCGCACGAATCGCCGGATGCTGCACGAGCGCGCTGCCGACTTCGTGGCCCGCGTCGAACAGCAAAGAGAACACGCCTTCGGGCAGACCCGCCGCCGCAACCGCCTGCTGAATGGCGCGGCCGACGAGTTCCGAGGTGCCCGGATGCGCCGGATGCGCCTTCACGACCACGGGACAGCCCGCGGCCAGCGCCGACGCGGTATCGCCGCCCGCCACCGAGAACGCCAGCGGGAAATTGCTCGCGCCGAACACCGCGACCGGGCCCACGCCGATGCGCCAGAAGCGCAGGTCGGTGCGCGGCGGCTGGCGTTCGGGCAGCGCGGGTTCGATGCGCACGTCGAGCGCGTCGCCGCTGCGCACGAGCGTGGCGAACATGCGCAGTTGATTCGCGGTGCGCGCGCGTTCGCCTTCGAGGCGCGCGCGCGGCAGGCCGCTTTCGGCCATCGCGCGTTCGATCAGCGGCTCGCCGAGCGCTTCGATGCGCGCCGCGCAATCGTCGAGGAATTGCGCGCGTTGTTCGGCGGGCAGCGTGCGGTAGGCGTCGAACGCGTCGTCCGCGAGTTCGCAGGCCCGTTCGACATCGCCTTGCCGCGCGCCGTGGAAAACCGGTTGCGCGATGGGCGTGTTGCTCGCGGCGTCGATCGCCTGGAACGCCGCGCCTTCGCCGCGTTTCGCTTGCGCGCCGATCAGCAGCTCGCCGGTGAGAGTCGTCGTCATGATGGCAGTCCTTGCCTATGCGTCAGTGCGCGTCAGTGCGCGTCAGTGCGAGTGGCGCGGCACGGCCGAGCCGCGCTTGCCCACGAGGAAGTCGAGGTCGCAGCCTTCGTCGGCTTGCAGAACGTGATCGACATAGAGGCGCGCGTAGCCGCCCTTGCCCAGCTGCTCGGCGACGCCCGGCGCCGCCGCCGGATCGATGTCGCTCAGGCGGCGTTGCAGTTCCTCGTCGCTGATGTCCAGATGCAGGCGGCCGTTCTCGCAGTCGAGTTCGATCCAGTCGCCGTTGCGCACCGCCGCGAGCGGGCCGCCCGCCGCCGCTTCCGGCGCGACGTGCAGCACCACCGTGCCGTAAGCCGTGCCGCTCATGCGCGCGTCCGAGATGCGCACCATGTCCTTCACGCCCTGGCGCAGCAGCTTGGGCGGCAGGCCCATGTTGCCGACCTCGGCCATGCCCGGATAACCGCGCGGGCCGCAATTCTTCATGACGAGGATCGAGTCCTTGTCGACGTCGAGCGATTCGTCGGCGATGGTCGCCTTGTAGTGATCGAAATTCTCGAACACCACGGCGCGGCCGCGATGCTTGAGCAGCTCGGGCGTGGCCGCCGACGGCTTGAGCACCGCGCCGCGCGGCGCGAGATTGCCGCGCAGGATGCAGATGCCGCCGTCCGCGATCAGCGGATTGTCGATCTGGCGGATCACTTCGTCGTTGTAGTTCGGCGCTTCGCGCACGTTGTCCCAGATCGACTTGCCGTTCACGGTGAGCGCGTCCGGATGCGGCAGCAGGTTCGCTTCGCCCAGACGGCGCAGCACCGCCGGCAGACCGCCCGCGTAATAGAACTCCTCCATCAGGAAGCGGCCCGACGGTTGCAGATCGACGATGGTCGGCGTGTCGCGGCCAACGCGCTGCCAGTCTTCGAGTTCGAGCGGCACGCCGATGCGGCCCGCGATCGCCTTCAGATGGATCACCGCGTTGGTCGAGCCGCCGATCGCCGCATTGGTGCGGATCGCGTTCTCGAACGCCTCGCGCGTGAGCACCTTCGAGAGCTTCAGGTCTTCGAGCGCCATCTGCACGATGCGAATGCCCGACATGTGCGCGAGCACGTAGCGGCGCGCGTCCACGGCCGGAATCGCGGCGTTGTGCGGCAGCGAGACGCCCAGCGACTCGGCCATGCAGGCCATCGTCGAGGCCGTGCCCATGGTGTTGCAGGTGCCCGCCGAGCGCGACATGCCCGCTTCGGCCGAGAGGAAATGATGCAGGTCGATCTCGCCCGCCTTGAGCGATTCGTGCAGACGCCACACGGCCGTGCCCGAACCGATGTCCTTGCCTTCGAGCTTGCCGTTGAGCATCGGGCCGCCCGTCACGACGATGGCGGGCACGTCCACGCTCGCCGCGCCCATCAGCAGCGCGGGCGTGGTCTTGTCGCAGCCGCACAGCAGCACGACGGCGTCGATCGGATTGCCGCGGATCGCTTCCTCGACGTCCATCGAGGCGAGATTGCGCGTGAGCATCGCCGAGGGACGCAGGTTCGATTCGCCGTTCGAGAACACCGGGAACTCGACCGGGAAACCGCCCGCCTCGTAGATGCCGCGCTTGACGTGTTCCGCGAGCTTGCGGAAGTGCGCGTTGCAGGGCGTGAGTTCCGACCAGGTATTGCAGATGCCGATGACCGGGCGACCATCGAATTCATGATCGGGAATACCCTGGTTTTTCATCCAGCTCCGATACATGAAGCCGTTTTTATCCGTGGTGCCGAACCACTCTTGGGAGCGAAGTTTGGGTTTCGTTGCCGACATTCTCAGGTTCTGTGAGGGCCAAATGTTCGAGATAGTCTAAGGAGATCTCTGATAACCTTCTAATGAAATATTTGCCTTTTCCGATATCGTTTTCGGCATTGGTATAAACACTTAAAACTATTTGGGAAACGAGGCGAAACACCATGCTGGAGACAAGCCCCTGGTACGTGCGCACGCGCCTGAAAACCCGTCAGTTGCTGCTGGTGGTGGCGCTCGCGGAGGAAGGCAATATTCATCGCGCGGCGGCGGCGCTGAACATGACGCAGCCGGCGGCCTCGAAGCTGCTGCGCGAGCTGGAGGACATGCTCGGCGCGCTGCTGTTCGAGCGCATGCCGCGCGGCATGAAGCCGACGCTTTACGGCGACGCGCTGATCCGCCACGCGCGCGCCGTGCTCGGCAGTCTCGATCAGGCGCAGGCGGAACTCACGGCGCTCAAGGCCGGTCGGCTCGGCCACGTGGCGGTCGGCGCGATCACCTCGCCGGGCGTGAGCGTGCTGCCCGCGGCGGTGGCCGCCGTCAAGCGCACGCACGCGAACATGCGCATCTCGGTGGAGATCGACGCGAGCAACGTGCTGCTCGAACATCTCGCGCAGGACCGGCTCGACATCGTGCTCGGGCGTCTCTCCGCCGAGCACGACAAGCTCGCGCTGCGCTACGAGCCGCTCACGGGCGAGCCGGTCTGCGCGGTCGTGCGGCCGGGGCATCCGCTGCTCGAAACGAACGCCAACGCGCCGGGCGCGCCGCTCACGTCACTGACGCTCGCGGACGTCGCGCGCGCCACCTGGGTCGTGCCGCCGCTCGCGAGCGTGCTGCGCCATCGCTTCGAACTGATGTTCCAGCGCGCGAGCCTCGCGCCGCCCTCGAACGTGGTGGAAACGCCCGCGCTGCTGTTCATCACGCGCGTGCTGGAGCAGAGCGACATGATCGCCGTGCTCACCGAGGACGTCGCGCGCTACTACGCGGTGCACGGCATGGTCGCGATCCTGCCGCTGCCGATGGATTGCCAGATGGACGATTTCGGCATCATCACGCGCGCCGACAAACTGCTCTCGCCCGCAGCCGGTGTCATGATCGAGGCGTTGCGCGCGGTGAGCGCGGAGATCTACGGGCCGCGCGGCGCGGCGTAATGCACGCGTCGCGCGACGCTGCGACAGTCTCGCTACACTGACACAGCCAGCAGGACCATGAAGGAGACGCCATGCCTCACACCGCCGCCCCCGACAGCACCGCCGTGCGCGTCGCACTCTGGCGCGCGCTGCACGTGCAGGTCGACGCCGCGCCGCACGTGCTCGAAGACGAACTCGGCATGCAACTGGCCGCGCCCGACGTCCACTGGCGCAAGCGGGGCGACATGGATCCCGAGGGCACGCGCGGCTATCGCGCGTCGATCGTCGGACGCGCGCGTTTCATCGAGGATCTCGTGACCGCTCAGGCCAGCGCGGGCGTGACGCAGTACGTGATTCTCGGCGCGGGGCTCGACACCTTCGCGCAGCGTCGGCCCGAGATCGCGTCATGGCTGCATATGTACGAAGTCGATCAACCGGGCACGCAGGCGTGGAAGCGCGCGCGGCTTATCGAACTCGGCTTTCGCGAGCAGGACTGGCTACGTTTCGTGCCGGTGGATTTCGAGGCGGGCGAATCGTGGTGGACACAGCTCGTGCAAGCGGGCTTCGATGCGCGGCAGCCCGCCGTGATCGCCTCGACGGGCGTCTCGATGTATCTCACGCGCGAGGCCAATCTCGCCACGCTGCGCCAGATCGCGCAACTCGCGCCGGGCTCCACGCTGGCGATGACCTTCACGCTGCCGCTCGATCTCATCGACGAACCCGAGCGCTCGCAGCACGCGGCCGTCTACGAGCGGGCGCGCGCGGCGGGCACGCCGTTCGTCAGCTTCTTTCGCCCCGACGAGATGCTCGCGCTCGCGCGCGAAGCCGGTTTCTCCGAAGTGAGCCACGTGGGCACCGCCGATCTGATCGAACAGTATTTCGCGAAACGCAGCGACGGTTTGAAACCGGCCAAGGGCGAGTCGTTTCTGGTGGCGAAGGTTTAAGCGCGATGATCGGGATGATTACGGCAATCGCGCGCATTCAGCTCAACTCGCAGAACCGCAGAATATTGCCGAACGGATCGTGAATCTGCATCTGGCGGCCCCACGGCAGCGTCTCCACGCCGGGCCGCGCATAGGCGTAAGGCTTCGCGGCCAGCTCGCGATGGAACGCCTCGATGTCCTCCACGGGCAGAAACAGCACCGTGCCCGGCGTGCCGTCGCCGTGATGCTCGCTCAGATGCAGCACGAGCGCGTCGCGATGCAGTTGCACGTAGAGCGGCAAATCCGCTTCGAAGCGATGTTCCCAGTCGGGCTTGAAGCCCAGATAGTCGCAATAGAACGCGTAGGCTTTCTCGATCGAAAACATGCGCAGGATGGGAATGGGGGCGAGGAGTTTCATCGCTTGTTTTATCGCGGTTGGCGGCGGTTGGTAGCGGCTGATTGCCGGTGACGCAAAGTCGATCCGGCGGCCACGATTATGGCGCGACGCGCGTCGCCGTGCGCGATCCGCGTTATAGTCGGCAGCGTCTTTGCCTTTTGCCTCCCGCGCCACCGCTTCACCCATGCACACCGCCCTCCTCGCCCCGCGTCCGCTCGACGCGCTCGAACTGCCCGCCGATCTCGATGGCCGCGACGGCCTGAACCGCGCCAACGGCCGCATGCAGATCGCGGCGGCCAACGATCTCGACGCGATCCGCGCCTGGCTCGCGCGCGTCGCCGACTCGAAGGCGACCTTCGAAACCTATCGCAAGGAAGCCGAGCGTCTGCTGCTGTGGGCCATCGTGCAGCTCGGCAAACCGCTCTCCTCGCTCACGCACGAGGACCTGCTCGCCTATCAGCGTTTTCTCGCCGATCCGCAACCGGCGGCGCGCTGGTGCGCGGGCGGCGGCCGCAAGCACGCGCGCGACGATCCGCGCTGGCGTCCGTTCTACGGCCCGCTGTCCGCCGCCAGCCAGCGTCAGGCGATGGTCATTCTCAACGCGCTGTTTTCGTGGCTCGTGAGCGCCGGTTATCTCGCGGGCAATCCGCTTTCGCTGTCACGCCAGCGCGCGCGCCGCGCGCAGCCGCGCATCACGCGTTATCTCGAACGCGGTCTCTGGGACGAAGTGAAGGCCTATGTCGACGCCCTGCCGCGCGCAAGCGCCCGCGAACGCGAACGCCACGGCCGCGCGCGCTGGCTGCTCACGCTGCTCTATCTCGGCGGCCTGCGCATCTCCGAAGTCGGCATCAACACGATGGGCGATTTCTTCGCGCGCCGCGACGCGTCGGGCGAGGAACGCTGGTGGCTCGACGTGCTCGGCAAGGGCGAGCGTCGCCGTCTCGTGCCCGCGACCGCCGAACTGATGACCGAACTCGCGCGCTATCGCGAGCAGCGCGGCCTGAGCGCCTTGCCCGCGCCGCACGAAGCGACGCCGCTCGTGCTGCCGATCGGCCAGTCGACCAAACCGCTCACGCGCGCGGCGCTGCACACCATCGTCAAGGGGATTTTCGCGGGCGCGGCGCAACGTCTGCGCGACGCGGCGGCGCAGGAAGCCGACCCCGCGCGCGCGGCCGGCGGCACGGCGCGCGCGGCGCTGCTGGAGAGCGCGTCGGCGCACTGGCTGCGTCACAGCGCGGGCTCGCATATGGCCGATGGCGACGTCGATCTGCGCATGGTGCGCGACAACCTCGGCCACGCGTCGATCAGCACGACGAGCCTGTATCTGCATAGCGACGACGACCGCCGCCATCGCGAAACCGAAGCGAAACACCGCATCGACTGGTAGCAGCGAACACGTCTATCGTGGCGCGCGGCGTTCCTTGAAGAGCGCCACCGCGCACAGGCTCACGCAGCACGCGGGCGTCACGTACCAGGCGGCCGCGAGCGGATTGCCGCTCCACTTCACCAGCGCCGTGACGATGAATTGCGCCGTGCCGCCGAACAGCGCCACGCTCAAGGCGTGCGCGAGCGCGAGGCCGCTGGCGCGCACGCGCGCGGGCAGCGCTTCGAGCACGAGCAGCGCGACCGTGCCCGCGCTGAACGCCATCGACACGCTGATCAGGCCCACGCCGATCAGCATCGCGGGCAGACTGCGGGCGCTGTCGATCAGCACGAACACGGGCGTGCTCAACAACGTGGTGGCCGCGGCGCCCGCGAGCGCCACCGGCTTGCGGCGCGGCAGGCGGTCGAGCAGACGGCCCACGAACGGCGGCAGCGCGAACAGCAGCAACGCCGACGACGCCGACACCGCGAAGCCCGTGCTCGCGGGCAGATGCATCACGCGAATCACATAGCTGGGCATGAAATAGACGATGGCGTAGACCGGAATCGACTGGCCCATGATCATCAGCATCGCGAGGCCGAGCGTGCGGGCGTGCTCGCGCCGGAGTTCGATGAAGGGCGGCGCGGCGGATGCGCGCGCGGTGTCGTCCCCGTCATGCAGACGGCTGCGCAGATACACGCCGACCGGCAGCACGAGGAGGCCGAACCAGAACGGCACGCGCCAGCCCCACGCGTCGAGCGCCTGCGGCGAAAGCAGATGCGTGAGCACGAGGCCGAACGTGGCGCCGAGCAACGCCGCCGCGCCCTGGCTCGCGACCTGCCAGCTCACGCGCGCGCCGCGCCGCGCGGCGGGTCCCGCCTCCATCAGATACGCCGCCGCCACGCCGATATCGCCGCCGAGCGCGAAGCCTTGCAGCGCGCGCGCCAGCACCACGGCGACGGGCGCGGCCACGCCGATCGCCGCATAACCCGGGCACACCGCAATGACCGCCGTGCCGAGTCCCGCGAGCCAGACGGTGCGCGTGAGCGCGGCGCGGCGGCCCACGCGGTCCGCACACGCGCCCAGCACGAGCGCGCCCAGCGGCCGCATGAAAGCGCCCACGCCGAAGCTGCCGACGGCGAGCAGCAGCGAGGTCATCGGGTCGCCCGCCGGGAAGAATTTCGCGCCGATCATCGCCGCGAAATAGCCGAACACGGTGAAGTCGAACATCTCGAACGCCGTCACGAGCGAGGCGCTCGCGACGCGTCGGCGGACTTCGCGCGCGGAGGTTTGCGGTGCGTTGGCGCGTGCTTCGGCGTGCGCTTCAGCCGGTTGTTCCAGTGCGTCCTGGCTCGGGGGCATGGTTTCGAAGTTCAGTCGTCAGGGTGCGCGGCGCGTATTTCAGCGCGCTGTTCAGACCAGCAATTGCCGCGATAACACCTCGCGCGCCTGCGCGACCGTCTCGCGTTCGCCGGGCAGCGGCGGCGTGAGCGAAAACACGGCCTCGGGCAGCGCGGGCAAACGGTGACGCGTGCCGAGCTTCATCAGCCCGTCGGTGATCGCCGACGCGCACAGGCAGCCCACGCCCAGCCCCGCCGCGAGCATCGACTGCAGGCCCGCCACGCCGGACGCGCTATGCACCATCACGAAGGGACGGCGGTGTTCTTCGAGCAGGCTCACGGCGATCTGATGCAGCATGCAGTCGCCGGGCAGCAGCACGAGCGGCAGCGGCTCGGGCAGCGCTTCGGCGAGCGTCGGCGACGCCACCCAGTGCAGCGGCTCGCGACGCAGCACCCAGCGCGGATCGCCCTGCGCGGGCCGCACCGGGCCGATCGACATGTTCATCACCACGCCCAGATCGATCTGACCGCGCGCGTGCGCGAGTTCGATCTCGGTGCTCTTCATCGTGCTCACGTGCAGGCTCAATTGCGGATAGCACTCGCGCAGCCGCGCGAGCATGCCCGCGACTTCGTGCGTGCGGAAATAGTCGGTGATCGCCACGCGCAGTTCGCCCTTGATCGCCTGGCCGCGCACTTCGTCGAAGGCGGCTTCGTTGAGCGCCACGATGCGCCGCGCGTGTGCGAGCAGGCGCGAACCCGCGGGCGTGGGCTCGACGCCGCGTTTGCTGCGCACGAACAGCGGCACGCCCGCGCGCGCTTCCAGCTTGCGCATCTGGTCGCTGACGGTGGACTGCGAAAGATTCAGCGACGGCGCGGCCGCCGTCAGGCTGCCCGCTTCCGCCACCACGGTGAAGGTGCGCAACTGGTCGAGTTCGAAGCCTCGCATGGCTTGCTCCTATCCATCGAATTACTCGATGAATACTACCGCAAATTCCGGCTTTTCTGGAGGATGCGCCGCGCCTAAGATACCGGTTCGTTCCGGCGTCATCGGCGGCGATCCCGTCGCCATCGATCCGCCCCCGCTTTCGATACAGGTTCATCATGACTGACGACTCGCTCGCCGCCGCGCCGCCGCTCGCGGCCCCGACTTCAGCCGCCGCCGCGCGCAGCCATCACGGCTGGGCGCTGGTCGTGCTGCTGGTCGGCGCCATCCTGCCGCCCATCGATTACTTCATCGTGAATCTCGCGCTGCCCGCCATCCACTCGGGATTGAGCGCCAGCGCCGCGCAATTGCAGATGGTGGTGTCCGCCTACGCCTGCGCCAACGCGGTCGCGCAGATCACGGGCGGGCGTCTCGGCGATCTCTACGGCCGCAAGCGCATGTTCATGATCGGCATGGCGGGCTTCGTACTCGCCTCGACGCTGTGCGGGCTCGCGACTTCCGGCGCCATGCTGGTGGCCGGGCGGATTCTCCAGGGGCTGTTCGCGGCGGTGCTCGCGCCGCAGGTGCTCGCCACCATCCGCAGCGTGTTCACGCCGCACGAACAGGTACGCGTGATGGGCTTCTACGGTTTCGTGTTCGGCGTGGCGGCCGTGATCGGCCAGCTCGGCGGCGGCGCGCTGATCAGCCTGCATCCGTTCGGGCTGGGCTGGCGCGCGATCTTTCTCGTCAACCTGCCGATCGGCGTGCTCGCGCTGCTGGGCAGCTGGCGCTTCATTCCAGAGAGCCGTCCGCCGCGCGGCGCACGTATCGACATGCCGGGCACCGTGCTGCTGTCGCTGTTTCTGCTGATGCTGGTCTATCCGCTCACGCGCGGACGCGAGGAAGGCTGGCCCACGTGGATGCTGATCTGCCTCGCCGCCTCGGTGCCGATGCTCGGTGCGCTGCTGCGCGTCGAAGCGCGTAGTCTCGCGCGCGGTCATGATCCGCTGCTCGACGTACGGCTGTTCCGCAATCCCGTGATCGCGCTCGGCCTCGTGCTGGCGTTTCTGTTCTACACGCTCAGCGCGTTTTTCCTGAGCTACGGCATCTATCTGCAAGGCGCGCTGCACTGGACGCCGCTCGCCTCGGGCGTGGCGATCCTGCCGTTCGGGCTGGGCTTTCTGTCGAGTCCGCTGCTGATGCCGCGCCTCGTGTTCCGCCTCGGCAGCTATCGCGTGCTGACGCTCGGCTTCGTGCTGATCGCGCTCGGCCTCGCGGCGGCGGCGTCGCTCGCGAGCGTGAGCGCGCCCGGCGCGGGCTTCTACCTCGGCCTCGGCGCGATGGGCATGGGCCAGGGCCTCGTGCTGCCGTCGGTCGTGCGCATCGTGCTCGCGGAAGTCGACCCGGCGCGCGCGGGTGTGGCCTCGGGCATGGTCACGGCGACCTTGCAGATCGGCGCGGCCGTGGGCGCGGCGACGCTCGGCGGCGTGTTCTTCTCGCACCTCGGCGCGCATCCCGTCGCGCTCGATTACGTGCAGGGCTTTCGCGTTTCGATGTTCGCGCTGGTCGGCATTCTGTGCGTCTGCGTGCTGAGTTCGCTCGCGCTCGGGCCGATGCATCGACGCCTGCATCCGCAGCCGGCGTGATGCACGGCACTCGCGTTCACTGACCGTTCACGGATCGATCGCCGCCTGAGGCGCACGACGCACCGGTTGCGGCCCATGCGCGCCGTCCTCGATACGCCAGCCCTGCGCGTCGAGCGCCGCGCGCAAGGCATCGGCCCGCGCCCAGTCTTTCGACGCGCGCGCGGCCTCGCGCTCGTTCACCAGCGCCTGAACCTCGGCGGGAACCTCGGCTTCGACCGGCCGCCAGTCGCGCAGCCGAAAACCCAGCACCGCATCGAACTGATCGACCGTCGCGCGCAAGGTCGCGCCCGGCAAGCCGCTCCTGACGCAATCCCAAAGCACGGCCAGCGCTTTCGGCAGGTTCAGGTCGTCGTTCGCTTCGGCGTCGAAACGCGCGACGTACGCGGCGTCGGCGACACCGCCTTCGGGCCAGCCCGCATACAGCCGACGCAAGCGATTCAACGCGGTTTGCGCGGCGCGCAGCGCGTCCCAGTTGAACTGCAAGGTACTCCGGTAATGCGCGCTCAGGCACAGATAGCGATACGCAAGCGGCTCCGCCTGCCGATCGCGCAGCGTTTGCAGACGCAGAAAATCGCCGGCCGACTTCGACATCTTCGCGTCGCCCTGCTGCGTCAGAAAGTGGCCGTGCAACCAGAAGTTCGCGAGGCGCGTGCCGTGCGCGGCCTGCGTCTGCGCGATCTCGTTGCTGTGATGCACGGCGATGTGATCCTCGCCGCCGCAATGAATATCGAACCACGTGCCCAGATATTTCGCCGACATCGCCGAGCACTCGATATGCCAGCCCGGAAAGCCGCGCCCCCACGGACTGTCCCATTCCATCTGACGCTGCACGCCGGGCGGGCTGAACTTCCATAGCGCGAAGTCGGTGATGTTGCGCTTCGCCCCGATCGCCACGCGTTTGCCCGCCTGCAAACCGGCGCGGTCGAGACGCGCGAGAAAGCCGTAATCGTCCTGTTTGTCGGTGTCGAAATAGAGACCGTCGTCCGTGCGATAGACGTAGCCCGCGCGCTCGATCTCCGCAATGAAGGCGATCTGCTCGGCGATGTGATCGGTCGCGCGGCACCAGACATCCGGCTCCAGCAGATTCAGCGCGCGCCAGTCGTCGACAAAGGCTTCCGTATAGCGCCGCGCGATGGCCCACGCCGACTCGCCCGTGCGGCGGCTGCCCTTTTCCATCTTGTCCTCGCCTTCGTCGGCATCGGAAGTCAGATGGCCGACGTCGGTGATATTCACGACGTGCCGCACCGTGTAGCCGTTACGCGCGAGCACGCGCCGCAGCACGTCCTCGAACACATAGGTCCGCAGATTGCCGATATGCGCGTGATCGTAGACCGTCGGCCCGCAGCAATACATCCCCACGCGCTCGCTTCGAATGGGCGTAAAAGGACGCAAGGCGCGCGACCAGGTGTCGTAGAGCGCGAGGGGCATCGGGTTTCTCCGGTTAAACGGTGTCGATAAACAGGAAAGAAAAACAAAAAGGCCGCCGGTTTTTCAACGGGCGGCCAGTTGGCATGAATCGACGTGAAGCGCGACGTGTACCGACGCTAGACGCAGCCTGCCCCCGGCATGTGCTGACAACATGCGCGCTGGATGAAAGCGAGGAAGGAGGCGGTGAAATTCATGTAGCCGATGCTAACGTCGAACGGACTCAATGGTCAAGAGCGCGATGTGCACAGGCGAACGGGCAACGCTAGACGACATCAATCGTCTGGCGTCGCCCGCACGGTCACGACAAATTACTTCGAACTACTACTAAATCGAGGATACACCCTCATCGCCGCACGACACCCATAACGAGCGTGACGAGGAAAATAACGAGGAAGATGAAGAACAGCACCTTCGCGATACTCGCGGCGCCTGCCGCAATGCCGCCGAAGCCCAGGGCCGCCGCAATGATCGCGACGATGAAAAAGACCAGCGCGTAATACAGCATGATGTGACCTCCGTCCGGTGTGGGTTGTGCCGTGCGCCCGACTATGTGCGGGCGGTCCGGAAGCATGCGCAAACGTTGTGCCCGCCATTCGAGATCATTCGACAACGAGCCGCCGCCAATCAAAAGCGCGGATTGAAACCGCTTATTGCGTCATTCCCGGTTTTTGATTACGCGGTAACGCGGGCATAATGCCAATGGAGAAATGCGATTAAAAAGGGTCGTGTTCGCATTGCTAACGATTTATTCATCGGAATTGATTGAATTCCGATTTTTCAATCGGCCTCCTCCCGCCCGATCGCTTGCACGCAAGACGCTCGCGCCACCCGTCCCTCCCGTACGATGTTTTTCGGGCGCCGCGCCAGCGGGCCCGCGCAGGAAGAGTGTTCGATGAAACCGGCAAGGAATTCGCTCTGGTCACGCGTTGGCCGTTATGTGGCGTGCGCAGCGGCCGTGGCCGCGCTCGCGGCAACCGTGGGTTTTCTGCACTGGCGGCATGAGCAGCCGGCCACGCAGTCTCAATCCGAAGCACAGCCGGAAGCGCTCAGCGGCGTGGCGAGCGACATGCGTCACAACGCGTCCGCGTGGACGCATCGCGAGAAAGACGTGTCGGCGATGCTCGGCGATATCCGCGCGCATGACGTGCGTGCGATCGGCGTCAGCCGCGACGCGATTCTCGTTTCGACCCTGCAAGGCGACAAGTATTACGTGGCCGATCACAACGGCGCGTTCTCCAACGCGCTGCTGCTCGGCGACCTGAAGCCGGACGGCGCCGCGCCCTATCAACTCGTCTGGCTACCCGACGCCAACCTGCGCACCGGTCTCGCGCGCTGGGGCGACACCTTCGACCACATACGCGACGCGCTGAGCCTGCTGCTCTCCGTGCTCATGCTCGGCGGCCTCGCGTGGTTCGTGCGCCGCGAAATGGCGGGCGGCGCGCAACTGCTCGGCAAGCCGCCCGTGCTGCGCTTCGACGACGTGATCGGCGCGGGCGAAGCCAAATCGGCGCTCGCCGACGTGCGCGCCTGGCTCACCGAGCCCGCGCAATTCACCGGCATGGGCGTGCGCGCGCCGTGCGGCATCCTGATGACGGGCGGCCCCGGCGTCGGCAAGACGCGTCTCGCGCAGGCGCTCGCGGGCGAATGCGGCGCGAGCTTCATCGCCATTACCGGCAGCTATTTCAGCGCGAAGTATTACGGCGTCGGTATCCAGAAAGTGAAGCGCCTGTTCGAACTCGCGCGCAAGAACGCGCCCACGGTCATCTTCATCGACGAAGCCGACGGCCTCGGCAAGCGCACCGACACGGGCGGCGGCCCGGTCGAAGCGGAGAGCAACCGCATCATTAATCAGTTGCTCGCGGAAATGGACGGTTTTGCCTCGAACGAAGGCATCATCATCGTGGCCGCGACCAATCATCCGGACAATCTCGACGAAGCGCTGCGCCGTCCTGGCCGCTTCGACCGCACTGTCGCCGTGCGCCTGCCCGACCTCGAAGACCGCGCGGAAATCCTGCGTTTTTACGCGGCCAATCTGAAGACGAAAACCGACGACATCGACTTCGAACAACTCGCGCGGCTCACGACCGGCCTCTCGCCCGCCACGCTGTCGATGATCGTGAATCAGGCGGGCCTCGTCGCGCGCAAGGCCGGCGATCGCCACGTGGGCGCCGCGCATTTTCTCGAAGCGATCAAGATCGCGCGTATCGGCGATATCAACGGCGCGGAGCGCGCGCTGTCCGACGACGAACGCACGCGCATCGCCATTCACGAAGCCGGCCACGGACTCGTGGCCGCGCTGCTCGGCACCGGCGTGCTCGAAGAAGTGACGATCCTGCCGCGCGGCGGCGCGCTCGGCGTGGCGCTCATCACGAAGATGCAGGACAAGTATCTGTATCGCGAAACCGAAATGCGCAACGAGATTCAGGTGCTGCTCGGCGGCCGCAACGCGGAACTGCTGATGTTCGACGAAGCCTCGAGCGGCGCGGCGCAGGATTTGCAGGAAGCGTCGCGCATCGGGCTCGACATGGTGTCGAAGCACGGCTTTAACGCCGACGGCAATCTGTTCAGTCTCGCCGCGTTGCCGCAACAGGTGGCCGGGCTGCAATTGAAAAGCGCGATCGAACACGCGAATGCGCTGCTGCACGAACTCAACGACGCCTGCTTCGCGCTGCTGCGCGCGAACGAACCGGTATTGCGCGCGATCGCCGACCGGCTGCTCGAAGAAGAAACCGTGCCGGGCGAAACGGTGTATCGCCTGATTCGCGAACACGCGGCAAAAAGTGCCGCAATCGCCGAAGCGAACGAGGTGATTGAAATCGCGGCGGCTTGAGTATTGATTCGACGTTTCGTCGACAATAAAAAACGCGCCTCGTCAGTGACGAGGCGCGTTTTTTTATTTGCTTCGAACGCTTCGAACGCTTCGAATCAAGGGTTTTCCGGCGTATTGCCACCATGCAGCGCGCCGAAGTGACGCGCGCCGAACAACCCCATCAGCAGCACGCCGAGGCCGAACGGCACGGCATCGGCGTTCGCCTTGATCGCGAAATCGCCCACGTGGCACAGCAGCAAATAGCCCGCGACGAGATTCAGAAAACCCCACAGCACATTCACCGTCGACGACGACAAGCCCTTGCCCGGCGGGTTCGCGAACGGCGTCTGAAACGGTTCGCCCATCACGCCGCCCACGAAGTGCGGCACGGCATTCGACAGCAAGGCGCCACCAAAAAAGTACGCAATAACATGTGACCAAACCATTTCAGACGCTCCTCGCGGCGAGTAAATCGATGATGTCCTGCGCAACGCCGGTTTCGCCCAGACGGGGAAAGACGTGCTCGATGCTGTATGCGTGCGCCTCGGCGCGCGCATCGGTCATGGCGTCGATCGCGAGGCTCACGTTGAAGCCCAGTTCGTACGCCTGACGCGCGGTCGATTCGACGCCCGTGCCCGTCGCGACGCCCGTGATCACCACCTGCGTGACGCCCAGCGCCTTCAGGCGCGCGTCGAGCGCGGTGTGGGCGAACGCGCCCCACGTGCGTTTCGTCACGACGATATCGCCGGGCTGCCGGTCGAGTTCGTCGATGAAATCGGTCCAGCCTTCGGGCAGCACGTCGTGACGGCGCGGCCGCTCCGTGCGTCCGGGCGCAACGCCCGCCACGTTGACCAGCACGACGGGCAGACCGCGTGCGCGAAATGCGCGCAGCAACGCGCCGGTCCGCTCGATCACGGGTTCGATGGGATGCACGAAGGGCGCGCCCACGATGCCCTTCTGCAAGTCGACGACGATGAGCGCCGTGTTGGGGTCGAGCGCGGTGTAAGGCATGGCTTTCCGTGGCGTGAGGAAGAACGTTTAGAAGTCGGCGAGACGCTGGAGCAGCTTCACGGCGTCGGCGAGCGCGGCCTGCTCTTTCACCGAGAGCTGCGCCTGCAGCGCCTGCACGAGCCAGTCCTCCTTCGCCGCGCGGCTCGCGTGCAGCTTGCGCCGGAACGTGGATGTCAGACCGATGAGCGTTTTGCGGCCGTCGTCGGGATCGGGCTTGCCTTCGACCACGCCCAGCGCCTCCAGACCGGCCACCGTGATCCGCATGGATTGCGGCTTGACGGCGTCGGCGCGCGCCAGCCCGGAAACCGTCGCCGGACCGCTGCGGTCCAGATGCACGATCACCGACTTCTGCGACGACGTGAAATCGCCGGCCTGCGCCTGACCGCGCACGCGCCGGACCAGTTTGCCGACCGCGACGCGCAGTTCGCCCGCCAGCGCGGGCAGATCGGTCGCGCTATCCGCGGAGGTCGAAAGGGATCGGGTAGTCATGGGCGAAGCCTAGCATATGTACAGTTAAACTGTACATATAAACTGCATAAATTGTCGGCGGCGTCCGGTACATGCCAAGGGTAAACACCCACCGGAGCCGATTAATTTCCGGCGCGAACGTGCCGTTATACTTTCCATACACGGCATGATGTTTCGTATATGGAACAATAATGAGAAGCCTGACTATCAATTTGCGACTCGCGCTGACGGTCGTCACACTCTGGGCACTGGTGGTGGCGATGGGCGTTGTCAGCCTGATCGGCATGGATCTGACCAATCGCGCGCAGCACGATGCGTACGCGGTGCATTTCGCGTCGGCGGTAGCGCTCGGCAAGTCGGGCACGGCCATGTCGCGCGCGCGCTTCGGTCTCGACTGGGCGGTGGCGAATCCGCATTCGCCGCAACTCGGTCCGCAGCTCGACCGCGCGCAAATGCTGCTCGCCGAATCGGACCGCTGGTGGCAGCAATTCCGCGCGCTGCCCAAGACCGCCGAACTCCAGGCGCTCACCGACGACCTCGACGCCAAACGCAGCGCCGTGCGGCGCGACGCGATCGACCGCCTGATCACGGCCATCCGCAGCGGCGACACGAGCTGGATGGACGAGCACCGCGCCGCCGAACTGATCGGCCTCTACACGGCGATGAACACTAGCCAGGGCGCGCTCGAAAACTATCTCGACGAAGCCGCGCGCCGCGCCGACGCGCAATCGAGCGCGCGCTTCCACACGCTCGGCGTGGTGTGCGGCGCGAGCATCGTGCTGGCGCTGCTGATCGCGTTTCTGAGCTGGCGCGGTCTGCGTCGCGCGGTGATGGACCCGCTGCGCGCGGCGATGGCGCATTTCGAGGCGATCGCGGCCGGCGACCTGACGACCCGCGTCACCGCGCATCGCGCCGACGAAATGGGCCTGCTGCTCGACAGCCTCGCCGCCATGCAGACGCGCCTGCGCTCGACGATGGAGCAGGTGCGAAGCGGCGCGAACGCGATGGCGACCGCCACGCAGCAGATCGCCACCGGCAATCTCGATCTTTCGCAGCGCACCGAGGAGCAGGCGTCGTCGCTGGCGCAGACGGCGTCGGCGATGCAGGAGCTGATCGGCACGGTCGAGGCCAACGCGGTCCACGCGCAGCAGGCGCGCGAACTCGCGCTCGGCGCCTCCGACGTGGCCGTGCGCGGGCGCGACGCGGTCACGCGCATGGAGCAGACCATGCACGAGATCCATGCCAGTTCGTCGAAGATGACCGACATCATCGGCACGATCGAGAGCATCGCGTTCCAGACCAATATCCTCGCGCTTAACGCGGCGGTCGAAGCGGCGCGCGCGGGCGAGGAAGGACGCGGCTTCGCGGTGGTCGCGGGCGAGGTGCGCAATCTCGCGCAGCGCGCGTCGGCGGCGGCGCGCGAGATCGGCACGCTGATCGCCGGGTCGACGGGGCGCGTGGCGAGCGGCGCGGAACTCGTCACCGAGGCGAGCGGCGCGATGGCCGAAATCCAGACGTCGACGACGCGCGTCGCCACGTTGATCCACGAAATCGCCGCCGCCTCGCGCGAACAGAGCGACGGCATCGGGCAGGTCGGCCTCGCCGTCACGCAGATGGACGAAGTCACGCAGCAGAACGCGGCGCTGGTCGAGGAAAGCGCGGCGGCGGCTTCGTCGCTCGCCGAGCATGCGAATTCGCTCAATACGCTGATCGCCGGGTTCAAGGTCGAGAGCGGCGTTCTGCCGCACGACGCCCGGATCGCCCGCCCCGCTTGATTCTTCGCCTGATCGATGCCGTTGCTTCCGTCCCTCCACGACACTGCACGAATACGAGATACTTGACCGGACGATCGGATTCGTGTAATGTCGGAAGGTAAATTTTCAGCTGTGTCTGCTCATCTTTTGCCGCTGCCAATCGCTTGTATCAGTGAGAGGTCAAACAGCGGCTCTCGTTGACCTCTCCTGCTTGATACTTTATTCGCCCTTTCCCGGGGCGCATGTGTGTTTATTTGTTTATTCAAGGATTTTCTAGTGGAAACCGGTACCGTCAAGTGGTTTAACGACAGCAAGGGCTTTGGCTTCATCACCCCGGACAAGGGCGGCGACGACCTGTTCGCTCACTTCTCGGAAGTGCGTGGCACGGGCTTCAAGACCCTGGCTGAAGGCCAGAAGGTCAGCTACGAAACCAAGCGTGGTCCGAAGGGCCTCCAGGCTTCGAACATCACGCCGCTGTAAGGTGTTAGCATCGCGTCCGGCCCTGGCTGGACGCGATTGCCCTGTCTCAGACCGTGGCAGTCACATGCCACGCGTATCTTGTGCGTGTTCCCGCGTTTGTGTTCACTGCGCCCGCAGCCCGGACACCTGGTGTGCACACGCGCCCGATGGTCGTACCGGCGGATGAATCTGGCTTCTGGCCAACTCTTCCGCGTTCCCGGTTGGCTCATCACGAGCACTAGTTGCCCACGCATTGGCGGACGCGAGTCGCGGTGCGGGATCGCCTGACTTTTGGCGGCCGTGAGCCTCGCCGTTGCCGGTTTCCGAGCGCTTCTGTACAGTTCGTCCGCGAGCATCGCGGGCGCAGGGCAGCCGGGCCAAGAACCGCAGCGAGCCGACGGCGTTCGCACAGGGCATCTCAGCGCGCTCCGCTCGAGCGCGGCATTGTGTATTTCAGGAGGAATGGATTTGGCGAAGGAAGAACTGCTTGAACTCGACGGCGTCGTCGACGAAGTGCTGCCGGACAGCAAGTATCGCGTCACGCTGGAAAACGGCGTGGTCGTGAACGCTTACGCGTCGGGCCGCATGCGCAAGAACCACATTCGCATCATCGCGGGCGACCGCGTCACGCTCGAATTGTCGGTCTACGACCTGACGAAGGGCCGCATCAACTTCCGCCACAAGGACGCATCGGGCGGTGGCCCGCGTCCGGCGCAAGCTCGCCGCCGCTAAGCAGTTAGCCAGCAGTAGCACACGGCCCTGCCCGGCGCGATTGCCCGGGCGAGGTCGTCGTCAGCGTGTGCCCGCTCACCCGCATACCTTCTGGTATCGCGCGGCGCGGGCACGTTGCGTTTGTGCCGTCAGTATCGGCGGCATTCTTCAGATCGATTCATGGCGTCCCGCGCTTCGGCGTGGCGACCGTCGCGAGAAATCGATCCAGCTGGCCCGCAAAGGTCCGGCTGTCACGCAGCGCATACGGCGCCGGACCACCGGTGTCGATCCCGGCGCTGCGCAACTGCTCCATCGCGTCGCGCACCGTCAGCCGCTCGCGAATATTCTCAGCCGTGAACCAGCTACCGCGCGGATCGAGCGCGCGTGCGCCCTTGTCCAGCACCGCCGCCGCGAGCGGAATGTCCGCCGTGATCACCAGATCGCCCGGTTCGGCCATCTCGACGATGCGCTGGTCGGCCACGTCGAAACCGGCAGGCACCTGAATCGAGCGGATAAACGGCGACGGCGGCGTGCGCAGATACTGATTCGCGACCAGCGTCACGTTCATTTCGACACGGCGCGCCGCACGAAACAGGATGTCCTTCACGACGGCGGGACAGGCGTCGGCATCGACGAGAATTTGCATGGGGATTCGATTTCGGGAAGGCAGGCGCTACGGCCAGGAACACGGCGCGGGAACACCACGCGCCGACACTATATCGGATCGGAGCACGCCGGACCCAGATCGCCCTGCGCGCGCAGATTTTTCAAGCGGGCGCGCAGCGCTTACCGTTTTCGAGCGCGCCGCAGCGTTTGCAATCCGCCGATCCGCCCGGCTGGCCGAAGGTGGCACGTTCTCTGCGGATTCTCGGGGACGATCACCCGCTTCGGGGAGACAGACAATGAGCACGCAAGACTACGAGCACGCCGACGCGCCCCCCACCGATCTGCCCAAACCCATCGGCGACGCCATACCCGCGCCCACCGAGCCGGGTCTCGATCAGCCGCTGCCGCCGAAAGGCGATCAGCCCGCACCCGGCGACACGCCGGACCCAACGCCCGAACCCGCCCCCGCGCAAGACGCGCCGCCCGCCGACCTGCCGAGGCCGTTCGGCGACGCCGTCCCCGCGCCCACCGAACCGGGGCTTGACCAGCCTTTGCCGCCCAAGCACGGCTGACGTTGACGCCACGCGGCGCATCCCGCCCAAGCTTCAAGCCAGCGCGCGTTCCGCCTCCTCGGGCTGCGTGCCCGCCTTGCGCTGCGCCTCCAGCATCTCGATGAGCCGCTGCACGGCCGGCGAGCGCAGATCGCGCCGCCAGACCAGATAGATCTTCACCTTGCGATACGCCGCCGGCAGCCGGTGCGCCTTCACGGCGCTGCGATTCGGCAGGCTCTCCAGCAAGCTCGCGGGCATGAGCGCGAGCCCCGCGCCCGCCGACACGCACGCGAGCATGCCGTGATACGACTCCAATTCGAAGATGCGCCCTGGCGCCGCGCCGTCTTCCTCGAACCAGCGCTCGAAAGTGCGCCGGTACGAGCAGTTCGAGCGGAACGCATAGAGATTCGCGCCGTTCACATCGCGCGCACGTTTGATCGGCGCGCGGTTCGCGGCTGAAATCAGGATCAGTTCGTCGTCGAAAACGGGCACGCCCGTGAGCGCGGGATGCGCGACCGGCCCGTCCACGAACGTCGCCGCCAGTTCGCCCTCGATCACGCGATCGATCAGTTCGCCCGACGGGCCCGTCGAAAGATCGAGCGTCACGTCGGCATAACGGCGGTGAAACGCCGCCAGCACCGGCGGAATATGCACGGCCGCCGTGCTCTCCAGCGAGCCCAGCGGCAACGCCCCGCGCGGCTCGTCGCCGGCCACGGAGAGCTTCGCCTCGTCGACGAGATCGAGAATGCGGCGCGTGTAGTCGAGAAACGCCGCGCCCGTCGCCGAGAGCCGCAGCCGCATCTTCTCGCGGATAAACAGTTCGGCGCCCAGCTCGTCTTCGAGCTGGCGCAGCCGCGTGGTGAGGTTCGACGGCACGCGATGCAGGCGCTGCGCGGCGGCCTGCACGCTGCCCGCGTCGGCGATTTCCCTGAAAATCTGCAATTGGGCCAGTTCCATGCATTCGCTCCGAGAGAACAATTTGTTCAATATTATTCACTTTCACTGAGCATTACCAGCCCGTATCCTTGCAGGCAATCACCCCTTCAAGGAGCCCAACATGGCCGAAGCAACCCGCACGGAACACGCCGTCTCGCTCAATCCCGCGACCGGCGAAGTCATCGCCCGCCACGCGTTCGACAACCGCGAGGCCGTCGAGGCGGCGCTCGCGCGCACCGCCGCCGCCGCGCGCGTCTGGCGCGACACGCCCGTGGCACAGCGCGCGAACGTGCTCGTGCAGCTCGCCCGCGTGCTGCGCGAGCGCAAGACCGAATTCGCGCTGATGATGGCCGACGAAATGGGCAAGCCCGTCGTCCAGGCGCGCGGCGAAGTCGAGAAGTGCGCGGCGCTCTGCGAGTGGTACGCGGAAAACGGCCCGGCCATGCTCGCGCCGACTTCCGTGCCGGTGCTGCAAGGCACGGCGCGTCAGGAATTCCGTCCGCTCGGCCCGATTCTCGCGGTGATGCCGTGGAATTTCCCGATCTGGCAAGTGCTGCGCGGCGCGGTGAGCATGCTGCTCGCGGGCAACACCTACGTCCTCAAGCACGCGCCCAACGTGATGGGCAGCGCCTATTTGCTGCGCGACGCGCTCGCCGCCACCGACCTGCCCGCCGGCGCGTTCGAAGTGCTGAACCTGCCGCCCGAAGACGTCGCGCCGGTGATCGCCGACACGCGCATCGCCGCCGTGGCCGTAACCGGCAGCGTGCGCGCGGGCGCGGCCATCGCCCAGCTCGCGGGCGCGGCGCTCAAGAAGTGCGTGCTGGAACTGGGCGGCTCGGACGCCTTCATCGTGCTCGCCGACGCCGATCTCGACGATGCCGTGCGCTCCGCCGTGCTGGGCCGCTTCGGCAACACGGGGCAGGTCTGCCTCGCGGCCAAGCGTCTGATCGTCGAAGCGCCGGTGGCCGCCGAATTCGAGGCGCGTTTCGTCGCCGCCGTGAAGGCGCTGCGCATGGGTTCGCCGCGCGACGAGGCGAATTTCATCGGTCCGATGGCGCGCTACGATCTGCGCGACGAACTGCACGGCCAGGTCGAGCGCACGCTCGCCGAAGGCGCGCGTCTCGTGCTGGGCGGCCACAAGGTCGAAGGCCCGGGCAACTACTACGAGCCGACGGTGATCGCCGACGTGCAGCCGGGCATGACGTCGTTCCGCGAGGAGCTGTTCGGGCCGGTCGCCTCGATCATCGTCGCGCGCGATGCGCAGCACGCCGTCGAGATGGCGAACGACAGCGAGTTCGGTCTGGGCGGCACGATCTGGACCCGCGATCTCGAGCGCGCGGACGCGATGGCCGCACAGATCGAAACCGGCGCGGTGTTCATCAACGGCGACGTGGCGACGGACCCGCGCGTGACGGTCGGCGGCGTGAAGAAGAGCGGTTTCGGACGCGAGCTGTCGAGCTTCGGCATGCACGAGTTCTGCAATGTGCAGACGGTCTGGACCGACCGCCGCTAAGCGGGGAACGTTCAGCGTTGCAGAATAAATACGGTGCGCCGCGATTCCCTGCACGAGGACGGGTTTGTCCTGATGCACCGAATCGCGGGCTCATCCGTTAATCCGTTTATGGAGCGCGGCGGCGGCTCGACCGACTTGCCGGTCCGGCGCCGCGTGCCATACCCTGTCCCCGTTCATTCAGGGACCATGCAGAGTCGAAGTATTCAGCGCTGCGGGAAATCCGTCGGCGCTTTTTTTTGCGTGCCCGGGTGGTGGCTGCGGGAAGAATCGAGCGCTAGCTGAAGCGAAGCAAACCGCAGGGACATTTCGAACGACGAACGAAGTTCGCCGCGTGCTCAATGCATCGATCCGGACATGCGCATCAATGCGCGTCGTAGCTGCCGGACTCTTCGTACGGCGCGAGGCGCGGTTCGGCGCGGCCGAGTGCTTCGAGCAGCGAGCGGCCGGCGGACGTGAGCGACAGACGGCGCATGCCTTCGGCGCGCTGTTCGAGCGCGACGAGCTGACGCTCGAACAGAATATCGAGTTCGTGGCGGTTCATATCGATCTGCTCCGGCGCGTGGCGGATCAGCATCAACGTGGCAAACTCGTGGGGGCTAAGCACTTCTCCTCTCCTTGATCGGCACCGCTGGAATGCAACCAGGGGCGCAGGGCCGCTTATGATCGGGGGAATGTGTGACGCGCGCGTGACTGTCACAAACTTTGTCACAGTCATCGCAACGTTCGCGCCACATTCGTCGTCGCCGCCGATCAGGCCGTCGATCAGGCCGTCGAGTTCGCCGCCGCGTCGATCCGTGCGCCGCTCAGCCTTGCCGCTGGGCGAGCGCCACGCCGCACGCATCCACCAGATCGCGCAGCGTCGGTGCGAGTTGCGTGCGGGCGTCATCGGCGATGCTCATGCCTTCGTCCCTGCGCACGGCGCGAACACCGACGACGATGGACGCGTCGGGCGCACGCTCGCGCAGCCGCCGCACCAGGTTGCGAAGGTACGGCGGCGACTCCGCGGCATCGAGCGACACCACGCAGATCGCTGCCGTCTGCGCATCCACCATGCCCGCGCGCGTCGCGCGCACTTCCTCGTAGGTGGTCGCCGTGCTAGGAATCTTCGCGCGCCCGAGCAACTGGCAGACGACCGCCACCGCGACGTCGTCGAATGCGCCGCGCCCCGGCACGCAGAGCAGCGCGCGGCCGTCGTCGGGAATCTCTGCGCGCAGCTCCGGCGTCAGCTCGGTTGCGTCCTGTTTGCGCGCGCCGTTGCTTCCATGCCCGTTGCCGTTGCCGTTGCGCGTATGGCGCGAATCGTCGACGGATTCGAGGTCCTCGACGATATCGAGCAGCGCCTGATTGATGCGCGCGATCTGCTCGGCGGGGAGCACGCCGCGCAGCACGTCATTGCGCGCGAAGCGCAAGCCCTCAAACACGACCTGCTCGTAATAGTCGATCAGCGGCATCTCGTTGAGCAGCCGGTCGGCCTGCAGCAGTGCTTCGTGCGGATCGTCGGCGAGCAGACGTTGATAGCAGGTCTGCGCGGGCGTCAGCGCGGGCTGATCGCCGAGCAGGATGGTCAAAAAGTTCAAACGATCCACGTAACGGCCGAGCGTGACGATGCACAGCGTCAGTGGCGTCGAGAGCACGAGCCCGATCGGCCCCCACAGCCAGCTCCAGAAAATCGCCGCCACCACCACCGCGAGCGGCGAGAGTCCCGAGCGGCGGCCGTAGAGCATCGGCTCGGCGAACTGGCCCGCCACGACATCGACGACGATGAAGAAAATCAGCGTCCACACCGCCATCGTCCATTGCGGCTGGATGGCGGCCGCGAGCAGCGTGGCGAGCACGGCGGCGATCCAGATGCCGATGTACGGCACGAAACGCAGCAGCGCCGCGAGCGCGCCGAACAGCAGCGCCCCCGGCACGCCGATGCCCGCCAGCCCGATCGCCAGCACCGCGCCCACCGAAACGTTCACGCCCAGTTGCGCGACGAAGTAGCGTGACAGGCGCTCGGAGGCGTCGTTGATGGCGGTGGTCGTGCGGTGCAGGTCGTCGGAACCGAACACGCTGATCAGGCGGTCGCGCAGATCCTCGCGCTGCAGCAGGATGAAGATCGTCACCACGAGCACGATGAAGCCGGTCTCCAGCGGCGCGATCACCGGCGAGAACGCGCGCTGCGCGAGTTGCAGCGGCGTCGGCGCGGGCGTGTGCACTTCCACCGGCATCGGCTGCTGCGGCTGGTTGCGCGCGGCGCGCCCGCGCGGCTGCGGCGGCGCGGGCGGCGGCGTGGGCGTCACGCGTTGCAGCGCGACGGCGGCGCGCGTCATCAGCGAATCGGCGCGGCCGACGGTTTTTTCCTGCACCGTCTGCACTTTCTGCTCAATCTCTTCCTGATACTGCGGCAGGTCGGCGGCAAGCTGCACGATCTGCGCGCCGATCAGCGCGCTCACGCCCGCCAGCGCGAGCACCGTGGCGAGCACGGCGATCAGGATCGAGAGGAATTCGGGCAGACGCACGCGCCGCAGCGTGTTGACGAGCGGCGCGAGCAGAAAGCTCAGCAGCACCGAGAGCGTGATCGGAATCAGCACCGCGCGGCCGAAGTACAGTGCGCAGACTACCGCCACGCCGGTAATGACCGAGGCGAGCGTGTGGATGGTGGGCGTGCTCGGCGGGAACACGCGGTTGCGGCGGCCCGCGGCGGAACCGGGATGCGGCACCTGCCAGGGCATGACATACGGACGGCCGGACCCGTCGTCGGACAGGCGCTCGGAGGCGCCGTCGGAACCGGCATGCGGACCGTCGGAAGCGGAATCGGACGGTCGGCGAGACGACGCGTCGGGCGGCTGCGGATAATTCATGGCGATGCGGTCAGCGTTGCGGTAAGGGATCGGGCGGCAGCAGCGCCCGTCTGGTTTTCATCGTAGCCGCGCGGGCTTGGGCGGGTTGGCGCGGGTTGGCGCGGGTTGGCAAATACTTCGCGGTCATCGGGCGCATCCGGGCAGAACGTGCGCCGGGACGTGAGCGTAACGCATGCCGACGACGGCGCGCAGCTCGACACGGCCGCGGCGCGCAAACGCGGTACGCAACATCAGGGCTTGCCCGCCTGCAGTTCCTGATTGCGCGAGCTGAGGAACTGGATCAGCCCGTCCACGCCGCCCTGCTGGATCTTCTCGTTGAACTGCGCGCGATAGGTCTGGATCAGCCACGCGCCCAGCACATTCAGATCGTAGAGCCGCCAGCCCTGCGGCGTCTTGTAGAGCCGGTAATCGATCTCGACGGGCTTGCCGCTCGTCTGCGCGAGCGTGCGCACGACCACGTCGGTGTCGCCGGGCGCATTGCGCATCGGCTGATACTCGATCTGCTGGTCGGGCTTGAGCTGCGCGAGCGCGCCCGCGTACAGGTGAATCAGCAGGAGCTGGAACTGGTCCATCACCTGTTGCTGCTGCGCGGGCGTGGCGGTGCGCCAGTGCGGCCCCATCGCGAGCCGCGTGGTGCGGCGGAAATCGACGTACGGCAGGATGTCGCGATCGACGATGTCGCGAATGCGCGCGATATCGCCCGGAGCGATCGACTGCGAGCGGACTTCGTCGAGCACCTGCTGGGTCGCCGTCTTGATGAGCGCCTGCGGGTCCGACTGGTCGACGCCCTGCGCGGCGCGCGCGGCCGTGGCGAAGCCGCCGAACCCGCAGGCAAACAGCGTGACAAGCAAAAGGAGCTTCTTCATTCGATATCTCGTCCGTCTCGATCGTGGGAAGCGGGCCGGTGCGCGACGCTGCCCGGGGGCGCGCGGCGACCAAACCGCGCGTTGGCGACACGTTGGCGGCGCGTGGGCCGCTGGCGTCCAGTCTAAAGGGTCGCCGCCGGAGCGGCCGCGACGCGGGCAGCGAGCGGGCGCGCTACGGCAGGCAAGCGGGATGAAATCCGCGGTCGACACGGCGGTGACGAAATCGGCTCAACGCGAACCGGAGCAGCGCGTTGCAGAGCGGAAGTGCGCAAGCGTAACGCAACGCCGCGCGTGATCCGGGGCGCGCTGTTACGTTACGTTACATATGAAGAAAACTTGTTACAGATGTTTCCCCGTGGTGGAAAGCATCTGTCGGCATCTGTCCGGCGTGACCAGAGTCGATAAAAACTGATCGACCGTGGCCGCATGTGACGGCCGGCGCGACTGACGCCGCGCCGGCCCTGTTTGCGCGCTTATCGACAACTCAATCGCGCTTCCTCCCCTCACTACCCTGCTCCCGGCCGCCCGGCCAGCCTTGCGCCGTGGGCTCGGCGAAGAACGCCTCGAGCCCGAACAGCCAGGCGACACACCATGACAGGCGTGACAGCACACGTGACAGCACGCCGCCCGAAACACTGTCTTCTCCCTGAACTTCCCCGGATTGCGCGTCCGGCAGTCCCGATGCGGAAAACACGGCCCCTGCCGTTCCGCTCGCAAGACTCCCCGGCGTCGATTCCTGTCGTGAAACGGGATCGATCTTCATGTTGCACCCCTCTCCTCGTTTTTGTGTGTGGCGGGCTATAAGGAGCAATGTCCGTACCAGCCCGAATCGGGTCGCGCGCGAGCCGCCGCGAAGCGCTGAAAAGCGGCTTCGTCCGCCCTGCGTGCGCCACCGCACGGAAGCCGCGCGCCCGCTTCCTCGTCGCCGTTACACCCCGACACTGTAAAAACTACAAGCACGGCGTGAAAAAGCGAAAAACCCCGTGATTACAGCACGCCCGGCGTGTCGCGAAGGTGCGCTGCGGCACGTATCGAGGCGCTTGCGATCGCGAACCTTTTTCCGGATGCGTAATAGCTTCAATCTCGTGGATGGTGTAAGGTGCAGCGGTTCGTCTCGAAAATGAGACCGCCGAAAACGAGAGGAGAGATCGTATGACCACGCCCGATCGGAGCCGCGTCGCGGACGTCCTGAATCAGCATCGCGACGCCCTGCTGGCCGACTGGATCCGCCTGCATCTGCCGATCGCCCTGCGCCGCGGTCTGGCGATGGAAGCCGAAATCCGCGAGCAGTTCTCCGCCTTCCTCAACGTTTTTCTCGACACGCTCTCGCGCGCCGACACGCTCGACGCGACGCGTCCCGAATGGGAGCCGGTGCGCGCCTTTCTCGCCGACATGTCCGCGCACCGCGCGCGTCAGGGCTACACGCCGGTCGAGACCGCCACCTTCGTGTTCTCGCTCAAGCAGCCGCTCTACGCGCGGCTGCGCGAGGCGTTCGCGAGCGAGCCCGCCGAACTCGCCGACCTCAGCTGGTCGGTCAATCTGCTGCTCGACGGCCTCGGCCTCTACACCACCGAAGCCTTCCAGAAAAGCCGCGAGGCGATCATCGCGCGCCAGCAGGAAGAACTGCTCGAACTCTCGACACCGGTCGTGCAGCTGTGGGAAGGCATTCTCGCGCTGCCGCTGATCGGCACGCTCGATTCGGCGCGCACCCAGGTGGTGATGGAGAGCCTGTTGCAGAAGATCGTCGATACCGGTGCGAGTCTCGCGATCATCGACATCACCGGCGTGCCGACCGTCGACACGCTGGTCGCCCAGCATCTGCTCAAGACCGTCGCCGCCGCGCGCCTGATGGGCGCGGACTGCATCATCAGCGGCATCCGTCCGCAGATTGCGCAGACCATCGTGCATCTGGGCGTCGATCTGAGCAACGTCACCACCAAATCCACGCTCGCCGACGCCTTCACGGTCGCGCTGCAACGCACCGGCTCGACCATCGTCACGCCGAAGGCCGCCGTTTGAACCACGCGAACCGCGTGGGCGCCACGACCGCCGCGAGCGCACGGGCGCGCGCGCACTGATAGATACGAGGACGCGCGATGGACCGCATTCCGATTCTGCGCATGGGCGACTGCCTGATCGTCACGATCCAGGTGGACATGCACGACCGTCTCGCGATGGCGCTGCAGGACGACCTCACGGCGCGCATCGTCAAGGACTCGGCCAAGGGCGTGCTGATCGATATCTCCACGCTCGACGTGGTCGATTCCTTCATCGGCCGCATGATCAGCAACACCGCCGCGATGGCGATGGTGCTCGACGCGCAGACCGTGGTGGTCGGCATGCAGCCGTCGGTGGCGATCACGCTGGTCGAACTGGGGCTCACGCTCGACGGCGTGCGCACCGCCCTGAACGTGGAAAAGGGCATGGCGCTGCTCAAGCAGCGTCGCGTCTAGCATGGCGTTTGCTTTCGACATGAACGGCACCGGCGCGAGCGAACAGACCGTGGCTGAAGTGAGCCTGCGCTCGGACGAGGAAATCGTCCGGCTGCGCCAGATCGTGCGCGATCAGGCGATCGCTCACGGCTTTTCGCTGATCGAACAGACCAAGTTCGTGACGGCGGCCAGCGAGCTCGCGCGCAACACGCTCCAGCACGGCGGCGGCGGCGACGCGCGCGTCGAAGTGCTGACGGCCGGCGTGCGCGTGGGCCTGCGGCTGACGTTCATGGACCGCGGCCCCGGCATCGCCGATATCGACCGCGCGCTGCAGGACGGCTTCACGAGCGGCAACGGCCTCGGCCTGGGACTTGGCGGCTCGCGCCGCCTGTGCGACGAATTCAAAATCGACTCGTCGCCCGGCAACGGCACGACCGTCACCATCACGAAATGGAAAGTACGCTAGACGGCGCCTCCGGCATGGCCGGAGGCACGCATCGCTCCTTTGAGATCGGCGACGCAAGCGGCGTGGCGTTCGCGCGCCGCGGCGCGGCTCAGGCCGCGCAACTCGCCGGCCTCGACGCCACGCGCGCTGGACGGCTCGCGATCGTGCTCACGGAAGCGGCCACCAATATCCTCAAGCACGCGGGTCACGGCGAACTGCTGGTGCGCGCGCTCGACAACGGCGTGGAGCTGATCGCGCTCGACAGCGGCCCCGGCATGAGCGACGTGCGCGCGGCGCTCGCCGACGGCCATTCGACCGCCGGCACGCCGGGCAACGGGCTCGGCGCCATCCAGCGGCTCTCGGACCAGTTCGCGCTGTGGTCGCAGCCAGGCCAGGGCACCGTGCTGCGCGCGCTGGTGGCGCAAGGCGCGACGCGCGCCGCGCCGCTCTCCGGCCCCGAGATCGGCGGCGTGTGCGTGCCCTATCCGGGCGAGGAAGTCTGCGGCGACGGCTGGCGCGCGCAAGCCGACCAGCACGGTTTCACGGTCGCGGTCGCCGACGGCCTCGGTCACGGTGCCGAAGCGCACGTGGCCGCCACCGCCGCGCTCGACACGCTGCGCCGCCGCGCCGGCCTCGCGCCCGCCGCGCTGATGGCGCTCGCCGACGCCGCCCTGCGCCCGACGCGCGGCGCGGCGCTCGCGCTCGCGCGCTTCGACCTCGCGCGCTCGATGGTCAGTTTTTGCGGCACCGGCAATATTTCGGCGGCGGCATTCGGCAGCGACAAACCCGTCATGAGCGGCCCCGGCTCGCCGCGCGCATCGGCCAATCTTGCCAGCGCGCCCAGCGCTGGCACGCGCGGCACGGAAACTGCTGTCATGGGCGCCGCCGCCGGATTCGCGAGCGCGGCGCGCGACAGCTATCAGCTCGTCTCGCGCAACGGCATCGTCGGTCATACGATGCGCGGCACCCAGGAATTCGAGTTCGCGTGGCGCGCGAGCGGCATGCTGATCCTGCATTCGGACGGCGTGGGCACGCGCTGGGATCTGGCCGCGTGGCCGGGCCTCGCGCATCAGCCCGCCGTGGTGATCGCCGCC
Source organism: Paraburkholderia sp. SIMBA_027 (assembly GCF_046535315.1). Taxonomy (NCBI): domain Bacteria; kingdom Pseudomonadati; phylum Pseudomonadota; class Betaproteobacteria; order Burkholderiales; family Burkholderiaceae; genus Paraburkholderia; species Paraburkholderia sp. SIMBA_027. Next base: position 638,062 of record NZ_JAWRWY010000001.1, read on the forward strand.
GTGCTTTATCGCGACTTCTCGCGCCGCAACGACGACGCCACCGTCGTCGTCGTCAAGGCGCAGCCGGGAGTACAGTTGAACCATGAACACGCCACTGTTGCGCATCCGGCTTGAGGCCGCCCAGGACGTCGTCGCCGCGCGCCGGCGCGCGCGCGAGCTTGCGGCCGGCTTCGGCTTTTCGCCGCTCGACCAGACGCGCATCGCGAGCGCCGTCTCGGAGATCGCGCGCAACGCCGTCGACTACGCAGGCGGCGGCGAGGCGCTGTTCGCCTTCGACAGCACGAGCACGCCGCAAGCCTTCGAGATCGTCGTGCGCGATCGCGGCGAAGGCGTGCGCGAAATCGAGTCCGTGCTCGACGGCACCTATCGCTCGCCCGGCGGCACGGGGCTCGGCATCGTCGGCAGCCGCCGCCTGATGGACCGCTTCGAAATCGACTCGACGTCGCGCGGCACGACCGTCACGATGGCGCGCTCCCTGCCGACCGAGCGTCCCGCGCTGCGCGGCGCCGAACTCGAACGCATCGTGCGCGGCGTGAGCGCGGGCGAACCGCAGGCGCTGCAATCCGATTCGCTAGAAGAAATGCGTCAGCAGAACCGCGAACTCGTCGCCACGCTCGACGAACTGCGCGAGCGCCAGGACGAACTCGCGCGTCTCACGCAGGAACTCGAAGCGACCAATCGCGGCGTCGTCGCGCTCTATGCCGAACTCGACGAGCGCGCCGAAGAACTGCGCCGCGCCGACATGATGAAAACGCGCTTTCTCTCCAACATGAGCCACGAACTGCGCACGCCGCTCAGCTCGATCCGCGCGCTCGCCAACCTGCTGCTGAACCGGCTCGACGGCGATCTGAGCGAGGAACAGGATCGCCAGGTCAAGCTGATTCTTTCGTCGGCGGAAACGCTTGGCGAGACCGTCGACGACCTGCTCGACCTCGCCAAGATCGAAGCGGGCAAGACCGTGGTGTCGCCCGCCTGGTTCGATCCCGCCGATCTGTTCGGCGCGCTGCGCACCATGCTCATGCCGCTTCTCACCACGCCGCTCGTCTCGCTCGAATTCGCGTCCACGGCGCAGCTGCCGCGCCTCTACACCGACGAGCCGAAGCTCACGCAGATCCTGCGCAACTTCGTGTCGAACGCGCTCAAGTACACCGAGCGCGGCCAGATCCGCGTGGGCGGACAGCTCGAAGCGGACGGCGAGCGCATGACGTTTTTCGTCGCCGACACCGGCATCGGCATCGCGCCCGAGCATCATCAGATCGTCTTCGAGGAATTCGGCCAGGTGGAGAACCGCCTGCAGCAGCGCGTCAAGGGCACGGGCCTCGGCCTGCCGCTGTGCCGCAAGCTCGCCGCGCTGCTCGGCGGCGAAGTGGGCGTGGAAAGCGAACCGGGCGTGGGCTCGACGTTTTATGTGAGCGTGCCGGTGCAGCTCGATACCGGCGAAGCGGCACACGACGGCGCACCGTCCGCTCCGACCGAAGCTCAAAGCGAAGCGCCCGCCGAGCGCGCCACCTCGGGAGACGGCGCATCATGACGCCCGCCGCCACCTTGATCCTCAACGTCGACGACAACGAAGGCGCGCGCTACGTGAAATCGCGCGTGCTGCGCCACGTGGGTTTCGACGTGATCGAAGCCGCCACCGGCCAGGCCGCGCTCGACGCCGTGCGCGAGCACGAACCCGCGCTCGTGCTGCTCGACGTGAAGCTGCCCGACATCAGCGGCATTGAAGTCTGCCGCCTGATCAAGAGCGATCCGCTCACGAACTCCACGCTCGTGCTGCAAACTTCTGCGGCGGCCGTGCAGGCGCGCGACAAGATTCGCGCGCTCGACGGTGGCGCCGACAGCTATCTGACCGAGCCGGTCGAGCCCGCCGAACTGGTCGCGAACGTGCGCGCGCTGTTGCGCCTGTACGCCGCCGAAAAGGCGCTGCGCGACGCCGACCGCCGCAAGGACCGCTTCCTCGCCACGCTCGCGCACGAACTGCGCAACCCGCTCGCGCCGATCCGCAACGCCATCGAACTGCTCGATCCGCGTCACGGCGCGAGCGACACCGGACGCGCCGACGCGCGTCTGATCGCGAGCCGTCAGGTCGAGCATCTGGGCCGTCTCGTCGACGATCTGCTCGACGTCTCGCGCATTTCGCACGGCAAGATCGCCTTGCAGATGAGCACGCTCGACCTGCGCCAGATCGTGGAAATCGCGGTGGAAACGAGCCGCCCGTTCCTCGATTCGAAGCAGCAGCGGCTCAGCGTCGAGATGACGCCGGGGCCGATTCATATCGTCGGCGACGGCATCCGCGTGGCGCAGATCATCAGCAATCTGCTGTCGAATTCCGCGAAATACACGGCCGAGGGCGGCGAGATCGGCCTGCGGCTCGACGCGGGCGCGCGCGACGTGGCGATCCGCGTACGCGACAATGGCATCGGCATCGCTCCCGACGAACTCCCTTATGTCTTCGAACTCTTCATGCAATCACGCGAAGCACTCAAACGCGCCGACGGCGGCCTCGGCATCGGTCTCGCGCTCGTGCGCGAACTGGCGGAATTGCACGGCGGCTCGGTCGCCGCACATTCCCAGGGCGTCGGCCACGGCTCCGAATTCGAAGTGCGCCTGCCCTTGAGCGTCGCGCCCGACGCCGCACCGCCGGTCGCCATCGCCCCTGCTTCGGATACCGAAACGACGACTTCGAAGCGCCGCGTGCTGATCGCCGACGACAACGTCGATTCCGCCACCTCGCTGCTGATGCTGCTCGAACTCGAAGGCCACGATGTGCGCGTCGCGCATGACGGGCCGACCGCGCTCGCGATCGCGCAAAGCTTCCTGCCGCACGTGGCGATTCTCGACATCGGCCTGCCCGGCATGGACGGCCACGCGCTCGCCAAGGCGCTGCGCGCGCAGCCCGCGACGGCGCACGCGCAACTGATCGCGCTGACCGGCTACGGCCAGGAACGCGACCGCCAGGCGACCACCGAAGCCGGCTTCGACCGCCACCTCGTCAAGCCCGCGCCGTTCGACGAGATCCTGCGCGAGATCGAGGGCAGCAAGGCGCCTTGACGGCGCAGCCCGCGCGCCCTTTCACCCTCAAGACGCCGTTCAAAGTTGCCGTTAACCGGATGAGCTTTCAACCATCCCACACCGGAGCAACGTTTGAACGGCAAAACGCGCGTCCTCACTGCCTTCCCCCCGCTGCGCCGCATGGCCTCGCTCGGCGCGCTCGTGCCATTCGTGCCGCTCGCAGGCGTCCTGCTGCTCAGCGGCTGCTTCACCGACACGCGCGTCGCCGCGACGCCCGCCCGGCCCGTCGCCGTCGTCGCGCCGCCGCCGCCGGTCGTGGCAGCCGCGCCGGTCTACGTGCCGGAGCCGCACGACGCCTACGTGTCGGTCGTGGCCGACCGCGACGTGGTGTACACCGGCGGCGCGACCTATATCTGGTTCGTCGGCTCCGACGGCCATCGTCATCGACACTATTACGGACGCGGCGATCTGCGCGGCGAGGTCATTCACCGCCGCGCGGAACTGCGCAACGTGATGGCGCATCACGACGGCCATCTGCCGATGCAGAACGCGTTCGTGCCGCCACCGCCGCCGCACGGCGAACCGCCCGCGCATCGCGTGCACGTGGAAATGACGCCGCATGGCCGTCCGATGGCGCGTCAGGCGGCGTATCAGCCGCGCCCGCCCGCGCATGCGCCGGCGCCTCAGCACGCCGGGCATCGGCCGACTGCGCCCAATGTGTCCGCAGCGCAAAATCGCAACGCGTCGCATCACGCTCCGGCGCAAAACCGTCAGGCCGGTAATGACCACGGCCACGACCACGGCCACCGTCCGCAGAACGGACGACCGGGCAACCCGCCGCCGATGGCGTCGACGCAACGTCCCGCCGCCTGATCGTCCGCTGATCGGCCTGCACCGCTGCACATAAAAACGCCGGCGCGCTCACTGCGCGTCGGCGTTTTTTTATCGGCCATTTAGTTCGAATTCCTGATCGATTCGCCAGGCAACGCTTTGATCCGATGAATTGCCCTATCAAGACAATTGGAAAAACCGGTCCCCACGATATATATCACGTTGCGATATAATCGCCGACTTCCGACAGCCTGCGTCCGGCCGGACGCCCGTTCCGCCCCTCGATCGCCATGACGACCGTGTTCCGCTACAGATTGCTCCGCTGGCTGGCGCGCTTCGCGCCCAACCCCAACACGCTGCGCTGGCGCGAGCGCCTGCGCTCGGGCGTCGGCGCGCTGATCGGCATCGGCTTCACGGGCGCGCTGTCGCATCATCTGCTCGGCAACGCATCGAGCATTCCGTATCTGATCGCGCCGATGGGCGCCTCCGCCGTGCTGTTGTTCGGCGTGCCCGCCAGCCCGCTCGCGCAGCCGTGGTCGATCATCGGCGGCAATCTCGTGTCGGCCACGGTGGGCGTGACGGCCGCGCTGCTGATCCCCGATCCGGTGACGGCGGCCGCCGTGGCCGTCGGCGTGGCGATCTGCGCGATGTTCACGCTGCGCTGCGTGCATCCGCCTTCGGGCGCGGTCGCGCTCACGGCCGTGCTCGGCGGCCCCGCCGTGCGCGCGCTCGGCTACGAATTCGTGTTCGAACCGGTCGCGCTGCAATCGGTCATGCTGCTCGCCGCCGCGCTCGTCTATCACGCCGCCACCGGCCACCGCTATCCGCACGCCGCGCCCGCCGCAAAACCGGCGCAGCCCGCCGCGGGCGATGCGGGCGCCGCGCCGCCCGTGTCCGCTGCCGGCGGCGTCGCGGGCAAGATCTCGCGCGCCGATCTCGAAGCCGTGCTGCGCGAGCGTAACGAACTGCTCGACATCGACACCGACGATCTCGAAGCGCTGCTGCGCGAAACCGAAATCCGCGCCTACGCCCGCAGCTTCGGCGAACTCACGTGCGCCGACGTCATGTCGCGCAACGTGGTGAGCATCACGCCCTCAACGACCGTCGAAGCCGCGCGCACGCTGCTCAAACAGCACGACGTCAAGGCGCTGCCCGTGATCGATGCGCAGCAGCACGTGAAGGGCATCGTCACGCGCGCCGACCTCGCCGACGACGGCGCCGAACTGCATCCGCTGCGCGTGCTGCTCTACGCGATCCTGCCCACGCTGCGCCCGCACGCGAACAGCCTCGAAGTCGCCATGCTGATGTCGACGCACGTGCGCACCGTGGCGGCGACCACGCCGATCGTCGAGCTGCTCGGCCTGTTCGCGGGGCGCGGACACCATCACGTCCCCGTGGTCGACGCCCAACGAAGGCTCGTCGGCATCGTCACGCAGGCCGACCTGATTTCCGGTCTGCATCGCCAGGCCAGTCCGCTGCAACCAGAAAGCGCCTGACCCCGCGATACGGATGCACGCGAGGCCTTGTTTTATGGCCTCGTTCGATCATAAATATCATGTTGTGATATATTCGCACCACGCAACGTCATCACACGGATACCCGATGAAGCACCGCACCCGCGACCTGGCCAAAACCGATTTCGAACAGCTCTCCGAGTTCCGCTACCAGATGCGGCGCTTCGAGCGCTTCTCGGAACAGGCGGCGCAAAACGAGGGCATCACGCCGCTGCAATATCTGTTGCTGCTGCATATCAAGGGCTATCCGGGCCGCGAATGGGCGACCATCGGCGAGCTTGCCGAACGTTTGCAGGCGCAGCATCACGGCGCGGTGGCGCTGGTGTCGCGCTGCGAGGCGATCGAGCTGGTCGAGCGGCGCGTGAGCGAGCGCGATCGCCGTCAGGTGGAAGTCCATCTGCTGCCCGCGGGCGAGGCGCTGCTCGCGCGCCTCGCCGAACTCCATCGCGCCGAGCTGCGTACGCTCGACGGCCGGTTCACCATTCCGCAAATCGATCTCTGACGACCATGCATTCCGACGACTCCCACAAGCGCGACTTTTCGACGAACGCGCGGCTGCCCGGCATCAGCGCGCTCGCCGCGGTGATCGGCGCGCTGGCCACGCTCGCCGCCTTCGTGCTGCTGAGCCTGATCCACGGGTTCACGAACCTGTTCTTCTTCGGCCAGCTTTCGTTCGCCGACCGCTCGCCCGCGCTCAACACGCTCGGCGCGTGGGTGATCGTCGTGCCGGTGGTGGGCGGGTTGATCGTCGGGATGATGGCGCGCTTCGGCTCCGAGAAGATTCGCGGCCACGGCATTCCCGAAGCCATCGAAGCGATCCTGTTCGGCAAGAGCCGCATGTCGCCGAAAGTGGCCGTGCTCAAGCCGCTGTCGTCGGGCATCGTGATCGGCAGCGGCGGGCCGTTCGGCGCGGAAGGTCCGATCATCATGACGGGCGGCGCGCTCGGTTCGCTCGTCGCGCAATGCGTGCGCGTCACCTCCGCCGAGCGCAAGACGCTGCTCGTGGCGGGGGCGGCCGCGGGCATGACGGCGGTGTTCGGCACGCCGGTCGCCGCCGTGCTGCTCGCGGTCGAGCTGCTGCTGTTCGAATGGCGTCCGCGCAGTTTCCTGCCGGTCGCGCTCGCGTGCGCCGTGGCCGGATTCACGCGCGCCGTGTTCTTCGGCACCGCGCCGTTGTTCGCACTCCAGACGAGTCCGCCGCAAGCGGTCGCGCTGTTCTCGTGCGTGATCGCGGGCCTTTTGTCCGGCGCGCTCGCCTCGGGGCTTTCCGCCGCGCTCTACAAGGTCGAGGACCTGTTCGGCCGCCTGCCGCTGCACTGGTCGTGGTGGCCCGCGATCGGCGGTCTCGTCGTGGGCATCGGCGGCTTCATCGAGCCGCGCGCGCTCGGCGTCGGTTACGACGTGATCGGCGATCTGCTGCATCAGCATATCGTCGTGCAAGTGGCCGTGGCGCTGCTGGTCGTCAAGGCGATCATGTGGGTGGTCGCGCTGGGCTCGGGCACCTCGGGCGGCGTGCTCGCGCCGCTGCTGATGCTCGGCGCGGGGCTCGGCACGGTGCTCGGCCACGTGCTGCCTGGCAACGAGCCGGCGCTCTGGCCGCTCGTGTGCATGGCCGCGACGCTGGGCGCGACGCTCGGCGCGCCGCTCACGGCCATCGTGTTCGCCTTCGGCCTCACGCACGACGCCAACGCGCTGCTGCCGCTGCTCGCGGCCACGCTGGTCGCGCACGGTTTCGCGACCGTCGTGATGAAGCGTTCGATCATGACCGAGAAGATCGCGCGGCGCGGCTATCACATCTATCGCGAGTACGGCGTCGATCCGCTTGAACGTCATTACGCCGACGAAGTAATGACGCGCGACGTCGAATCGATCGATGCGAGCCTCAGCGCGCGCGACGCGCTCACGCATTATTTCGGTCCGACGCAGAAGCACCGCGCGTGGCCCGTGGTCCGCGACGGCGTGGTGCTCGGTGTCGTCGATCGCGCGGCGCTCGACGCATTGCGGGCAGGCGGCGTGGATGGCGCGCTCGATCAAGCGCTCGATCAACCGCTCGGCAAGCTGCTCGCGCGACGCGTGCCCGACGTGGCGCTGCCCGAGGAAACCTGCCGCCAGATCGCGACGCGTCTCGCCGTGCACGGCCTCGAACGGATGCCCGTGGTCAGCGACCGTCAGTCGATGCGGCTCGTCGGCATCGTCTCGCGCAGCGACTTCGTGAAGCTCTCGCTGTCGCACTTCGAAGAGGAGACGAAGAAGGAGCGCTTCCGGCGCATTGCGATCGGCAACCCGAAGCGGCGCTTTCCGCCCGTGCGCAAAGCGGGTTGAGGGCGACTGAACCCCGTCGCGCGGATGAAGTGAACGCAAAGAAGCGGCGCAGAGGTTGAGCGCCGCTTTTTTTGTTTTTCGGCGAGCGCAGACATTGGCCCACTCGCCCACACCGCCCCGGCTTGGCTGTTAGTTGCAAATGAGCGAAGCGTGCCGATTCACGTCACTGCGCCACATCTGTGCACCCTCGACGCGCGCACTACTGCGGTGCGCCACCTCATGCACCGTGATCGCGCATTCGCATCGCGCCGCGCTTCATATCCCGCTCTTGTGCACCGCAGCGCAACTGGCACGCACCTTGCTGAAACAGAGGCGAATCCCCACTGACGCGCGAAGCCGCCTCGACGCGGCTTGCCAGACAAGAACCGACAACCGTCGACCCCACCATGCCGACGACCCACGAAACACCATGCTGCGCGTCCTGCTCGTAACCGATACCGACAAGCCGATTGGCGATCTGCGCGACGCGCTCGCGCGGCTCGGCTACGACATGCTGGCCGAACCCGCGACGCCGCAGGCGCTGCATCGCGTGGTCGAGCGCGAACGGCCCGACGTCATCATCATCGATACCGAATCGCCCTCGCGCGACACGCTCGAACAGCTCGCCGTGATGAACGCCACCGCGCCGCGCCCCGTGCTGATGTTCAGCAACGACGCGAATCAGCAGCTGATCCGTTCGGCCGTGCATGCGGGCGTGACCGCGTATCTCGTCGAAGGTCTCGCGGGCGAGCGCATCGCGCCGATCCTCGAAGTCGCGCTGGCGCGCTTCGCGCAGGAAGCGCAGTTGCGCGAACGTCTCACGCAGGCCGAAAACGAACTCGCCGAACGCAAGCTGATCGATCGCGCGAAGCGCCTCCTGATGGAACAACAGAAGCTGACCGAGCCCGCCGCGTACGCGTTGCTGCGCAAGCGGGCGATGAACCAGAGCCTGAAGCTCGCCGAGGTCGCGCGCCAGATCGTGGCCGCCGCCGGGTCGCAGGATTGAAGCGTCGAACGTCATGAACGAATCCACCCGCGCGGCCGCGCCGCCCGAAAAAACCCATCTGAAGATCGGCTTCGTGCCGCTCGCCGACGCCGCGCCCGTGGTCGCCGCCAAGCTGCTCGAATTCGGCCACGCGCACGGGCTCACGCTCGAACTCTCGCGCCAGCCCTCGTGGGCCGCGCTGCGCGACAAGCTGCTCGCCGGCGAACTCGACGCCGCGCATTCGCTCTACGGCCTCGTCTACGGCGTGCAGCTCGGCATCGGCGGCCCGCAGACCGACATGGCCGCGCTGATGGTGCTCAACCGCAACGGCCAGGCGATCTCGCTGTCGAACCGTCTCGCCGACGCGCTCGCGGAACACGGCACGCTGCCGCGCGCGCTCGCCACGCTCGGCCGCACGCCCGTGTTCGCGCAGACCTTTCCGACCGGCACGCATGCGATGTGGCTGTATTACTGGCTCGCTTCGCAAGGCGTGCATCCGCTCAGGGACATCGAAAGCGTGGTGATTCCGCCGCCGCAAATGGTGGCCGCGCTCGCGGAGGAACGCCTCGACGGTCTGTGCGTCGGCGAGCCCTGGCCGTCGCTCGCGCAGCGTCGCGGCATGGGACGCACGGTGATCCGCAGCGGCGAAATCTGGCCCGATCATCCGGAGAAAGTGCTGGCCTGCCGGCGCGATTTCGTCACGCGTTATCCGAATACCGCGCGCGCGCTCGTCAGCACGATGCTCGAAGCCTGCCGATGGCTCGACGGCGCGGGGCATCGCAAGGAAATCGCGCAATGGCTCGCGCGGCCCGAGATGCTGGGCGTGGATGCCGCGCTGATCGCGGAACGGCTCGAAGGCGAAGGTCTGCCGGATGCCGTGCGTATGAAGTTCTTCTCGGATGGCACGGTGAATATTCCTCTGGAATCCGAAGGAATGTGGTTCTTCACGCAGTTCGAACGCTGGGGGATGATGGCGCGACGCGACGATTATCGGCAGCTTGCCGCGGCGATCAATCAGACGGCGTTGTACCGGCAAGCGGCGGCCGCGATTGGCGTGGCGGTGCCGGAAACATTCGACGCGCCCGTGTTCGTCGACGGGCGCAAGTGGGATAGCGCCGATCCGGCGGGCTATGTGGATGGATTCGAAATCAAGGCTTGAGCCGGTTTCAAACGCGCGGCGAGCTTGAGGGCTTGCCGCGCTAAAGACACATCGGCAAGCGTTATTTCACGAGTTACTTCACGACCACTTCCGTGTGGCCCACGACCGGCGGCTTTTCGAAGAACGGGCCGACCAGACGGCGCCATTCCTGGAAGTCGTCGGACTCGCGAAAGTGCACCATGTGGTCCTCGATGGTTTCCCACTGCACGACCAGCACATACTGGTTCGGCTCTTCCACGCCGCGCTGAAGCTCGACCGCCCGGCAGCCGCGCGCGCGATGAAAGAGCGGCAGCGCCTGCGCCACGCCTGCTTCGAATTCAGCGTTCTTGCCCGCCTGCACCGTGATGTGCGCCATTTCGTAGACCACGTTTCGCTCCTTACTGTTCGCTTGCTGTTATGAAAGCGCGCGCGCATCAACACATGGCACGCGCGCCCGACACGTTATCACGCCGCTGCGCGTAGCCGTGCGATCACTTCGTCGGCGATGGCGAGCGAGGCGGTCAGTCCCGGCGACTCGATGCCGTACAGATTGACGAGCCCGCTCACGCCATGTTCGTCCGCGCCCTGAATCACGAAGTCGCCGCCGTACGCGCCATCCGCGAGCTTCGGCCGGATGCCCGCGTAGCCCGGTTGCAGCGCGCCGTCGGGCAGCGCGGGCCAGTAGGTGCGGATCGCCGCGTAGAAACTCGCCGCGCGGCGCGGATCGACGGTGTAATCGATGCTGTCGATCCATTCGACGTCCGGGCCGAAACGCGCCTGATGACCGAGGTCGATGGTCAGATGCACGCCCAGGCCGCCCGCTTCGGGAATCGGATAGATGAGCCGCGAAAACGGCGCCGCGCCCGCCAGCGAATAGTAATTGCCCTTCGCATAGCGGCCCGCCGGAATCGACTCGCGCGGCACGCCCTCGATGGCCGACGCGACCTGCTGCGCGTAAAGCCCCGCGCAGTTGATCACGCGTTTCGCGAGCAGTTCCATCGGCTCGTCGCCGCCCACTTTGAGCAAAATGGGTTCGCCCGCTTTCGCCACGCCGCCCGCAAGCGGCGAACAGAACGCGAGCATGCCGCCCGCGGCTTCGATGTCGCCTTGCAGCGCAAGCATCAGCGCGTGACTGTCGACGATGCCAGTCGACGGCGATTCGAGGGCCGCCACGCAATTGAGCGCGGGTTCCTTCGCGAGCGCGGCGTCGCGTTCGAGCCAGCGCAGATCGTCCACGCCGTTGGCGGCGGCGGCGGCGCGAATCGCGCGCAACGCGTCGAGTTGCCCGTCATGCGTGGCGACGATGAATTTGCCGCAGCGCTCGTGCGGCACGCCTTTTTCCGCGCAATACGCGTAGAGCTGCTGCTTGCCCTGCACGCAAAGCCGCGCCTTGAGCGAGCCTTGCGGATAATAAATGCCCGCATGAATCACCTCGCTGTTGCGCGAACTGGTGCCGGTACCGATGGCGTTTTCCGCCTCGACGAGAATGGTCTCCCAGCCCTGCTGCGCGCACGCGCGCGCGACGGCGAGCCCGACCACGCCCGCACCGATCACGACGCAATCGACCGTGTCAGTCATCGACCTTCCTTCCTCATGACGCGAGATGTCCGCGATGGCGCTATTGTGCCGCGTTCGTCACGGACGAAGGAAGATTTGATGCGGAGCGCGCGCGCCGCCGCGCTATTGCGTCAAACAGGCTGCACGTACACGTTCAGTTGCAGATCGACGATGCGGTAGCCCTCTTGCGCCACCAGTTCGTCGAGACGCGCGAGCAGCACCTGATCGGCGAGTTCGACGATCTCGCCGCCGTTCACATCGACGATATGAAAATGGCGCCCCGTGTTCGCCAGCTCGAAGCGCGCCTTGCCGTTGCCGATCTGCACGCGCTTGATGATGCCGTGCGATTCGAGATCCGCCAGCACGCGATACACGGTGGCGATGCCGATGGCATTGCCGCTGCGCTGAAACTCCAGATACAACTCGGCGGCGGTGACGTGCGCACGATCGTCCGCGCGGAACGCGCGCAGGATGTCCATGCGCGGCAACGTGGGTTTGAGGCCCGCGTTGCGCAGCTGCTGCTCCATCGAGCTCGTTTGCGGGTTGGTATTCGTCTGTGTGCGGGTGGCTTTCATGCGCGGCGGGGTCTCCATCGGCGTGAGTGAGCGCTCAATCATCGAGCGTTTCGTGCACGCCGGTCGCGCCGCGCTTCCAGTAGCTCGACGCGCGAATACGCGACTTGTGGATCGCGCGCTCCTCGGCGAGATGCTGACGCACGGCGCGCATCACCGCCGACTCGCCCGCCGCCCACACGTAGCCCTGACCGTCCGGCAGACGCGTCGCGCGCACGGCGTCGAGCAGCGCGTTCTCGCCCTGCTCGTTCGCGTAGCACCATTGCTCCTGCACATTCGCGCGTGTGTCGAAAGCGAAGCGCGCCTGCGCGTCGCGGCCGTCGATCGTCGCGACGACCTGCACGCCCGCGGGCAATTCTTCGAGACGGCGGGCGATGGCGGGCAACGCGCTTTCGTCGCCGATCAGCCAGTACCAGTCGAAACCGTCCGGAATCACGAACGAGCCGCGCGGGCCGCCCACGGCCAGATACTGACCCGGCTGCGCCTGCGATGCCCATTCCGTGGCCGGTCCCGCTTCGTGGATCACGAAGTCGATGGCCAGTTCGCGCGCCTCGGTATCGAAGCGGCGCGGCGTGTAATCGCGCATCGTCGGACGCGGCTCGCCGGGCGCGGGCGGCGTGCCCGGACCGCCTTCGGACAGCACCGGACGATCCGCGCCGGGCTCGGGAAAGAAGACCTTCACGTGGTCGTCGAAACCCGCCGACACGAAGTCGTGCAGATCCTCGCCCGTGAGCGTGATGCGCTTCAGATGCGGCGTGATCATGTCGACGCGCGCCACCTGCAGCAGACGGCGCTTGAGCGCATGGCGCACGCGCTCGGGCGTGCGTTCCGCGGCGACGCTGTTGACGTTGTGGCTGCTGTGGCTGCTGGTGCTGCTGTTGCTGCTCGGATTGCTGTGATCGGTCATCGGAGTTCCTCCGGTTGGGTGGCGCGGCGCACGCGGGGCGCCGCACTCGCGGGGTTCGGGTTGGTGTGCCGGAAGCGCGCGTGTGTGCGCGGTCGTGCTCGCGCGTGCTTGCATGGCGGAGTCGGCGCATAAACAGCGCCCGACCTGAGTCATCCGGCCCGATTTTCTACGCTGGGCGATGTCGCTTTTCGCGACAATATATATCTTAAGATATATATCTTACGATAATCCGTCAAGCTCTATCGTGAGACCTGGCACACGCACACGGCACGCAAGCGGCGTCAAACGCGCAGGCGGACGCGCGGCGACGGTCTGGCCGTGCGTCCGCGTTTCATGGGGACAGGGGAATAAGTTGGTTGTCGCCGAGGTTGACGACGGCGGCCACTTCACGCCGATCGACCGCGAAGAAAATGCGGTTGTGCGCGCGATGCCTGCGCCCGATGATTCACGCGAACGTCCGGGTGCGGGAGAAAGACCCGGCCACGCGCAGGGATTGATCGGGCAATATTCGATCAGGATGCCGAACGATCGACGCCACCCGCCACACATCAACAAAAAAGCCGCGCCCCCTTCCGGAAGACGCGGCCTTCACACGCGAAAAAACTGCGCTGCGCTTAGAACTTCGTATGCAGACCCACGCGCGCGACAGCCTGGGTCTGGCCGCTCGACGCGCCATCGGAGCTGTTCATGCCGTTGATCTGCGCGTAGCCGCCCGAGCTTGCGCGCTGATACACGCCGAGCACGTACACGCTCGTGCGCTTCGAAAGCGCGTAGTCGACGATCGCCGCGACCTGATGCGCGTGGTTGTTATCCACGACGTCGTTGCCCTTCATGTACATATACGACGCGCCCGCGCTCAGCGCCGGCGTGAAGTAGTAGTGCGCGCCGACCGAGCCTTCGTAGACCGAGCCGCCGTTGTACGAGTTGTGCACCGTCGTGAACAGCGCGTTCGTGATCCAGTTGCCGAAGCGGAAATGGCCGCCGACGCCCCAGTTGCGCACGCTCACATCGCCTTCGCCCGACACGACGTACTTGAGGTTCGTGTACGCGGCATTCACGCCCCAGTTCTTCTGCGCGTAGTTCAGCGCGAAGCTCTGGCCGTTGCCCGTGCCGATCGAACCCGCCACGTTGCCGAAGCTGTACATCGCGCCCGCGCTGAAGCCGTTGTAGACCGCCGACGTGTACTTCACCGAGTTGTTGACCGTTTCACCGGCCATGCGGTCCCAGTCGAACGCGCCGGTCGCGTTGCTCGGCAGCGCGAGCTTCGTGAACGGGCCCGCGCGGAAGTCGTAGAAGTGGCCCGAGAGTTCGGCCGGATCGTCGCCCGAGAAATAGAGCGCATCCGTCATGAAGTCGTACTGGTTACCGAGCGCGAGCTTGCCGAAGCGCTCGTCGCTCAGACCCACGATCGACGTCCGGCTGAACAGGCTCTTGTTCGGCATGAAGCTGCCGTTGTCGACCTGGAACTGGTTGGTCAGCTGGAAGAATGCCTTCAGACCGCCGCCGAGGTCTTCAGTGCCTTGCAAGCCCCAGAGATTCGGGCCGTTCACGCCGTCGTCCATCTTGAGGTTGTGATGGCCGCCCTGGTTGCTCACGTAAGTGATGCCGGTGTCCATCATGCCGTACAGCGTGACGCTGCTCTGTGCGAGCGCCGATCCGGCGCACGCCAGCCCCGCCAGCGCGATCACGATTTTTTTGTACTGCTTATTGTTTGCCATTCTCCAAGCCTCCTGATTGAACGTCGTGTGTTGTTCAGCGTTTATCGATGTTGTATCCGCCAGCCGCCCCGTTTGATGGCCGGTCGGTGGGTGCGGCCTCGCGGCCGCGGTCTTTCTGATTGGTGCGAGAAGCGACGTCTTTGTTGTTATGTGCGGCGAAGCGCGATGCTCAGGCGTCCGCCACCGGCACGCTGATGAAGCGCAGCGCGAGCCGGTTGAGCAGGATCGCGACCGCCGCGATCAGCGCGGGCACGGCGAGCACCGAGAACACCGCCGCAAAGCTGAAGCCGAGCGAGAGCAGCACGCCGCCCACGAACGAGCCCAGAATGCCGCCGAGCCGTCCGAAGCCGAGCATCCAGCTCACGCCGGTGGCGCGGGCGCGGGTCGGGTAGCACGACGGGGCGAGCGCGTTGAGACCGGTCTGCGCGCCGCTCATGAAGAAGCCCGCGCAGGTGACGAGCAGCGTGAGCATGCTCGACTGCAGGCTGCCCATGCCGAGCGCGAAGATGAACACGCCGCCCAGCAGGTACGCCGCGCCGATCACCACGTTGCGGTCCATGCGGTCCATCGCGAAACCGACGACGATCGCGCCCACCGTGCCGCCGAGCTGGAACATGCCGGTGATCGCCGCCGCGCGCTCCACGGGCAGGCCCGCGTCCTTGATCAGCGTGGGCAGCCAGCCGGTCAGCAGATAGATGATGAGCAGACCCATGAAGTAGGTGACCCACAGCATCAGCGTGCTCATGGCGTAGCCGTCCGAGAACAGCATGCGCACGGGCGCTTTCGCGATCACGGCCGGTTCCGGCGAGGTGAAGCGCGTGCCTTGTGCGAAGCGATGGCCGCAGACGCGCGAGAGCGTGGCCGCGATGCGTTCGGCGGAGAAGCGGCGCACCAGCAGGAAGCGCGCCGATTCCGGCAGCAGCAGCATCAGCACGGGCACGAACAGGATCGGCAGCACGCCGCCGAACACGAACACGCCGCGCCAGCCGAAGTGCGGCATCAGCGCGGCCGCGATGAAACCGCCGCCGCCCGAGCCGAAGTTGAAGCCGGTGAACATGATGGTGAGCAGCAGCGAGCGGCTCTTCGACGGCACGTACTCGGAGAGCAGCGTGGTCGAGTTGGGCATCGCGGCGCCGAGACCCAGGCCCGTGAGAAAGCGCAGCGCGACGAGTTCCGTCGGCGTGTGGGCGAAGGCGCACAGCAGGCTGAAGAGGCCGAAGCAGCCGACCGAGCCGATCAGCACTTTCTTGCGGCCGATGCGATCCGCGAACGGGCCCGCGACCAGCGCGCCAATCGCGAGGCCGACCATCGCGGCGCTCATCACCGGCCCGAAGGCGGCGCGCGAGATGCCCCACTCCTTCATGACCACGGGCGCGACGAAGCCCATCACGGCCGTATCGAGGCCGTCGAGCGTCACGATCAGGAAGCAGAGCGCGAGTACGAGCCATTGCCAGCCCGACATGCGCCGTCCGTCGATGAAGCCCTTGATATCCACTGCGTCGGCAGAATTCATGCGTGTCTCCGAGATAAATATTTCCCCGCTCGCGCACTTCGTCGGTACGTGAGTTGTGCTGCGAAGCAGATTCAGCAGCGCGCCGTGGGGGCGGCGCGCGCCATGCGGAGATCAGACGGCGTCCGGCACCTGTCGCGTTTTCAGGAACGCTTCGAGCGTCTCGCCGCGCATGCTCGCGTACATGCCCAGGTTCGTGATCTTCACCACGCGCGCGAACTTCTCCAGCACGAAGAAGCACACGCCGTACTGAATGAGCCCGAGCCAGTCCGTGTTGTCGACGAGCGTGCGTTCCTGCGGCGTCAGCGCCGCCGCGTCATAGGCGGCAGGACGGTCGTTGAGCCACAGTTCGCGCGCGGCGGGCGTGCGCATCATCCAGAAGAAGCGGTTCAGGCGCATCGCCTTCATGCTCTGGCGAATGTCGAACGGGTAGGTGCCCGTCAGTTCCTCGATGCCGATCAGTTGCGGATTCATTGCGCGGCTCCGCTCTTGTCTTCGTCCGATTCGACGTTCTCGTAGATCGTCACGGCCATCGCCGTGCTGGTCGCCAGATAGTAGTTGCGATGCACCTCGCGGATCGTCGGCGCCAGCGCGCCGCGCATCGCGAGCCACATGATCGTCTCGACGCTTTCCGCGCCGCCGAGGCGCACGTAATCGACGTGCTTCATGCGCGCGAGCCGCTCGGGATCGTTCACGATCAGGTCGAGAAACTCCATGTCCCACTCGGTGTTGTTGAAGCCGCTGCGCTCGCCGTGCACCTGATGCGAGAGACCGCCCGTGCCGACCACCACCACGTCGAGATCCTGATCGAACGATTCGATCGCGCGGCGAAGCGCCTGGCCGAGCCGGTAGCAGCGGTTCGCCGTGGGCAGCGGATACTGCAGCACGTTGACTTCGAACGGCACCAGCGCCGTGGGCCAGCCGCCGTCGTGCGGCAGCATCAGCGAGAGCGGCGAGTTGCAGCCGTGGTCGAGCGGCTTGTCCTGGAACACCGTGAGGTCGAACTCGTCGTTCACCAGTTGCTCGGCGATATGGATCGCGAGATCGGGATGCCCGGCGATATCGGGCAGCGGACGCTTGCCCGCGCCTTCATCGGCGAATTCGTGCTGCGGCGACACGCCCAGCGCGAAGGTCGGATAGCAGTCGAAGAAGAAGCTGTTGGCGTGATCGTTGTAGAACATCACGAGCGCGTCCGGCTTGCGCTGCGCGAGCCACTCGGCCACGGGTTCGTACCCCTTGAAGAGCGGCGCCCAGGCAGGTTCGTTCTGCTTGCCCTTGTCGTACGCCAAGCCGATCGTCGGTACATGCGAAGTACCGATGCCGCCCACAATCCTTGCCATGCTGTTATTCCTCGATTACCGCAGTTCACGCTCTCGCTTTCGCAAGAGCCCATCAATTGGGATACGAAATTACAGAACGCAGGGTGCGGCGGTAAGTCAGGGTTATCCACTATTTTGATGCCAATACGCATGAAAGCAGGGGTTTTCTGCATTTTCCGCTGCGTGGCGGCGCGCCGAAACCCGCGCGCCATAACGCTTTTTGGTATCCTGAACCGACCTCGGGATACCGTGCCCGACCCACGCGGCGCAAGCCCGCCATAAACGAAACAGATACCAAAAGAACAAACTCGCAAGGCCGGGCCCCAAGCCGGGCGCCCGGCCGCGCGCAAGATAGCGACATGAACGAGACAACCCAGCAAACCATCGTGCAGGCGCTGCGCACGCGCATTCTTTCCGGCGAACTCGCGCCGGGGCAGCGTCTCGTCGAAGCGCAGCTCGCCGAACGGCTCGGCATTTCCCGCACGCCGCTGCGCTACGCGCTGAGCGTGCTCGCCACCGAAGGCCTCGTCGAGCGCTCGGGCGCGCGCGGCTACACCGTGCGCTGCTTCAGCGTGACCGACGTGCTCAACGCCATCGACGTGCGCGGCGTGCTCGAAGGGCTCGCCGCGCGTCGCGTGGCCGAGCGCGGCGTCGACCCGGCGCTCGCGCGCGCGCTGCAGGACTGCCTGCGCGAAGGCGACGACATCTTCCGCCCCGGCGCGCTCGACAACGCCGCGGAAACCCGTTACGCCGACGTCAACGGCCGCTTTCACGCGCTGATCGTGGCCGCCGCCGACAGCCACGCGATCAGCGCGGCGCTCGGCCTGAACGAGAAAATTCCGTTCGTCTCGCCGGGCACGGTGGTGTTCGACGACGCCGCGCGCCAGCAGCAATACATGATGCTCGCCTACGCGCACCGCCAGCATCACGCCATCGTCGGCGCGTTGCTGAACGGCGAGGGCGCGCGCGTCGAGGCGCTCATGAAAGAGCACACGCATATTTCGAAGGAGAGTCTCAATCTCTCGGTCGAGCATCTGCATCTGATCGCGGGGGCCGCATGAACGCGCCCGACCTGCTCAACCTCGCGCATCTGCGCGCGTTCCGCCTGGTCGCCGACACCGGCAGCGCCACGCGCGCCGCCGCCGCGCTCTATCGCGCGCAATCGGCCGTCACGCGTTCGGTGCAGGAACTCGAAACCGCGCTCGGCGAGCCGCTGTTCGAGCGCAAGCCCTCGGGCATGCTGCCCACGGCCGTCGGGCGCGTGGTGCTCGACCGCTGCGCGCGGATCTTCGGCGAACTCGAAGAACTCGCGCACTGGTGCGCCGCGCGGCAGACGCGCCGCCGCGCGCTCGGCGAAGGCACGCTGCCCGCTTATCTGCTCAACACGCGCCGCCTGCAATTGTTCGTCGCGCTCGCACGGCACCGGCACATGCCGAGCACGGCCGGCGCGTTCGGCATCAGCCAGCCCGCCGTGAGCAGCGCGATGCGCGTGCTCGAAAGCGGCTCGGGCGTCACGCTGTTTCACCGCAGCCCGCGCGGCGTGCAGCTCACGGCCGAGGGCGAAACCTTCCTGCTGCACGTGCGCCGCGCACTCAACGAACTGCGCCACGTGCCCGACGATATCGCCGCCCTGCACGGCAGCATTCAGGGTTCGGTGACGGTGGGCGCGCTGCCGCTCGGGCGCACGCTGATCCTGCCCGCGGCGATCGCACGCATGAGCGCGCAGCATCCGGGCGTGCGCGTGGTCACGGACGAAAGCGCGTACGAGTTGCTGGTGGCGGGCTTGCGCGCGGGCGATGTCGATTTCGTGCTCGGCGCGCTGCGCGAGAACGACGCCGCGAGCGGTCTCACGAACGAGCGCCTGATGGCCGAAGACATGGTCGTGCTCGCGCGGCGCGGTCATCCGCTCGCGCAGCAGAACGCGCTGAATGTGAGCGATCTGCGCAACGCGCAATGGATTCTGTCGCGCGTGCACTCGCCCGCGCGCGGCTTGTTCGAGGCGCAGTTCAAGCGCCTGAAACTGAAGCCGCCGATGCCGACCGTCGAGACCGCCGACCTCGCCGTGATTCGCGGCCTGCTGATGGGCACGGATATGATCGCGGCGCTGTCGGCGCAGCAATTGCACTATGAGATCGAGTCGGGGCAGCTCGTGGTGCTCGACGTGCCGCTGCACAACACGCGGCGCGAAATCGGCCTGACCTTGCGGGCGCAGAGCGCGCCCTCGCCCGCCGCGCGCGCGCTGATCGACGCGATCCGTCTGGCGGTCGCCGACGCTGCGCCGGCCGTGCGGGTGATCGAAGGGAGAATGGCGGCGCAGGCGCGTTAGCGCGCACGCACTACCGCAGACGCACTAAAGCAGGCGGTCGAACAGGGCGCGCCAGTCGAACGGCGCGTCCAGATCGTCATACGCGATGCCGCGCGCCTGCATCGCCTCGACGAAACCGTCCTGCAAGCGCGCGCACGCCTCGCTCATGAACGGCTCCACGCCCGCGTCGCGCAGCGTTTGCGCGACTTCGCGCATCTCGCCCGCGCGGCGGCGGCCATGTTCGGCGACGCGGCTGACGAGATAGCCCGCGAGATCGGCGTCGCGCTGCATTCTGGACAATGTTTCGGATAACGAAGCAAGCACCACGGCTTCCGCGTCGTAGCTGCGCGCCGCGCGCAGACATTCCACGGTCAGCGCTTCGATGCCTTTGATCATGACGCTGCGGCACATCTTCGCCGCCGAGGCCACGCCGACGCGCTCCGCCACGGCCTCGGTCCGCCAGCCGCTCGCGTTCAGCCGCGTGCTCACCTCGCGCGCCTGCGCGCCGCCCAGCAGCATCGGCACCGCGAGTCCGTACGGCGGCACCGGCGCCATCACCGCGGCCTCCACGTAATGCGCGCCGCCCGCTTCGATGCACGACTGCGCGTGCTGCTTGGTCTGCGGCGAAACCGAATTGATGTCGAGCACGATCTGGCCCGGCGCGAGACGTTCGGCCAACGCGTGCGCGACGTCCATGTCCGACTGCGCCGTCACCGCCGACACGACCAGCTCCACGCCGTCGATGGCGTCCTCCAGCGTGGAAGCGGCCCGCACCTGCGCCGCGCGCGCCTTCTCGCGCAACGCGTCGAGCCGCAGGTCGTACATCGAGACGCTCACGCCGCGCGCGGCCAGCGCCGCGCCGAGCACACCACCCGCTTCGCCGAAGCCGACGAAAGCGACTCGAGCGAAGGCGGCGGGCGTCGCGTTCACGATCAGGCGCGCCAGACGGCGGACGGCACGCCCACCACGCCGTCGAACAGCCAGCGCGCCGTGCGCAGCAGCGCCGCGCCCGTCACCTCGGTCGCGCCGTTTTCGTGCGCGAGCGTCAGCTCGACGGTGAATTCGCCGGTCGGATGCTCGACCGCGAGGCGCTTCACGCCGCTCGCGTCGCCGAGTTCGGCGATGCCGTCGCAGACCGTGCCGGGCAGCACGGCCGCCGTCGCCACGCTCACCGCGCCCAGCACGCCGATCGACGCGTGGCAGCGATGCGGAATAAAGCTGCGCGTGCTGATCGCGCCGCCCGCGCGCGGCGGCGCGATCAGGCACATCTTCGGCACCGTGCGCGCGCTGACGTCGCCCAGATTCATGCGCGGACCCACGGCGAGCCGAATCGCTTCGACGCGCGCCTTGAGCGCCGCGTCGGCGTCGAGCTCGTCGCGCGTTTCGTAGCCGGTGCGGTCGAGATCGCGCGCGCGGATCAGCACGAGCGGCATGCCGTTGTCGATGCAGGTCACTTCGACGCCGTCGATCGTGTCCTTGAGATTGCCCGTCGGCAGCAGCGCGCCGCAGGTCGAACCGGCCGTGTCGCGAAACGCGAGCGGAATCGCGGCCGCCGTGCCGGGCACGCCGTCGATGCGCGCGTCGCCGTCGTATTGCACCTGACGACCGGGCGTCGAGACGCTCGCCACGGCGATCTGCCCGGTATTGAGCATGTGGATGGCGACGGCGGTCGTGCCGTCGCGTGCGTCGACGAGCCCGCGCTCGATCGCGAACGGGCCCACGCCGGCGAGAATGTTGCCGCAGTTCTGACCGTAGTCGACGCGCGCTTCGTCCACCACGACCTGGGCGAACAGATAGTCGACGTCGGCGTCGGCGCGCGTGGAGGGCGAGACGATCGCCACTTTGCTGGTGAGCGGATCGGCGCCGCCGATGCCGTCGATCTGGCGCGGATCGGGCGAGCCCATCACGGCGAGCAGCACGCGGTCGCGCGCGGCCGGATCGGCGGGCAGGTCGGAGGCGAGAAAGTACGCGCCCTTCGAGGTGCCGCCGCGCATCTGCATGCAGCGGATGCGCGTCTGGCCGACGCCCTGCGCTGCCGTCCTGTTTTCCGTCCCGCTTGCCGTGCCTGGTTGCTGACTGCCTGCTGCGCTCATTGCTACCGCCCCTCCTCGTCTCGTCGATCGTACGGCGCCGCATGACGCGCGGCGCGCTTCGGTTCATTTTAGGGAGCGCGGGCGGGCGCGCACTACCGAAACTGGCGGCGAATGCCATCGAATCTGCTTATGAGCCATGTACGCGACGCGCGTTGCGCGCTAGCGCGGCCGGGATCGAGGCCGTTCGTGCGGCGCTTGCGGGCTGCTTTTGAGGCGCGGACGAAGGGCCGAAATTGCTCGGAAATGCAGGTTTGCGGAGCGGCGCCCGGCCCGCGCTCGCGTTTCGCGGCGTCTATATCACGACTTCGCGCCAGATTAAATATCCGACCCTGTTTCTATTTCTGACGTTTCCTTGCCGTAGCCCCGCTGAAATCCACCGTCAGTGTTGTGTAAACACCGAATACGCGCAGTCGCTTTGTAATTTGGAATAACAATCGTTCTCATTAGCATATACAATCCGCATACATTTTGACGGCCACCCGCACGCGCTCCCGCGCGGCGGCGCGCGCTCGCCAGACCAAAGCACCGCCCGGGAGCCACGCACTCACGCTGGCATCGCGGCGCGGCAATAACGACTTACACCGTTTCGATTTTTTTATGTCCGCACCCCGTTTGTCCGTGCCGCGTCCTGCTGCGGCCGATACGCCGAAGTCGCCGTTCCAGCCCGCCGTCTCCGCCTCCCGTCACGCCATCCTCGCCGCCATTGCCGTGGCCTTCGCCCTGCCCGCCGCCGCGTTCGCGCAGACGAGCGGCAGCGCCGACGCCAGCAGCACGGGCGCCAGCACCGCCGGCAAGAGCAACGCCACGCTGCCCACGGTCAAGGTGCAGGCGGCCAAAGACGCCCTGCCCGGCGACCTCGCGCCGACTTACGGCGGCGGTCAGGTCGCGCGCGGCGGCAATTTCGGCGCGCTCGGCCAGCAGAAGAACATCGACATGCCGTTCAGCATGACGACCTACACGGCCAAGGCGATTCAGGACAAGCAGGCGCGCACCATCGCGGACGTGCTCTCGAACGACCCGGCCGTGCGCACCGCCTACGGCTACGGCAACTTCCAGGAGGTCTACGTCATCCGCGGCTTCCAGCTCGACAGCGACGACGTCTCGCTCAACGGCCTCTACGGCATCACGCCGCGCCAGATGGTGGAAACGCCCGCCATCGAGCGCGTGGACGTGTTCAAGGGCGCGAGCGCGTTCCTGAACGGCGCGTCGCCGAACGGCAGCTCGATCGGCGGCAGCGTGAACCTGCAACTGAAGCGCGCCGACGACAAGCCGCTGACCGAAGTCACGCTCGACGGCAGCGCCTCGGGCGAGTTCGGCACGCACGTCGACGTCGGCCGCCGTTTCGGCGATCAGGACCAGTTCGGCATTCGCGTGAACCAGGCGAACCGCGACGGCGAAACGAGCATCGACGGCGAGCACCGCCGCAACAACCAGACGGCCGTCGCGCTCGACTATCGGGGCGAGAAGCTGCGTCTCGAAGCCGACTTCCTCTATCAGCGCCAGCATGTGTCGGATGGCCGTCCGGTCGCGTACGTCTCCGGCGACTCGATTCCTGCCGTGCCCTCGGCGAGCTACAACTACGGCCAGACGTGGTCCGCCAGCCAGACCGAAGACACGGTCGGCATCCTGCGCGCCGAATACGACTTCCTGCCGGGCTGGACCGCCTACGTGGCGGGCGGCGCGCGGCACAGCACCGAAAGCGGCCAGTATTCGTCGCCCTACTACACCGACCCGACGCTCACGACGGCCTCGCGCATGTACGTGCCGCGCAAGGAAGACGCGACCTCGGCGGAAGTCGGCGTGCGCGGCCACTTCAACACCGGTCCGGTGAGCCATTTCGTGACGGCGGGTGCGTCGATCGTGAGCGTGCACACGGAGTCCGCGTGGAACATGTCGGGCAGCTTCAACACCGACCTCTACGACACGCCGCAAGTGGCGTTTCCGCCGTCGAAGTACTACTCGCAGGGTCTGGACGGCAATCCGCCGCTCACGTCGACGAGCCTGATGCGCAGCGTCGCGGCGTCGGACACGCTCGGCTTCTTCCACGACCGCGTGCTGTTCACGGTGGGCGTGCGTCACCAGGAAATCGTCTCGAACGCGTATTCGTCGTCGACGCTGCTGCAAACCGAGGCGTACAACGATTCGATCACCACGCCGCTGTTCGGCATTGTGTTCAAGCCGACCGAGCACATCGCGATCTACGCGAACCGCAGCGAGTCGCTCGCCGCGGGCAGCCAGGCGCCGGCCACGGCGATGAACGCCAACGCGCTGCTCGCGCCGGAGCGCACCAAGCAATATGAAGTGGGCGCGAAGTACGACAGCGGCAAGTTCGGCGCGCAACTGGCGCTGTATCAGCTCGAAAAGCCGCAGACCTACACCAACTCGTCCGGCTATTTCGTCGCCGACGGCAACGAGCGTCATCGCGGCGTGGAAGCGTCGGTGTTCGGCGAAGTCTACAAGGGCGTGCGTCTGATGGCGGGCGCGACCTACATCAACGCGGTGCAGCTCGACACCGGCACCAACGACGGCAATCGTCCGATCGGCGTGCCGAGCTTCATGTTCAACCTCGGCGCGGAATACGATCTGCCGTGGGTGCAGGGGCTGACGTTCTCGGCGCGCTACACGCACACGGGTCCGCAGTATCTGAATGCGACGAACACGCTGTCGATCAAGGCGTGGGACACGGTGGATCTCGGCGCGCGCTACAAGACCAGCGTGTTCGGCCGTCCGACCACCTTCCGCGCCGACGTCTACAACCTCACGAACAAGGCGTACTGGAGCTCGACGACCGGCGGCTATCTGACGATGGGTGCGCCGCGCACGGTGCTGTTCTCGATGACGACGGACTTCTAAGGCCGCCTCGGGCGCTGTTCGCCCAGGCATGAAAAACGCCGGTGCTGCGGAGGCAGCCCGGCGTTTTTTTATGGCGCGTTACTGATGGCGTGTTGCTGATTGTGCGCGCGCTCCTTCAAGCGCCGACGATCGTGATCGCGAAGCCGTCCCAACCTTTGCTGCCGACCGTTTGCACGGCCGTGGTGTCGAGCCGCTTGTCGGCGCTCACCTCGTCGAAGTAGTCGCGCAAGCCCGTGACGTCGGCGTCGTGATCGTCGGCGTCGGCGATGCGGCCGCGGCGCACCACGTTGTCGGCGACGATCACCGTGCCCGGGCGCGAGAGTTTCAGCACGCGGTCGAGGTAGTTCGCGTTATTGCTTTTGTCCGCGTCGATAAAGACGAAATCGAACGGTGCCGTCTGCTCCGCCAGCATCGCGTCGAGCGAATCGAGTGCGAGTCCCGTGATCACGCTCACGCGGTCCGCGAGATTCGCATGCGCGATGTTCGCACGCGCAACGGCCGCGTTTTCCGGGCTGTATTCGAGCGACACGAGCTGACCGCCGGGCGGCAGCGCACGCGCGAGCCAGATCGCGCTATAGCCGCCCAGCGTGCCGATTTCGAGAATGCGTTTCGCGCCCTGGATACGCGCGAGCAGATGCAGGAACTTGCCCTGATTCGGCGCGACGTTGATGGACCGAAGCCCCGCTTTCCCGCTCGCGGCGAGCGCGTGGTCGAGGGCGTCGTCGGCGCCGATCAGGCGTTCGGTGAACCAGTCGTCGACGGCTTGCCAGGTTTGCTCGTTCATTGCTGCGCTCCTCGAAATCGTGCAGTGATGTGCATGTGCAATCGGGTGGACGCGGCAAGCTTAGCGCAGTCGTCGCGAGGCACGCAGGTTCGCGCGCGACCCTAAGCCGCCATTCATGCCGATTCGTATTCGCTGTGCGGCGACTCGCTGCGACTCGGTGCTTTTTTCGCAGGATTTCGTGACGGATTAAATCGGCATTCGCTTTCGCTTGAGGCAAGGATGAATTGCCGTCATGCGCACACTTATCCTTACATAACCTTTCACAAGGAATTGAAAGACGTTTTCATCCGTTCAATGCAGCATCTTTGATAGTATTCACGCGTTTGTTCTCCAAATGCTTTGGATTTGCAGCCGTGAACCGGCGACGCATTGCGCATCGTCCTGGTGCACGAGCAGGATTCGCTGTGCAGTACGAAGCGTGCGGAGAACCTCGTTCTACCATCAAGGTGCCCCTTGGATACCGATACCACTATGCCCGCCGAAGCTCCTCCTGTCGCACGCGGCAGGGGCCGGCCGGTAACGATCACGCGCGAGGCGCGCCGCGAGCAGATTCTCAAGGCGGCCGAGGGCCTGTTCAAGCTGTCCGGCTACGCCGCGACCAGCATGGCCGATATCGCGCGCGTGTGCGAAACCTCGAAGCGCACGATCTATGAACTCTTCCCCACCAAGGAAGAACTGTTTCGCGCACTGGTGGCCGACGCGGAGTCGTTCCCCGACGTGCAGCACGAAATCGACGACGCGCTTTCGCCGCAAGCCGTGCTCGAAGCCACACTCGCCGAAATGGCGCATTACGTGCTGAGCGAGCGGCATGTGACCGTGAGCCGTCTGGTGATTGCCGAATCGAATGCCTTTCCCGAGATTCGCCAGCACTATTACGATCAGGGCATTCATCGCAGCAAGCAGTTTCTGGAATCGCGGCTCGCATTGCTGATCGAACGCGAACGTATTGCGCCCGTGAATATCGATCGCATGGCCGACATGCTGTTCGGCGCCGTGATCGGCACGCATTTGATTGCCGCTATCAGCTATCGGCAGACGCCGGATATGAATGATGTCGCCGCGCGCGCGCGCGAATCCATCGCCGGGCTGATCAAACCTGTCGATTAATCGACGGATTAAGAACGGCTGAAAAACAAGCGCCAAGGTTCTCGCCAACCTTGGCGCTTTTTTGTACGCGGCGTATTGCAGAAGCCATTCGCCCTTCGCGCATCGAAAAAAATAATTCGGCAAGCGCGCATTCGCATCCGCAAGCAACGCGCGATTCGTCTGAATGATTTTTCCCGATTCATTGCGGCATTCACGCCAGGACGCCGCCGACGAAACCAGAGCGTGTGCTGCGTCGAATTCGATCGCCGGTTTTACGCAATCAAACGAATCGCTTTCCTCGCCATCCAATCAGGATCGCTAATCAATTGAATCTGCATGCTCGAACCGATCGACTCGCGAAACGAGATTGACGGGTTCGCGATGGTGGGGCGCGGAGTCGGCGTTCGTCGCGCGCCGCGTTCGCGCTTGCCGACCTCGCCGCGTTCGGCGAACACGCGCGGCATGCGTCACGGCTGTCCGGTGATCGCCAGGCGGCGCGGATGCGCTCGAAAGCGGCTCAGGGCGGGCCATGCGGGCCGCGCTTGCGTGTCAATGTACGCAATCGTTTGCGCAATCATGTGCGCTGTTGCGCCGCGTTTCGTCTGGCCGGCTGCGCTCACGATCCCGTCGAACCTGGCGGCGCTCATGCGCTGTGGAAGATCGCGCATCGCCGTCGGTCGGTGAAGCTCGAAGCGCAAGCCAGACTGCCGCGCAATCGTTTGGCACGCTGCATGCGGTCGCCGCAAACGTTCGCGCATGGCATTCATCTGACAAACACATGGCGCATTCGGCAAACTCATACTCGCGCCTTTGCCCCCAATCTGCGCGCGCTTTTTTCATTCGGGTTCGCAATGAAAGCGAACCGCAATGTGCCATCCAGCGCCGTCATACCAGGGATTATCGGTATCGCTTTAAATCGCATGAGTCAATTTCCGTTGCGCGAAAACGACTACCAGGCACGCAATGACGTTGTTTAACAATTCAAGTTGGATAAACAGTGCTCAATCCCATGTCGTTATTGAGCAGACTCAGATAAACTCCGACGAATCTCAAAATAACGCGCTGGCGCTGTTCCCGGATAAGGCGGGTATTTCGAGACCGCCAACATCACTAGACGGCTGACTGTGCGAATCGGGGGCAGTCGTCGCGAATAAGACAAAGGGCCGTTTGCGATGCGAGTTTCCGTTCATGTCCGCCTGGGTGCGTTGATCGCCGGGCTGTTGGTGGGATCGAGTTTGCTCGCAGCCGACAAGCCCGCTCCCGCAACCGCCGCCAGCAAAGCCGCCGCACCAGGCACGCCAAATGCTCAGCCGCCCGGCGGCGCGCCGGCCTCCGCTGCGAATGTGGCGAACGCAACGATCGCCGCGACTGCGGCGAGCCCGTCCGCGCAAGGCGCCGGTCCCGCCGTGATCCAGACCGCGCCCGGCACCGTCGCGATGCCCAACGACAACGCCAATCCGGCGCCGCTCGGCCCGCCGCGCACGCATGTGTTTTCGCTGCGCGACATGGGCGTGTACGGGCCGATGGAATTGCGCGGCCTCGATCCGACCGGCTACATGAACGTCGACGTGCGCACCGACGAAGTCGTGACGAGCGCAAAGCTGCGCCTCATGTATACGTACTCGCCGTCGCTGATCTATCCGCTTTCGCATCTGAAAGTCTTCGTCAACGGCGAAGTGGTCGCGACCATTCCGCTTGTGAAGGAAAGCGCCGGCCAGCTCGTGACGAGCGAGATCAATCTCGATCCGCGCCTGTTCACCGACTACAACCGCATCAGCGTGCAGATGATCGCGCACTACACGCTCGATCATTGCGAAGACCCGTACCACACGACGCTGTGGACCGACGTCGCGCCGCAGACCACGCTCACGCTGAACACGGCGGGCATCAATCTGCCCAACAGCCTCGCGCTGCTGCCGGTGCCGTTCTTCGACCGTCACGACAACCGCCTGCTGCGCGTGCCGTTCGTGCTCGCCGCCAACGCGGGCGTGCCGACGCTGCATGCGGCCGGCGTGGTGTCGTCGTGGCTCGGCGCACTCGCGAGCTATCGCGGCGCACGCTTCCCGGTCACGCGCACGGCGCCCGCCGACGCCAATGCCGTCGTGCTCGCGCTGCCGGGTCAGGTGCCGGAAGGCATCTCGTTGCCTGAAATCAAAGGCCCGACGATCAGCGTGATGAACAACCCGGCCGCCGATCCGCAGTCGGGCCGCAAACTGCTGGTGCTCGCGGGCCGCACGCCCGAGGAACTGGAGAAGGCCGCCGACGCCCTCGTGCTCGGCCAGGCCGGCATGGCGGGCAGCAGCGTGATCGTGCAGTCGGTCGATCTGGGTCCGGCGCGCAAGCCCTACGACGCGCCGAACTGGGTGCCGACCGACCGCCCCGTGCTGATGCGCGAGCTGGTGAGCGATCCTCAGCAGTTGCAGGTGTCGGGCTACAACCCGCCCGCGATCCGCGTGAACATGCGCGTGCCCGCCGACCTCTACGCGTGGGCGCGCACCAATGTGCCGCTCGACATCCGCTATCGCTACACGGCGCCGTCGACCTGGAACGATTCGATCCTCAACGTCAGCATCAACGACCAGCTCGTGCGCTCGCAGCGCCTGAAGCCCGTCACGCGCGCCTCCGACGAAACGCGCATCAGCGTGCCGCTGCTCTCGGGCACCGACGCGCGCGCCGCCAGCAACATCGAAATCCCGGCCTTCCGCGTGGGCTCGAACAACCAGTTCCAGTTCCAGTTCCATATCGATTCGCAGAAGACCGGCCTGTGCACCTCGACGGCCGCCGACGTGGCGCGCGCCGCCATCGACCCCGATTCGGTGATCGATTTCAGCGGCTTCGCGCACTACACGGCGCTGCCGAACCTCGCCTTCTTCGCCAACAGCGGCTATCCGTTCACGCGCATGGCGGACCTCGCGCAAACGGCCATCGTGATTCCCGACACGCCGAACGCGCAGGACCAGGAAGCCGTGCTGACGATGCTCGGCCACATGGGCCAGTGGACCGGTCTGCCCGCGCTGCGCGCGACGCTCGTGCCCGCCAGCAAGATCGACAGCGTGAGCGGCGACGACCTGCTCGTGATCGGCTCGGGCTCGGCCGCCGACCTGCTCGCGAAATGGGGTAAGGATCTGCCGCTGCTGATCGAGCGCGGCAAGACCGAAGTGACGACGCGCGACCAGAAGAGCGGCTGGCCGGGCTGGCTCGGCGGCACCGAGGACGACGACGAGCCGAGGCCCGCGGGCCGCTCGATCGTCACGCTCGGCGGTCCGATGGCGGCGCTGATCGGCTTCGAGTCGCCGCTCAAATCGGGGCGCAGCGTGGTGGCGCTCTCCAGTACGTCGTCGGCGCAGCTCGGCGACGTGCTCGACGCGCTCGACGACAGCGGCAAGGTCGCGGCGATCCACGGCGACCTGACCGTGGTGCGCCAGAACGAAGTGGAAGGGCTGCGCGTGGGCGAGCGTTATTTCGTCGGCGATCTGCCCTGGTACGCGCGCGCCTGGGTGCATATCTCGCGCTATCCGTCGCTGATGGCCGTGGCCGGGATTCTCGCGGGCCTGATCGTCGCGCTGACGGTGTTCTGGGCGCTCGGACGCATGGCTGCCCGCCGCACCGGAGACTGAACGTGCCGACCGGGTTGAGGGCCAAGCCCTGCCTCACACGCTGGCTCGCGGCCAGCGCCTGCGCGCTCGCGCCGCTGCTGCTCGGCGCGCCCGCGTCCGCGCTTGCCGCGACGGCGAACGCGAACGCGAGGACGCCTGCTGCGAAGACGACGTCGGCTGCCGCGCCGCAAGCGCCCGCCTGCGCGTGGTCCGACTGGACCGCGTTCAAGGGCGCGCTGCTGTCCGCCGACGGACGCGTGATCGACGCCAGTTCGCCGCGCCAGGTGACGGTCTCCGAAGGCCAGTCGTACGCGCTCTTCTTCGCGCTCGTCGCGAACGACCGCGCGGCCTTCGACAAGATCCTCGCGTGGACCGAGAACAATCTCGCCCAGGGCGATCTCGCTGCGCATTTGCCCGCGTGGATCTGGGGGCGCACCGACATCGACGAAAACGGCGCGCCGGTCGTGGCTTCGGCTGCGTCGGCCGCGTCGTCCAGCCCCGCTACGCAGACGCAAACCGGCACGTGGGGCGTGATCGACACCAACTCCGCCAGCGACGCCGATCTCTGGATCGCCTACACGCTGCTCGAAGCGGGCCGCCTCTGGAACGTGCGCCGCTACACGGCGATCGGCACGGTGATGGCGCGCAACGTCCTGCGCCGCGAGACGGCCGCGCTGCCCGGCCTCGGCCGCACGGTGCTGCCCGGCCCGGTCGGCTTCACGCTCGACAAGAACACGTGGCGTCTGAACCCGAGCTATGTGCCGCTGCAGGTCATGCGCCGCTTCACGCTCGCGATGCCCGAGAAAGAACGGCCCGAGTGGAAGTCGCTGCTCGGCAGTTCGTCGAAGCTCGTCAACGGCACCGCGCCCAAGGGCTTTTCGCCCGACTGGGTCGTCTACCGCGCGCGGGGCAACAAGGGCGATTTCGGCCCTGACGAACCCACGCACGCCGAAAGCGCCTATAACGCAATCCGCGTCTATCTGTGGGCGGGCATGCTCGCTTACGACGACCCGGCGCGCAGCGCGACGCTCGCGACCTTCGCGCCGCTCTCGGCCTTCGTGGCCGCGCACGGCTTTCCGCCCGAGCGCGTCAACACGCAGACCGGCGAACCCGGCCCGAACGAGGGCAACGGCGGCTTTTCGGCGGCGGTCGCGCCGTATCTGTCAGCACTCGGCCGCACCGATCTGTCCGATGCGCAGGTTCAACGCAGCCGCACGCTCGCGCAAAAATCGCCGCCCGGCTATTACAGCAGCGTGCTGATGCTGTTCGGCCTCGGCTATCTGCAAGGCCTTTATCGCTTCGATGCGCAAGGCCGCGTAATTCCCGCATGGACGGCTCAATGCCCGGCAGCACGATGAACGCCCTCGCGAAAGCGCCGCGCGCCGGCGCCGGCTCGCGCGCGCGTCGGTGCGCGCCGCGGCTGTCGGCCCGCATCGCCTCGATGCTCGCGCTGCTGATCGCCGCATCGCCGCTGGCCGCGCGCGCGCAGAGCGCGCCGATCGTGCAAAACGCCCAGAACACGCGCCAGCCCGCCGCGAACGCCGCCGCGCCCGCCGCGCAGGCCGCGCAACTGCTCTCGGCAGCGCGCATGTGGATGGCGAAGAACCGTCCCGACGTCGCGCGCGGTCTCGTGCAGAAGGCGCTGCTGTTCGATCCGCAGCAGCCCGACTCGCTCGCGCTGATGGGCGAGATCGAACTGCGCTCGAACCACACGGCCGAAGCCGCCAAACTGCTCGCGCAACTGAAGAAAGTCGCGCCGAACGCGCCCGCGACCCAGGAGCTGTCCGACGCCTACCGCGTCGCGACCAGCGACAAGAACGAACTCGCGCAGATCCGCCTGCTTTCCAGCGCGGGCAAGTCCGACGAAGCCGCCGCGCGCATGAAGAAGCTGTTCCCGGGCGGTGCGCCGCGCGGCGACCTCGCGCGCGACTATTACCGTATCGTCGCGGGCACGGACGCGGGCCGCGTGCAGGTCATCGACGAACTGCGCGCGCGTCTGAAGCGCAATCCGAACGACACCGACGCCGCGCTGATTCTCGGCGACATGCTGACCGACCGCGCCAGCACGCGCATGGAAGGGCTGAATCTGCTGTACACCGTCTATCAGCGTCAGGACGGCAATCGCGCCGACGCGCTGGAGCGCTGGCGCCGCGCGCTCGGCAGCGCGGGACGCGACGATCCGGCCTATTACGTCTGGTATCTGCGCTATCTGCAGGAAGTCCCCGACGACACCGACGCGCAGCAAACCGTCGCCGACCTCGCGAAGAAGCTCGGGCCGAAGGCCGTCGCGCAGGCCAATGCGGCGGCGGCGAACGGCAAGCCCTACAACGTGGCGTCGAGCGGCACCGGCTCGTCAGGTTCGGCGCGCTCGTCGGCTTCATCGGGTACGTCGCGCGTGCGCGTGGCCGGTCCCGGCGCGCGCGCCCGCAACCAGGGTCTCGCGCAACTGGCGCGCGGCGATCTCAAGGATGCCGAAGCGTCGCTGCAAACCGCCCAGCGCGCGAGCCCGAACGACGGCGAGACGATCGGCGCGCTCGGCCTCGTGCGTCTGCGAGAAGGCCGTCAGGACGAGGCGCGCGCCCTGTTCGCGCGCGCCATCAAGCTCGATCCCGACAACGCCGGCAAGTGGCGCAGTCTCGAACACACGTCGGCCATCTGGGGCACCATCGGCCGCGCCCGCGACGCCAATGCGCAAGGCAAGCCCGAGCAGGGCGAAGCGCTCGCGCGCGAGGCGCTCAAGCTCGATCCGGGCAACGCCACGGCCACGCGCCTGCTCGCCGACTCGCTGATGGCGCAGAAGAAGTGGAGCGAGGCCGAGGCCGTGCTGCGTCCGCTCGTGACGGCGAAGGAGCCCGATCTCGACGCGCTGCGCAGCCTCGTCACCGTGCTGCGCGAAACCCATCGCGACAACGAGATCGGTCCGCTGATCACCGCGACGGCGCCGCGCCTGTCGGGCTCCGAAGCGGAACTGAAACGTCTGCACGCCGAACTGCTGGCGATCCAGGCCGACCAGTTGCTCGCCGAAAACCGCAAGAGCCCGGCCATCGCCAAGCTCGAAGACGCCGTGCGCCTCACGCCCGACGACGCCTGGACGCGCTTCACGCTCGCGCGCCAGTATCGCGACCTGAATCTGCCCGCGCTCGGCCGTCAGGTGATGGAGGACGGCCTGAAGGCCTCGCAGGCGCCCGACATGCGTTACGCGACGGCGCTGTATCTGAATTCCGTCGACGACATCGACGGCGCCGCCGCGCAGCTCGATGCCGTGCCGGCCGCCGAACGCAGCGACGGCATGCGCGAGCTGATGGGCAATCTCGCCGCGCAGAAGAAGCTCGCGCAGGCCCGCCAGCTGATCGCGCAAGGCAAGGAAGACGAGGCGCGCGCGCTGCTCGACTCAGCCGCCGCGGACGCCCGTGCGGCCAACGATCCGCAGATGCTCGCCTCGGTGGGCCGCGAGTGGATCGCGCTCGGCGAAACCGACAAGGGGCTCAAGCTCGTGCAGGACTGGCTCGCCGCGCATCCGTCCGACGGCGGCGCGAACGGCGCGCGCGTGCGCTACGGCGAACTGCTGGGCGCCGCCAACCGCGACGACGACTGGTCGAAGTGGATCGACGCCACGCGCGCGCAGCCGGGCCTGAGCGACGAACAGCGCGCCGATCTCGATGACCAGGAACTGCGTCTGGCCGTGCGCGCGACCGACCGTCAGATCGACAACGGCGACTTCCGCAGCGCGCAGCGCACGCTCGACGCGGTGCCGTCGCGCCTGAAGTCGAATCGCCGCTGGCTGCTCGAAGAAGCCGATCTGCTCGAAGCGAAGGGCGACTACAAGGGCGCGCTGGCGGCGGCGCAGAAGGTGCTCGCGGCCAATCCGGACGACGCCGACGCGCGCCTGACCGTGGCGCGTCTGTACGAGCGCATGGGCCGCGACCGCGAAGCCACGCAACTGGTGCGCGACGTGCTCGCCGACACGCCCGAGGACGACGTGGACACGCGCCTCGCGATCGCGCGGCGCTTCACCGCGCAAGGGCGCAACCAGGAAGCGCAGGACGTGATCGATCCGCTGCGCGAGCGCTATCCGGACCGCTCGGACGTGACGATCCAGGCGGGCCGCGTGGCGCAGTCGCGTGGCGATTACAACGATGCCGCCAGCCTCTATCGCAGCTCGCTCGTGCAGGAACAGGCGGAAGGCGAACAGGCCGGTCCGGACGGTCTGACCTCGGGCGCGCGTGCGCTGCAAGGTCTCGACGACCGCCGTCAGGGGCAGATCGCGACCGAGTGGTATCAGTCGAATCTGTCGGGCGACCCGGGCATCTCGGAGCTGCACGCCACCGAAGTGCCGCTCTACGTGCGGATTCCGAACGGTTATTCGGGCCATTATTTCTTCCACGCCGACACGGTCTACCTGAACGCGGGCACGCTGCCCGCGGGCAGCGAAGGCGTGTACGACTACGGCAAGTCGCCCGCGCTCAGCAACGCGAACGTGCCCGCCATCAACGAGACCGCCACCGGCGTGGCGCTCGCGGCGGGCTACGAATTCAGCGGCGCGAATACGAGCTGGCGCGCCGACATCGGCAGCACGCCGATCGGCTTCCCGATCTCGAGCGTGCTGGGCGGCCTGCTGTATCGCTACGACTTCCAGCATGCGTCGGTGTCGGTGGACCTCTCGCGGCGCGCCATGACGAGCAGCCTCGTGTCCTACGCGGGCGGACGCGATCCGATCACCGGCGAAACCTGGGGCGGCGTGGTGCGCAACGGCCTGACCGTGCGCGGCGCGCACGACTTCGGGCCGGGCACGCTGTTCACGAGCCTCGGCTTCGGCCTGCTGACCGGCACCAACGTGCCGACCAACCAGGAATTCAAGGTGCGCAGCGGCTACGACTGGACGGTCTGGCGGCGGCCCGACCAGTCGGTGTCGAGCGGCCTGACGATCAACTACTGGAAGTATTCGAAGAACGAGCACTTCTACACCTTCGGCAACGGCGGCTATTACAGCCCGCAGAGTTATCTGTCGTTCAGCCTGCCGCTCGACTGGACCGGACGCTGGGGCAAGCTTTCGTGGGAAATCGACGGCTCGGTGGGCGTGTCGTTCACCAACGAAGACCGCTCGCCCTATTTCCCGACGCGCCCCGATCTGCAGGCGCTCGCGGGCGATCCGTTCTTCGGCGGCGGCTCGGGCGGCGGCTTCAGCTACACGGCGGAAGCCGCGCTCGAATACCGCGTGACGCCGCACTTCGTGGTGGGCGGCCGTTTCCGGCTTGACCGCTCGCGCGACTACGCGCCGAACGTGGGCCTGGTGTACCTGCGCTATTTCTTCTCGCCGCAGCATGGCCCGGTGCCTTACCCGCCGACGCCTGTCAGGCCATACTCGGAATATTGAGGCATCGTATGAAGACTTCGACCCGAACCGTCATCGCCACCGCGAACCGGGCGACCCGATGAACGAGCCTATCCGCGCTCCCCAAAGCCCGGCCGCCGATGCGCGCGCGCCGCGCCAATCGCTGCTCGCGCGCCTGTCGCAGCGCGAGCCGCTGGCGATCGACGGCCTGCCGCCCGCGCTCGCCGCGCTCGGCTCGGGCCAGGTGCACATCGTCTATGCGAACGCCTCGCCCGCGCGCGACGCGCTGTTCTGGGAAACCGCCGCCGCCGCGCTCGAAGGTCCGGCCACGGTGCTCTCCACGCGCGACGGCGCGAGCATCGCGGCCATGCTGCGCGAGCGCGGCATCGACATCGACCGGCCCGGCTCGACGCATCACTGGGCCAACGTCTGCTCGCTCGCGCCGCTCGAAGGCCGCGACGGCGCGCAGGTGCTGATCGAGGCGCTCGACGCGCTCGCCAACCAGTGCGCCGCGCCCGCGAGCCAGTTCTATCTCGAAGGCGCCGAAGCCTTCTTCGACTGGCACGACGCCGCGGCGCTCGCGCGCCAGGGCGCGCTGCTCGCGAGCTGGTGCGCGCAGCATCGTTACGGCGTGCTGCTGCTGGCCGAACCGCCGGGTCTCGGCGACGACAACGCGCATCCCGAACTGACCGCCTTCCAGGCGCGCTTCGCGGGCGCGGCGCAACTGCTGCAGACGCAGGGGCAGTTCCATTGGGAAGTGGCGTTCTGGCGCTCCGAAGACGCCGTGCTCGGCAGCCAGTCGCTGCCGCTGCGTTTTTCGGCGCTCGATCACCGTCTGACCGTGGATGGGGGCACCTTCGCGCAAACGGCGACCGAAGTCGGCCTGCTCGCGCCCGATGAAGGCCGCGTGATCGTCTCGCGCGACGCCGTGATCAACGAGCGCGTGCTGCCGCCCGCCTGGCAGGTCGTCGACGACAACGAAGCGGCGCTCGGCGCCTCGCGCACCGCCGTCGCCGCGACGGTGATCCTCGACTTCGGCACGAGCCGCCAGCTCGAATCGCTCGCGGAGCAGGTCCACACGCTGCGGCGGCAATGCGGCAACGCGCTCAAGATCATCGTGCGCGAGGAAGCGGTGGCGATGCGCTACGAGTCGCTCATGCTCAATCTGGGCGCGAACCGCGTGATCGCGCGTCACACCACGCTCTCGCAGGTGGAAGCGATCGTCGACAGTCTGCAGGGGCAGGTGTATTCGCGTCCGGTGCCCGCCGACTATCGCCAGGCGCTCGCGGGCGTCATGCACGGCGAGGAAAGCGGCTACGTGGGCGCGGCGCATTTCGTCGAGCTGGTGCGGGCGGCCGTCGAACGCAGCCGCGTGATCCAGTTGCCGAGCGTGCTGATCCGGCTCGCGCTGATGCCCGAGGTCGCGCACGTCGACGCGCTCAAGGCGTGTCAGTTGCGCCGCGCGGGCGACATCGCGACCGCCGCCGGCGACAGCCTGTACGTGTTCTTCTTCGCCTGCCGCCTCGGCGACGCCGACGCGGTGCTGCAGCGCGTGTTCAAGAATCCGCTCGCGGAGCTGTTCCAGGGCGAGCAGCGCTGCGGCGATCCGAATTCGATCGGCGCGCTGCTCGAAACGCTCGAAGACGAAATCGACGCGCAGACGCCGCCCGATTATTCCGGCTGGCTCGCGATTCACGCGCCGCAAACGCCGCGCGGGGCCGCGTCGGCGCCGAGCGCTGCGGCGGCGGCGGCCGGGACTTCTGCGAACGATGTGACAACCGCAGCGCCCGCCGCCTCGCCCGCTCCCGCGCCTCAGGCCGTGCAGGACCCCGATCTGCTGCCCGCGCTGCCCGTGCTCGACGACGCGCCGCCCGCCGCCACCGCCGAGGGCGCGCCGCGGGCGAAAGCCACGCGCGCCGAACCGCGCCGCGCCGCGCTGCCGCTCAAAGCCCAGGACCGCTAACGCCATGGATATTTTCTTCGGTTACTTCGTCTGGGGGCTGATCCTCGCCGCACCGCTCTGGTGGCTCGCGTGGCGTCTGCGTCTCGGACGCTTCGTGCCCGACTGGGCCAAACCGGCGCGTCAGCGCCCGCTCGAACTGCCGCCGCAACTGGGTGCGCTCGTGATCCGCGGCAAGCGCCGCAAGGAAGTCGCGATGCGCCGTCCGTCGGCCGTGCCGGCGTCCGCCGCTTCGTCTACCAAGTCTGTCACGCCGGCTGTGTCCGCCAGCTCCGGCCCCTCCGCTCCGCTCGCGGAGCCGCGCTCATGAAGACCGTCGCCATCGTTTCCTCCGTCGGCGGCGTGGGCCGCACGACCTTCACCGCCGCGCTCGCGAGCCTGCTCGCGTCGCGCTCGCATCCCGTGCTCGCCGTCGAATGCGATCCGCGCAACGTGCTGGGCCTGCACTTCGGCCTGCGCGAGAGCGCGCGCGAAGGACTCGTCACGCATCTGCACGACGCGAGCGCGTCGGGCGACACGTGGGCGCGCGCCGCGCTGCAAAGCGACGACCAGGTGCTCGTGCTGCCGTGGGGCAGTGCGCCCGATCAGGTCGGCCATGAGGTCGACGAAAGCGCCGCCGACGGCGCGTCGCGTCTCGATGCCGATCCGCAATGGCTGCGCAGACTGCTCGCGCGCGTCGATCTGCCGGGCAACGCGATCGCGCTGATCGACTGCGCGCCGTGGCCGTCGGCGCACGCGCGCCAGGCGATCGCCGCCGCCGACCTCGTGCTCGGCGTGATCGCGCCCGACGCCACCGCCTGCGCGACGCTGCCCCGCCTGAGCGCCGCGCTGGTGCGCGCGGGCAAGCGCACCGCCTTCGTCGCCAACGCCGTGGTGCCCGCGCGGCCGCTGCATACCGATCTGATCGCCTTGCTGCGCGCGCGGCTCGGCGCGGCCATGCTGCCGTACATCGTGCACGCCGACACGGGCATTCCCGCCGCGCTCGCAAGCGGCGCGAACTTCTGTCTCGGCTCGCCGGGCTCGCAGGCGGCGCACGACCTGAACGGCGTCGCTTCTTGGCTCTCGCATTGGGCGACCGGCACGCCCATCGACACCCACGGCGGCCTGCCCGAAGGCGCACGCCCCGCGCCGCCCGACCGCGCGACGGGAGCGGCGCGATGAGTCGCGCGCGCATCGCCGCATTTTTCTCGGCGCGGTGGACCGCGTTCTGGGCCGCGATCTGGTCCACCGTGCGCCGCGTAGGCGCGCCGCAGCTCGACCTCGCCGCCGACGCGCCGCGCGGCCAGTGGCTGCTGCGCCTGTTCTTCCGTCCGCCGCGCCCCGGCAAGCGCGACTGGCCCGCGCTCGTCTTCACGACGCTCGGCAACGACATCGTCGAGCGCCTGAACATGGGCGGCGACCGCAGCGCCGGTGCGTGGATCTGGCGCCTGTTCCTGCGCCCGCGCCGCGCGCGCCGTCGTCTGGCCGCCGATCTGCGCAAGCTGCACAAGCAGCCGCATCCGCACCGCATCGCCTTGCGCGTCTGGCTCGACAAGCGCCTCGAACCGCTCTACCGGCGCGCCGCGCGTGCGAGCGACGCCGTGGCCGCGCGCCTGCCCGCCGTCGACTGGGACGGCATCCGCGCGCGCCTCGAAAAGCTCTCCGAAGCGCTCGACCGCGTGCCGTTCCTGCGCCAGTGCCTGCTTCTGTTCGCCTTCATCGCCGCCGTGGCGGTCTGCACCACGCCGCTGCCGCTCGGCTCGCAGGTGCTGCTGTTCTTCCTCGTGTGGCTCATGGTGATGCTGGCGCGCCGCGTGCCGGGGCGTCTCGCGACCATGCTGATGGTGATGCTCTCGATCCTCATGACGGGCCGCTATGTCTGGTGGCGCAGCACGCAGACGCTGCACCTCACGACGCCCGCCGAAGCGATCGTCGGCTACGTGCTGTTCGCCGCCGAGGTCTACACGTGGGTCGTGCTGATGTTCGGCTATGTGCAGACCGCGTGGCCGCTGCGCCGCAAGCCCGGCGCGCTGCCCGACGATCCCGCCGACTGGCCGACCGTCGACCTGTACATTCCGACCTACAACGAGCCGCTGTCGGTGGTGCGCCCGACCGTGTTCGCCGCGAGCACGATCGACTGGCCGCGCGACAAGCTGCGCATCTATATCCTCGACGACGGCGACCGCGACGAATTCCGCGACTTCGCCGCCGAAGTGGGCGTGGGCTATATCCGCCGCAAGGAGCACAACCACGCGAAGGCCGGCAACATCAACCACGCGCTCAAGCTCACCGACGGCGAGCTGATCGCGATTTTCGACTGCGATCACATTCCGACGCGCTCGTTCCTGCAGACGACCGTGGGCGTGTTCCTCGCCGATCCGAAATGCGCGATGGTGCAGACGCCGCACCACTTCTTCTCGCCCGATCCGTTCGAGCGCAACTTCGACACGTTCCATCGCGTGCCGAACGAAGGCAGCCTGTTCTACGGCCTGATCCAGGACGGCAACGACTTCTGGGACGCGACCTTCTTCTGCGGCTCGTGCGCGATCATCAAGCGCGGCCCGCTCGAGTCGATCGGCGGCCTTGCTGTGGAAACCGTGACCGAGGACGCGCACACCTCGCTGCGCCTGCATCGACACGGCTTCACCTCGGCGTATCTGCGCACGGTGCAGGCGGCGGGCCTCGCGACCGAAAGCCTCGCGAGCCACATCGGTCAGCGCATCCGCTGGGCGCGCGGCATGACGCAGATCTTCCGCATCGACAATCCGTGGCTCGGCAAAGGTCTCTCGTTCTTCCAGCGCATGTGCTACAGCAACGCCATGCTGCACTTCTTCTACGGGATTCCGCGCCTGATCTTCCTCGTGATGCCCTGCGCGTACCTGTATTTCGGACTGCACGTGATCAACACGCCGGCGCCCGTGATCCTCGCCTACGTGCTGCCCTATCTCGTGATTTCGGCGACCGCGAACTCGCGCATTCAGGGACGCTATCGCCATTCGTTCTGGGCCGAAGCCTACGAAAGCGTGCTCGCGTGGTACATCGTGCTGCCGACCACGATCGCGTTCTTCAATCCGAAGCTCGGCAAGTTCAACGTGACGTCCAAGGGCGGCCACATCGAGCACGACTATCTCGACTGGACGATCTCGACGCCGTATCTGGTGCTGCTCGGCATCAACGTGTGCGCCGTGCTGGCCGGGCTCGCGCGGCTGACGATCTGGCAGAGCGAGGAGCCGGCGACCGTGTTCATGAACCTGTTCTGGGCCGGCGTGAATCTCACGGTGCTCGGTCTCGCGGTGGGCGTGGCGAAGGAAGCGCGCCAGGTGCGCGTGGCGCACCGCATTCCGCTGCGCGTGCCCGCCATGCTCACGCTGCCCGACGGCCGCACGCTCGCCTGCAAGACCGAGAACTATTCGATGGGCGGTCTCGGCCTCGTGCTGCCGCCGGACTCGGGCCTCGAAACGCTCGCCGCGGGCGAGCGCGTGAGCGTGTGTCTCGCGCGCGGCGCGGTGGAGCACGACTTTCCGGCGGTGGTCGCGCGGCTCGCGGACCGGCGCCTGGGCGTGCGTTTCGAGGACATGAGCATCGAGCGCGAACGGCGTCTCGTCGAATGCACCTTCGGCCGCGCCGATGCGTGGCTCGACTGGGAAGACGTGCCGCCCGAGGACGCGCCGCTCAACGGACTCGTCGAGCTGATCATGCTGAGCTGGCAAGGCTATCTGCGTCTGGCCGATGCCTTCTTCGACGCGCTCGAAAACATCTTCACGCGGCGGCGAGCCGGACGGGGCGACCCGGCCGGCCAGCCCTGATACGACCCCGTCGGCCACGATCGACCGTACGAACTCACGACCGACCTCACGACCGACATTTAGCCGCGCAACGCGGGAACGCGACACACCATGGGCCTCTGGAATCTCTACTTCGCCGCCAAGCTGTACCTGTACGCACTGGGCACATTCAGCCCGCTGTGGCTGCTGAACATCGTGTTCGCTGCCGCGCTGCTGGTGCCGCTGCATGTGCGCTGGCTGCGCATCACGCGCAACGTGCTCGCGGTGCTCGCGGGCATCGCGCTGTTCTATCACGAGTCGGGCTGGCCGCCGATCAGCCGCGCGATCTCGCAGATCCCCGTGCTGCTGACCTTCACGCCGTCGTACATGCTCGAACTGCTCGGGCGTCTCGTCTCGCTCAAGATGATCGTGAGCACGGTGCTGGCCATCCTGCTCTACTTCCTGATCAACCGCTGGATTCGCGTGACGACGCTGGTGCTGATCGCGCTCGTCGTGGTGCCGATATGGCACGGCGCGGGCACGCTGGTCGCGAACGCCAGCAGCGCGTTCGCGCAAAGCGCTTCGGGCGACAACGCCGATGGCGACAGCCGCAACGCCAACGAGCCGCGCAACGAGCAGGCCGGCACCTACGATCAGCAGCTCGCGGCGTTCCGCGCGAACGAAGCGGGCCGCCACGTGAATTTCACGCCGCTCACGCAGGACGCCAACGCGCAGTTCGACATCATCGTCGTGCATATCTGCTCGCTCTCGTGGGACGACATGGACGTCGTGAAGGCGCGCAACAACCCGCTGTTCTCGCGCTTCGACTACATCTTCCAGAACTTCAGCTCGGGCGCGAGCTATAGCGGCCCGGCCGCGATCCGCGTGCTGCGCGCGACCTGCGGACAGGAAGCGCACAAGGCGCTCTACGATCCGGCGCCGGCCGAATGCCATCTGTTCGCGCAGCTTGCGCAGGCCGGCTACACGCCGCAGGCGCTGCTCAACCACAACGGCCGTTTCGACGACTTCCGCGGCACCGTGCTCAAGGAAATCGGCGTGCCGGGCGTGACGATTCCGTCGAACGACGGCCTGCCCGTGTTCATGAAGGAGTTCGACAACTCGCCGCTGGTCGACGACTACGACGTGCTCGCGCGCTGGTACAAGCAGCGGCTCGCGGCGGGCGGCGGGCCGGTCGCGCTCTACTACAACACGGTGTCGATGCACGACGGCAACCGCCTGCCCAACAGCAAGCTCACGAGCCTGGAGTCGTATCCGATCCGTCTGCAAACCCTGCTCGGCGACGTCGACAAGCTGATCGACCTCGTCGCGCAATCGGGCCGCAAGGCCGTGATCGTGTTCGTGCCCGAGCACGGCGCGGCGCTGCGCGGCGAAGAGAACCAGATCGCGGGCATGCGTGAAATTCCGACGCCGCGCATCGTGCACGTGCCGGTGGGCGTGAAGATCGTCGGCTTGCCCGCGGGCACGGAGCACGCGGGCGGCCCGGTCACGATCGATACGCCGACCAGCTATCTCGCGCTCGCGCAACTGCTCGCGAATCTGGTGGCCAAGAGCCCGTTCGCGCCGGGCGCGGAACCGCTCGCGCAATACGCGAACGGTCTGCCGCAAACGCGCATGGTGGGCGAGAACGAAGGCACCGTGTCGATGACGACGCCGAATGGCTATGTGATCCACACGCCGGACGGCGTCTGGGTGGAGGGCAAGTAAATGTCGCTGAAACTCTGGCTGAACGGGCAGCGCGCGCGCCGCAATCCGCTGCTGCCGAGCGATATCGACGCGCTCGCGCGGCTCGTCGACGGCGTGGACGCCGATCGCTACTACGACGTGCAGGCGCAGGACGCCTGGCAGGACGCGGCGGCGCGCTGGCCGCTCGTCGCGGCCGTGCTCGAGCTGGAGTCCGCGCCGTTGGCGGCATCTTTGGCCGCATCTTCGCCGGACGCTACGCCGACGTAAGACGGCGGCTACGGTGTGCAGCCGGACGCACCGCGTGAGCTACACGCGCTCGGCGAGCACCACGCGCTCCATCGGCATGCAGCCCAGCAGGCGGCCGGTGGGCGCGATATAAC
Organism: Paraburkholderia sp. SIMBA_027; assembly: GCF_046535315.1. Taxonomy (NCBI): domain Bacteria; kingdom Pseudomonadati; phylum Pseudomonadota; class Betaproteobacteria; order Burkholderiales; family Burkholderiaceae; genus Paraburkholderia; species Paraburkholderia sp. SIMBA_027. The sequence goes on from NZ_JAWRWY010000001.1 coordinate 681,262, forward strand.
GGCGTGCCAGTGCGTCGGGCTCCGGCTGCGCGATCACGCGCCAGCCGTAACCGGCGAGCAAGGCGCGCATCGCCTCGGGATCGATGCCGAATCGCCAGATCGCCCTCGGCGCGACGAATCGCCGGTACACACCCTCCTGCCCCGGCGGCACTTTTCCTTCCAGAAAATCGCGGCTCACGTATGTGAACGCCAGGCGGCTGCCCGCCGCGGCGCGGCCGAGCATCTCGAACGTCGCGTGCACGCTCGCGCCGTCGAGATATTGCGTGACGCCTTCCCAGACGAAAAACGTGCGGCGGCTGCGCGTATAGCCCTGCGCAGCCAATACCGCGTCGAGCGCGAGATGCTCGAAATCGACGGCCACGAGCGTGACGTTCGCGGGCAGCTTGCCGAAGCGCCGCAACAGGCGCTGACGTTTGGCGTCGATATTCGCCGGCTGATCGAGCTCCCAGGCGGGCACGCCCGTGCCGCGCAGCAGGCGGAACGCGCGCGTGTCGAAACCCGCGCCGAGGTTCACGAACGCTTCCATTTGCGGTGACGCGTCGGTGAGCGCTTCCGTCAGCGCGTCGTCGATAAAGCGCTTGCGGCACAGCATGCTGCCCCACAGCCCCGGATAACGACGCTCGGCCAGCGCGACGAGCCGAAGCGCGGTGCGCGTGCCCATCAGCGCAATGAGCCAGCGTGCGGGTGTCGGCAGCAGCGCGGCCGCCAGATCGTCGACGACGATGCGGCGCTCGGCCGGCAAGCGCTGCTCGACGGCCACGAGCGCCATCGGACCGATGCCGGTCTGCGCGGCTTCGCGGGTCATCGTTGCTTCACGGCTGATGGGCGTCGAGCGCGATCAGGCGTCCAACGATGCGGGCGCGCGCCGCCGCCCCTGCACGCGCGTGACGGAATCGAACAGCGCCTCGGCGCGTGCGAGTTCGTCGAGCGCGAAGTCCAGACGCGACTGCGCCGCGCCGTGCGAGCGCGCGGGATCGAGGTCGCCGAACGCGGCCTGCTGCGCGGCGCGGAACGCCTGGTCGACGTTGCGGCTCGCCTCAAGAAAGCGTCGGGCGGCTTCGGCCTCGCGCGAATGGGTGGGTATCGCCATGGAAGAGTTCCATTGTTGATTGCGCCGGATCGGCGCCAAACAGCAGATCGCCCTGCGCGACGTCGTGCAGCAGGTCGCCTTGCGCGGGGCCGCGCGAGACCGTGCGCGTGCGCACGCCGCGCAGCAGGTCGTTGCGGGCGGCGCGCGGCGGCCGGGCGGGCGCGCAGTCGGCGGGCAGCAGATCGAAGAGATCGCGCGCGAACAGCTCGCGCGTGACGCCGCGCGGGTTCGGCTGCGCGGCTTCCATACGGCAGCGCGACGTTTCCGCGCCGAGCGTGAATTCAGCTTCGCGCAGCGCGCCGGCTTCGCGCGCCTTCGCGCCGAGATCGAACAGATCGCTCGTCACGCCGCGCGCGGGCTGCGCGGGCGCGCTGCGCAGACGGCGCGTGAGCTCGACCCAGGCGTCGAAGTCGGCGTTGCGCGCGGCGTCGTGCAGCGCGGCCATGTCGCGCGCCTTCACGCGCGTGGGCTGCGCGAGACGCACGAAATACGGCGCTTCCAGTTCCACACCGAATGCGACGGCGTAGGTTTTGGCGGCTTTTCCATCGCCCGCGCCCGCGTTGTTCGCCGCCTTCGCGCCGGAGCGCTCCGCGCGGTCCACGACCACCGTGCCCTGCGACGGCGACGGCGCCTTGCCCGTGCTCACGCTGCGCAGACGCTCGGGCTGCACGCGCAGGCTGCTGCCGAGCGTGAGCTCGGTCGGCGACGCGCACACCAGCGCGTAGTGATGATCGCGCGGCTTGCCGGACGGAAAACGCAGACGGCTCGTGACAAACACATGCGGCGGCAGCGGACGCACCTGCCCGCTCGCATCGACCCAGGCATTCCAGACCAGCGCGCCCTCGCGGCGCAGCTCTGTCATGCGCGGACGGCTGGCCGCCGCCGAAAACAGCGCGAGCAGCGAACCGGTGCGCAACGCCGCAACCTGCGCGCTGTTGCCGAGCGGCTGATTGATGCCCCACAGGAACCGGCCGCCGCCCAGCCTGCGCTCCCACTCCTTGCGCAGGACGATCGTCGGGAGATCTTCTCCCGTCTCCGATCCGATCCTGGACCAGCAAAACGTGGGGGGTAGGTGATTGAGCGCCATCGACATCCTCGGAAATACAGACAGCCCGCCAGTTTCGGCGAGCAATTCAATAAGCGTTACTGTATAGGTATAATGCATGACATGGAAGCCCCAGACACTCATTTTCCCGTGCAGGAACTGCTGCGCCGGCTGACGGCAGATAGCCGCTCATCCAGCGAGATAGCAAGGCTTTCCGGCGTCAGCCAGCCTACCGTTTCGCGGCTTCGCGCTTCGAACGGGCGCAGGCTGCGCCGTAGCGCGTCATTCAATAAGCTATGCAGTTTCTATGGTGTGAAGGCGGCCGCGCGTCAGGCGGGCGCCTATAACGATCTGCTGCGCAACGCTATCGTCGAGGCGTGGGACGGCTCGGAAGAGCACGGCCGCGCCCTGCTGGTCGTGATCAACGGCTTGAAGGAACTGCGGGATCGGCCCGGATGAGCGCGTCGAGCGCTTGAGGTAACCGGATTTGGGAGACGTCACCTGTCGATGGTCCCCTTCGGCGCCAAAATCTGACGGAAAGTACGTTTTTTTCGCGGTCAACAGGGCTTCGGAGGCCTTGTGGCGTCTGGGATGCGCGTCGCAGGGCGTATTTCGGCGCGAAAAGCCCCATAAGCGGTAACCTTTGGGCCACAGCACGTTACCGGGAAACGCGAAACACACGCCTCGCGCGCCGGCTTGCGCTGTTCCGTAACGTTTCGCCGGGTTTGCTCGCCCGACCTGCCAAAGGGTGCCATGAACAAGATCGCCCCCTCCAAGCCCCACGCCTCGCTGCGCGGGCAGTGCCTGTGCGGCGCGGTGCGCTACCGCGTGAACGACGCATTCGGCTACGCCTTCAACTGCCACTGCTCGCAGTGCCGACGCGCGACCGGCGCGGCGTTCAAGCCGTTTGCGGGCATCGAGCGCGCGCAGCTGCGTCTGGAAGCCGATCAGGCCGACGTGCTCGTCTACGGCGATCCACAGGCCGCGCACGACATCCGCTGCCGCCAGTGCGGCTCGCTGCTCTATTCAGTGGTGCGCGAAGGCGCATTTGTGCACGTGACGATGGGCACGCTCGTCGACGCGCCCACGATCCGGCCGCAAGGTCACCTGTTTGTCGGCTCGAAGGCACCGTGGCACGACATCACCGATACGCTGCCGCAGTACGACACCTTTCCGCCGTAACCGGCGGGCGCAACACGCGTAAAGACGGGCATCAGCGCCCGTCAACGGTTATGAGCACAGCACGTTCTATATAGTGTGGGTTGCTAGCGCCGCGACCGGTTTAACGGGGAACGATTGCGGCGGCTGGCGATTGTGATACGACGTGCAACTATCCGTTTCGCTCATCGATAGAAAAACGGAGAACCGGGAACCCGGATACTTGTCTAATTCACACGCGCAGAGAAACGTCAAACAGGAAAATCCAACGTAGAAAAGCGATGCGGCAACGAAGTCTCCCACGCGGCTTTCATCCATTTCGAATGCGCTTCGACCCCGAAAGGGCGGCGCGGACTATGGCGCGGTGCGCCAACACCACGTTCGGGTTGCTTCGCATGGCGTAACGCACTACCATACGCGATCTTTCTGCATTGCACGAAAATCCAGGACGCCACGCCGTCGTGTGTTGGCGCTCGCTCGGCGGGACCTCGCGCCCCCGCCCATTCCCCTGCAATTTCGTCATCGCCAGGACGCCACGCCGCTGGCGCGTGACCCTTTTTGCCCTCGTGGGGCAATTCCTTTCGAGGAGAATGTATTGACAAGCCATGACCGGGAAGACGCGCCCACGTCTACCCGCACCGCCCGCCGCGGTTCCAAGGACAAGACCGGCGATGCGACTCCGTTGGACGGCGCCTCGCAACTCGAAAAGCGCCAGCATCAGATGCGCGCGCTGATCAAGCTCGGTCGCGAGCGCGGCTATCTGACGCACGCAGACATCAACGACCACCTGCCCGACAACTTCGCGCAGACGGCCGCGCTGGAAACCATCGTCGCGACGTTTAACGACATGGGCGTGCAGGTCTACGAGCAGGCGCCCGACGCCGACACGCTGCTGCTGAACGAAGATTCGCGCGCCGACCGCCAGGCCGACGACGAAGCCGACGAAGAAGTCGAAGTCGCGCTCTCGACGGTCGACTCGGAATTCGGCCGCACGACCGACCCCGTGCGCATGTACATGCGCGAAATGGGTTCGAGCGAGCTGCTCACGCGTGCCGGCGAAATCGAAGTCGCCAAGCGCATCGAAGACGGCCTCCAGGAAATGATCCAGGCGATCGCGGCTTGCCCGTCGATCGTCGCGACCATTCTGGCGGACGCCGATCGCGTCGCGGCCGACGAAATGCGCATCGACGAGCTCGTCGACGGCATCGGCAGCGACGAAGCCGCTGCGGAACCGGCGCCCGCCGCCGAAGCCGACTCGAGCGACGACGTCGAAGCCCAGGCCGGCGACGACGACGACTCGGACGACTCGGACAGCGAAGAAGACGCGGAAGCCGACAACGCCAAGGCGAACGAAGCCCTGCTCGCGCAGCTCAAGGCGGACAGCCTGGCGATCTTCGCGCGCGTGCGCACGCTGTTCGACGCCATGACCTGCACCGGCGACGCCAATGCACGCGCGACGGCCGCCGAAATGCAGATCTGCGCCGACATCCAGAGCGAACTCGCACCGATCCGCTTCACGGCCCGCACGATCGACCGCCTGTGCACGCTGCTGCACGAGCAGGTCGCGGCGATCCGCGCAATCGAGCGCAACGTGCTGGCGATCGTCGTCGACCGCTGCGGCATGCCGCGTGAGACGTTCATCGAACAGTTCCCGGGCAAGGAAACCGACCTCGAATGGGGCGTGCGCGCAGCCGCCGCCTCGACGAAGTACGGTCCCGCGCTCGAGCGCAGCCTGCCGGCCGTTCAGGCCGAACAGCGCAAGCTCGCCGAAATCGAAGCCGCAGCCTCGCTGTCGCTGCAGCAGATCAAGGCGATCAACCGTCGCATGACGGCCGCCGAAGCGAAGATGCGCCAGGCGAAGGGCGAGATGGTCAAGGCCAACCTGCGTCTCGTGATCTCGATCGCGAAGAAGTACGTGAACCGTGGCATGCAGTTCCTCGACCTGATCCAGGAAGGCAACATCGGCCTGATGAAGGCGGTGGACAAGTTCGAATATCGCCGCGGCTGGAAGTTCTCGACGTACGCCACGTGGTGGGTGCGCCAGGCCGTGACGCGTGCGCTCGCCGACCAGGCGCGTACGATCCGCGTGCCGGTGCACATGATCGAAACGATCAACAAGCTGAACCGCATCTCGCGCGAGATCCTGCAGCAGACCGGCATGGAAGCGCATCCGGCCGACCTCGCCGCACGCATGGGCATGACCGAAGAGAAGGTGCGCGGCATCCTCAAGATCGCCAAGCAGCCGGTTTCGCTCGAAAGCCCGGTGGGCGACGATGGCGACGCCACGCTCGGCGACATGATCGAGGACGCAGGTTCGGCATCGCCGGCCGACGCCGCGATCCATGCGAACATGCGCGCTGCGATCGACGAGGCGCTCAAGGCGCTCTCGCCGCGCGAAGCAAAGGTGCTGCGCATGCGCTACGGCATCGACACGACCTCGGACCACACGCTCGAGGAAGTGGGCAAGCAGTTCGACGTCACGCGCGAGCGTATCCGCCAGATCGAAAGCAAGGCGATGCGCAAGCTGATGCACCCGAGCCGCGCCGACAAGCTGCGTCCGTTCCTGGAGCGCTAAGCGCTTTTCCGCCGCGCGGCAGTTGAGCGCGCCGGAATGAAAAAGGCCCGTCACTTCGGTGACGGGCCTTTTTATTTGCGGCTGCGTTATTGCCGCTTTATAGCCGCGTGATTGCAGCGTACGGCTTCAGTCCGTGCCAAACTTCGGCGAATGCGGACCGTACAGCAGGCCCGTCGGCGGACCCGCGTGCAGCAGACGATAGCTCGTCACGCCCGCGATATCGTGGCTCTTGTCGGTCAGCGAATTCGCGACCTGCTTGATGGCCGCCATCACCAGCATGCCGATCAGACCGCCGCCGCTGTTGTTGTTGCCTTCGTTGCTGTTCGCGCTCGCGCTGCCTTGCCAGAGCACGTCGCCGCTCTTCAGATCGACGAGTTTCGCCGATGCCGTGACGACCGTCGCGCTGTCGAGTACGCGATACTTCGTGCCGTATTGCGTGATCGTCGCGTACACGGCCGCGTCCGCGCCGAAAATCTCGCGCAGCTTCTCGGGCGAGGTCTTCTGGATGTCGGCCGGCGTCGTGAGCCCGTTCTGCTTGAACGTCTCCTCCATGACCGCGACCGGGATCACGTAGTAACCGGCTTCGGCGAGCGGAAACGTCATCTGCGAGAGCATGCTGTCCGACGCGGTCACGTCAGTCGTCGAGTTATCGGGCGGCAGCACGAGAATCGTGCGCGGACGCGCGTTCTTGAACGCCGTGTAATCCACGTGTTTGACGGGCTGCGCGCAGGCGGACAGCAGGGCGAGCACGGAGACCGCGAGCCAGAGCTTGAGGGAAAGGATTCGGGACATGTCGGTGCGCTCGCTTATTGTTGCTTCGGTTTCTTCATCAGGAAGTCCATGTAGGTCGTCGACTCGGGAAAGAGATTTTTCTCGGCGTCGAATTCCTGCATAGCCTGGGTGTCGTTGCCGACGTTCGCGTACAGCAAGCCCAGTTGGGCGTGGAAGCCCGGCGGCGTCTTGTTGCCCTTCGCGCGGATTTCCTGCAGCGACTTCTCGAGCGCGTCGATCTGTTCCTGCGGCGACTTCTGACCTTTCAGGTAGTCGTAGACGCCCGGCTGATAGCCGGTCCACTGATAGAGCGGCGGCGTGGCGGGCGCGCAGCCCGCGAGCAGCAGCGTCGCTGCCGTGACAGGCAGACACAATCCCCGAAGCGTGCCGATGTATTTCATGGTTAAACCCCGTATGCGTAGTTGTTTTGATCGGTGGATGCGGATGCTCAGTGCGCGGTGCGCAGCGCGCCCGCGTCGACCTGATCGGCCAGGTGATTGACCGCTTCCTGGATCGCCAGCTCGAGCACCTTGCCGTTGAGCGTCGAGTCGTAGCTCGCGGTGCCGCCGAAGCCGATGATTTCGCGATTCGACAGGCTGTATTCACCCGCGCCTTGCGACGAGGCGACCACTTCCGACGTCGTGGTATCAACGACGTTGATGCTCACCTTCGCGTAGGCGATCTGGTTCTTGCCGCTGCCGAGAATGCCGAACAGCTGGTGGTCGCCGACTTCCTTGCGGCCGAATTCGGTGACGTCGCCCGTGATGACGTAGTTGGCGCCCTTGATCGTCTGGACTTGCTTCGCGAAGCCGGCTTCCTGACGAATCTCGTCGAGATTGTCGCGATCGAGCACGTTGAAACGGCCGCTTTGCTGCAGCGACGTGATCAGAATGGTCTTCGCCTGGCCGCCGAGACGGTCGATGCCATCGGAGAAGATGCCGCGCATATAGGCCGAGCGGTTATCGAATTTGCCGACAGCAATCTTCACCGGCTGGCCGACGGGCGGACGCTGCGCGCTCGCAACGGGAGGAACCGGCAAGGTACGCGACGACTCCGTCGCGCAGCCGCTCAGCGCCGCGATCGCAGCAGCGGCGAGCACCGCGCCGCAGGTCAGGGACAACTTCATGGAGACTCCTTGGGTAATAGAAGGAACTGAAACGACGACGCGCGTGCACAGGACGGCACGCGCGAATAAAGCGACAGGAGATTGGAGTGCGGCTGCGAGATGCGGCGCTGGATGAGATGCTGTGCGGCTACGGCGCGTGTGAACGCGCCGTGTGTCGTTTCGCGGCGAAAATGAATGGCGCAGTACAGTTCTGCGCGCGTGGTCATTCCATCGGCGTTGCATGTTTCGCGCTTCCTGCACGCGAACGCGTGCGCGGAAGCTCCCCGGATTCTTGTCGGTATAACGTGTTATTTTAAGTTCGTAGCAAAAAGCTACCCACGAGTATATATCGACGGAATTTTGCGAAACTTCAACAAATAAGCAATTTGATGCTATTTAAATATTTTAATTCACTGATTCTTAAAGCGATTTAATGTCGTCTTGAAATTGCCTTTAGAAGATAGCGCAATTGCGCACAGGGAGGGCTAAGAATGCAGATGTCGAAGGCAAAACGGCCGTCCCTTGGGACGGCCGTTTTTTTGTTCCTGCCTGAGCGTTCTGGCTACGTGTTTTTCCCACGCCCAAACGCCAGAACCCCGGCTCTCCTTCTGGAGAAGCCGGGGTTCTGGACGTACTGCATAAGAAGCCTGACGATTACCTACTTTCACACGGGCAATCCGCACTATCATCGGCGTAGAGTCGTTTCACGGTCCTGTTCGGGATGGGAAGGGGTGGGACCGACTCGCTATGGTCATCAGGCATGACGGGTTGCTGCGTCGCCTTTCGGGGCGCCACAGCCAATCTGGAAGAAGCGTAAAGAGTGTGTACTGAATTCGGGTTGTGTTGTTTATATCGGCACAACACTGATCTCTCAACCGTGCGTCTCGCAAAGACACACCTGTTATAGGATCAAGCCTTACGGGCAATTAGTATCAGTTAGCTTAACGCATTACTGCGCTTCCAC